>NZ_CAJHAT010000002.1:0-637371 GCF_904846465.1 Psychrobacter pulmonis
AAGGAACTCCGAAAAGAAGTTTCAACCAACTTTATTTTTTAGCATTCTGAATCAGCAAAAATCCACACAAGTTGTTCTTTAGTTATGCTTTTAAATAGTGTCAAGCTACTGTCGTCCAGTAGTTGATATATAGGGTATTTCTCTTTGCTAGTTTGTTTAAGTATAAGAACTTATCCTATCTAGCGAGCCGACTATCATATCATGATGATTTGGTTTGTCAAGCTTTTTTATAATTTGTTTCAATGGGTTAGCCAGGTTGGTTATATGTAATTCACATATAAGCTATTCCGGTTCTCCCTAATGAGGTGCGTATTATAGACGCTTTGAGCTGGGTGTCAACTGCTTTTCGATAGATTTTTTAATTAATTTTAGAAAACACATAACAAACCATATTTTTCAATAACTTAGTAAAAAACATATATAAAACCAAAGAGGATTATTCTCTAGACATGTCTTAATGTTTAATTATTATTTGCTACGAAGCTTATTAGTAAGCTCAATTGGACATTTATAAACCATGCATTATATTACTGGGCTTATATAGGTATATATTCAACACTATTGATATTGACATTAAGCGTACCTATATAGGGAAGCTTACCGCGCCGCAGCTGTCTAGTGTTAATAGGCAGCGTTTGCTATAATAGCGGCTTTTATGACATTACTGCATGGCACTCCTAATTATTCTTATTAACAAGCAACTTATTCTATATTATATTATAGCGATTGGATGAACAGTTATTAAATGGCTACTTAATTAGCATAATATATAAGATAAATTTTAGCGCAGTGTTTGTGGTTAATGCCCATTTCTTACAACATATCCGACATATTATAGCGGTTAGATATAATTGACGTGGTCTTACGGTTATATGATTGATGGTTGCAATCATCACTGCCAACGGACCCAAAAAGGTGAATAGATTATGGTAGCGATTACTTTACCTGATGGTAGCGTAAAAAACTTTGAAGGCAATACAACGGTCATGGAAGTGGCGCAAAGTATTGGAGCGGGCTTGGCGAAGGCGACGGTCGCGGGACGCGTTGATGGCCATTTAGTAGATGCCCACGACCCTATCGTTGCCGATGCAAAAGTTGAAATCGTGACGCCAAAAGACGCTGACGGCGTCGATATCATTCGCCACTCATGTGCCCACTTGTTAGGTCATGCGGTAAAACAGCTTTATCCTGACGTAAAAATGGTCATCGGTCCTGTTATCGAAGATGGCTTTTATTATGACATCTATAGTGAGACGCCATTTACGCCTGAGCACATGGAAAAAATTGAAAAACGCATGATGGAGCTGATTAAGCAAGATTATGACGTCATCAAAAAAATGACCCCTCGCGATGAAGTGATTAAGATTTTTGAAGAACGCGGCGAAGATTATAAGCTGAAATTGATTAATGACATGCCGGGTGAAGAAGCCTTTGGTCTATATCATCATCAAGAATATGTCGATATGTGCCGTGGTCCACACGTGCCAAATACGCGCTTCTTAAAAGTATTTAAACTGACCAAAATGTCAGGCGCTTATTGGCGCGGTGATGCTAAGAACGAACAGCTACAACGTATCTATGGTACGGCGTGGGCAGATAAAAAAGATTTAAAAGCCTATATCCAACGTATTGAAGAGGCAGAAAAACGTGACCATCGTAAGATTGGTAAAGCGTTAAATCTGTTTCATATGCAAGAGCAAGCGCCGGGCATGGTGTTTTGGCATGCCAATGGTTGGACGATTTATCAAGTACTTGAGCAATATATGCGTAAAGTGCAGCATGACCATGGTTATGAGGAAATCAAAACGCCGCAAATCGTCGATCGCAGCTTGTGGGAACGTTCAGGCCATTGGGGCAACTATGCCACCAATATGTTTACCACTTCGAGCGAAAACCGTGATTATGCAGTAAAACCAATGAACTGCCCGTGTCACGTGCAAGTATTTAACCAAGGCTTAAAGTCTTACCGTGAGCTGCCGCTACGTATGGCGGAGTTTGGCTCGTGCCATCGTAACGAACCATCTGGTTCATTGCATGGTTTGATGCGTGTACGTGGTTTCACGCAAGATGATGCGCATATATTTTGTACGCAAGCGCAAATTCAGCAAGAAGTCGCGGATTTTATTAAGCTTACCCTTGCGGTGTATGAAGACTTTGGTTTTGATAATATCCTTATGAAGCTCTCAACCCGTCCTGAAAAACGCGTTGGTAGCGATGAATCATGGGATTTTGCCGAAAAAGCCTTGGCAGATGCCCTAGATAGCTCAGGTCTTGATTGGGAATATCTACCGGGTGAAGGCGCATTTTATGGTCCGAAGATTGAGTTTAGTCTAAAGGATTCATTGGGTCGCGTGTGGCAATGCGGTACGATTCAGGTTGATCCAAATATGCCTGAGCGCCTTGATGCTGAATTTGTCAATGAGCAAAATGAGCGCGAAACCCCAATTATGCTGCACCGTGCAATCTTAGGCTCGTTTGAGCGCTTCATTGGTATTTTGATTGAAAACTACGCCGGTTGGATGCCTGTATGGCTTGCGCCGCAACAAGTAGCGGTGATGAATATCACTGATAAACAAGCCGATGCTTGTGAAAATGTGGTTCGTGAGCTGAAAAATGCAGGTTTGCGAGCGACGAGTGACTTGCGTAACGAAAAGATTGGATTTAAGATACGAGAGAAAACATTAGAACGCGTTCCCTATATGCTAGTATTAGGGGATAAAGAGGTCGAAACGGGCAGTGTCAACGTCCGAACTCGTGAAGGTGAAAACCTCGGCGTCATGAGTGTTGCAGAATTTATTAGCTTAGTACAGACTGCTGTCAGCAAAAAAGGCCGACAGACCCCAAAAACAGATGAGGAGTAATACCTATTAAACAGTCAAACCGTTTGAACATCAACGAAGATATCAATGCTAAAGAAGTCCGTTTGGTTAAAGAAGATGGCGAGCAAATGGGCGTGGTCGATATCGAAACCGCGATGAAAGCGGCGCGTGATGAAAACCTAGATTTGGTCGAATTGGTTCCTGAAGCCAAGCCGCCAGTATGCAAAATCATGGATTATAAACATTTCCTCTATGATCAAAAGCAGAAAGCGAAAGAAGCGAAGAAGAACCAAAAACAGACCCAGCTCAAAGAGATGAAGCTACGTCCTAGTACTGAAGAGGCGGATTATCAAGTTAAGCTGAAAAAAATCGTCAGCTTCTTGGAAAACCAAGATAAAGTTAAAATCAGTATCCGTTTCCGTGGTCGCGAAATGGCGCATCAAGAGATTGGACGCAAACAACTTGATCGTATCATTGAAGATACCGCTGATATCTCAAACGTCGAACAGTATCCTAAGATGGAAGGCCGTCAAATGGGTATGCTGCTTGGGCCTACTAAGAAAAAATAATCCACCTGTGGATTATAGCGAGTAGTGGCTGTAAATTGATGTGATGGTTAGTTAATATAATCAATTAACTAACACAGACAGCTTGTTATTATAGATAGTTATACTCTTAACCATCAATATACTCCGGGATATTGATGGTTTTTTCATATTTATTGCTGAATACGCGCATTAAATATAAAAAAGCTAAGCACGATAAGCCAAATTCCTCTATAAATGCTTTATAAAACTCAGTTTACAAAACCCATCTTCTCAACCTTTTCATTACCAGTTAATCTAAAGATTGTCTCATCACACATATCTCATTCGAATAAAAATTATTGGGTAATAAAAACAATTGAAACCACGACTATAAAAGTGCTAAGCGAAAACTGTTATTCATTAACAATGAATAGTTAATGACAATTAATAGTCAATAAATAGTGTCATTGATAAATAACGTCGTCGGTAAAGAATTCCATTTTTAGATATTATAGGAAATTTTATGCAAGAATTGACCCCACCTGAAAACGCCTCAACGCCTAGCATCACCTTAACTGCTCCTGAACCGGTGAAAGAGATTCAAAAAAGTGAAGCGGATCAAATGGTGAAACTGGACGAAAGCCACATCCCTGAACTTGATGCTAAAGTCGATGCCTTTGTCGATCACGTGATTAACAACTCAGTACACAGCGCTGAGTTTCAACAAAACGTGCAATCTATTCACAATTTGGGCAATAAAGAAATTCGTGAGTCGGCGCAAGTGTCGAACCGTATGCTCGATTTGCCAGCAAAAAGTCTCAATGACAGTTTGTTTGATAACTCACCTATTGCCAAATCATTGACTGAGCTGCGCGGTATTGTTGAAGATTTGGATCCGAGCAAAAAAGAGCTGACCAGCTCACGTAAGCTCTTCGGTCTGATTCCATTTGGTAACAAAGTGCAAGATTATTTCCGTCAATACGAGTCAGCGCAATCACATATCAACGCTGTAGTGACCAGCCTCTATAACGGTAAAGACGAGCTGCTCAAAGACAATGCTATGATTGAGCAAGAAAAAGTCAATATGTGGGAGCTGATGCAATCGATTCGCCAATATATTTATGTGGGTAAAAAAATCGATGAGCAGCTTGAACAAAAGGTTTATGCCGTTGAAGCTACTGACCCCGAAAAAGCGCGTATTATTAAAGAAGAAATGCTGTTTTATGTACGGCAAAAAAATACTGACTTTTTAACGCAATTGGCGGTAAACGTACAAGGCTACTTGGCTCTTGATACCATTCGCAAAAACAACCTAGAGCTGATTAAAGGTGTGGATCGCGCGACGACGACGACTATCTCGGCGTTACGTACCGCAGTGGTGGTTGCTCAGGCGATGACCAATCAAAAACTGGTACTCGATCAAATCACCGCGTTAAATAAAACCACCAGCAGCTTGATTGAATCGACCTCTGCGATGCTCAAACGTCAGTCACTTGAAATTCACGAGCAGGCAACCAGTAGCACGATTGAGCTTGATAAACTCCAAAACGCCTTCAATAACGTCTATGAGACGATGGATATGATTAGCAATTATAAAATCGAGGCGCTAGAGAATATGAAACAAACGGTCAATACTCTGACAGCCGAGGTTGATAAAGCACAGAAATATCTCGATAAGTCGAATCAAACGACTGTCCTTGAAGTGTCGAAAGAGTTAAATACTAAAAAGATAACCAATCAATCAAATACGGTCGATATTGATATTTGATTGAGCTCGCATGTCGAAGGCTCTTATCGATACAAGCTAGCAGCTACTTGCTATCTGATACACATAAAACAATTGACCGAAGATATTGCAGCGTCGTTCGTGTTAAGATAGCACTTATTAATAATTTTAAAAAATAGATACGGTAATTTATGAGTTGGAATGATCCAAACGCCTCGAGTGAGGCACAAAAATACGTCAATCCTATTCCTAGTCGCGAACTGATACTCAGTACGATTAATGAATACGGTGAAGTCACGCATCAACAATTGGCAAAAGCCTTTAATATTGATGACCCTGACCAATTTGACGCTTTAGGCAATCGTCTAAAGGCAATGGCGCGCGATGGGCAAGTAAACCGCGACGGGCGTCCTTATCGCTATCGTACTGTAACCGAACACGATATCGTCACTGGCACCGTGTCAGCTCACCCTAAAGGCTTTGGCTTCGTAATATTGAGTGATATGCCTGATTTGTTTTTGCATGAAAAGCAGATGCGCTGGGTATTTAATGGCGATACCGTACAAGCGGTTGGTACCTCTACAGATAATCGTGGTCGTACCGAAGGGCGTATTGTGGATATCGTTGAACGTCGCCAAAACAACTTTATTGGTACATTGGCGCACGATGAAGAAGGTTATTGCGTTGAGCTTGGTAGCCCAAATAACCATCAGCCGATTACCGTCACTGAAGAAAACGTGCAAGCATTGAACGCCAAACAAGGTGCGCCAGTCAAAGTCGATATTATCGATTGGCCAAACCAACACGAATTTGCCACCGGTAAAATCACTGAAGTGCTATCTGATGATAATGACCGTGAATTGATTATTGAGACGACTCTACTCAACTATGATATCCCGTCAGACTTTAGCGAAGCCGCGCTACAGCAGGCCAATAGCTATCAAGAGCCGACTGAAAAAGACTTGAAAGGTCGGACAGACTTACGTGATTTACCCTTAATTACTATTGATGGTGAAGACGCGCGCGACTTTGATGATGCAGTATTCGCCGAAAAACGCTCGGGCGGTAACTATCGGGTGTTGGTGGCGATTGCTGACGTCAGTTATTATGTCACGCCAAACTCGCCACTTGATAAAGATGCTTACGAGCGCGGCACGTCAGTGTATTTTCCGCATCGTGTGATTCCGATGTTGCCAGAAGTCCTGTCTAATGGCCTATGCTCATTGAATCCTAACCTTGACCGTCTCTGTATGGTTGCCGATATCAAGATATCGCGTGCTGGTAAAGTCACAGGGTATGAGTTTTATCCGGGCGTTATGCACTCACAGGCGCGCCTGACTTATAACCAAGTAAATGCTTACCTTGCCAATCCAAAAGATAAGAGCGTCCCTGAATCATTAACGGCTAATAAAGATGTTAAAAAATCGGTCGATACCTTACATCAATTGTATGAGCTGCTGCTAAAAAAACGTGAAGAACGCCATGCCATGGAGTTTGAAACAGTCGAAACGTATATTAAGTTTAATGAAAAAGGTGGCATCGAAGCGATTTTACCGCGTACGCGCGGCGATGCGCAAAAGCTTATCGAAGAATGTATGCTGCTTGCCAATACCTGTGCAGCAAACTTTGCCCTAAAACATGAGTTGCCTGTCTTATATCGTAACCACGATAAGCCTGATAGCGAAAAGTCAATGCGCATTCATGAATATGCCAAAAACTTTGGCTTAAGCTTTCCAGAAGAAAGCCCAACGCAAGCAGATTATCAGCGTATCATCGAAGCAACCAAAGACCGTCCTGACGCCATTAGCATCCACAGCATGCTGCTACGCTCGATGATGCAAGCGAACTATGCGCCTGACAACATCGGTCACTTTGGTTTGGCTTATGATGAATATAGCCACTTTACCTCGCCGATTCGCCGCTATCCTGATTTAATGCTGCATCGCGCGATTAAAGCGAAAGTGACTAATAGCCAGCAGCCAGTAATGGATTTCTCGCTTGAAGAGGCTGGCACGCAAACCTCAGATACCGAGCGCCGCGCCGAAAAAGCATCGCGTTACGTGGAATCTTGGCTCAAATGTCATTATATGAAAGATCATGTCGGCGAAGAGTTCGATGGTGTAGTAACGACTGTGACGAGCTTCGGTTTATTTGTGACTTTGACCGACTTATATATCGATGGTCTCGTGCACATCTCCAACGTTGGCGACGACTTCTTTGTCTATGATGAGCAGCAACAGCAGCTTATCGGTAAAGACAGAGGCACGGTATTTGGGCTTGGCGACTTGGTTCGCGTAAAAGTAGCGGGCGTTAATATGGACCTGCTACAAATCGACTTTGATCTTAAAGCTAAGCTACAAGCAAGCCAAATGAATCAAACCAAACGTGATCAGCCAAAGAACAATTCGGCCAGCAAGAGTTCTGCTAACAAAACTTCGGCGAATAAAACTACTTCTAAAAGAAGCAGCAGCCGTGGTAAAGGCACCAGCAAAAAAAGCTAACGCTGCTTAAATGTTAAGATTAAAAAAAAGACTAACATTATCGTTAGTCTTTTTTTTGCTCATTAAAAAGTAGCTACTTAAATGGCTATATCAAAATGCAGCATGTTTAAACCTTATAACTCTTAGTATCAATAACTCACAGTAATGCACAACTATTGCGTATTAGCGATTTGCTCGCTGCGTTGTTGACTGACCTGCTCCGCTTGTTCTATCTGCGTGCTTGCTTTATCAAGAATAGCTTTTGGCTGCTGCCCTAACGGCTGACTTGCGATATCTGAAGTATTACCCTCAGCTACGTTAATGTCAGTTTGTTCTGCGACACTACTAGCGGTCAACGCTTCTCTATTTTTTTCACGTTGACTGCCGCTGATCATATTAAACCCTGCGAGAATAACGATACCAGCCAAAGCAAAAATAATCAGATGTTTGATTTGCATAAAAAATATCTCGTCTATGTCGATAAAAGGTAGATAGACGTTTCGTTGCA
Organism: Psychrobacter pulmonis; assembly: GCF_904846465.1. NCBI lineage: Bacteria > Pseudomonadati > Pseudomonadota > Gammaproteobacteria > Moraxellales > Moraxellaceae > Psychrobacter > Psychrobacter pulmonis. The sequence continues at coordinate 8,061 of NZ_CAJHAT010000002.1, forward strand.
TTTTTTATGCCGACTTTTATAGTTAGTAATCATTTTTTAATAGGTAATCTTCAACGCCACTCTTGTGGGCTATTCTTGCGGACTATTGTTACTTAATAAGTCGGTTTCATCTGAATTTTCGGCAATTTCTTGCTCAACTTTTTCCATTAGTTTCTGGTCAGGACGCGCATCGAGTACTTCGTCGGCATTGCGACCTTGTAAGATATGCTTGGCTCGCGCCTTTGCTTGTTTTTTATCTTTATTTTCAATGCTAGTGCCAGTGGGAGAAGATTCATCAGACGCTTTATCAGTTGCAGAAATGTGCGGCATTACCGTCGTTTCCGCTGGGGATTTATCGTTCGTTTGACTGCTTTGGAAATGCTCAAAGGCTTTTTCTAGCTTATGGTTAAAGCGCAACTGATAAATGGGCTCGGGTAAAGTAAAACCTTCATCTTCTAAGGCATGCTTAGTTTCGCGAATGGCGATACTGCGGGCTTTGGAGAAATCTGCCTCCAATTGATTGACCCATACTTGGAACTGTAAAACGATGTTTGATTCGCCGACTTCTTTGATAACCGCCGTGACTTTTGGCTTATCTAAGGCAAATCCCAGCTGACAGATGGCATCGATACCTACCTTGATCGCAGCAAGTGGGTCATCGTTGGCATCAACCCCGAGCTCAAAGGTAAAACGGCGCTCGGGGTTTTTGGTGTAATTTAAAATCGTCGCTTTAAAGACTTCGGCATTGGGAATCCGTAATTGGTTACCATCTAAGGTCATCAAAATCGTCGCGCGTGAGGTTAGGCGCACCACGATGCCTTCTTGATTGTTAATCAAAATATGGTCGCGGGCGCGAAACGGTTGGCGGATACTGAGCATGAGCGAGGCAATATAGTTCTCAATGGTGTCTTTGACGGCAAAACCAACGGCGATACCAATAACACCTGCCCCACCAAGCAGCGTGCCCAAGATAGTCTCAGCACCAATCAAACTTAACGCTAAGATAAGACCGAAAGTGATAAAGATGACTTTAACGGTTTGGGCAAGTAACTCTGCGATAAAGGGATTTGGCGTAAGACGTTGCCACATTTTTTGTCGATTGGATAACCAACTGCCAAACCACGTCACTAAGGCAAATAAAACAATCCCTACGAGTAGTAGCGGCAACGCTTTGACTAGGTTTTTGGTTTGCGCTTTGAGACTCTGATAAACAGTCGAGACATTATCCTGCACATCAAGGGTGCGATTGATTCTATCTTCTACCGTCACCACGTCGGTTAAGCGATTGGTCAGATTAATCGCTTGCTGGGCTTTTTTCTCGTTAGGCGTCTCACCGGTTAAGGTTACAACCCCTTGGTTGACGCTGACACTTACTGCTTGCAAGCCGTCAATTTCTGAAAAAATACCACTGATACGTTGCTGGATATCATTGTCTTTTAACGGCGTTGGCGTGGTTTCGATTTGGGCATTATTAGTACTTTCACCGCTGATAACTGGCGGTTTTTCAACTGGCGCGGGCGCAGTGTCAGAAGTACTTGGCGTAGCAGGGGTAATAGTGATGGCACTATTTAGACTATTATTTGGCTCATTGGCAGGTGGGGCGTTTATAGCTGGGGCGTTAGGCGTCTGAGCGCTGGTCCCACTGTCAGCTGTACTATCTTCAGTAGCCTCATTATTGAGTATAATACTCTCACTTGTGCTGCTGTCTGTAGCCGCATAAGTTGGCATGCTTAAAAGAACACTTAAAAAGATACTTAATAGCAATAACAGCTGAGCGTAGACGTTTATCGTTATACGCGACTGGCGCTGGCTTAACCTGTGTAGCCTACGTAATTGAGGCTGGTCAACATACGCTGCCATAAGTATCCCTTTATTATTCTAGCTTTATATCACATTTCCAATAACGCTCTCTGGACATGGCGACTAAAAACTATTTACCATCTAGATAAAGCTGCGCCTCACCCAAGTCTAAGGTGCCTTCGTAAATCGCGCGGCCAGTGATAATCCCTTCGATACAGTCACCATAAGGTTTTAGCAATTCAATGTCTTTCATATCGGTGACGCCGCCTGACGCAATCACCGGCAAGCCGCCTTCACGCGCTAAATTAACCGTTTGCTCGACATTGACGCCTTGCATCATGCCATCACGAGCGATATCGGTATAAACGATTGACGATACGCCAACATCAGCGAAACGCTTGGCAAGCTCGGTGGCTTTGGTATCGGTCACGTTTGCCCAACCGTGCGTGGCAACCATGCCATCTTTGGCATCGATACCGACAATAATGTGTCCAGCAAACTCGCGGCAAGCTTCGGTCACAAAGTCAGGATCTTCCACGGCTTTGGTACCAATAATAATGTAGGTCAAACCTGCGCTAATATATTGCTCGATGGTTTTCATATTGCGCACACCGCCGCCCAATTGAATCGGCAGCTTGGGGAAAGCTTTGGCAATGTCGTTGACCACTTGTTTGTGTACTGGGATGCCATCAAAAGCGCCATTTAAATCGACCAAATGTAAGCGACGCGCGCCTTCATTGACCCAACGCGCCGCCATAGCGACTGGATCATCAGAAAATACCGTATCGTCTTCCATACGACCTTGTTTTAAACGCACACATTTACCATCTTTTAAATCGATAGCGGGGATAATGACAGGGACAGCACACATACAGCATTCCTTATAAAACGATATCAGCGATTAAAAATAGTTGAATAATAACAATATGAATAAGAAAAATTCAAAAGTAAAAAAAGTATCCAAGCCCATCAAAGGGCGACTACGTAAAATTTATTTAGCATAGCAAATTAAAAGCAGCTATTAGGGAAAATTGATTAAATATTAAAAATGGCAGTGGTAAATGAGAATACGAATTAAAGTTTGGTTAAAAAATGATAAAGAACCCATCACCGTAATCACAACCATAACCATAAGTTTTAGCTGAAGGAATCACTCGTAACATTAGGTAAATTCATTTACCAACTGGCAATTTTAGGTCAGTTTAGCGTATAATCCTAGGTAAATTTGTATTTGTATGATAAAACCTAATCGTCTGCTACCTATTGACGATTGCAATCAGCATAAGGTAAATATGAGCACCGCATTAGCACTAAATTAATGCTGAGCTTATCAAGTAATTGAGTTTACCCTGTAATCATAGGTCATTAACCAGCACTTAGATAGCTTTCACAAAGACAGCTTTCATAAAGTATGAACAAATCATTGATGCCTCATTTATATTCACTCGAATGAATAGCGCTGTGTAAATTTTAATAACCCTATGATTCCTGATACGACAAATTTTAAGATTTTAATAAATCGTATGGTAAAACTGTATTTTATCTACTGTCATCCTCGTTGAGGACGCGGTTAGATTTGTAAGTTTTACGATACACCTTGGTAGCCAGTCGTCACTTTGGTCATTCGAATAAGACATTAACGTGTTGTTAAGGAGTCTAAGGTCAGCGTTAATACTCTTACTTGTAGTTATGATGATGTGTTATGTCTAGAGCACTTTTTTACGCCCTTTTTTGGGAGTGATAAAGCACTTTATTGATGACGCTGTTATCCATGCTGCCGATATACCAAACAGGACGTCTGGTATCGTTTTAGACTATGGACTAAGTTTTCGCTTATGATTACCATCAAGAAAGGTTTGGATTTACCCATCACTGGTGAACCCTCCCGCGAGATATCTGAGCACAGACCCGCCTATGTAGCACTCGTTGGCTATGATTATGTGGGCATGAAGCCCACGATGAATGTCAAAGAAGGCGACATCGTAGCTAAAGGTCAGCCCGTTTTTGAAGACAAAAAACGGGTCGGCGTTATCTACACTGCCCCTGCTGCTGGTAAGGTCGTCGCCGTTAATCGCGGTGAGCGTCGTGTTTTTGAAAGTCTTGTGATTGCGGTCGACCCAAACGGTGAAGAAGTAGAATTTCAGCGCTACGACTCCCAGCAACTTGCTGACCTAGATTCTGAAGTCGTTGAAACCCAACTGCTTGCCTCTGGCGAATGGACCGCATTTCGTACGCGTCCTTATAGCCGCTCCCCCGATATTGGTGCCCGTCCGCACGCTATCTTTGTCACCGCTATGGATACCAATCCATTAGCGCTTGACCCGATGTTGCTGATTAATGAGCAGCTTCAAGCGTTCAATGACGGACTTGCTGTATTATCAACCCTCAGCCCCAAGACCTTTGTCTGCCATCACGGCGATGCCCAGTTGACGCCAGTTGCCAAAACGGCCGCTAATAATGTCACTGAGTATCATAGCTTTGCTGGCAAACACCCTGCTGGTCTGGCTGGCACGCACATTCACTTTTTGCATCCAATTATGCGCGGCGTGACCGTGTGGACGATTGGTTATCAAGACGTGATTGCCATTGGTAAGCTGTTTACTACTGGTCGTTTATATACGCGCCGTATGCTTAGTCTTGCTGGCCCTGCGGTTAAAAACCCGCACTTGGTGGTCACCGAGCGCGGTGCAGATATCTCAGCATTGACCAAAGGTCAGCTTGCAGCGGGTGAAAATCGTATCATCTCAGGTTCTGTTTTATCGGGACGTAAAGTGTTTGGCAATACCAATTATCTTGGTCGCTTTCATAATCAAATCAGCGCGCTAACCGAAGGTCGTGAACGTCCAGCGTTTCACTTCTTTACCGCTGGTGCCAATCGCTTCTCTAAATTGCCCATCTATATCTCGCAGTTTTTTGGTGGTAAAAAATATAGCTTTACCACTTCGAGCAATGGCTCGCCGCGGGCGATGGTGCCAATTGGTGTCTATGAAGAAGTCATGCCGCAAGACTATCTGCCAACGCAGCTACTGCGCGCTTTGATTGTCGAAGACATCGTTAGCGCTGTCGATTTGGGCGTACTTGAATTGGACGAAGAAGATTTGGCATTATGCACCTTTGTATCTCCTGGCAAATATGAATTCGGCGATATTTTGCGTGACAACTTAACGCGCATTGAGCTGGAGGGCTAACCACGATGAAATTTTTACACAATATGTTCGATCGTATGGAGCCGTCTTTCACCAAGGGTGGCAAACACGAAAAGTACTACGCCATCTTTGAGATGTTTGATACGTTTTTACGTCAACCAGGCTCAACGACATACGCATCCTCACACGTACGCGACGGTATCGACCTTAAGCGTATTATGATTACCGTTTGGTTATGTACTTTCCCTGCGATGTTTTGGGGTATGTACAATATCGGTCATCAAGCATTAACAGCGATTGCGCAGCTTGGCTTACAGCCTGAAGGCTGGCGTACCGTTATCACCAGTATGGCGGGCTACAATCCAGACAGTATCTGGGCAAGCTTTGTCTACGGAGCCATGCAGTTCTTACCGATTTATATCGTCACCTTTGCGGTTGGTATTCTCTGTGAGATTATCTTTGCTGTCGTGCGCGGGCATGAAGTTAACGAAGGTTTCTTTGTGACTTCTGTGCTATTTGCGCTGTGTCTCCCACCAGATATTCCTTTATGGCAAGTTGCCTTAGGTATTATCTTTGGTGTGGTCGTGGCAAAAGAAGTCTTTGGCGGTACGGGTAAAAACTTCCTGAACCCTGCCCTATCAGGTCGTGCGTTCTTATACTTTGCTTACCCTGCTTATATGTCAGGCGACTCAGTATGGACGGCGGTTGATGGTTTCTCAGGAGCCACGCCACTTGGACTTGCCGCGCTTGGCGTCGTCCCAGCAGACTTCGTTGATGTTTATGGCAATGCCATCACATGGACGGATGCTTTCTTAGGTAATATGCAAGGCAGTATCGGTGAAGTATCGACGCTGGCTATTTTGCTAGGTGCAGTGGTTCTACTTTGGACGCGCATTGCCTCATGGCGCATCATGGCAGGTTGTGTGGTGGGGCTAATTGCCACATCGCTAGTCTTTAATATGGTCGGTTCTGAAGACAATATGATGATGAGCCTGCCGTTTTATTGGCACTTAGTCATCGGCGGTTTTGCCTTTGGTGCAGTATTTATGGCAACCGACCCTGTATCAGCTGCTCACACCAATAAAGGCCGCTGGGCTTATGGTATTTTGATTGGTTTTATGACCGTACTCATTCGCGTCGTCAACCCAGCCTTCCCAGAAGGCATCATGCTTGCCATTTTATTCGCCAACTTATTTGCGCCATTATTTGATTACTTTGTGACGCAAGCCAATATCAAGCGCCAAACAGCACGGAGGGTTCGTTATGTCCAAGCCCAAAAGTAATAATGCAAAAACCATCAGCGTGGCGTTGACGCTATGCTTGGTGTGCTCTGTATTGGTCTCAGCGGCGGCTGTGGGTTTGAAACCAGCACAAGTTGAAAACGCGCGCTTAGACCGTAACAAAAATATCTTAGTCGCCGCTGGTATGTTTGACCCAGCGTCTGATACCAATGAAGATGTGGCCGAGCGTTTTAAAGACTTTGAGGTAAAAATCGTTGACCTTAATAAAGGCAATTACCTCGATGACGACGCGCTAAAAGCCGCTGGCATTCCTGATCGCAATGCGTACGATGCCAGTCAAGCGACCAAAAATCAGGCGCTAAGCGAAGATTTGGGCGGTAATGACCCTGCTGGTATCGGCCGTGTTCCTAAATACGCCAAAGTCTATGTCAAAAGTGATGACGCTGGACAGCCTGAAATGGTGGTGCTGCCGATTCAAGGCTATGGTCTATGGGGTACGATTTATGGTTTCTTAACGCTTGAAAGTGATATGAATACCATCAAAGGAATCAGTTTCTATGAGCATAAAGAAACCCCAGGTCTAGGTGCTCGTATCGAGGAGCCTGAGTGGCGCGCCATGTGGAGCGGCATTCACTCTTATGATGAAAACGGCGCAGTTGCAACAGGTGTGACTAAAGCCGGTAATCCAAAAGACAACTGGGTAGATGGCATCAGTGGTGCAACCTTAACCGGTCGCGGCGTCAGTAACATGATTCAGTTTTGGCTAGGTGAGCAAGGCTATAAGCCTTACTTAGACCAGCTGCGTGAACAAAACGGCAAAACAGTGGCGGATCCAGAAGTCAAAGCCAGTCAAAGTCCGTATAAAAAACTGGGTCAGAACTTACATCAACAGCAGACGCATCCCGCAACCGAACTGGTCGCAGTAGTGCCAGCAGCACACGGTAAGGAGGCATAACATGGCTGATACAAAAACGATTTTAACCTCGCCTATCTTTGACAATAACCCGATTGCCCTGCAAATCTTAGGTATTTGTTCGGCGTTGGCGGTTACTACCAGTGTGGCGAATGCGCTGGTAATGAGTGTGGCTTTGACCTTGGTCACGGCATTCTCAAGCTTTTTTATCTCTATTATCCGTAAGCAAATCCCATCAAGCATTCGTATTATTGTGCAGATGACGATTATTGCGTCATTGGTTATTGTGGTTGACCAGATTTTAAAAGCGGTCGCTTATGACGTCAGTAAAGGTTTGTCGGTATTCGTTGGTTTGATTATCACCAACTGTATCGTGATGGGCCGTGCCGAAGCATTTGCCATGAGCAATCCACCAGTACCAAGCTTTTTAGACGGTATTGGTAACGGTCTTGGTTACTCGGCGGTACTGCTATTTGTCGCGAGCGTGCGTGAGATTTTGGGCGCAGGCAGTTGGTTCGGTATTACCATTTTGCAAACTGCTAACGATGGTGGTTGGTACGTACCAAATGGTCTATTACTATTGCCACCGTCAGCGTTCTTTATTATCGCTCTGTTCATTGTGATTATCCGTACTTGGAAACCTGAACAGGTCGAAGAAGCTGAATTTGTAATGAAGCCGCAATCTAAAGGCATGGCACAAGGAGGCGGTCACTAATGGGACACTATGTCAGTTTATTTATAACCTCGGTCTTTATCGAGAATATGGCGCTGGCCTACTTCTTAGGCATGTGTACCTTTTTGGCGGTATCAAAAAAGGTCTCCACCGCGATTGGTCTTGGGGTCGCTGTGGTCGTCGTGATGGCGATTACCGTACCGCTAAATAACCTTTTGTTTCAGTTCATCTTAAAAAATGGTGCGCTGGCATGGGCAGGTTTCCCTGATATCGACTTAAGCTTTTTGGGCCTACTCAGTTATATTGGTTTGATCGCCGCTGTGGTACAGATTTTAGAGATGTTCTTGGATAAGTTCGTCCCGAGTCTGTATAACGCCCTTGGGGTGTTTTTGCCACTGATTACCGTTAACTGCGCCATTTTAGGTGGCGTACTGTTTATGGTTGAGCGTGATTATAACTTTGGCGAATCGATGGTATACGGCGTCGGCGCAGGTTTTGGTTGGGCATTGGCGATTACCGCCTTGGCGGGTATCCGTGAAAAGCTAAAATACTCAGACATTCCAGCGCCGCTGCGTGGTCTTGGTATTACCTTTATCACGGTTGGTCTGATGTCACTTGGCTTTATGTCTTTCGGCGGTATGTCAATTTAAACCGCTAAGCTTAAACCCTATTTAGCACTTTGACCTATTTAATTCATTTATTCGGTAGGGGTTCAAAAAACGCAAAGACGTTTTTTCGCTCCCCTACTCCATAGATTAAGGATACCTACCATGGATTACGCTACGGCGATTGGTGGCGTTGCTATGTTTACCGTGATCATCATGGGTCTTGTTGCCATTATTTTGGCAGCGCGCTCAAGATTGGTCAGTTCAGGCGATGTTACTATCCATATCAATGATAATCCCGATAATGACGTCGTGACACCCGCGGGCGGAAAACTGCTACAAACATTGGCAAGCGAAGGTATTTTCTTATCTTCGGCCTGTGGTGGCGGTGGTACCTGTGCGCAGTGTCGTTGCCGCGTTATCGAAGGGGGCGGCTCTATCCTGCCCACCGAAACTGGGTATTTTACCCAAGGCGAAATCCGTAACCACATGCGTCTTGCCTGTCAGGTTGCGGTAAAGCAAGACATGAAAATTGAGATTGACCCTGAGTTTTTTGATGTACAGAAATGGGAATGTGAAGTTGTCTCGAACGATAACGTTGCCACCTTTATTAAAGAATTGGTGCTTAAAATTCCAGAAGGCGAGGAAGTCAATTTCCGTGCGGGTGGTTATGTACAGTTAGAAGCGCCGCCGCATGAAGTGCATTATAAAGACTTTGTGATTGACGAAGAATACCGCGAAGATTGGGAAAAGTTCGACATTTTCAAATATGTGTCAAAAGTTGATGAGCCAGTGATTCGTGCTTACTCAATGGCCAACTATCCAGACGAGAAAGGCATTATTAAGTTTAATATCCGTATCGCCAGTCCACCGCCTCGCGGCCCTGACGGTATACCACCGGGCAAAATGTCCTCTTGGGTATTTAGCCTCGTCCCTGGCGATAAAGTGACGGTTTCTGGTCCTTATGGTGAGTTTTTTGCCAAAGACACCGAAGCTGAAATGATTTTCGTCGGTGGTGGTGCGGGTATGGCACCGATGCGCTCGCACATTTTCGATCAGCTTAAACGCTTAGATACCAAGCGTAAGATTAGCTTTTGGTATGGCGCGCGCTCGATTCGTGAGATGTTCTACGTTGAAGATTATGATCAGCTAGAAGAAGAGTTTGATAACTTTGAGTGGCATGTGGCCTTGTCTGACCCTCTCCCTGAAGACAATTGGGAAGGTCCAACCGGCTTTATCCATAACGTGCTGCTTGAAAACTATCTTAAAGACCATCCAAACCCAGAAGACTGTGAATACTACATGTGCGGGCCACCGATGATGAACGCGGCGGTAATCGACATGCTACACAGCTTGGGCGTGGAAGATGAAAATATCATGCTTGATGATTTTGGTGGTTAAGCGAGTTATTTAAATCGGTTGATAACACCTATTTATTCAACAAGTATCGTTAAGCTAAAAATATATGATAAATTAAGAGTCTCAATGGAGGCTCTTTTTTTATGCGCTAAATAAACCATTTTCAATCAGAAAGGATTCTTATGAAAACCAAAGCGAAAGATTTGACCATTTGGATTACCGGCGCGTCTAGCGGTATCGGCGAAGCATTATCACTTGCCTTTGCCAAACGTGGTGCCAGCATTATTTTAAGTGGCCGTGATAAAGCTAAATTAGAGACAGTCAAAAATCGCTGCAAAAACAGCAAAAAGCATATCGTCGTTCCCTTTGATATCGCCGATGCCGCGCAAGCAAAAGAAGCCTATAAAACAATCAAGGCTAAAACTGAAAAAGTGGATTGGTTGATTAATAATGCGGGCATCAGTCAACGCGCGCTTATCATGGAAACGACCGAGGAAGTTGAACGTAAGCTGATGGAGATAGATTATTTCGCGCAAACGCGGCTGACCAGACTGGTATTGCCCGATATGATTGCGCAAGGTGGCGGCAAAGTGGTCATGATATCGAGCGTGGCAGGTTTACTGGGTACCCAATATCGCGGCGCTTATGGTGCTGCCAAAGCCGCTATCCATATGTGGGCAAACAGCTTGCGCGCAGAATTGCATGACCAAGGCATCGAGGTCGCGACCATATTCCCAGGGTTTATTCAAACCAATATTTCTATCAATGCCTTGACTGGTGATGGTAGTGCGCAAGGGACAATGGATGACGCCACCAATAAAGGTCTTACTGCGACCGCCTTTGCCAAGCAAGTCGTCAAAGCCCTGACTAAGGGTGAAGAATATGTCATCGTTGCTGGCAGTAAAGAAAAGCTTGCCACTAGAGTCAATCGTTTATCGCCGCCGAAGCTATATAAGCTTATTCGTGAGTCACAGGTTAAATAAAAACAGGCAGGTTCAATCGTATCTTCTCGAGTCGTAGTTATTTAAGTCGTACGTTAGTCGTAAATTGGCCTTATCGGTAACAAGGGGTGTAAAATAGGCGACGCTTAGCTTGCTTAGTTTATTACCTGCAAACTAACGCCCCCACTCACCCCTTCGCTTTATCAAGCTGTGATGACTTATATGACAAATTTAACCACCTTTCTTACTCCTAACAAACCCCTAAAATCCGCCTCTTTAACCATCATTGCTATCAGCTCTGTACTCATGCTTAGCGCCTGCCAGCAAAAGCCCGATTACGACAATCTTAGCGGCGAGACCATGGGCACCAGCTACCACATCAGTTATCAATTACCCAAAGGCGCTGATGAAGCTGCCATACAAGCAGCAATTGATAAGCGCTTGCAAGATATAAACGACAGCATGTCGACCTATCAAGCCGACTCTACTATTTCTAAATTTAACCAATTAGGCAAAGATACGCCGATTGCTATCGACGCCGATTTTAGCCATGTGTTGCAAGCCTCAAGGCAAGTTTATGAGCTATCGGGCGGCGCTTTTGACCCAACGGTAATGCCTTTGATAGAAACTTGGGGCTTTGGCAGTACCATGACGGTTGAGCGCTTACAAAGTCCGCCAACGGCGCTTGAGATTGCGCAAGCAAAAGCTTTGGTCGATTTTGACAGTGTCATTCAAAAAGATGACAGCATTTATAAAACCAAAGACGGCGTTGGCCTTGATTTTTCGGCGGTGGCTAAAGGTTATGGCGTCGACGTCATTGCCGATGTGCTTAAGAACACTTATCAAATTCGCAACTATATGGTTGAGATTGGCGGCGAAGTGGCGACTTCAGGCGTTAGCGCCCAGCAGCAGCCGTGGCAAATCGCTATTGATGCACCCATTGAGGGCAGTACGGTAAGTACTCGGCAAGCAATGGCGATGATTCGCCAGCCTATCAATAATGGCGCTAGCATGGCGCTTGCTACTTCTGGCAACTATCGCAACTCCGTTGTTTTCGATGGTAAGCACTATAGCCATACTATTGCCCCAACCACAGGTGAGCCAATCGTAGGCGGTGCGCCATCAGTAACGGTCGCTGCAGAAACGGTGGCGCTGGCGGATGCGTGGGCAACGGCCTTGACCGCCATGCCTTATGAAAAAGCGCTGGCTACGGCGAAAGAGCATGATATCGCAGCTTTATTTGTGATTTTGGCAAAAGGTGTTGCAGCAGACACGGCGACCGACAGCGTTGATGATTGGCAAGTGGTCGAAACGCCGGCGATGAAAACCTTACGCGCCGATAAAAAGTCTTAGTATCAAACGTCTAGACTGTAATAACCTGCTAAGCACAAACGGGCGAGGCAAATTTTTGCTATACTATAAGTAAGTCATTGCTTAGATGGCTGCTTCATATTTTAAACGAGAGGTTATCTCTATGCTTAACCAATTGCTTCCCATGCTTGCTGTTACCTTTACCGTCTTTATGCTGTTTTTTATCTTTATGGGCATCGGTTATATGGTCAAAAAAAAGCCGCTTAGAGGTTCGTGCGGTGGTGTGGCAAAATTGATGGGTGATGAGTTTTGCTCATTTTGTGGTAACGACCCTAATAAATGCGAATCGCTGGTTGGCCAGCAGCAAGAAACCGCGCTAAAGGCTGCGCAATTAGGCAAGTCGGTATAAACCTGCTATTTGTTACCATACGTTGGTAGTATTTAGCCGCCCTCTATTCTTATAATAGCGTCGAGTCCTTTGCAATTAACCTTGCAAACTAACGGTGACTGACGCTATTTTTACTTTAGCGTTTATATAAAAGCCTTTTTATCATAAGCGCTATCAGCAAAGCCAAAACTTCACTATTCATATACTAACTTTACCCTGATAAATGGGGTAGCAAGTTCATATGACTTGCTTTCTGCAAGTGTTTTTATACTCTATATTCTAATATGTGGTCTTGAGCGCCGTCTTATCGACGGGCTTTGGGGTTATTTATAAGTGCTGCTGCGTCAGTGCTTATAAATGACGTGTCCTTTTTTTATTTTAATAGTCGTGCTGCTATGTCTACCTCTCCTAATTTGCAATCTGATATACCGTCCCAATCTCAACCAGATGCGCCAGCAAACCTAAAGCTGCCCTCATCGCGCTTTATTTTTTGGCTCGTGCTATGTGCTATGGTTTTATTGGCGTCCAATATGCGCGCGCCGATTGTGGCGCTGGGTTCTATTGCACCGGTGGTACAAGGGGCGCTTGATATCTCCGAAACCCAAATTGGTTGGCTTGGTGCGGTGCCGATGCTGACCTTTGCGCTTGGGGCTTTTATTTCCCCTACGATTGGGAAGCGTTTTGGGCTTGAAAATACGCTGATCACGATGATTGCATTATTAACCGCAGGTATGGTTATTCGTAGCGTCATTCCGACTTGGATTGGCTTTTTAAGCGGCACCTTACTATTGACATTGGCAATTGGTTTTGCCAATACCCTTGCTGCTCCGGTGATTAAGCAGCGCACACCGAACCATATTCCGCTGATTACTGGTTTCTTTAGTCTTACCATGACCGTCTCGGCAGGGATTGTCGCAGGCGTGGTTTTGCCGTTATCTGAGCAATTTGGCTGGCAATGGGCGCTGGGTGGCTGGTCGATTTTAGGCTTGTTTGCCTTAATCATTTGGGTAGTGCTACGGCTGCGTTTGGGTTCATCAAATCATCAGCCCATCAAACCGCTTGCGGCAGGCGAGAAAGCGCCATCGCACATTTCGATGTGGCGCACGCCGTTTGCTTGGCAAATTGCGGTATTTATGGGCTTACAGTCCTTGCTTTTTTATACCGTTGCCAGTTTCTTACCGTCGATATGGCTAAGTAAAGGGTTGTCAGCGGTGAGCGCGGGGCAAATGGCTTCCGTCTTTCAATTTATGGCACCGGTCGCTATTTTAAGCTTAACGTGGCTCGTCAACCGCGGCCGTCCTATACAAGCGCTGGCCATCTTTGCTGCGTCACTAAACGTGCTCGGCGTCTTGGGTCTCACTTATCTGTCTGCCGATTATGCTTGGCTATGGTCAGGACTAATGGGCATGGGCTGCTCGGCGATTTTCACTTTAAGTATGATGCTGTTTTCGATGCGTACTTATACCGCCAATCAATCAAGCGAGCTGTCCGGCATGGCGCAAGCTATTGGTTATTTGATTGCGTTTTTTGGTCCACTTGGCACCGGTTGGTTGCACGAAGCAACGAACAACTGGGATTTACCGTTATTCATTATGCTGGTATTGATGATTATCAACGTGGGGTTTGCTTGGCTGGTCAGCCGCCCAGTCATGGTCGATGGTAAAAAGATTTAATTTTTATCTTCAATCAATTAACTTTTGTACCATATTGCGGCTTACCTGATTCTGCTAGACTGACTTTATTGTATTTAGGACAGCAGAATCATGATAAACATACCCTCTCGCCTACCGCAGCGTTTGCTTACGGTCGCCGCCTTGAGCCTCGCAATCGCTATTAGCGGTTGTCAACAGCAGCCTGACACTAAAACGGCTGATAACACTCAAAATAATAATCCGGCCGTCAATACGACAATGGCTGAACCTCAAACACCAGAATCTACTCCATCTAAGCATTCAGCTGAGCAGCAAGCACCTTTAACCATCTTGGCACTGGGTGACTCGTTAACTGAAGGGCTTGGCGTTGACAATGATGCCAATTATCCGGCGCAGCTAGAAGCTCGCTTACAAGAGCTTGGCTATAAGGACGTCAAAGTAATCAATTCAGGCTTGAGTGGTGAAACCAGTACCGGGCTTGTCAATCGACTCGATTGGGTGTTGCAGACCAAACCTGATATCACCATTTTGACCATTGGTGCCAATGACGCCATGCGCGGTATCGATGTGGCAACGGTAGAAGCCAATATTCGCACCGCTATTAAGCGCTTACAGGATAATGGTAGCGAGGTTATCTTAGGCGGCATGCAGATTTATGACAATCTTGGCGCTGACTACGTCGAATCGTTTGCTGCGATATATCCAAGGGTGGCAAAAGATATGAATGTGACGCTGATTCCATTCTTTTTAGACGGTGTGGGCGGTGATGCAGAATTAAACCAAGCCGATGCCATTCATCCAACCAAGAAAGGCTATACTATTATCGTTAACGACAATATTTTGCCAATTCTGCAACCTGAAATCGAAAAGCTAGAAGCAGCCTATACCGATACGGCAACGAAACCTAGCACGCCTACTGAGACCACCCAATGACCGCTACAGCCAATAACAAAGCGCTACTTACCGCCTCCAAGCTGAATAAAACCGTTCAAGTCGGTGAGCAATCATTATCCATCATTAAAGACGTCGATATCCATGTCGATGCGGGCGAGTTTGTGGTCATCATGGGTAAATCTGGCTCGGGCAAATCGACTTTGCTCGGATTACTAGCAGCGTTAGATTATCCTGATAGTGGCTCGGTTGAGTTGGCAGGGCAAATGTTAAGCAGCCTTGATGAAGATACGCTGGCGGTCATTCGCCAACGTGAGATGGGATTTGTCTTTCAATCGTTTCATCTATTACCGACATTAACTGTTGCTGAAAATATTGCCTTTCCGCTTGATATTGCCCGCCGTCCGAATAAAGCACGCGTCAATGAATTGATTGCAGCGGTTGATTTAGGGCATCGGCGTGATAGCTTACCTAACCAATTATCAGGTGGAGAACAGCAACGAACAGCAGTTGCCCGTGCGTTGGTATCGCAGCCAAAAATCGTCTTTGCCGATGAACCAACCGGTAACTTAGATGAACAAAATGCCAAGCAAGTGATGCAGCTGTTATTAGATTTACGCCAGCAAGTTGGCTCTGCACTGGTGGTCGTCACCCACGATGCCGCACTAGCGGAGATGGCAGATCGTGTCATTACCATGCATGACGGTATGATAGATGGATCAAAAATCAATGGATAACATGGATAATGAGTCGACTGATTCGCGTGGCATCATAAGCCAACTATTTAATCGTCTGTTAATTTCAAAAAACTTGGGCGCGCAAGCCTTAAGTCGTAGCTGGTGGCAGCGCTGGATATACCCCGTCTTATTCTTAATCACGCTAGTTCTTTCGCTTGCCACTTACCTGACTTTAGATTCTATTCAGCAATCGGTTGATACTTATATCAATGATAATCAGCGCGCGCTCGTTGGCGGCGATTTGATTTTAAACAGTAAGCAAGATTGGCCAAGCGAAGTATTAACGCAGGTAGAGACGGTTACTGATACACAAATAGTATATGACTATCAGTTTAGCGCGATGGTGGTGACCGATGAGCAAACCTTGCTTGCCAGCGTCAAAGCCGTCTCTCCGGCTTATCCCTTATACGGAGAAGCTGAGCTTGCTTCGGGGCAACCATTATGGCAGCAATTAAGCGCTGCTAATGTCGTCGTCGCGCCTGAAGTACTAAACAGCTTAAACGCCAGTGTCGGTGACCAAATCACCATTGGTGATGCTGAGTTTATTATTAGTGATGTGCTGACCAAAGAGCCTGACCGTCCACTGACTGCCTTTGGTTTTGGTGGGCGGGTTTTGATGCATCAGGATGCGCTCGCGGCGACCAATTTATTAGGACAGCGTAGCCGTATTAACTATCGTATTGAGTTGGCCGGCGCGCCTGAATTAATGGCCGTGCAGCGAGATAAGCTGACGCAAATACTCAATAATTATCCTGATATTGAGCTCTCTGATGCCAAGTCAGCAGATACCTCTGTCTCGCGTATCTCTGACAACGTTTTGATGTTTTTAAAGCTGCTCGTCATTGCCGTATTGTTATTATCAGCCGTTGCGATGTACGGTGTCATTACCGCTTTTGTGACCAAGCAGCAGTCTAGTAATGCCATTCGCTTGGCATTAGGTGAGCCGCTTAAATCCTTAAAACGCAGCTACTATCAGCTATTGATTGTTACTACTATCATCGCCTGTGTGGCCGCGGTTATCGTGAGTTTTGGCTTACTTAAAGTCGGTCAGCCGTATCTGATTGCTATCTTGCCAGCGGATGTTGGTTTAGCTATTAACCCAATTAGCGCCATTAAAACCATTATTATCGCGCTAGTGCTGACCTTGCTTATCGCTCAGCGTGGTTTAAGCACGTTAAGTAGCACCAAGCCTGCGACTTTGCTTAATCAAGGTGCAAGCACAAACTCGCAAAATCTGCCGTGGTATCGGAGTCTGCCGTTACTTTGGTATGGATTGATGCTAGTTGGTCTCTATGTGTTTTTCGCTTATGAAGTCAATTCTCTGTTACTAGGTGCGCAGCTGTTAGTAGGCTTAACTGCCTTCGTAGCGATATTTTGGCTATTGGCTCGCGGTTGGTTATGGCTGCTGACTAAGTTTGCCAAGCATTCTAATATCAGCTGGATGCAGCGTATTGCTATCCATAACCTTGCCCGTAAAGGCAATCAGTCAGCATTATTTTTTGTCACTTTATCGCTGTCAGTGGCGGTTTTAACTTTGATTACCACGCTCAATCATAGTATCAATGCCCAGTTTATTAATGCCTATCCTGAAGATGCGCCCAATTTATTTTTACTCGATATTCAAAGCGACCAGCATGACGAGATTAATAATATTATTGCTGCCCCTGTCAGCTATTATCCTGTCATTCGTGCGCGTGTCGTCACGGCTAATAATATACCCGTACAAGATATCGAGCCTGCTGACGGCTTTGATGACCCGGCGCGGGTCTTTAATTTGAGCTACGCCGATACGGTGATGGACACTGAATTCATCACTGATGCGGTAGAAAACGACAAGCTTTATGCCCCTATTAAGACTTCAGATAACGACCCAGCACAAACCGTTGCGCCCTTATCGATTTTGGATACGGCAGCCAGCTTGCTAAACGTCGGTATGGGTGATCAGGTGCGCTTTAATATCCAAGGGATTGAAATCGTCGGGCAAATCACCAGTATCCGTTCGCGCTATGAAAAAGGACCCAGTCCCTATTTTTACTTTTTATTTGAGCCTGAAGTGTTAGCAGCTGCGCCGCAAATCCAATTTGCCACCGCCCATGTCGCAGCGGATGATATTCCAAAGCTCCAAGGTCAGTTAGTACGCGAGTTTCCTGCGGTAACGACCATCGACGGCACAGCAATCGCGCAGCAAGTCCAAGAATTGGTCGTACAAATGAGCCGCTTGGTTTACGTCTTCACCTTACTGGCATTGTTAACAGGCATCATGGTTTTGATTAGCTCGCTACTGTCTACTTCGCAAGACCGCATGAAAGACAGCGCCTCATTTAGGCTGCTCGGTATGCAAAAGCGCGACCTCTATATGCTCAATATCTTAGAGCTTAGCATACTTGGGATTAGTGCCGCTTTATTTGCGGCTATTATCGCTAATATCGGTGCTTGGGCCGCTATTACCCAATGGTTTAATCTGCGCTTTAGTGTGCCGTGGACAAGTTTGGCTATTGGCGGTGTGGCATTAGTCGTATTGCTGTTTGCCATTGCCATTATTTATGTGAGGTTGGTGATTGGGCGCGGGATTATGGCGCGGGTTCGGGCGATGATTTAGGGGTGAAAAAATTTCTAGCATTGCAAAGTCCCTAAACAGGGGCTTTTTGATTCGATATTATTTGCAAGTCTAAGTTTGAAGATAAATTAAACAAAGCACTGTTTCGGTATAACATAAGAGAGAATTTCTTAATTCTTGAGCCTTTCCTAAAAACTGTGTAACTATCATTTAGATTGTAGAAATACTCACACGAAATTTAGGAAAGGCTCAGCTTTGTTGCCGATTACAACCATTTGGTTAGCTCTACCAGTCCAGCAGCTCAAGACCCTAAGATGTGGGAGTTTGAAATGATTAACCGTCTTAAAAAAGACCCTACACAGTTTAATAAACGTCCTATCAAAGAGTACCTTGAATATTAGGCCATATAAGTCTGTTTGGTTTTCTAGTGAAGACTTGAATGGTGGTAACTATCTTATGGCTTTTGTAAACTTATGTTCGTTTATTATGTTAAAATCTATGTCTTAGCGATATTTAGGACGATACTATGGCAGCTTATATCACCGTAGGCGCAACTACAACTCATGGCGGTAAGGTGATTAGTGGCTCACCACACACGACTCACAACGGTATTCCCATATCGCGTAAAGGCGATAAAGTCATTTGTAAAAAATGTAAAAAGGGGACGCCTCGTTTATTGTCGATGGTGCACCCATTGCTCGCGCAGGAGATGTGACCAGCTGCGGTGCTAAACTGATCGCGGTTCAGCAGTCGTTCTGTGAGTCTGATTTTGAAGTGATGGGCGTTGAGCAGCCAGCGCCTATACAATTCCCTAAGTCTGATCCAGAATCAGTGTTTTCTAGCTTTGCAGCGCCTAAAGACAACCAACCATCAGAGTCTGATAACAACGATCGAGATATCTTATTTGTCAGCTTTACGCCTTTTGATAATGAGGATGATGCAGCTGAGGGTACTCTTGTAGCAGGTAATACTTATGCTGGTGAACCTAACGAAGGAGGGGGAGGTATTGATAGACCAGCATACATATCTGGTACGGCTGGTACTCCTGAAGAGCTTCGTTATCAGGCAGAACTTGAAGCTATGTATATACACGTTGGTGGTGACGAAACAAAATTTCGTGAAGGCGTCAAAAAAATTGCAGCAAGAGATATGCTCGCTTTTGATATATTGACACTACCAGCAGGATTCGCGGTTAAATCTGCTCAAGCAGCTGTCAAAGCTGGACAGTATGTCATCAGGAGTAAGTTTTCATTCCCTATGAAAAGAGTAGTAGACTCAGCTAAGATAAAGAGAGCTGAGAACTATAAAAAATTTAGTCCTAACTGGTCGAAAGGAAGTTTAAAAGACAGTCATGAAAAATTTACACCAAATGCAGAAGGTGTTCTTAGTAAAGATGGTGTAAAGACAAGATATACAAGCGATAGTCATACTATTATTAAGGATAATGAAAATAATTATTTTAGAATATACGACAATACGCGAAAACAGTATGTTTCACCAAATGGTAAACCTCCTCCTACAGGTGGATTGAAAGGGAAGGAAGCCAAAGATCATATGCAAAAGCAAACACATTTAAGGAATACAGACTAATGAGTTATGAACCTAATTACCGCTTTTTTTGCCTACCTGTTGACGTTAATATAGATGATTACGTTGAAACAATAGATTGGGGAAATGATAATTTAGAAGCTGATACCGTATTACCCCTTACTACTGATGAAGTCGAGTATTATCATGCGCAAGGGTTATGGCACACGATCTCTGAACAGACTGGTGAACTACTAGAACCAAGCGAAGACGACTCTATACATGATATTGAAACGATTGAAAAGGTATATGATGCTTTTTTAAATATGGACACACCGAAGGATAAAAATATTGAAAAGATGATTTATATCTTGAAATATGCAATTGACCATAATAGAGATCTATTTATACATATTTGATGCTTGCATATAATTTAAAACGTCGGTAGCAAACATGTCGGAGGATGAATAGATTAAGAACAAGAAGTACTCCATTTTTATTTAAATTTCAGGTCACAAGTTAGCCAAAAACCATAGGGCGTTAGCGGCCATGCCCTATATCTTTGCTTTGTTGTCGCTATAATTCTGCTTAAAGTTTACCAACTGTCAACCATCCTAATCATTGGGTAGTCTGGACTGACCAGCTACGTAATAGTGACAGTAGTTCCATAAGAAGTGATGTAAAACCCTCTGATGCTATCAAGCTAAAATTATTTACATGGGGAGAAATCGCTAGACCTCTTAAGTCAGACTTAACTTTTTCAGAGTTTCAAAAATATCATTTTCAAGCAATTGTGGTCGGAAAAATAAAATGATAAGAAATTATATAGAGCCCATCCCAGATTCTGTGTAACTGCCATTTAGATTAAATGCTTACTGATACGATCATCAAACATAATCATAAAGCGATTCAGAGCAGACGTCCAGTTACGGATTGGCATCGACCACCTTGACGATGCCTGCTGGGTTGCCAGATATACTACCTTGAATGCTGCTTGATCAGACGGGAACACCTTACGCTTATTCACTGCTGTCCGAATCACACTGTTTAATGACTCGATGGCATTGGTGGTATAAATCGCTTTTCTGATGTCTTTAGGATACTCAAAGAACACCGTGAGGCCCTCCCAGTTATTACGCCAAGACTTGATGACATGCGGATACTTATCCCCCCAAGTCTCATCAAAGTGTTCAAGATTGGCCTCTGCCATCTCAAGGGTATCAGCGCCGTAGATGGCCTTTAAATCAGCCGCTACGGCCTTTTTATCCGTCCACGGCACAAACTTCATTGAATAGCGCACCATGTGTACGATACACAGCTGAACCTGTGCCTTTGGATAGACGGTGTTAATGGCATCAGGGAAGCCCTTTAAGCCATCGACACAGGCAATGAGGATATCTTGTACCCCGCGGTTTTGTAGTTCAGTGAGAACGCCTAGCCAGAACTTAGCGCCTTCATTCTCTGACAGCCACATGCCAAGTAACTCTTTTTTACCATCAAGTCCCACGCCTAAGGCCAGATAGATCGCCTTGTTGATAATCTGCTTGTCTTGGCGTACCTTAACGACGATGCAGTCCAAATAGACGATAGGATAGACGCTGCTCAATGGCCGGTTCTGCCATGCGGTGATGTCGTCTATGATGTTATCGGTGACTCTTGAGACAAGAGAGCTTGAGATGTCGACATCGTAGAGCTCTTTAATGCTCTCTACAATCTCGGTGGTGGTTTGACCCTTGGCGTATGAGCGAGGATCAGCAAGTGTCTGGGAGACACTTGCCCGAAGCGCAAGACGTAAGGCTAAGCCTGTAGTGAAATATGATTTTATCATCGAGACCTGAGATACGGGTTTGATGCTTACTAACGAGTACAGGCTCAAAGCTGCTATCACGGTCTCTTGGGGTGGAGATTTCAAGATCGCCTGTGTCACTGCGGACGGTCTTTTTAGTGTGCCCATTACGCTTATTAGGTTTATCCGCCTTTTCATGCTTGGGGTAGCCGAGATGGTCTTCCATCTCAGCCTCTAAGGCAGTATCAATAAAGGATTGCATGAGCTGCTTCTGAAAGTCTTTGATGTCATCGAAGCTGTTCATGCTACCAGCCATTTGCTCAGCCAGTTTTTTAATGTCAGATTGAGTAGTCATTGCTTATTCTCCTGTTAGGGGATTATAAGCAGTTACACAGTTTTTAGGAAACTCTCCAAGCTTCTAGAGGGAAAACCCCTGCGTATTGGCTAGAAGTATCTATTTTATAGTTATATAAGCTTAATATTATAATGCTGACCTACGCTATCACATACACAGACTGTAATACTCATGCTGAGTATTACAGTCTGTGTAGCGCACCGATCACAAATAAAATTTGTATGGTAAGTACACTGGGACTATTTCTTAGCCCACAGCCAAAGATTCAAGTCCTCACTAGAGAACTATACCAGTAAAAACGCCTGATCTATTTCACTAGGATTTGAGCAAAGGGCTTTAAGTTGATATCTTTTACATATTTTCAGACTTGTTCTTGGTTGGTGGTACTGAGTAGGTTCCCACAACATGGGCAACTAATTCGTCAGATCCATCTGAGTATAAAGAAACCTCACCTACGACTAGACTTCTTCCAACTTTTAGCAGTTTGCACTCAGCAATAATGAGTGATTTTGCAGTTGGTTTACGTAAAAAGTTGATAGTTAGACTCGTGGTTACTGCTAATGGTACTATGCCAATTCTACCTAAGATAGCCACATAAAGAGCCACATCAGCAATTCCCATCATTACAGGTCCCGATACAGTACCTCCAGGTCTCAAATCATCTAAACTGATATCATGGGATAAAATTGACCCACTGCTATTTACTGCCTCAATCTTGTACTTTGCTTGAGGGAACTCAGACTTCATGAACTCAGCTATCTCTTCCTTGGTTGCTGACATAGGGCTTCCTTTAATCTAACTGTTATTGGTACCTCTATCCTATCCTAACTTTCCCCCTTACTACGATAAAAAGTTATAGAACCGTTTTAGTTCAGAGCACTAGTTTTAAAGTCCTTGACGATTTGCTGAGAGGTATAGGCTAATGATAGCTTATCAGGTCCTTTCACTGGTTCAGTCCCACTGTAAGAATTGAAAAAAGACAATTAGCTAGCATTTGAGAAAGATTAGTGTGTATATTGACTGATTAACTATAAAAACTAAGGGCGCAGGATTGGATAATAATAGATTTCTCATACGAGCAATTGAAACTGCTGGTTAAATTTTTATGTTGTCTGCGATGGTTGCCGCTAGATTTTTTTAAACATGCTCTAGTTTGACTTCTATCCTAGAACACAAACTGTCGGTTGTACGTCCAGTTTTTACGGGCTTTCTTATTATGTATTTTTCTCAATATCAACACCCGCACCAACAATCAGTTTTTATTCCGCCTAACTGATGTCTTTTTAGGGTTCGTCATTATGATGAAGGTGTGCTGATTTTTAGCAGACCATCAAAAATTTAAATCATCGAGCGACTCAATGCCAATGACTTTACCTGCTATCAATCCCCTAACAAATCCTTTTGTCAGCTGCTCGTTCTCTGCTTTGGTTGTTTTCTTGCTGTCGGTATCAATCGTAACCGCGTCTAACCAGTCAGTGTTAACAGTAGGGTCTTGATGATAAATTACTTGTCTTGCTTGCTCTGATTTATACAAAGTTATTTTTCCCTTAAATCGTGATTAGTGCGTTGTAAGGGCGTTGAACTCTTAGTCGTTTCCCAAGTGTTTTAGTGGTCTATAGACTTCTCTGATTGTATTTTAACATCATTTGCGTATTGCTATCTTGGTTTGAATATCAGGTTCTAAGTTGTCCGAAAATAACTAAAAACCAGTATCGTTATACGATAGAAAATACTATCACAACTAAGAATAGGTTGTTAAGAGCTGATCATAATGTCGTAAGCCAGTAATAAGACGCGCTAAAGCTGCTCGTTCTAATTGCAGACTGTCTTGATTAGCTGTATTATATAGACTGTAATCTATATATTGGTTTTTATATGTGGACTGTCATCACAACAGAGCTGTTCAACCAATGGTTTGATCAGCAAGATGAATCAACGCAAGAAAAAGTACTGGCAGCTTTGGTGGTTTTAGAACAGCAAGGTCCAAGCTTAGGTCGCCCTTTAGTGGATACGGTGTATGATTCGAAATTTACCAACATGAAAGAGTTACGTGTTCAGCACAAAGGTAAGCCACTCAGAGCCTTTTTTGCCTTTGACCCAAAGCGGCAAGCTATTGTGCTTTGTATTGGTGATAAGGGTAATAGAAAGCGTTTTTATAAAGAAATGCTAGCCACTGCAGACCAACAGTATGAGTGTCACCTCAGAACTTTAGGAGATTGATGATATGACTAAGACATTACAAGAGATGTTAGCTGAGCGCTCTTTAGACAGCCGAGCGCGTATTAAACAACTGGCAGAGCAACTGCTTTTAGAAAACCAGCTGTCTCGTATCCGTGAAGAGTTAGAGATCTCTCAAAAAGAGCTGGCTCAAACCATGGGTATTAAGCAGCCTTCATTGTCTGCTATAGAAAATCGCGGCAATGATCTTAAAATATCGACCATGAAAAAATATGTTGAAGCTATGGGTGGTAAGCTTCGTATCGATGTTGAGCTGCCAACAGGGAAGCACATAGGTTTTAATGTGTAATAATGAATTCGAGTGATTCAAACGCTAATAAGCCACCCTCTTATGGTTGGCTTTTTTTTATTAAAAATATGCTAATAATAGTACGCTTGAAGTGGTTTTACTGCATTAGTCTATTTTAAACAGTCTATCAATGGGCTTAAAGGGTGATATAGCTGTTTCCGCTCGGGTATAGCCGAAATGAATCAGTAACTTAATGCCAGATTGAAAAGCTTTTCCTAAAAATTGTGCAACTGCTTATAATTCAATAACAGGAGAATAAGCAATGACTACTCAATCCGATATTAAAAAACTGGCTGAGCAAATGGCCAGCAGCATGAGCAGCTTAAAAAATTTCAGAAAAAGGTGTGATATTTAAGTATTATTTACTACAGCTCCATAGCTATACTGGAAGTTATTTAACCTGCGCTGTTTCTAATAAACTGCTATCTTTATCGAATAAGCAGTCGACGATAATGAGCGGGGCCGCATCCAAGTTATCTTCAGCATAGTAATGTGTTATGACTTCAAAGTTACCATTATTTAATCGTCTGTAGTCTGTGTTTTTTCGTTTAATGTCCATAGACTTAAAGCCTTTAAGCATGGGCTGTACTGCTTTCTGGCACTTCGTTAGCAATGCAATCTTTGATGTTTTTTGAGCTTGTTCGAGTTCAGTGTTTCTTTTTTTATCAGATGGGTTACTGCCATTTTGAATCCAAATATAAAATGCTGCAAATGTAATAATAGACAGTCCTGTCAGTGTCTCTTTTTTCATAATATGACTCGTTTAGCAATAGTAGAATAAGATATTTACCAACATACAAGCATACCTCAGTTATTCTTAAGGAGTATGTTAAAACAATAATTAACCGTTGAAAGCAATGGGTAAATGTTACTCCCGTTCTGGTTAAAACAGCTTAGTATTATAAAATAGGGCTTAATGAAACATGGATACCTTAAATATCGTGTATCTCGTAGGAGCAGTGTTAATTTTTGCCAGTATTATGGCGAGCACTTTATCAGCACGTTTGGGTGTACCTCTTTTGCTATTGTTTTTAGTCGTCGGGATGCTTGCTGGTGAAGAAGGTATCTTGGGTATTGAATTTTCTCAATATGCGATAGCCAATTTTGTCGGACAAGCAGCCTTAGCCTGTATTTTGTTAGATGGCGGGTTGCGCACCTCTGTTAAATCATTCCGAGTTGGCTTAAAACCAGCCATCACACTGGCGACGTGGGGCGTACTTGCGACCGTAATGATACTGGGTGTATTCGTCACGTGGCTGCTTGATGTCGATTGGCGCTTTGGGCTATTGCTAGCGGCAATCGTTGGTTCTACCGATGCGGCAGCGGTGTTTTCACTGCTGCGTAATGGCGGTGTTAAGCTTAACGACCGCGTCCAAGCAACTTTGGAGCTTGAGTCTGGCGCCAACGACCCGTTAGCGATTTTATTAGTCACAGGATTAATTGCTTTAAATGTCGACCCCGCTGGGCAGACAGCGCTAGGCTTTTTAGGGCTGCTATTACAGCAGCTTAGCTTTGGTCTAGGAATGGGCTTGTTCTTCGGGTACTTCCTCTCTCGGTTATTACCCAAAATACACTTGGCAGAAGGCATGTATGCCATCTTGATATTATCGGCGGGTTTAGCAGTGTTTTCTGCCACTAACTTACTGGGCGGTAGTGGGTTTCTCGCAGTCTTTATCGCTGGTATTATGATTGGCAACCATAAGGTACGCTCAACTGAGCATGTCATGCGCGTGATGGACAGCTTTGCGTGGTTGTCGCAAGCGGTGTTATTTGTGGTATTGGGCCTATTGGTCACGCCATCGAACGTTCTTGAAGTTTGGCCTTATTCAGTGGCCATTGCTGCCTTTATGATTTTAGTGGCTCGTCCTATTGCAGTCTATACCAGTGTTTTACCTTTTAAGTTTAAAAATAGAGAGATCGGCTTTATCTCTTGGGTCGGCTTACGTGGTGCAGTGCCCATTACCCTTGCCATGTTGCCAGTGATTGCAGGGGTAGACAATGCCTTTATGCTGTTTGATATCGCTTTTGGGGTGGTGGTCTTATCGTTGGTGTTACAAGGGACGACCATTCCTTTTATGGCCAATCTGTTTAAGGTGCGTATTCCTAACAATAAGGGCCCAAAAGAAGAGCATGAAGTGTGGGTGTCAGATAGAGCAAGTATTACGTTGTATGAATTTGAAGTAAAGTTAGGCGCGTTTGCAATTGGTCGTCATCCGAAGGATATATCTACGCGTATCAGCCCTGAAGGAATCCATGTTTTTGCCTTGGTGCGTGGTCAGCAAATCTTGGCAATTAATGAACAGACTAAGCTCAAATTTGGCGATAGCGTATGGTATGCCATGAGTGGCGATTATGCCGATCAGATTGCGACTGTTTTTAATGACACTACGTTAGACCGCAGAGCCATCGATGATTTTTATGGCGATTGGATGCTATCGCCGAGTGTCAAACTTAAAGATGTGCCTTTCTTTACCGATAGGATGAAATTCGAATCTCTAGAAGATACCCTGAACACGAATAATATGTGGGAACAAACGGTTGCTGAATATATTAAGGATAGCTTAAAGATGGCACCCGTAGCAGGCGATACGGTTGTGATTAATAATGAGTGGTTATTAGTCATTAAAGAAGTTGACGGCCAGGGAAGACTGAAAACGATTGGACTAAAACAACTAGAAAAGCCAGCAGTGGCATAGTATCTATCATTATTAGACATAACATGGACTATTAGCTGAAAGGCAACCATTTAAGACAATTAATAGTCCTGCTAACATTGTCCATTTTAGGTAACTTATTAGCTCAAATTATGGTCTGTTTTACTGGTCTCGCTAGGGTATACCCAAAATAGCATAATTCTATTTAATCAGTGTCTTACGCTTAGAATTATTATCAATATATAAGGTGTTTTTAATCGCCAAAGCATAAAAAATACAGTGACAATTCTACATAGAAGATTTTTCAAAAATACTTTATATTCTATTAAAAATCACATAGGAAAGTGGCTCACGATAGCCACTTTTTTTATGCCTCATACTTTTAGTAGATACACTTAGCTTTACGCAACCAGACAGGATGTGTCATGAGACATTTTTATTTAGACTTTATCTTTACCGCCATTGCATTAGCGATCGCGGCATGGTGGGGATATTCACATGGCGGGATGGGCGGTTTGATCGCAACCTTATCTATTACCGCTATTTTGGCCGTCATGGAAATCTCATTATCATTCGATAATGCGGTGGTTAATGCCTCAGTCCTCAAAGGCTGGGATGAATTTTGGAAAAAGATATTTTTAACCGTTGGTATTTTGATTGCTGTATTTGGTATGCGCTTGGTATTCCCTATTGTCATTGTCGCAGTAACTGCTGAGCTTGCTATGGTAGAAGTCATCAAACTGGCTTTGTATCAACCAGAAGAATACTCTGCCCGTTTAATGGCGCACCATGCTGAAATCTCCGCATTCGGTGGTATCTTCTTATTGCTCGTCTTCTTAAACTTCATTTTTGATGAAAAAGAAGTGCATTGGTTTGATTGGTTAGAGAGCCGTTTGGCAAAGCTTGGCAAAGTAGATGCCATGAGCGTCTTTGTCGCGCTTATTGTGTTGATGATTGCGGTATCATTTGCTGACCCTGAGCAATCCGCCGCGGTATTGATTGCAGGCGTTTGGGGTATCTTAATATACCTTGGCGTACAAGTGGTCTCGGGTATGCTTGAAGGTGATCTCGAAGAGGGCTTAGAAAACAAAGAAAATGGCTCGGGCGCAGCAGCGACCAGTGCGATTATGAAAGGCGGTATTATCGGCTTCTTATACCTAGAAGTCCTTGATGCGTCATTCAGTTTCGATGGTGTGATTGGCGCCTTTGCGATTACCAATGACGTTATCGTGATTATGCTCGGTCTAGCAATCGGTGCGATGTTCGTACGTTCGATGACTATTTTCTTAGTCGATAAAGGCACGCTTGATGAGTTTGTCTATCTTGAGCATGGCGCGCATTATGCCATCGGTGCTCTAGCCATTATTATGCTATTGTCGGTGAAATTCCATGTGCCAGAGCTTATCACAGGTTTGATTGGTATTGCCTTCATTGGTTGGGCCCTGCTGGCTTCACTGAAACACCGTAAGCAACAGGATAAACTCACTGCTTAGAGTGTATACAATGTAAAGCAAAAAATCATTATCTTAGAATATCGTTAATAACAGGTTATACCAAACAATTGGTATAACCTTTTTTCTAATATGCATTGCTTTTTATTACCTAATAATAGACATTATATACGCCAATCTCAACTTATCGTAGGCTTTTGGTTTTTATAGAATTTAAAATTCTAATTGTTTTAACTGAAATTTTAAAAACTAAGTAAACCAATACCTTAGAAAAACAAGTTGAGAGTGGGGTATTATATTTAAAAATTTATATTGCCAACAACAAGAGACACAAATGCTGAAGAAAGCTGAACAAAGATTAGAAAAAACCATATTTAATAGTCGTTGGCTGCTAGCCCCGTTCTATTTAGGATTGGTGCTCGGTATCATTTTGTTATTTATTAAGTTTTTTCAAGAGCTATGGCATATGACGACTCATGTGTTCAGTGCATCTGAAGCCGATGTCATCGTTGGTGCGTTGGCGCTTATCGACATGTCATTGGTCGCAAGTTTATTGCTTATCATCATATTTAGTGGTTATGAGATTTTTGTCTCAAAAATTGATACCGGAGATCATGAGGACCGTCCTGAATGGATGGGAAAAATCAATTTCTCTGGGCTAAAACTCAAAGTGATTGGTGCCATCGTTGCCATTTCTGCGATTGATCTTCTTAAATCATTTATGGATATACCTAAAGAGATGAGCGAAGGTGATGCTGATAGATTGATGTGGAAAGTGATTATACATATGACGTTTGTACTGTCAGGCCTGTTATTTGCTTTGATGGATAAGATTGTCGGTGATACCAAAAAACATTAGAAAGACTTTAATAAAAAACCTATCAATTAATTTATATAAATAGACGCAAAGGAGCGCACATGGCAGGAGCCAGTTTATTAACCTTGCTTGATGACATCAGTGTGATATTAGATGATGTGTCGATCATGACCAAGGTTGCCGTTAAAAAAACGGCAGGAGTATTGGGTGATGATTTGGCCCTTAATGCTGAGCAAGTTTCAGGCGTTAAAGCCGACCGTGAGCTGCCAGTAGTTTGGGCCGTTGCCAAAGGCTCATTCGTTAACAAGCTTATATTAGTACCATTAGCGTTGCTGATTAGTGCCATCTACCCGCCATTAGTCACGTTTTTATTGATGTGCGGAGGTGTCTATTTGGCTTATGAGGGTGCTGAAAAAATCATTCATAAGTTCTGGCCACATATCTTACCTCACGATGAAGAACAAATAGCCCGTCTACGTGCCAATGCTGATGAGACGATTGATTTGGTTGCTTTTGAAAAGGACAAAATCAAAGGTGCGGTGCGCACCGACTTTATTCTATCGGCTGAAATTATCGTAATTGCACTCGGCTCAGCAGTTGGAGCGACGCTTTTAGAGAAGAGCGTGATGCTGTCTATTATTGCTATTGGCATTACAGTAGGCGTTTATGGCTTAGTAGCGGGTATCGTTAAAATGGATGATTTAGGTCTTTACCTAATGAAACAGACGAACGGTGCAAAGCAGAAAATAGGTGGGATTTTATTGTCTGCGGCACCAAAGCTGATGAAGTTTCTATCGATTGCTGGGACATTAGCTATGTTTCTAGTGGGCGGCGGTATCTTAGTGCACGGGATCAGTTTTTTGCATCATGAAGTGGAAGACTTAGCGCATCTAACTGGCATATTTGAAAGCATAACAACGATGCTATTAAATGCGTTAGTAGGCTTAGTCGTCGGTGTTATTGTCGTGGCCATTGTCACCATGATTGGTAAATTACGCAGTAATAAGTCATCTTCGACGCATTAAAAATAACGATAATCACCCTTGTTCATTTAACCTTCTTTTAAAGAGTGCAATAAACCATGTTTGAATTTGATTTAAACTTAAAATTAATGGCGTATCACCTAATTCAATTAGCAATTGCTTTCGTGCTTTCCCTACCGATTGCGCTTAATCGTGAGATGAAAGATAAGGGTGCAGGACTCAGAACTTTCCCATTAGTCAGTATTGCTTCCTGTGCTTTCATGCTAGTGGCTGTCGATATCTATCATGGAGGTGCAGCAGAACCCGAAGCGAGAATCATGTACGCCATTATTACAGGTATGGGTTTCATTGGTGGCGGGGCGATTTTTAAAGGCGATAATACTGTAAGAGGCACTGCGACAGCTGCGAGTCTATGGAATACTGCTGCTATTGGTATCTCTGTTGCTTATGGGCGTTATGAGATTGCGATCATATTGTCGGTGGTCAATTTCTTAATCCTACAATTCTCGGAACCTTTCAAAGTGAAAGATAATCTTGAATAATTATTATTCGTCACGGTTTGTATACTTTAAACGGATCAAATAGCTAGAAACGATAAATGGACTTATTTCATGTTTTTTATTTACTATTATGGCAGTCCCAGCACGTTACGTAGGCTTAAAAAGCACAATCCAAAGCCCCAATTCTTATTCTGCTGAGTCAGATCTATTAGCAAGTCCGCTATCTGCTTATTCTCGTCAGTAGCCACAGACTTGTGATAATAACAGGTGACACTGATGTTAAAGATCAAATAAGCTCTGCAGATACTGATGTCATGCTCTTTAATATAGTAACAAACTAGGGCTCTGCGCCTCAGGACCCTACCACTTTTTTGACATGGCATCCTACAATATATTTGTTTTAAGAGATTCGGTGGTGTATCAGAAAGTATGCTGAGTTAATAAAGGAGAGTGACAGCCGAGGCAAGATGATATATTTGAGGTTATGAAGACACAAATACAGATCGATTGCCCCGACTGTCACAGTCCCAGTTTTTCGATATACGGCAAAAAAAGCTATGGCAAGCAGAACTATCAATGTAAGGACTGCAAACGCCAGTTTATTGGCGATCATGCCCTAACTTATAACGGCTGTCACTCTAGAATAGAAGATAAGATACGGCTAATGACAGTGAGAGGCTGTGGCATTAGAGACATTGCTATTATAGCCTCAGTTAGCATTGGTAAAGTGCTTAGCACCATAGGCTCATCTGTTTATAAGATTGCGCCTAAGAAGCGCTACTATGAACGCTTAGAGGTTGATGAGTTCTGGACTTACGTGTATCGCAAGAAGCGTAAAGTCTGGCTCATCTACGCTTATGACCGTGCTACCAATGAGATTGTCGCTTATGTCTGGGGCAAACGCGACTTAAAAACGGCTCAGAAACTAAGAGCGCATCTAAAGCAGCTCAAAGTCAGCTATGGCTCAATCAGTATGGACAATTGGGACAGTTTCATAACGGCCTTTAAACCAGATAACAAACAAGTTGGCAAACAGCATACGATAGGTATTGAAGGCAATAACTGTCGCCTTAGACACCGACTAAAACGAGCCGTTAGAAAAACCTGTTGTTTCTCTAAGAAGCTCGATAATCACTTAAAAGTGTTTGATTTGGTATTCTTTTATATCAATTATGGCTATGTCTGATGTCAGCATACTTTTTAGAACACCACCAACTTTTCTAAGTGTTTTAAAAATAACTTCATATTTTTTATTATGAACATGTTGGTGCTGGCAAGCAAGAATATGTATATCTAATACGTCACCTGTTGCCGTACGTACTCAACTTAACCTAAATGCTTTCTACTCACCTAGAAGGCGTTTTTTTGCTTCACAACCTATATAGACATATAAGTCAGTATCAACCATGCACTTTGCTTATTTTATCGCAACCCTTTGCTATACTAGCCCCACTTTATCGATTAAATCTTACCTTATAAAATCCTCAAAAACAGCATGGTAGCCTTATGAAATTCTCAAAGTTCGGTCAAAAATTTACCCAGCCAACTGGCATCTCACAACTCATGGATGACTTGGGCGATGCGCTAAAAAGCGATCAGCCTATCAACATGTTGGGTGGTGGTAATCCTGCTAAGATTGATGCGGTTAATGAGCTATTTTTAGAGACTTATAAAGCGCTTGGCGTTGACAACGATACCGGTGAGGCGAATAGTAGCGCGATTATTAGTATGGCAAATTACTCCAATCCACAAGGGGATGCTGCCTTTATCGATGCCTTAGTTAGCTTCTTTAATCGTCATTATGATTGGAGTTTGAGCGCAGAAAACATCGCTTTGACCAATGGCTCACAGAATGCTTTTTTCTACTTGTTTAATTTATTTGGTGGTGCGTTCGTTGACGAACAGAGCAAATTGGTAGATAAATCTATTTTGCTACCATTAACCCCTGAGTATATTGGCTATAGCGATGTGCATGTCGAAGGTCAGCATTTCGCCGCGGTATTACCGCATATCGATGAAGTGACGCATGATGGCGAGGAAGGTTTCTTTAAATATCGGGTAGATTTTGACGCGTTAGAAAACTTGTCAGCATTGAAGGAAGGTCGTATTGGTGCGATTTGTTGTTCGCGTCCGACCAATCCAACGGGCAATGTGTTGACCGATGAGGAAATGGCGCATTTATCCGAGCTTGCCAAACGTTATGAGATACCGCTGATTATCGATAACGCCTACGGTATGCCCTTCCCGAATATCATCTACTCTAACGCGCATTTGAACTGGGATAATAATACGATTTTGTGCTTTAGCCTGTCTAAAATTGGTCTGCCCGGTATGCGTACCGGCATTATCGTTGCCGATACGAAAGTCATCGAAGCGGTCAGCGCTATGAATGCAGTGGTCAATCTGGCACCGACACGTTTTGGGGCAGCGATTGCGACACCATTAGTGAACGATGACCGTATCAAGCAGTTGGCGGATAATGAGATTAAACCCTTTTATCAACAGCAAGCGACATTGGCGGTCAAGCTGTTAAAAGAAGCGTTGGGTGATTATCCGCTAATGATTCACAAGCCTGAAGGTGCGATATTTTTATGGTTATGGTTTAAAGACTTGCCGATTAACACCACTGAACTGTATGAAATTCTCAAAGACAAAGGCACGATTATCGTACCGAGTGAGTATTTCTTCCCCGGTGTCGATGTGAGTAATTATCAGCATGCACATGAATGTATCCGAATGAGTATCGCTGCTAATGAGCAGACTTTGACCGATGGTATTGCAGTGATTGGTGAAGTGGTGCGTGAGCTTTATGATAAGGCTAACAGTCAGAAAGACTAAATCTTTTATTAAAAAAATATTGAATCATAAAAACAAAAAAACGGACTTATTAATAGTCCGTTTTTTTTATACTATGACTGAATCTAAACGGTTTAGCGCAGCGCTTTTAACAAAGCTTCAGCACTCATCTTACCAAAATCATTGGCCGCCAAGGGTCCATCGCCTGAGATCAGCTTTCTATCTTGATGTGTCTGCCCCGTCGCCAATTTATTATCAATGGTAACGCCCAACGCCTTAAGCTTATCAGCAAAATACCACGGCATCGTACCGGGTAAATAACCAATTTTTGGCATTTGCTTGTCCATAGCTGTCGGGAACGCTACCATCTCATAACCTTTAAAGATAAAGTCGCGATTGGCGTTATCATCTTTATCGGCGCTATTAGTATTGTCAGCGCTATCAGGCTTATCAGAGCGATCAGGACTTGCTAAATTGGCTGCCAATAAAGCCGCTGGTCCATGACAAATCGCTAAGGTAAATAAATCCTTGTCATAACCCCAACGTAGCAACTCGCCAAGGTTATAATCTTCAGGCAAGCCCAGCATTGCCCCATGCCCACCGGGGATAAAGATTGCTGCGTAATCCTCGCTATTTTCCATATCATTTTTGACAAAATCGGCGATACTTTTTGGACTGTTAAGCTTAGACTCATATTCAGCGTAGATTTTTTTGACGTCGTCATCGTCCTCTGGCATTGCCCACTGCTCGACTTTTACAGCCTCCCCGGTTGGGGTAAAAACATCTACCGTAAACCCTGCTTTTTTAAAATGCAGCAACGGCACCATCATCTCAACCGGATGATTGCCAGTCTTAAACTTCTTATCATTTGCCATGGTCATGTACTGCCGCTCGGTGCAGACCATCAGGATTTTTTTGTTGCCCCGATATGGCGCTTCGTACTCGCTATGATCGTAGTTGGTTTTGTTAGGCGCTGCCAATTTAAGCGAAGCTTTAGAAGGGGTATAAGCGCCATCTTCGGCTTCTTGCGGCTCTAAACCTAAGGTGTCTTTGGCTTTGTCTACTATTTCACTGATATTAAGGTCTGAGATATTCATAACTTTTCCTATTTTATTATTGCTTATATTAGATTGATAATTAGAAAAGATAGAATAATTGCCTGTCGCTACCTTTCTGATTGTAAGGTAGCAAACTCATAACACATTAAATAGACCAGAGTTTTTTGACTTTCGTAAGCTTTGTAAATGGTGAGTTGCTTAAATTTGGCGCTTTAAAAAAGTAACAGAGTAAAAAGCGCAAAGCAATGAGCTTATAAACAATAAAAAATGGACTTAGCGATAGTCCATTTTTTTCTGCCGTTTAATCATAGGCTTGACGGTATTGATTGATTGAAACGTCTTTGTCCATACGGTCAAGCCGTAGATTATGTAAGACAGCAGACAGGTATTCACGACATCATGGATACTGGCTTTTATTTCTACCGCTTTTAACCCTACCACACCAAGTTCGGTAATCGTCTGGCGATTGTCCAAATATTCACCCAATAGAGCGATGGCGGTCACCAAAATCAAAGCGACAAAGGCTCTAACGCTGTATTTTTTAAAAATTGGACGCAGCAAAAGTAAACTTAATAGGTAGACGCCAATGCCCACATAGATATGTAAGGCGTCTTTGTCTAAGCCAGTAGCATCGACGACACCGTTTTTAAAGAGATAAAAATCCACGATTTTATTCCGTGTAAAAGAGGTAAAAAGTAACTGAGTATAAATGAAAAACAGCCAATTATACATTGAGAATAAAAAAGGTAGATTAAGCATTTGCTAATCTACCTTCTTATTGAAGAAATGTTTAAAGTATAGTTATTAAATATCCCAATCGACGAAATTCTTTAATAGCTGCAGACCTGCGGTGTGGCTCTTTTCTGGATGGAACTGGGTGGCAAATAAATTGTCTTGCAAAATACTGGCACAAAACGGCTGACCATAATCACAAACGGCCGCCACTTGTGCATTGTCGCTAGGCGCGCAGTAATAGCTATGTACAAAGTAAAAATGCGCGTTGTCCTCGATACCATTCCACAGCGGATGGGCGAAATCCATGCCGCTGATGGTATTCCAGCCCATGTGCGGCACTTTAATGGTAACCCCTTGCTCATCCTTCCACGTCGGGTCAAACGCTTCTACATTGCCATCTAAGATGCCCAAACATTTTGTACCACCATTCTCAGCGGACTGCTCAAACAACGCCTGCATGCCAACACAGATGGCCATAACAGGCTTATTAAATATCGCCTGACGTATGACCTCGTCAATACCCGCATCTTGCATGCCAGCAATACAATCGCGCATCGCACCGACACCGGGGAAGAAAATCTTATCAGCCGCCGCGACCACTTTTGGGTCATTGGTAATAGAAACCTCTGCCCCGACCGCTGCTAACGCCTTGCTGGCCGAGTGCAAATTACCCATGCCATAATCTAATAATGCAATCTTTGTGGTTCGACTCATCTAAAAAGCCTCTTTGGTCGATGGCAAGGTATTCAGCGCACGCTCATCATATTCGCAAGCCATACGTAGCGCACGAGCAAACGCTTTAAAGGTTGACTCGATTTGGTGATGGCTGTTTTTACCTTTGAGGTTGTCCAAGTGCACCGTCATCCATGAATGATTGACGAAGCCGTAGAAAAATTCGCTAAACAAATCGACATCGAAGTTACCAACATGCGAGCGGGTAAACGGAATGTCCATATGAAGTCCTGGACGACCAGACAAATCAACCACCGCGCGCGTCAGTGACTCATCGAGTGGCGCATAAAAATGCCCGTAACGACGGATGCCTTTTTTATCGCCCAATGCTTTATTGAACGCTTGTCCAAGCGTGATACCCGTATCTTCAACACTGTGGTGATCATCGATAAAGGTATCGCCAGTACATTTGATATCTAAGTCAAACAGACCATGACGCTTGATTTGGTCAATCATATGGTCTAGAAATGGTACGCCAGTATCGACAGTGCCTTGACCGGTACCATCAAGGTTTACCGTACAAGTGACTTGCGTTTCAGCAGTATTACGCGTAACGGTCGCCGTACGTGCGGCATGACCGAAAAGATTTTGAGCAGAATTTTGATTTTGTTCGGTAGAATTGGCTGTCATGGCTACTCTCTATAAATGAAAAGCGGTCAATAAAATAGGGCGAAAAAGCGCCCAAAGCATTCTTACTAGCGTCTAAGAAATATAAAAGTTAAGCTGAAAGTGAGGTCAATGTTTACTAAAAAGCTTATTTAAAAAGGTAGAATATTGGGTTTTTGGCGTATAAACCCTTGTCTATCTTCATCATAGCAAACCCTAGCATTTACTGCCACGACCAAGCAGTAATCCACGCACAAAATCGCCCTATTCTGCTAAAATAGTGCGTTCAGTATTATCAATCATCACCCGCGCTGATCCCTCAGCGCTACATTCGATGTTACGACGCGGTAAACACTTATAGGAACCGATTATGCCTTTAGAAGCGATCGCCATCAATAGCTTAGATGCGCCCCTAATTAAAAACCCTGCCCGCGAGAACGAGTTATCAGAGCGTCTGCATGCCTTATATGACAGCGATGACAATCAGCCAAGTGGCGCAGAGGTATTAAACCTCGTTGAGCAAGGTTTTAAGAGTGGTCAGACTTTGTATGTCGGCATGTTTAATGATAAGCCTATCGCCGCGGTTGCTTGCTTTGATGATGGGCAAACCGATGCCAAGCGCTTGCAATATCTTACTGTTCATAGCCAAAATCGTGGGCGCGCTATCGATGCGAAATTTATCAAACTGGTTTATGATGCTGAAGTGAAAAAAGGCGTGCGCCAGTTCGTGCCAGTCGATGCCGATATTCACCGTATTATGAGCGAGTATGAGCTCCTGCGCGCTAAGGATTAAATACGAGGTTAAAAGCTTAGTTTTGGCTGATATTCGATTATTTATAGGCTTTTCTCACTTATTATGCAAAAATCACTTGACAGTAACGCCTATATTTAGTTTAATAGCGCCTCAACGAAGACGGCTCGATAGCTCAGTCGGTAGAGCAACGGATTGAAAATCCGTGTGTCGGCAGTTCGAACCTGCCTCGAGCCACCATTCGTTTAAGTATTCCGAAAAGCCCTAGACATTACTGTTTGGGGCTTTTTTTATGGTTAAAATTTAATAAAAATTATAAGGATAGCTATTTACTACAACTGTTAGTCGCACTAATTCATAACACTTTTAGGCTGTTTTTAAAGGATAAACTCTCTCTATACTAAAACGATTAATGCAAAGTAAAAGGGTAAAACCATGAGAGAGTTTGATTATGATTTGGATTATAAAAACCTAGACTTGCGCGCGCACCCTGAGCTATATCGCGTCGGTCGCGGTGAGCAAGGCGTGTTATTGGTCGAGCCTTATAAGTCGGAAATATTGCCACATTGGCGCTTTGCAACCCCTGATATGGCAAAGGAAAGCAGCGAAACCATTTATCAAATGTTCTTAGATTATCTCGCTACCGATGACTTCGTCGGTGCCGATATGGCACGTAAATTTATTCAAATGGGCTATACTCGCGCCCGCCGCTACGCCAACCACAAAGGTGGCAAGAAATACAAAGGACCCGTCCCTGACGATAAAAAGGGTCAAAGCGGCGCCCATGGCCGTGAAGAGCTACCACGGCAGGTTGAAGACCCTATCAAAGCAGAGTCAGCGCGTATTTTTAAGCAAACTTGGGATAAATGCCGCGAAAACGCAGACTATCTTAGAATGAAATCCGAACATCGCGCACGCTATAAAGACTTCAAATAACCGGTTATAAAAATGATAACCATGAATCACAATGACCTCAGGCGCTTGATTGTGCTACGCTTTATCCTAAATTAATAATAAGAGCTTTTATGATGTCCAATAACCTTGCCCCAGCGCCCATTACACCGCAACTTACTTCACAACAAAAACCGCTTCTCATCTTTGATTTTGATGGTACGCTGATCGATAGCGTTCCTGATTTGGCGGATGCCACCAATCTAATGCTTGAGCAACTAGGTCGATCTCCTTTCGCTCTTGATACCATTAAAGGTTGGATTGGTAATGGCGCGCGTGTATTGGTTGAGCGAGCGCTATTAGGTCAGGTGATTGTTGATGACAGCTTAGACAACGATGCGGTAGAGGAAGCGCTTCGTATCTTTTTTGCCGCTTATGGCGCCCTTGATTGTCAAAAAACCACGGCTTATCCTGATGTGAGCGACGGCTTGCATCAGCTTAAAAACGCGGGCTATACCTTGGCACTGGTGACCAATAAGCCAATTCGCTTTGTTCCTAAAATACTAGATCATATGGGCTGGACGCCGCTATTTAGCGAAGTGATTGGCGGCGATAGCTTACCGACTAAAAAGCCAGATCCTGCGCCGTTATTACACGTTTGTGAGGCGCTGGGGTTTGCGCCTATTGACGCTTTTATGATTGGTGATTCGATCAATGATATTTTAGCGGGAAAAAATGCGGGCGTGGATACCATTGGGCTCTCATATGGTTATAATTATGGTGTCGATATTCGTGATAGTAAGCCAAACTTTGCGTTTGATAATTTTGCTGAATTATTAAAACTATTGGGCGTATAAAGTTTTTGATAGGGATTTGATATAGTGCTCAAAGTAACGCAGTAACCATTGCCATTGACAGTGTTAAGCGAGCTAATATTATAATTAACGCCTTAAGCGCCTACTTATCCTGCATTAATTGTCGTTGCCGTTTCACTTTTTTCTCTATTTTGTTGAGCCACATTAACCAAATAAACAATCCGATAAAAGCAAAGCTCCAGCAGCAGGCCGCTAAAAAAATACTTTGAGAATACCCTAGCCAAGTAGGATTAAGCCTCAATAATGCCGCAGCGGTTATCAATAACGCCAAGATAAAGACAAAAGGCTTGGCGTTCGTGTCACGCAATACTCGGTGTGATCGAGTTCGCGACATCACTGTGAAGGTGAGCGTTCCCAGTGCCCCTATAGTAATGGCGTGCAACGCTTTGGTAATCGGAAAATTGGCTGTTATTAAGCTCAAAGCAATACCTAACCAGCCCACGATAATCCAGCTGTAACCCAAAAGCATGGCCAATAAATCGGCACGCCCATAGCTCCAACATGGTCGCCAGCGCAGTACTCGAATCATACAGAGCAGCGCACCAAACAGTAAAAGAGCTGCCATCACGGGCTTAATCCAAGTAAAGGTCAGTAGATTTAATACCAATACTGAAAACAGCAGAATTAAAATACTGCCTTCAAACCTGGGCTGCACACGATCTTTTAAGAAGCGGTTTTGACTCTGAAAATGCCCTGCCAACGCTGGCGCTATTATTCGCCCGCCCATATAAAACGTCAACACGCTTAACAACAACACCGCTTCTAGGGCGTGTCCTCATTTTAAAAATGGTGATAAAAATGAGATAAATTGCCGTCAAACGAGGAAAATAGCGCAAATAATATCGAGATATTAGTCAGCTATTTGACGATGTTTGATAAAATTTAGCCATTTTTAGCCCATTTAGATACAAGCGCTTGAATTGAGGACACGCCCTAATAAGAACCTCAGACTCAAGCCATCTGACTGATCGCTTTGCATAACCATATGAAAACCAAGCGCTGCAATACCTAAGCCTACCAGCACAAATCCTGCCGATTTGTTTCGCCATTTCTTAGCTGTTCGCAGAAAAATAGGCGCAAACCAAAAACTCAACCTGGCCACCAGCCATAACCCCATCACAGTAAAGATATAGGATTTTGGTTGCGGGCCAGCCAGATAACCTGCAATGACAATCAAAGCAAATCCAAAAATCATTTCATGACCGTAACCCCAAGCGTACTGTAAGCCTACAGGGACCGTAAACTAGCCGAGCTGACCACCCACTGATAAAGGTAGCGTTAAAGCGGAATACAACGCGGCAAGCGGAAACCAATAAGTATGAGCAAAAGGGGGTTTGGCTTTCATTAACAAAAGAATCCTTTTATAAAACGTCAATTTGTCTAAACGAGCATTAAAGGTATGTTTGGGGTTAAGTATAATAAAGTGTCGAGAGTTATGGGTGAATAATCCAGTGTAAGTCTTGGAGTACTAGGTTTTTATAACCGGTTTAGCGTATGATTAAATAGCACTTTGGCTTAAATAAGCCAATAAACCGTATGCTATTGGAGACAAAGAATGACTAAAAAAGACAATACCAACAGAAAACACTCCTCTATTTTGGTCGATGGTATTCAAAAAGCCCCAGCACGTTCTATGCTGCGTGCTGTCGGTTTTACCGATGAAGATTTTAAACGGCCGCAAGTGGGCATTGCCTCGACTTGGAGCCAAGTGACGCCCTGTAATATTCATATTAATGGTTTAGCGGATGAAGTGGCCAAAGGCGTTTATTTTGCCCATGGCAAACCCATTATTTTTAACACCATCACCATCTCTGACGGTATCGCGAATGGTTACCAAGGTATGAAATACTCACTGGTATCGCGTGAAGTGATTGCCGACTCTATTGAAACCGTATCGGGCTGCCAAGGTCACGACGCGATCATTGCTATCGGTGGCTGCGATAAAAACATGCCGGGTTGCCTTATTGCCATGGCGCGCTTAAACCGTCCTTCGCTATTTATTTATGGCGGCACCATTCAGCCGGGCAAAAACCACACCGATATCGTTTCTGTCTTCGAAGCCGTCGGTGCCAATGCGCGCGGCGATATGAGCAAAGAGGAAGTCTTAGAAGTTGAAAGAACGGCTATCCCCGGCCCTGGTTCTTGCGGCGGCATGTATACTGCCAATACCATGGCATCAGCCATTGAAGCGCTTGGCATGAGCTTACCGGGCAGCTCGGCACAAGAGGCTATTTCTCCTGAAAAACGGGAAGATTGCCGAAAAGCCGGTGAAGCGATCCAGTGGCTCCTTGATAACGATATCAAGCCCAGCGACATTATGACGCGCAAAGCCTTTGAAAACGCTATTACCATAGTGATTGTGTTAGGCGGCTCAACCAACGCGGTTCTGCACCTGCTCGCCATGGCCGATGCCATCGGTGTCGAGCTTAGCATTGATGACTTTACTGAAATAGGAAAGCGCGTTCCTGTGTTGGCCGACTTACGCCCTTCAGGTCGCTACTTGATGTCAGAGCTCATCGAAATTGGTGGCATCGCGCCATTAATGAAACGTTTATTGGCAAAAGGGTTACTGCATGGTGATTGCTTAACCGTTAATGGCAACACCATCGCTCAAAACTTGGCTAACGTAAAAGATTACCCTGAGGACCAAGATATTATCCGTCCGTTCGACAATCCCATTAAAGCTGACAGCCACTTACGCATCTTACGTGGCAACATTGCACCAACCGGTGCGGTGGCAAAAATCAGTGGCCAAGAAGGTACGCAGTTTACCGGCACAGCACGTGTGTTTAACTCCGAAGAAAATGCCATGAGCGCTATTTTAGATGGCACTGTGGTGGCGGGTGACGTGGTTGTTATTCGTTACGAAGGTCCTAAAGGCGGCCCTGGTATGCGTGAAATGCTGTCACCGACCTCTGCCATTATGGGTCGCGGTTTGGGCAATGATGTTGCCTTAATTACCGATGGCCGCTTCTCTGGTGGTAGTCATGGCTTTGTCGTCGGGCACATCACCCCTGAAGCCATGGTTGGCGGCCCGATTGCTATTATTGAAAACGGCGACACCATCACCATTGATGCCGATAACAATGAAATAAATTTAAACATCAGCGAAGCAGACATTGAGAAGCGTTTAAGCAGGTGGATCGCTCCAGAGCCAAATATAAAGCGCGGCGTACTGGCTAAATACGCCAAAACCGTTGGTAGTGCCTCAGAAGGTGCCATTACCGATAGGTTTTAAGCGCTAAATCACTTGCTACGATAACTTAGCGCCTCAGAGACATGAGCGCTGGTGATGCCTTCGCTATCTGCTAAATCGGCTATAGTGCGCGCAACGCGCAATACCCGATGATAACCGCGCGCCGATAGATTTAAACGCTGCTGCGCAAGCTGTAATAATTGCTGCTCGCCCTCGCCCAAATGAATATATTTATCAATCTCGCTGGGACTCAGTTCATTATTGACCTTTTTTTGCCGTTCTAATTGCTGCTGATGGGCGGCAGCGACTCGCGTTCGCACTTGCTCAGAGGTTTCGCCAGCCTGCGCATTTTGTAAATCAGCAATCGGTAGCGCTGGCACGGTAATATGCAAATCAATCCGATCAAGTAACGGCCCAGATAATTTATCTTGATAGCGCTTAATCTGCTCAGGTCGACAGCGACATCGGCCTGAGCCATCACCATCATAGCCGCACGGACACGGGTTCATCGCTGCTACCAGTTGAAAGTTTGCGGGGAAAGTAAGCTGCGAGTTGGCACGACTAATGGTGATTTGCTTGGCCTCTAACGGCTGACGCAATACTTCTAAAACCGTACGGTCGAACTCTGGTAACTCGTCTAAAAATAAAATTCCCTTGTTAGCAAGGGTGATCTCGCCAGGTTTGGGACGAGAACCACCACCAACCAATGCCACCGCAGATATGGTGTGATGAATCGCTCTAAAGGGGCGTGTACCATAATCATAGTCGCTATCTGCCACTGAATAGGTGCTAGCAACCTCTAATGCATCTTCATCACTCAAGTCTGGCAAGATAGTTGGTAGCCGTGATGCCATCAACGTCTTGCCCGAACCCGGCGGTCCGGTAAACAGTATCGAATGACCACCAGCGGCGGCAATCTCTAACGCCCGCCTAGCATGATGCTGACCTTTGACATCTGCCAAATCTACTTTGTAAGCAACTTTACTCTGCGCAGCGTTTGCTTGCACGACTTCTAAGCGCTCATCTATCAAGCTAGAATCTGCGAGCGACTGCAAATGATTACAGACTGCCTTTAAGTTTTGCGCCGCCAATATCGTCACCCCGTCGACACGGCTTGCCTCTGCTCCATTGTCACAAGGTACGATTAACTGACGTAGCGGCGAATCTTGTTCAGTATTTTTACATGCTGCTAGCATTTCTGCTTTTATCGCTCGTGCTACTGCCAAGCTACCACTCACTTGCCGCAACTCGCCATTGAGTGCAAGCTCACCGATAAACTCAAACCCTGATAACGTTTCTGGCTCAAGCTGTCCACTGGCGGCCAAAATCCCGATGGCTATTGGCAAATCTAACCTTGCGCCATCTTTTGGCAAGTCTGCCGGTGCTAGATTAATCGTTAAACGCCGATTAGGGAATTGAAAGCCCGAATTCAAAATCGCCGAGCGCACCCTGTCTTTACTTTCGCGCACAGCAGCGGCAGGCAAGCCGACAATGGTCAGCGCTGGCAAGCCTTGTGATAAATGCACCTCGATAATGACCTGCGGCGCGTGCAGTCCGACGACTGAACGCGTATAGACTTG
Source organism: Psychrobacter pulmonis (assembly GCF_904846465.1). Classification (NCBI taxonomy): domain Bacteria; kingdom Pseudomonadati; phylum Pseudomonadota; class Gammaproteobacteria; order Moraxellales; family Moraxellaceae; genus Psychrobacter; species Psychrobacter pulmonis. Next base: position 52,074 of record NZ_CAJHAT010000002.1, read on the forward strand.
GGCGAACGACATCAGCGTTTCCTACTATAAAGATTAATCGATAATAGAGCATTATCAATCAGCGCGCAAATGTCGTGTTCTATTTTTATCAATCCGTTTAAACCTTATTATTTCTAGCCTATTTTTTAATAGATAAAACTCATTTCTGACTACTACTAAGCAAAATATCAGCGCCTAAATTCTGCGATTTATTCGCTAGCATAGATATTTAAAAGTGTTATATGATTGATAAATGTTTTTAATTTTTCTTATTCATTATTTCATTCAAAAAAATAGAAAATGAGACAGATAAAAGCATGGCAATAAAAGGAATTTATTGACACATAAAGCTTGGCGGTAATTCTCGTCAGCACTTTATAAAATCGTAATTAACCATGGATGGGTAAGCTCATGAGCATTAATGTGCTTAATCGGCGTGTACGCACACTCACGCTATTAACAATGGCAGTGTCGTTGGGATTATTTGGCTGTTCGGATAACGACAATTTTAACGGCAATATAGACGACGATACTAGCGATAGTACTTATGCGGCGGATATCCAGCGCACTGAGTTTGGCATACCGCACATCACTGCTAAAAACTATAAAGGCTTGGGTTATGGCGTCGGGTATGCTTTTGCCGAAGACAATATCTGCTCCTTAGCGCGCGAAATTGTAATCGCTAAGGGTGAGAGTATGCGCTATCTAGGCGATAAAGGGGATATCGATAGTGATGTCTTTTATACCTGGTATAATTCAGACGCTAAGCGTAAACAGTTTTTGGACGCGCAAGAGCCCGAGGTTTTAGATGCAGTAGCTGGTTATGCCGCCGGTTATAGCCGCTATTTGCGTGATAAAGGTGTCGACAATATCGATCCTGACTGTGCCGGCGCTGAATGGGTTCGTGAAATCACGACTGATGATTTGCTAGCGCTTTATGGCAAGGCCAATCTACGCGGTGGTCTATCAAACTTTGTCACGCCTATTGCCACTGCGGCGCCTACTGTCGAAAAAGGTATCATGGGTAGCTCGCGAAGGCGTACGCTTTCTATAGAGCCAGAGAACGACCTAACATCAGAGTCGGCCGCGGATTTGTCCTCAGGCTTTGATTTTGATATGACAACCATCAATGTAACGGATGGCGGCAGTAACGCCTATGCCTTTGGTAGCGAAGTTACGGGCACCAAAAGTGGTATCCTTTATGGCAATCCTCATGAACCATGGGAAGGTTTACAACGCTTTTATGAATTTCATTTAACACTGCCAGGCAAGCTTGACGTCATGGGAGCAGGACAACAAGGCCAACCTTTCCCCAACATTGGCTTTAATAAAGACGTCGCGTGGAGCCATACGGTATCGACTGCTAAGCGCTTTACCCTTTATCAGCTAAGCCTAGTAGACGGCAACCCAATGAAGTACAACTATACCAATAGTGCAGGCGTCGTTGAGCAGCGCGATATTAAAAAGGATGACGTCACTATCCAACTGCCAGACAATAAGACGCTGGACAGATCGGTTTATTCGTCACATTTTGGTCCTATGATAGCTGTCGATCAAGTCAATGGTTTACTGCCACCTTGGGGCGCGAACAATATCGCCTTTAGCATCCGTGATGCCGCCGCTGAAAACGCTCGCTCACTGAACCAATGGCGCAGTATGAATCAAGCCACCAGCGTAGAGGACTTGGTGGATAAAATGCAAGATCAGGTTGGGCTAGGATTTGTCAATACCATTGCCACCGACCGCTACGGTAAAGCACTGTATGCTGATATCTCTACCGTGCCGCATGTCACCGCAGATAAATTAAATAGCTGTACGGCTGGCAAGCCTTATTTACAAGCCATCGTCAGTTTTGGTCTACCAGCATTAGATGGTAGTAAGGCTGATTGCGAATGGGGTAATGATGCCGATTCGCCGCAAGCGGGCATCTTTGGGCGCTCAAACCTGCCTTTCTTGATTCGTGACGATTATGTGCTTAACTCAAACGATACTTATTGGTTGAGTAATTTAGATGAGCCGTTAACAGGGTTTTCACCGCTGCTACGTCGCCGTTTAACGCAATTCCCTAGTGCGACTAGCCCAGAGGGCGTGCCACTTTCTTTACGTACACGCATGGCATTTCAGCAAGTATTAGACCGTTTGGATAACTCAGATAACTTGGGTGGTACTACCTTTACCTTAGATAATATGCAAGACGTCGTCTATGGCAACCGCAGTTATGCCGCCGAATTAGTTCTCGATGATGTCTTAGCCGATTGTAATGCCAACCCTATGCTACCTCTGACAGGTGGCGCAACTATCGAAGCCAAACAAGCCTGTAGCATCTTGAATAATTGGGACCGTCGCAACAACATCGACAGCCGAGGCGCGCATGTGTTTAGAGAGTTTTGGAACAAGGCAGGTTTTAGTGAATATACAAATGATTCATTTAAAGTCCCTTTTAACGAAGCCGACCCCATCAATACACCGCGCGAGCTAAAAATCACTGCCCAGACTCGCCAAGCTTTAGGCGATGCGATTGCCTACTTCCAAAATAAAGGCATTGCACTTGATGCAAGCTTAGGTGAGCTGCAATATGTGCTAGATGCTGGCAAGAACAACCAGCACATTCCTATGCATGGTGGTTATGGTAGCGAAGGTATCTTTAACGTTGCCCGAGGTGCAGGAGTCAATGAGGCTGGTAATTATATTATTAATAATGGCCCAACCTATATGCAGTCAGTGACCTTTGATAGTAAAGGTCCTGTCGTAGAAGCGTTACTTGCCTACTCACAAGCAGGAGATACAACGCGCCCTTATCATCGTGATCAGACGCGCCGTTATTCAGATAAAGAGTGGATTCGTCTGCCATTTAGTAAGAGCGAAATATCCGAACAAGCGGTTGGTGAAGTGATTAAATTGAGAGAATAGTTCTAGCTAAATTATTGATTATAATAAAAAAGACTTTAGGGTAATCCTGAAGTCTTTTTTTATTGTAGATAGCAATACAACTTTATGGGTATATACGAAAACTTACCGTCCATGCCACTATGACTATTGATTTGTTATACTACTTATTACTTAAGTGGCGATTTATACAGTTAAACCGAGGAATCTCGCATGTCAGAACCAGCCGATATCAATAGCGACCAAAAATCTTTCGCTCATGCCGACGAGCAGCCTACTACTGCACGTCCTGTGGTTGAGATGCCCAATCCCTATGCCAGTACTCGTGGCAGCATTACCAGTAAGCAGCTGCCGGCATTCGATGAAGAAATTATCAATAAATACAATCGATCTGGGCCGCGTTATACCTCCTACCCGACCGCGTTAGAATTTTCACCGATGCCTGAGGGGCTGGAGACTAAGATTCTGCAAGAGCGCGAAGCCGATGCGCCCTTATCGCTGTATTTCCATATTCCGTTTTGTCGTCATCTTTGCTACTACTGTGCTTGTAATAAAATTATCACCAAAAAGAACAGTGATGCTGGAGATTATTTAGAATATTTAATGGCAGAAATCAAGCACAAACGTAGCCTATTAAAAACGCCAGCCGATCGTAAAAATCCACTGGTCAAGCAGCTGCATTTCGGTGGCGGTACGCCAACCTTTCTACAAGATAATGAGTTGATAAAACTTTGGGAGTTTTTGCAGACCCAGTTTGAATTTTTGCCAGAAGACCAAGGCGATTACTCTATTGAAATCGATCCGCGTGAGCTTGGCGACGAGACACTAACGGTACTGCGTAACCTTGGTTTTAACCGCGTCAGTCTAGGCGTACAAGACTTAGACGAAAAAGTACAAATCGCCGTCAACCGTATCAACTCTGCTGAACTGATTGAGAATGTGCTTGCTGAAGCGCGTAGATTGGGCTTCCATTCTACCAACGTCGATTTGATTTACGGCTTACCGCATCAAACGCCAACGACTCTAGACAAGACCGTACGCCGTGTTATCGAGATGTCACCCGATCGTTTATCGGTATTCAATTACGCTCATTTACCTGAGCGCTTTAAATCGCAACGCCAAATTAAAGAGGAAGATTTACCGACGCCAGCTGCCAAGCTTACCATGCTCGGTAATACCATCAATACCTTGAGCGAAGCCGGTTATCAATATATCGGTATCGACCATTTTGCCAAACCTGACGATGAGCTTGCTATCGCCCAGCGCGAAGGCAAATTACATCGTAATTTTCAGGGTTATACCATCATGGGCGATTGCGATTTGTTGGGCTTTGGCGTGTCGTCAATCAGCCAAATCTCTAACGCCAATAGCAGCTATATTTTGCAAAACCATACGGATTTGCAGGTATATAAAGAAAATATTGATGCCGCGCGTGATAATCCAGCGATCATGCCAGCGGTCAATGTGATTAAAACCTCGATTAAAGATCGTCTGCGTGAATACGTGATTATGAATCTACTCTGTCATGACTATATCGACTTTAGAGATGTCAATCAGAAATTCGGTATCGATGCCATTACTTATTTTATAGATGAAATTCAGCAATTGGGCGAGATGCAAGAGGACCGCTTGATTGACATGGATGCCGCTGGTATTCGCGTCCTGCCAAAAGGTCGTCTATTAGGGCGTAACGTCGCTATGGTGTTCGATGAATATCTTGAGAAAAAACATAGAAATCGCTTTTCAAAAGTTATCTAAGCTTTATAAGCTTCTTTCGAGTAAATAATAAAAAATACCTCACTTTTATGAGGTATTTTTTTTGGTGACGATAAGTAAGGTTTTTAGGATAAATCAATCTACTCTATTCAGTCGGCATAACAATATATAAGCGATTGGCATCTTCAATGGTTTTTTCTTTATCGAGATACTTTTGCTCGACGCTACTTTTTGGATTGATTATATCAGTATCTGTCATTGCAAAATCATCATCATTGAGTAGACCCAATGAACCATCTTGTCTTAACCATAAGCCCTCAAGCTTATCATGTGGGTACTCTAAGCTCGCCAGCACATCGACGACCAAGGTCTTTTTAACAGGCGTGATGTTTATGTTTTCAAGCATTTGCCAGTTTTCTTCATCAATGGCAATCAACTGCTCAAGCGTTTGTCCATTCACTGTCAAACCAACCGTCTCATCTTGCCTAACGCTTCCATCATTTAAAATAGTTTCAATATCTGTTGCATGCGCGATATCAATTTTATAAATGAGTTTTTGTGCCGACTTATCTTGGAGCGGGAATTTGCGATCATGCTCAATGAGATAAAACTCATGGTCATTAAGCGCCACAATGCCAGAGGTCACATGCGCTGCATTATCCAATCGATATAAATACTGCGCTATTTGTCCTGAAACTAAGTTAATCGTTACCATACGTACCAAACTAGATAGTCGCCCTGACTTATCGGGATTGTCCATAGAGGATTCCATGATACCGACAAGCGTCATTTGGTCAGGCGTAATGGTTAACGCTTCCATGCCACGATTGGCACGGCGTTTGGTAAATTCCGTCGGTAACAAAATTGGCTTACCTTCAACCATCACATTATTACGCTCATCATTGGCAAATGCATTGATACGCTCAATCTCTACGCCATTGCCATCGTAATGCACAAGGTGCGGACCGTACTCATCGCTGACCCAAAAGCTGCCATCTTGCAGCGCTGCGAGCCCTTCAGGGTCTAAACCATTGATATCAGTTTTGATCGGATTGCTCACTGCATCAAAAGGCAATTGCGGGTTGACTGTCATCGGCTGACCATGGACATTATAAGGTACTTCGTTGGTACCGCCAAAAGCCTTGGGGTTTGGTAGTCCCGAGATAGGATTGCCATTTTTATCTTTTAGAATTATTTCTTTTACTTTGATAATTTTGCTGTCAGCTTGCAATTCAAACAACCCAATAGACGGCGTATAATTTGGTACAAGAAACTGTTTACCTTTACCAGCAATTCCGTCAAAATCGGCATTAGGCCCACGGTCGGTCAGGGCATAAAATTGATTGGCATTGGTTGGATGCGCCGCTGCATCTGAGCCGTAGCCGCCGCCTCGAATCTTTAATTCCTGCTCAGGATAAGCGGCATTGATATGCGACGCATCAAGTACGCTATAAGGCAACGGGCTACCTTGCACAAATTCATTTATAGCCGTCATTTTATTATTGATATCTTCGTTAGCCATTATTATTTTCCTTGAATTATTATTGTTATTAAAAATAGAGTAATGCACGCTAAAAAGTTGATTAGCTATCAATTAAAAGTTAAAAAAATAGTCAGTACGTAAAACGCTCACTGACTATTTGTCTAACAAATTTAAATACACCTAAAGCATACTTAGTTAAACCTTAAGCTTATCACCTACCATGCCTTTTATGGTACTTAGAATGTCAGCCGGTAATACCACCATTTTTGCGTTATCAGATTCGGCTAACTGACGAATCGATTTGATATATTGCTCGCCAAGCAAATAGACAATCGGCATTTCTTCGTCGCCCATTGCAGCAGTAATCAAACGAATAGATTCTTCTGAGCCTTTCGCCAATACCACTTGCGCTTCAGCATCTCGGCGTGACGCTTCTAGGCGACCATCTGCCTCTAAGATAGCCGCTTGCTTTTGCCCGTCGGCACGGGTGACGGTAGCACGGCGTAAACGCTCTGCCGCCGCCTGCTCTTCCATCGAGGCTTGCATGGTTTGCGAGGGATTGATATCTTGGATTTCTACGGTTTTGAGGGTAATACCCCAATCAGCAATATCTTCTGAGATGGCGTGTTTTAGCTTAGTTTTGATTTCATCACGGCTTGATAAAGCGCTGTCCAAATCCATCTCACCAATGATTGAACGCAAAGACGTCTGCACTAGATTTCGAATACCGTATTCATAATCTTCGATACCATAAACCGCTTTATCGGGGCGGACGATATTAATATAAGCAACGGCGTTAGCGATAATGACCACGTTGTCTCGGGTAATGACTTCTTGCGAAGGAATATCAAGGACGATATCTTTGGTCGTGACTTTATAAGCCACGTCGTCGACATAAGGAATGATTAAATTTAATCCCGGCTCTAGGGTTTGGCTATATTTACCGAGTCTCTGCACCACCCATTTATACCCTTGAGGAACAATGCGCACGCCTTTAAACACCGTAAACACGACCAATGCAATCAAAACGATCATGACAATACTAAAACTTTCCATGTTGCACCTCTATTATTATGCCTAACTATTTTTATTAATAACTGCTTGCGCTTGCATACTACTGACAATCAGCTCATTACCTACGATATCCGTCACTATCACACGATCGCCGACGGCAACTTGCTCACCGCTCGTACGGCACATCCATTCGGCAGCACCAACGATAGGCACGCTAAAACGTACCATACCAGCTCTCTCAGGTTGCGGCGCGACGATAATCATACCAGTCTCACCGATGATGACACTACCGCCCAATCCCGCTTTGGTGCGATCGACAGACAAGGGTCTGATAAATTTAAACCACGCTACTAAAAAGATAGCCGAAAGCACCAACCAAATAATGATTTGGACGGAGACAGGGATAGGTATTAACCATAAGAGGGCGGCAACGATAATAGCGGCTGCCCCAAACCAAAGGCTGGCAAACGTCGGTACAAACATCTCGACGATCAGCAGCACAAAACCTAATACGAGCCAGTGCCAAGGTTCGATCATCCAAAACATCTCCATTATTGTCATATTCCCTATTCTTGCCAATCTAGCTTTCAATGTAGCACATTTTGTTATCAAACAGCGCCTTAAAAGTTATACGCATAAAAAAAACGACCACCGAAGTGATCGTTTTTACTTCTTTGGAAGCTAATTAAAATTTGAAATGTGCGCCTAAAGTAAATCCATTAGCATCTAAATCTTCATCACCATCCCAATCAATTGTAGGATAAATATTGTATAAAGCTTCAATACTTGCCATAGGACTTAAGTTATAACCTAAGCCTAAGCTACCGGCTACACCAGTATCAGAAAAGCTAGCGCTGTCACTATCGCTTGGAAGAACTTTATCAGTATAGTCTACGTCAATTTTGTTTTTTGCTATACCTAAACGGCCTTTAACATAGAGTGCTGTACTCGGAAAAGTATAGTCGTAAGTACCGTATACTCCATATACATCAGCACTATATTCTGATTTTTCAAAGCGGTCTTCATATGCATCAGTGTCGCTAGTAGTTAGATACTCAGCTTCAATACCAAACTCTGGTGTAAATTTATAGCCACCATAAACACCATACGATACAGCGTCATCTTCTGCTTCATCTGGGCTATACTGACCGATTTTTACACCAGCGTACGGCTGACCTGCATAGTTAAGTGCCGCTTGCGCGCTTACACTCATTAAAGAACCAACTGATAATGCGATTAAAGCTTTTTGTAGAGTATTCATATATGTTCCTGTTAAATAAACTAAAATACAATTTGGATGAGTATTACAAAGCATGCAAATTGGTTCAACTATTGTTGGACGCGCAATACTAACAGAACAATTTTAGTAATGCTTGTTTTTTTAATGACGCTTACAGCACTTTTTCTTTTCGCATAAAAAAACGACCACCGAAGTGATCGTTTTTTACTTTACTAATTATTTAAGCTATTGCTAATTAAAGAACTTAAGATTCAAATAATTAGAATTTAAGTTGTGCACCAACGGTCATAAGATCAACATCACTACCTAACTTGTCATACTCAGCTTCAACGCTGAAGTTAGGGTTTACTGAATATCCAAGACCTACACCACCAGCTAGGCTAGTATCACTATCCGAGAAGTTTTGTGTCAAAGTATTTTTGCCTTCCACTTCAGTTTTAGCAACACCTAGCTTACCTTTAGCATATAAACCAGTGTTTGGGAAAGCATAACGATATGTACCGTAAGCACCATAAGACTTGGCATCTACGTCACCATTTTGGCCAAAGCTACTATAATCAGCATCATCTGAGCCTACGTATTCAGCTTCAATACCGAAGTTAGGATCAAAGTTATAACCGCCGTATATGCCATAAGCTGTTGGTTTATCAGTACCAGCATAATCCAAGTCAAACTGACCGACTTTCACGCCGACGTATGGTTGACCAGTATAGCCGTTGCCATAAGATACAGCTGCTTGTGCACCCATGCTTACTAAAGAACCAGCGGCTAGTGCAAGTAGAGTTTTTTGTAGAGTTTTCATATGTAGCTCCTTAAAATCAATTTGGACAAACAAGTTATTTATTTATGTGGGCTTTTTTAGCCATATCGCCTTGTTTGCTAACGATGTATACATAGTAACAAACTATGTCAAAGACTCTGTCAGTGTTTAATGGTAAGAAAGTTAAGTTTTGCAAATGTTTGTCAGCACTCGGGTTACAAAGGCTGATATATGAAATCTTTTGTTACAACCACCGGTTTTGGGTAATACTTCCTACTCATTAGCCCGAGCTAAGTTTGCAAAATAAAAGAACGCACCTCGAAAGGTGCGTTCTTTATTATAAATCAGACGTCAATTTTAGCTTTTAATCTCGCTTATTTTTTGTCTTCATCTACTTCAGTAAACTCAGCATCGACGACGTCATCATCAGCTTGGTTGCTGTTGCCAGCATTGTCCGCACCTTGTTGGAACTGGCTTGGATCCATACCTTCTGCGCCTGCACCACTATCTGCATAAATCTTTTGGCTAACTGGCAAGAAGGCATTGTCTAACGCTTCAAGCTTGGCTTTGATTTCGTCATGATCGTCTTCTTTAGCAGCTGCTTCAAGCTCAGAGATAGCCGTTTCTACTGTTGATTTTTCATCTTCAGTCACTTTATCTTCGGCGTCTTTCAGTGCTTTTTGTACCGCATGGATACGACCATCTGCTTCGTTACGAACTTGTGCTAAGTTAGCGAATTTCTCGTCTTCAGCAGCGTTCGCTTCGGCATCACGCACCATTTGTTCGACTTCTTCGTCCGACAAACCAGAATCCGCTTTAATTTGGATACTTTGTGCTTTACCAGTACCTTTATCTTTCGCTGAGATATTCATGATACCGTCAGCGTTGATGTCAAAAGTCACTTCGATTTGTGGTAGACCACGTGGTGCTGGTGGAATATCGGTCAAGTCAAAACGGCCGAGCTGTTTATTTTGGTTAGCGATTTTACGCTCACCTTGATAAACCTGAATGGTTACTGCTGGTTGGTTGTCTTCTGCCGTTGAGAATACCTGTGATTTCTTAGTCGGAATCATGGTGTTTTTCTCAATGATTGGCGTCATAACACCGCCCATTGTTTCGATACCTAGCGTCAATGGTGTTACGTCAAGCAATAGGACGTCAGTTTTGTCACCAGACAATACCGCACCTTGAATCGCAGCACCAGCGGCAACTGCTTCGTCAGGGTTGACGTCTTTACGTGGCTCTTGACCGAAGAACTCTTGTACTTTTTGTTGTACCAGAGGCATACGAGTCTGACCACCTACCAAGATAACGTCATCGATATCGCCGATTTTTAGACCAGCATCTTCTAGAGCTGTTTTACAAGGACCCATGGTACGTTGTACCAATTCTTCCGTTAAGCTCTCAAGTTTTGAGCGGCTGATAGTGACAACCAAATGCTTAGGACCACTGCTATCGGCAGTGATATATGGCAAATTCACTTCCGTGCTTTGGGCACTTGATAGCTCGATTTTCGCTTTTTCTGCCGCTTCTTTTAGACGCTGCATCGCAAGAGAGTCACCTTTTAGGTTGACGTCTTGGTCTTTTTTGAATTCGGCTACTAAAAAGTCAATTAACGCTGAGTCAAAGTCTTCACCACCAAGGAATGTATCACCGTTGGTTGCTAGTACTTCAAATTGCTGTTCGCCATCGACGTCAGCGATTTCGATGATTGATACGTCAAAAGTACCACCACCCAAGTCATATACAGCAACGGTGCTATCGCCTTGCTTTTTATCCATACCATAAGCAAGTGCGGCAGCGGTTGGCTCGTTAATAATACGTTTTACATCAAGACCGGCAATTTTACCGGCGTCTTTGGTTGCTTGACGTTGTGAGTCATTAAAGTAAGCTGGGACAGTAACAACAGCTTCAGTAACGGCTTCACCAAGATAGTCTTCGGCTGTTTTTTTCATTTTTTTCAAGATTTCAGCAGAAACCTGTGGTGGCGCTAATTTTTTGCCGTTGATTTCGACCCACGCATCACCGTTATCAGCTTTGGCGATTTTATAAGGCACCATACCGATGTCTTTTTGCACGACTTTATCATCAAAACGACGACCAATCAGACGCTTAATGGCAAATAGGGTGTTGTTTGGGTTGGTGACCGCTTGACGCTTGGCTGACTGACCAACAAGGATCTCGTCATCTTTATAAGCGACAATCGATGGTGTGGTACGTGTACCTTCAGCGTTTTCGATGATTTTAACTTTATCACCTTCCATCACTGCCACACATGAGTTAGTTGTACCTAAATCAATACCAATTACTTTACCCATAATTAATTGCTCCTAATTTATTTTTAAATAAAAATATCTATATCATCAGACCCTAGATTATGAAAACTATCGACATCTAGTCGGTCACTTGTTGCTTTATATCGGTTTAAGGCTTCGTTTTTTCAAGCCAATCCACTACTAAATATTGCCTTTTGTGTGATTTTTTGTGTAAAACCCCATTAATAATAGGGTTTAGTACAATTAAAGACTTATTTTTTAAATACTAATACCTTAAATCTTCTATATTTGATTGCTACTGACCAACGCGTACCATCGCTGGGCGCAACAGACGACCGTTTAAGCTATAGCCTTTTTGCAAGACCGTACCTACTGTATCGGCTGGCGCATCGGCATCGATACCGACCGCTTCATGCAAATCAGCGTTAAATTTCTCGCCTTGTGGCTCGACGACTTCAACGCCATTTTTATTCAACACGTCTAACAACGCTTTATGAGTCAATCTTACCCCTTCGGTAACAGGGTCATCTGCATGGGCGTTTTCGATAGCGCGCTCTAAATTATCGACTACTTCTAATAACTCTTTGGCGAATTTCTGCAGGGCAAATCTTTTGCTTTTATCGGCTTCTTGTTCCATGCGTTTTTGCGCATTGTACGCTTCGGCATTGGCGCGAGCGGTGCCTTCTTTGGCTTGCTTGACTTCGCCTTCTAGCTCAGCGATACGCGCTTTAAACGTATCTAAATCGATATCGTTTGCAATCGTGCTCTCTGCACCTGAATTTTGCTGGGGATTAAACTCTTCTAGCGTTTCTTTTAAGATACTGTCGTCGTGCTCGACATTGTCGTGCGAAACGTTGTCGTGTGAAACGTTTTGATCAATATTTTCGTGGTTATTATTCTGCTCGTTCATGATGGCTCCTTTATATAATTATGAATAAGGCTATTAACTGAATAATGATGGATTAGAAAACAACACCATAAATTGGCCAGATAATGAAATAATCGACCATTAGCCAAACCGTGATTTTATAAATCACCTATGGTTAGCAATAATTTTTAACTACCTTCTGATAGCTGATTAATAAAGGTGAGGCGAGTAAATTTCAAGCCTACTCTGCAGAATTTTTATCGCTGGTTATAAATACCGCCTTAATCCATGATAACGGTATGGTGATAATTAAAACGTTTGCCTCCTCTAAAATTACCTTACTCCCTTTACCCTTATCGTCAATAAGTATTTCATTTCACTAACAAAACCTACAAAAAAGCGTCATTTAAGCCAGATAAATTACTATTAGCCTGCACACTATTACCAAAGAATACTCAACTTTATTTTTGCCTATCTTATGATAACTACAAATATAATTTATCGTTTATGGGAGGTGTTATGCCTTATTCAGCGACATTATCAGTTAACACCTTACTTAATAAAGCAGTAAGGACACTAAACCTTACGTCTTTAGCTCAAGAAAAACGTCAGCATTCATCTGTTAACTCATCAAATAACTCTTTAGAGAATGTTGAAAAAGAGCCATTGCCCATCAATACTTTGCAAATAAGCACTGACGATAGGCAATCCTGCATTGACAGCGAACACCTAACTATTAGAGACAAAGTACTACATCACAATTTGCTGACGACTTATCAGCCCCATCTATTGCATTACGCAATGAAAAGTGTCGGTCTCTTACCAGAGGCGGTATTAGACAGTCTGGTCGTTTACCTAGAGGGTCCAACGGCTAAGCAGTATGAACACGTTGATGCGCATCTGCGCTTGATCCTTGCGGTGAATAGTAAGCTTAAAACCCCTTTACAGCTCTCAGAGATGGGTGAGCTGCGTAAACGTTTTGCCACTGACGCCGTTGCTATGCAAACGCCAAGAGTTTGGCAGCAGGCAAGCTCTTCGTTATTTGACACGATAAAACCTTTTACCAAGAAAAATGAGCCTAGCGTCAATTGGGAAGATAAGACGATTGCCAATGCGGATGATGGCGATATGCTGGTTCGTTGTTATCAAAAGCAAGTAAACGCAGCAGGCTTTAGTTTTAAAAAGAAAGCCAAACGCAATCCTGATGAAACCGTCATGCTATTTTTCCATGGCGGTGGCTTTTGTATCGGCGATATCAACACCCATCACGAATTTTGTCATGCCGTCTGTGAGCGAACAGGATGGCCAGTGGTTAGTGTCGATTATCGCCTAGCGCCTGAACATCCTGCGCCTACGGGGTTAAGAGATTGTATTGCCGCTTATGCTTGGTTGGCGGATAATTGCTATAAATTCGGGGCATTAGCATCGCGTATTGTTTTGGCAGGAGATAGTGCAGGCGGCGGCTTATCAACCATGATTGCGCAACAAGTCATCACGCCGTCTGCAAAAGCATGGCAAGATTTAGGCGTTGATGGGCAAAAAACGTTTGAGATATTGCAGCGCCTGCCGCAGCCACTGGCACAAATGCCTTTATATCCCGTAACGGATATCGAAAATGATTATCCAAGCTGGGAGCTATACGGCGAAGGGTTATTGCTCGATCACGCCGATGTGGCGGTTTTTGATGCGGCTTGTTTAGAAAATAGTCCGCTGCCACGTCAACATATCTTGACGTCGCCTATGCTCGGTGACAATCGCCACATTTGCCCGACCTATGTCGTTGCAGCAGAATTGGACGTTTTACGTGATGAGGCGTTTGCATATGCCAAGCAGTTAGAGGATTATGGTAGAGCTGTCCAAACTTATACGGTCTATGGTGCGCCGCATGGCTTTATTCATTTTATGAGCGTGCACCAAGGACTTGAGCAGCAAACCAATCATATTATTCATGGCTTTGCTGGCTTTGTACGTGACGTCATCAGTACACAAAATTTATTAGCAGCCTAATAAATAAAACGGCTGTTATCACTAAAAAGTGAGGTTGGCGTTTAATAGGCAGTTCAAGGTTTATTCCAACTAAATCGTCAAGGGCATTAATATGATAAAGATAGTTTTTATGAATTCTGCTGACCGCTTAAAGTAATAAGCCAAACTTCAGAACGTGAGCCTAAACGAAAAGGTATGCCCCAAAATCCATAACCTGACGATACCACAAAGTGACCTTTACCGACTTTTTCGTAGCCGTAGCCCAAGCGATTAATCGCCTTTACAATAAAATTAGCTGGAAATATCTGCCCATTATGGGTGTGTCCTGAAACCTGTAAATCAATCGGCAACTGGCTATGCGCCATAATATCGCTCGGTCGGTGGTCTAACAAAATCACTGGCTCAGTAGTATTCACTTGTTCGAGCAATTCGGTCGTCGCTACCCTCTGCCGTTTATGATTATCAAAACGTCCAATGAGCCAAACCGGCTGACCTTGATGCGACAGACAAATCGCTTCATCGTTGAGCAACTGCACGCCAGCAGCTTGTAAAGCTTCACTAATTGGCTGCTCGTGACCGTACAAATCGTGATTACCTAACGTCGCATAGACACCGTAGCGCAGACTATTCACCAGCTTTGCCAAATCTTCTGCCATATTATAGGCCGCAAACGCCTTGGTATTGTCATCCATAATATCGCCTGGCATCAACAATATGTCTGCTTGATAGCTCTGCACAATGTCATTGAGCCGTTCGATAGATTTATTGCCAAATAAACGGCCCAAATGCAAATCACTGGCTACCGCAATACGCAGCGAGTAATTTAGCGGCTTATTAATCTTAATAGACAGCTCGCGCACCGCCGGCACGTAAGCGTTATACAGCGTATAGCTAAATAAGCCTATAAAGAAAACTAGGGCAAAAATGCGTAAGCCAATACTAATTACGTCTGTATCATAAAAAGTAGGAATACCCAAAGCATGTAAAAGCCAAAAACCACCATACAATAGACTGCTCAATAGCGCCGTTAGTAGCATAAAGTGCATTACCATCATCCAAGCACTTATCCAGCGATAGCTATTGGCAAATGATTTTGTGACGCTAAGCAGCAAAAGAGCATTGGTAGCCGCAAAGACAGCAATCCAAGTGTTTTGTATTAATAAAGGCGTGCTCCAAGGCTGTAGCCACCATTCTAGACTGCACGCTGCGCCAAAACTAAACAGCTGCAGCAGGACAATAATAGTGATAATGAACGCGTAACGCATGAAAATTCCTAGCGAGATAATATTTTGTTAAAGCGTTTGCTGGGTTGTGGCGGCGATATTTATAAATTAGCGGATTATAGCAACTGCTTTCTCAATACTTGTGACCGCTGGGATAACTACTAATGCGCTGACTGCAAGGTAATCATCCATATCTCAGAGCGCGTGCCAAGCCTAAAGGGTACTGCGCCAATACCATAGCCAGAAGTCACCAAAAACTGCGTGCCCTCACTGTACTTTGCCCCATAAACCAGCGGCGTAAACCACTTTAGTAATATCGTTAAAGGAAATATCTGCCCGCCATGCGTATGCCCTGACAGGTGCAAATCGATTGGCAAACCTTTTATTTGCTCCAAGTCAGCAGGGCTGTGCGCTAAAAATACCACCGGCTTATCCGCCCTCACTTCACTAAGCAAATCTGTCGCAGCAGGACGTGCGGGATCTGTCTCATCTGAACGCCCTATCAGCAAGACTGAATCGTCTAACCAAACGCTTTTATTGTCAATTACCTGTATCCCTGCGCGTTCAACGGCCTTGGCAATTGCCACTTCATTACCAGAATAATCATGATTGCCTAAAGTGGCATAAACACCGAGCGGCGCTGTCAATTTTGATAAGTGCGCATGCATATTGGTTTTATCATAAGCGTCAGTAGAATCATTCATGACGTCGCCTGCGATGACCACGACATCAGGATTTTGGGCATCAATTAGCCTCACCATCTTATCAATCTGCCGATTGCCAAACCATCTACCCAAATGCGTATCAGACACCAAAGCAATTTGCAGCGGCCGCTTAAGCGGCTTATCTGTTGTGACGTTTAGACGATGGACGACAGGTGAATAGGCATTAAATACCGCCAAACCTACAATACCAATATAAATTATCGCTGCGAGCATGCGTATAAGTTTTGGCCGGAGTTTTTGTTTAAGAATATAAACATAGACCAAGGCAATAACCGCAGTTATTAATGCGGCATAAAACATAAAGCCTTGTAAAATGCCGACAACCAGATAGACATGAAAGCGCTCGCGCTAAAATTCACTCAAGCCGTAGAGCAGAAAAACATTGTTGATAATAAAAATACTTAAAAACAAACCGGCTTTAGCTAAGCGCTGTTTTGGTTGAAAGAACCAGTAAAATATCACGCTACTCATCAGGGCGAGCAGCTGGGTAAGAATGATAAAAGGCCACATGATAAAATTGAATCAGACAAAGACGGGCTTATAGTACGCCAATATTCTTACCTGTTGTAGACAGCATGATGGTTTATTGAAACTTTATAGAACTAGAAATATAAAGCACTTAGTAATTTAACGTTATTTTTAAATCAATGCTTCAAAAACGTTGTTTTAAATCCATTGTTTCACATGAAACATACCTCTAAAAACTCACCCTTGCTGCTCCAGTGCATGCTCTAAAGCTGTGTGTTCAAATTCAAAACCTGCGTCCAGTAGCGCTTGTGGCAGCACCTTTTGCCCATCAATCAACAAGGTCGACATCTCACCAAACATCAGCTTTAATAAAAATGCTGGTAAAGTAAAAAATGTCGGACGATGTAGCCATGCGCCAAGCGTTTTAGTAAAAGTATGATTGGTCACAGGATTGGGCTCGGTCAAGTTATAAACCAGCGCTGGCGTAGCGTTTGCTGTTGTTAGAGTATTATCAATACTATTCACTTGCTGTCTCTGACTACTAAGATGTTGCTCAATGATAAATATCACCGCTCTTACCCAATCGGTACGACTGATCCAGCTCATAATTTGCTTACCGTCACCCAATTGACCACCGACACCCATTTTAAACGGCGTTAATAATTTACTGACCATACCGCCCTTAGGATGGATAACCACGCCAGTGCGTACGATAGCCACAGGGACACCGTGATCGGTAGCCTTTAGCGCCAACTGTTCCCAGTCGTCACAGAGTTTATGCGAAAAATCAGCGTTAAAACCACTGCTTTCTGTCAAAGACTTATCACCTTGAGGACCATACCAGCCAATCGCTGAACCGCTAACCAATAGCTTAGGTTTGCTACTACTACGCGCAATAAAATCCAGTATCGCCTCAGTAGGTTTGATACGGCTGGCAAGCAACTGCTCTTTACGCGCGTCACTCCAACGTTTATCAGCAATCCCTGCGCCTGCTAGATTCAAAATAACATCAAAGCTTTTATCTGACTTCACCAGCTCATCATAGGTCATCATTTTAATATCATTAGGATGCGCCTGCTTACTATCGCGCGTCAGCCACGTAATCTGCACTTTTTTATCATCTTTTTGATAGCGCTTAATGATTGCTTCACTAAACGCACTACCTAAAAATCCCGAGCCGCCACTGATTAGAATATCCATCGCTTTTTATCCTTATAGTTGTCTTGCCTTTTTCTCAGTGTGACAAAAAACCATCTACAAAAACAAGAGATGAATTGTAGGTATAAGGCGTAAAGTAAGATTGGGTATAAATAGAGGACTGAACTACTAATATAAAAAATATTAGCTTTTAAATGGTTACTAACGAATCACTTGACCCGTTCGAGCATTGCTGATTTGGCTAGGGAGCTGATAACCAAGCGTCTCGCCCTTTAGATAGCCAACTTGCTCATTGCTATCAGAAAAATAAGCCTGTGCTTGTGAGAGCGTTAAAGCAGGCGGCTGACCGGACGGGTTGCAGCTGGTCGAAACGACAAAGCCATAGGGATTATGGACGGACACCACTTGACGGCACAGCTGCTGCACCAAAGGATGGTCAATCACCCGCACCGCCACACTATGATGGGCACCGGTAATCCACGCAGGGATAGAGACGGGTAAGTTTTCTGATAACGGTAATAACCACGTATGCGCCTGTTGGCTATCGACATCACAATCAAAAACAGAATCAGCATCAGAATTAGAGTCGCTACACCAGCTATCTAATACTAACTGGCGTTGCTCATCATTTAGATTACTTAATAGCGCTGTCAGTCGACTGACACTATCAGTGACCACAATCATGCCCTTCTCTAACGGTCGTTGTTTGATAGCCAAAAGCTGCTCTACCGCTTGTTGATTGAAGGGGTCACAGCCGATACCCCAAACGCTTTCGGTTGGGTAAGCAAGCAGCTGCCCTTTTTGCAGCCAATGCGCAGCTTCGATGACAGAATCGGTGATAAGAGCTTTAGATGTAGACATAGCGGAATGAGAAAGGAAAGTATGAGGAGATATAATACAACTTAAACGATGGGTAAAACAGCAGGTTTAAAGATTTCTTAAAATCGCGTTTTGATTAAAAATAAAACTACACGCGCAAATAACGCCCACCTTGTACACTGATAACGCCTAATAACTCCAGCTCCATAAGTTGCCCAATCAATTGCGCGGCCGACATATCGGTAGTATTTAACAACGCATCTAAATCCTGCCCATGCCAATCAAGTTGCTCATAAATGAGCGCTAAATGCTCAGGAATAACACTAGTATGGGAAGAAGGTTTAAGATTAGACTGCGGCGCGTGACTAATAGTGGTGGTAGAAGTTCTGTCTGTATTTATAGAATGAGAGCTTTGGCTAATACTTTCTTGAGTACTATTTTCTTGAGTAATATGAGATTCTGTACTGTCCGATGAATTGTAGTTACGGCTTTGATAGCCTAATTGACTGTTAATATCTTCGAGGACTTGCTGTGGATGATAAATTAAAGTTGCGCCCTCACGTATCAAGTGATGACAACCTTCAGCATTATTATTATCGATATGACTTGGAATCGCAAAGACTTGCTTGCCTTGCTCAGAGGTTAGGCGCGCAGTAATGAGCGAACCACTTTGAATCGTCGCTTCAGTGACAATTGTCGCGAGGCTGAGTCCTGCAACTAAGCGATTACGGCGCGGAAAGGTATGCTTATGTGGCAGTGTATGCGGTAGCAGCTCGCTGATGATACAGCCACCTTGGTCAATAATCTGACCAAATAATTTATCATGATGATTGGGGTAATTGACATCAATCCCCGTCCCCATCACGCCAATCGTACGGCCTTGATATTCGGTATCAGACTGAGCTAAAGCACCTAAATGGGCGCGCTTATCGACACCCAGCGCAAGACCGCTAGTGATAATATAACCAGCTTGCGCTAAGTATTGCGCCATATCAAAGGTGATTTTTTGCGCGTGGGCGGTGGGTTTGCGACTACCAACGATGGCGATTTGCGCTTGCTGCAAACGCGCTTTATCACCGCGGTAAAATAACAATGGTGGTGGGTCGTATATTTCTAGCAGCTGCGCTGGATAGTCAGGCTGGTCAGCAAATAAAAGACCGTATTTTCCGTCTAACAATGCTTGCTGGATTTTATCGATAGTAGTGAGCGTTTGTTCTGGCTGCTCATGACGCTTAAGATGGGTACTATGAATGCCCAATTGACGCCATGCCTCTACTTTAGCATTCCAAGCAAGCCCTGCCGTGCCAAAGTTAGAGATGAGTTTATGGTATGCTGATAATGACGCATTCACTTCAGTCCACAGCGCCAAAACGGCACGCTGCTCGGCGGATAAAAGAGAAGTGACTGCGGTCATAATCATCTAGCTCATTTAGTTTAAGTTAAACTTTTAGCTCAAAGAATAAGTATTGTACTTATTAGAGATATTGAACTTATTATAGATACGGCGGTGGTAACAGCTGATCACCGACATTAAGCGGTAGCTCAGAATCAAGCACATACGCATAGCTGATATTATCAAAGGTATTAAACACCATTACCATACCAGTAGGCTCGCTTGGTAAACGGACTGGCGTGTCATTATCCTTGATATCGCGTATGACCGCGCCTTTTTGAAAAATGGTCAATACATCTCCAGGTTTGGCACCGTGTGCGCTGCCCAAATTGATAGCAACGACGCTGCCCTTAGCCGCTGAGCTAATAGAATCCATCACGCGAACAATCATACCGCCGCGATTAACGGTTGCTGGCGTTGGATAAAATACTGGCGGTATTGAATTATTTAGCTCCACAAAAACGCGGTCGCCTTCACGGACTTCTTTGCCATAGCTGTCGATAAGCTGCAAGCTGGTCACGCCATTGGTTTCGGTAGACGTCACTAACCCAGTTGCGACTTGCGTGACTTCTAAACCGATAACTTTTTGTGTTTTAGGCTCGACATATTTTTCGCCTTCACGGTAAATACCGTAACGCTGGCCAACGATAAGTGGTACGCCTTTGGCATAGACTTTATCGCCACTAGCGGTAATTAAATTGCCTTTTTTTGAGGCTAAAATGTATGGGGTGGTATTAAAATCTGCTGGATTAACAATGATGGTCTTGTCGAGCCAATGCTGAATAGCAGACCACGGAATAGGGGGAATACTATTAGCAGTAGAGGTCACCGTGACTGAGCTGGCAACCACATTACCAGTCAATTGTTTTTCAACTCCTGCGCAACCTTCGCCGGTATCGACCCCGACCAAGGTTTTACCTTGAATCACGCATAGAATAAGAACGTCGTTAGGATAAATAAGGTTGGGGTTTTTGATTTGCTTATTGGTCGCCCAAATCTCTTTCCAGCGCCAAGGACTATCGAGATAACGCCCTGAGATATCCCATAAGGTATCGCCTTTTTTGACGATATAGCGATTGGGCGCATCAGCCTTAATAGTAGGCGGTGGATTATTAGCGTGGGCAGTGGTCAGCAGCATTGCACCACTAAATGTCGTCAGTAATAGTGCTTTTGCTATCTTCTTTAAGCTCATCTTCATTTTTATATCCACAATATGTAGCGCTATTAGCGTCGAATCTGGTCTACTTAAGTCTATTACTTAGGTTCAAAATTCCATTCTAGTCATTAAGTAACGATTAGAAAATAAAAGTATAAAAGGCTTAAGTATCACCATCATAAAGCCTCTAGAGCAGCTGTTCAGTGTTGTCGACTGATATGATTGACGGGTTTGATTGCTAAAAAAGCGCCGAGCATAATGATGACTCGCCGACGCTGTTTCTAATATTACAATTATATCTACCATAACACAATCATAAACACTTTATTACAATAGCGTAACCTTTAATTGGATATTAATTTCAATGAATACTTTATATAAATAAGCTGCCTAGGCAAGATTTGGCGTCACGTGCTGACGGATTTGCTCAGCGACCAGCTCAGCTTTGTTATCTAGCACCACCACATGCTGCGGTAAGTCCTCTAAGCCTTCGGTATGAGCAGGGCGAGTAATCTCTATGTGACCAATAGCTTCGACAATTGTATCGGCAAACTTAACTGGTAATGCTGTTTCGGCACAAACTATCACTTCACCTTCGCGCTGTAATTCTTTAGCAACTTTAATACCGTCGGCTGTGTGTGGATCGACTAGCTCACCATGCTGCTCATAAAGCGCTTTAATGGTTTGCAAGCGGTCGCTATGGGTCGATTTGCCCGCAGCAAAGCCATAACGCGTATTGACCGCCTCCATCAAGTCAGACAAATCAAAACCTTGACCGGATTTCACCCCTTCAAATAACTCGCTGACACGGGCGCTGTCTTTGTCGAGTAGTAGATAGACAAAGCGCTCAAAGTTAGAGGCTTTAGAGATATCCATTGACGGGCTGGACGTTACGTAAGTTTTATCGGTCGGACGCGGCTGATAAGCACCTTGATTAAAGAAGTCGTTTAGTACATCGTTTTCATTGGTCGCGACGATTAAACGGTCAACTGGCAGTCCCATTTCGCGGGCAATATGACCGGCGCAAATATTACCAAAGTTACCTGATGGGACGCTAAAGCTGACTTTTTCATCGTTGCTCGTCGTAACGGCAAAATAGGCTTTAAAGTAATAAACGATTTGCGCAAGGATACGACCCCAGTTGATAGAGTTGACTGTACCGAGGTTATAAGCCGCTTTAAATTCGGCATCTTGTTGCAGCGCTTTGACAATATCTTGGCAATCATCAAACATACCGTCGATGGCGATATTATGGATATTATCATCGGTCAAACTATACATTTGCGCACGCTGGAATTCGCTCATTTTGCCGTGCGGTGACAGCATAAAGACTTCGATATTTTCTTTACCACGTAGGGCATATTCTGCTGCACTGCCGGTGTCACCGCTGGTTGCACCAATGATGGTAATACGCGCGTCTTTTCTTTTCAGTACGTATTCAAAGGCATTGCCCAAGAACTGCATGGCAACGTCTTTAAATGCCAATGTTGGACCGTTTGATAGTCCTAAAATATATAAATTATCTTCAAGCTTACGGACAGGAACAATCTCATCAGAACCAAATACCTCGGAGGTATAAGTACGCTCGATGATATCTTGCAAATCAGCGGCAGGAATATCAGTGGCAAAGCGCTGCATAATCGCCATGGCAAGCTGTGGATAGCTGAGCGTGCGCCACTCATCAAGAGTCCTGCTATCAATGTTTGGATAGTGCTCAGGCAGCATTAAACCGCCATCTGGCGCAAGACCCATCAATAGCACATCACTAAAATCCATCGGCGCTGTCTGACCACGGGTACTGATATATTTCATTAGATTGTCCTGTCTATAATGAGGTTATTCAATATTTAAAACGGTTTATTCAGCAGTTTTATGCCATTGTCTTATGAAGCAACGCATAATAAAAGCCATCACCACTCTCGCTATCAATCGGCAAGCACTGACGACCGATTGCTTGCGCGATGCCCCAACTGCAATCTTCGGTAAACTCAATCGCTACCGCATCATTATGATGACTGATAAAATCCTGCATTTGCTCGACGTTTTCTTGCTTTAAGATAGAGCAGGTCACATACAATAGATAACCACCCGCTTTCAATTGTGGCCATAAATTATGCAAAATATCGGCTTGCAACAATGCGGTTTGCTCAACGTCTTCTTCGGTACGCAAAATACTGATATCAGGATGACGGCGAATCACGCCTGTCGCGGTACAAGGAGAATCGAGTAATATTGCATCAAATACCGGCTCATTGGTAGCCGCTTTTTTATTTTTCCCATGCTGCCATCTGGTGGCATCAGCACAGACGATATTCAGTGCGACACTTTTCTCTGCTTGCTGCAAATCGTGCTGACTTAAATTTAAGCGCTGTAAGTTCTCACGAATACGCTCAATACGCGGCGCTTCATTATCGATAGCCGTTACCTTGATATCAGTAATTACTGGTGTCGCTTCTGCATCATCTTGTTTCACGTGAAACAATGATGATTGGTCATTAGAGCTTATAAGTTCTAACCAGTGAGCCAATTTACCACCGGGTGCAGCGCAAGCATCTAAGATATGCAGCTCATTATTATTGGCTTCTGAATCAATGTCTGTATTAGATTTATCAGTGCTTATTTTAGCCATTAACGCTTTATTAATAATCGGAGCAGCAAGTTGAGCATGCATGTCTTGTACGCTGGCAACTCCAAAAGCAAAATCAGGCAAAGCGTTTACGGCTGTGCTTTGATGTAGCCGGAGACCTTTGGTGGATAGCGTTGTTGCTATAGCTGTATCTGATGAGTTCGGTAAATTAAAACCAGTCGTTAGCTCAACGATGTCTGCATCAATTTCTGCCCCATCAAGTGTTTTCTGATAATCCTCTACTGAGCTAACCGCTGAGTTTACGCGTAAAAACATCGGTGCTGCATGGCGCAAACCTTGCATCAGCTCGTCATACTGCTCGCCCCAGTCCTGCTTAAGCTGATAAGCAAGCCAGTTCGGCAGACTGTGCTTTTTATCACATTTTTTACGAAATTTGCTAGGATTCTTAGCGACTTTACGCAAGATAGCGTTAATCAAACCTGTTGCATGGGCAAAATCAATCTCTTTTGCCGCTTCAACCGTTTCATGAATCGCTGCATGGTCCGCCACTTCTAAATACAGCAATTGCGCTAAGCCCACTTGAATAGTCGTACGAACTTCGACCTCATCGATAGGATTGTCTGCTAGCGTATCGAGCAAACGCGCCAGCGCGTACCACTGACGCAGTGTCGCCAGTAGTAAGGCATGTGCAAAGCCTTTATCGCCGTCGTGCAGACTGTTGAGTAACGGGTCAAGGACGCTGGCAAGTGATTGGCCATTTTGAATGGCCAATAAAGTGCGAATCACCCGGACACGGACGCTACCATTCATAATAAGGTTGCTTGAAGGTTTGAGCTTATTATTTCTTGGTGCAGTGCTGGTTTGTCTCATTAAATTGAATTTCCTTGACGTCTGATCGACAGCGTCTGATAAAAGTTAGAGTGCTTGTTATTAAATACATTAAGCGTAAGTAAGTTACTTTACTTCTGCCATAAACTGATCGCCATCGTTTAATTGATTACCATGGCAAATTTGCTCAGCAGTCACTGGCTTACCACCTGCAAATTGTAAGCTGGTAATCGCCAAAGTCGTCGCTGAGTATTCATTACTTTGTGGTTCGCTAGTAGTGTCTTTGCCGCAAGCGACCAGTATGGCTTTTCGCCCAACGCTGATAACAGTGCCCGCAGGCTTAATGGTTTGCTGTGATGTATTTACCGGCAGACTGGCCAAAATTTTGACGCGCTGCCCTGCTAAAAAGGTGTAGGCACCAGGCCAAGGAGTCAACCCACGAATCTGACGTTCAATCTGTGTAGCAGACTGCGTCCAGTCGATTTCGCCTTCGGTTTTGACCAATTTTTCCGCATAATTGGCTTTGCTATTATCTTGAGCAATAGCTTGTGCTTGGTAATGCGCCAAGTCTTTTAATACGGTAGTAATAGCCGCCGCGCCAAGTGCTGCCATCTTATCATGCAAGCTGGCGGCCGTATCATCAGCTTCGATAGGTGCGCTGACCTTGTAAAGCATATCACCCGTATCCAAGCCTTTATCCATCTGCATAATGGTAATGCCAGTCTCGCTATCACCCGCTAGTAACGCCCGATGAATCGGGGCGGCACCGCGCCAACGTGGCAACAGCGAAGCATGAATATTTAGACAGCCATAAGTAGGCGTGGACAATACGCCAATCGGTAAAATCAGACCATAAGCCGCGACAATCATGACATCTGGCTGATAAGTACGTAAAGTCTCACGTGCAGCCATACCTTCTGTGCTAGATTTTTTAAAGGTGAGAGGCTGCTCAACCGCGATGTCATTGGCCAATGCCACTTGCTTGACGGCAGATGCTGATAACTTTTGCCCGCGCCCTGCTTTGCGATCAGGCTGGGTATAGACCGCAACGATATCTATATTCAACGCATCTTGCTGCTTGATAAGCGCTTCAAGGCTGACAGCAGCAAACTCAGGTGTACCGGCAAATATCACTCTTAGCGGCTTAGCGACTGTTGGTATTTCGGTTACGGCGCTTTGCTCAGCTTGATTGGCGTCAATAGATATATCAGATTGTGCAGCAAGTGTGGTCATAGTCAGGCAGTATTTATGGTTAATTTGTCTATTATAGGTGAGTTTGTGGTGTTGTGCCATGATTGTAATAGCAGCCATCCAGCGCTATTAATGGTGCTATTTATCTCTATAATAGTAAGCAGGCTCAGCTACTTATTCCTCAAATAAGCCACAGCAAGCAAATCTGTCAGATTTATCATTATTTTACGATGCGCCATCACACCGACTTACGGTCGATTTAGGGTCATGCTTTTATGCAACAGTTCCAGTCTCTACAACGCTTGCTGATTTTTTATACGCTGACATTATTGGCGATGTTGTCAGTGTATTACTTCACCATGTTTTATGAGATAAGGCAGGATAGTAAGCAAGACAGCATAGAGAGCTTTTATGCATTGCAGTATGAGATTTCTGAGCTTGCCAACCCTGACAATACTGACATTAAAAAGGTCTTAAAAAAACCTTTTCTAAAAGACATCAGCTATCAGCTGATTTTTATGATGCCGTCTGGACAGACTTATATTCATCGTCATACCCGTCCTAATGAACGGGAATTTGCCGGTATCACCTTCCCCAACGTTATCACTTCCTTGCCCTCTGCTAGCAATCATCATAGTGCCTACGAGCTAAATAATCGCAATTTGGTTGGCACCATTGGACTTGAAAATGGTCACAAGGTGTACCTGATACTGCGGCATGAAGCGCTTGATATCAATTGGATGTCGTATCGCTATTGGTTGCCATTGATGACAGCCATCTTACTATTTGCTATGGCCTTACTCTATACCCTAAAACGGCGTGCCAACTGGGAACAACTGCTCATTTATACCGATGAGTTAAGTAGCCATACCAAGGATGGTTATATCGCGCCGCCGTTTATCGAAAAGAAAACCACGGCTGAATTTTTGCGTTTGGGTCACGCACTTAGCCGTATCAGTTATCAGTTGCATAATAATCATCGCCGCATTACCACGCTAAAGCATCGGTTAGAGCGATTGGTCGATCATGCGCCCTTGCCAATGCTGATGATTATGAGACATGGTCAAATCAGCTTTTTTAATCAACGCTTTGAGCAAGTATTTGACATTATCTTTCACAGCGATAGCAACTATCAACTGACCGATTTTTTCTTTACTAAAGACCAATCAACCCAAGCCCTGCTACAAAAACTGGCAGATTTGCGAGTCACGCGCACGCTATTGGTTTACGGTTTGCACAATAAAAAAGCTTATCAGTTGCATATCACGCCTTGGTTTGGCGAACACGGGCAGGTGCATGGTTTTACCGTTTTACTCAATAACATCCATGAGCTTGTCGAACAAACCGCGCATTTAGAGCAACAAAATCGTCAACTACAACGTCAGCTTGATGAGTTTGAAGCACTTAAATCGACGATGGGACATCATTTACGCCTGCCGTTAGAAGCCATGATTGACACGTTAGAGCCTATCAATCCCGATAATCTGAGCGCTAAGCAACATCAAATCGTTACGACTTTGACTCAAACCAGCCATTCTATGCTGACGATGCTAAACGATATGTTAGATATAGGAGAGATAGAGGTTCGTACATCCCGTCTATCTATTGAAGCGGTGGATATTTATAAGCTTGGTCAACAAGTCAGTCAATCGATGGTAGAAAGTTTAAGGCAGCAAGGACTTGAGCTCTTGTATTTTTTTGCACCTGACAGCCCGCGCTGTATCGATACCGATTATAGGCGCTTGCGGCAAATCCTACGTAATTTATTAGATAATGCGATTAAATTTACCAATTCTGGCTATGTGTCACTTACCATCGATGCGGTGACCAATGCGGACATAGCTGATATCAAAAGTACCAGTATAGGCGAGGTAGATAAAGAGCACATTTCTAATAACAGCCATGATACGAATCACGGCAATCTAGATAAATCAAACACTACCATTCATCCATCGCACGACTGGATTCGGTTTAGTATAAAAGACAGCGGCACAGGCATCGATATCGCAAAGCAGCACCAACTGCTGACGTATTTTAATGAAAGCAACAGCCAAAACAGTGTTCACATCAAAAACCACCCTATTAACTACGCGCACAAAAACAGCGCCATAAAAGGGCTCGGATTAAACGACGTTAATAGCTTCGCTAAACTATTAGGCGGTTTTATTGAGATGAAAAGCACGCTTAATAAAGGCAGTACTTTTAAGCTGTATTTGCCTTGTAGACGACCAGCCTATCAGCCTATTTACCACTTTAATCCGCAATTGACTTATATTCATCTTATTGCCGTCATTAAACAACCGCTGCGAGCCAAGCATTTACGCGATTTGTGCGCTTATTTATCTATCCCAGCCACTATTTCCACTTCTATAGATAGAGTGGCGCTTGAGCAAATAAATAATAAACTGGCGCAAGATGCGCAAAAACTTGCACCTATTTTGCTCTTAGATTACGAATATTATGAAAACATCACGCTCGCGTTATCACATCAAATAAACATTGATGATAAAAATATAGACGCTGAAAATAAATTGGAGAAATCAGAAGATAAAGCACGTATAGATATCGATAAACAGCAGGCTCTAAATAGCTTACTGTCTAATACTGCGCTGCCAAAAATATTGGTCAGTATGAAAGCTGAGCGCCGCATTCCTTCTATGTTACTGGATCAATGTGACGGTTTTTTAAACAAACCACTCGATGTGGCATTATCACTCTCTGAATTACTGCGATTAACCCTACCCGTTAGACAAACACTGTTACCGCAAATAACTAGCCAAGAAAACAAACAGCAAAGCAGTAGCCCGTTAGGCGCAGATAACGCCGCTCATGAAACATTAGCGCCACTGATTTTAGTGGTAGAAGATAGTCCAACCAATCAAAAAATAGCTTGTAAGATACTGGAAAAGATTGGCTATCGCAGTATCGTGGCGGAAGATGGGCAGCAGGCGTTGGACAAATTGCAAGCGCAGCGTCAGGAAATTGCGCTTATTTTGATGGACTGCCGGATGCCCGTGATGGATGGACTGCAAGCGACCCAAGCGATTCGCGCGCAAGGCGATGATATTCCAATCGTTGCGCTAACCGCAAATAACAGCGAAGAAGATAAAATCGCCTGTTTACAAGTGGGCATGGATGAGTTTTTGGCCAAGCCTATTAATAAACAAAAGCTAAAAACTGTTTTGCAAACGCTGATTAAAAACCAATAAGCGTTTGCAAGATCTGTCTTTTATAACAGCTTGGTGATGATTTTGGCTATTTAACCCTTATTTCATAAAACCATTCTCAGCTAAAAACTCCTCAGTAATCGTACTTTGCGGGCTGCTAACATGTGCATTATCCGCTTGCGATTTGCTTAGTAAACGCTCTAAATAGCGCGCTACAATATCGACCTCAACATTGACTTTACTACCTACCAGCCAATGCTGGGCAATATTGGTGACTTGCGCGGTATGCGGAATGATATTGAGCGAAACGATATTATCGCGAACTAAGTTGGTAGTGAGACTGATACCATCAAGGGTAATAGAGCCTTTGGTAGCCGTATAATGTGCCAACTCGTGCGGTATCTCAATTTCAATATAAAGTGAGCGCGCATCTTTTTGCAATTTACTAACCACGCCTACCCCATCAACGTGACCGGCAACGATATGCCCACCAAAACGGGTAGTTGGTAGCATGGCTTTTTCTAAGTTCACCGCATAACCGGGCTTTAAATCTGCCAGCGCTGTACGAGCAATAGTTTCACGTGAAACGTCGACAGAGTAATAATTACTACCAAACTCCACCACCGTTAAGCAAATGCCATTTGAAGCAATCGAGTCGCCTAGTTTCACATCGCTAAAATCTAAGCCAGCAGATTCTATGGTCAAGCGGATATCACCGCCCGTTGGCTGCATGGACTTTACTTTGCCAACGCTTTCTATAATTCCAGTAAACATATTAACCTCTTGGTATTTTTTATGGCCGTTAAAGGCAGCATATATTATTTAAACCTATTATTTCATTCAAAATCAATAACGATAATCGCTATTAGTCTTTAAGCTGTTTATAGCGCTTACTATAAAATTAGCGAGAATAAAAAGACTCAGCGGATAAACTGTGGATAACTAGCGCTGACATAAGGAGTAGTAGTATGAGAAACTTGGTTTTTAAAGAGTTATCCACAATAAGTCTGCTTTTTAATAATTATTCACTACACTTGAGCTATATACATAAGTAACTGATTTTAAATAAATTATAACTTTAAAACATTATTAACAATTACTAGTAAGTTTCATGTGAAACAAAGTTATACACAGTTTCATGTGAAACCTTTATAAAACTATTCCACTTATCCACATACATTGTATGTAAGTTTAATCTTGTGGGTAAAATATTGAAAGACAAGGCTTTTATAACGCCGACTATACAGGTAATAAGGTAAGCTTAAGATCAGTACCAAGCTGCTCATGACTATGGATATCAAAACGTAGCTGCTGCGCTAACGCTAATGGATTGATAGCGACCATAGGCCGTGCTTGTGTGCCTAATAAGCAAGGTGCTTGATAAACAATGAGCTCATCCACCAGTTGCAGTTGTAAAAAGCTTCCTGCAACGCTTGCGCCCGCCTCTACTAAGATGTCATAACAGTGATGTTCACTCACTAAGTTCTTTAATAATTCAATTAAACTTTCTTCACGCCAATAAAGAGTTTTTGGACTCTGGCATAGCTGATAGTCAGACTGTAAATCGTGTTTTAATCGTCCTCGTCTATCGAGTATCACTATTTTAGGTTGTGGTACTTGTTCAGGATTAATACCTAGTTGACTAGAGCGCACATTTAATTGCGGATTATCAACGATGACTGTTTCACTGCCTGTGACAATAGCGCCACTTTGCGCACGCAGTTTCTGTACATCTTCGCGTGCTGCTGTACCGGTGATCCACTTCGACTCTCCAGACGCCATAGCAGTACGACCGTCAAGACTGGTGGCAATTTTAAGCCTGACATAAGGCATTTGGCTACGCATCGCCTTTAAAAAGCCTTTATTTAATGCCTCTGCTTGCGCTGTTAGCACGCCGACGGTAACAGCAATACCTGCTTGTTCTAAAAGTTTCACACCGCGACCAGCCACTTGTGGATTGGGGTCGAGACCGGCAATGACAACACGCTCCACTCCAGCTTTGATAAGACCTAAAGCACAGGGCGGTGTACGTCCGGTATGACTACAAGGCTCTAAAGTAACATAAGCGGTCGCGCCGATCGCTCGCGTGCCCGCATCTTTTAAGGCGAACACCTCAGCATGCGGCTGCCCTGCTTTCGGATGAAAGCCTTGGCCGACTACTTCATCTGCTTGCACAATCATACAGCCGACCGACGGATTGGGACGCGTCGTATACAGACCACGCTTGGCCTGCTCAATAGCGAGCATCATAAAATAACGATCTTTGGCGTCTTGAGAGTGTTTTGAGTTTGACATAAAGGTGGACTTAATCAACAACTGATAATTATTATTAAAGATTTTATAGAGTAGAGTGAGTAAGCAATATAAACTTGAAAGCAGGCTAAATACTTAGCATGAGTGATGCTTATTTTTCATTAGGACGGATATTGGCAATTTCTTGATGAAAGGCGTCGATATCTTGAAAATCACGATAAACACTGGCAAAACGCACATAAGCGACATCATCGAGCGTTTTAAGCTCACTCATAATAATCTCACCCAAGACCTTACTGCTCACCTCGCGCTCGCCCATTTGGCGTACGCGCTTCTCGATACGACTAATCATCGCTTCTTGCTCATCGATGGTAATCGGACGTTTTTGTAGCGGTAATAAAATCGAGCGGCGCAATTTGTCATTATCGTAAGGTTCGATTTTGCCACTTGATTTGATAATACGCGGCATTACCACTTCTACCACTTCAAAGGTCGTAAAGCGTTCCTGACAGCTATTACATGAACGGCGGCGGCGTACTTGCGCGCCATCAGCTGCTAGCCGTGAGTCGATAACTTTGGTATCTGACGCATTACAATATGGGCAATGCATACGCTTTTCCTTAGGTTGATAGTGAGGGCGAATATAATTATTGATAAAACTAAATTTTCTAAAAAATGATAATTTTACTATCAGATAAAGAAGCAGACTTTTACTCGTTATTTGCCAATACAAAAGCTACCAAAAATTTTTCCTAATAAATCGTCAGCGCTAAATTCACCAGTAATTTCTCCCAAACTTTGCTGCGCTTGGCGTAGGCTTTCTGCCACCAACTCACCTGCTTTAAACACTGTCAGCTGCTCATGTGCCTCTGCTAAGGAATCAGCGGTACGTCTTAGCGCATCAATATGTCGTGTACGGGCGATTAAGCTATTTTCTGGCGGATGAAAGCCTACTTTAGCACATAAGATTTCGACCAAATCATCAATTCCTGCACCTGTTTCACATGAAACATTCACCTGCTCATAGCCACGATTTTTTATTTCTGCTTGTGAAGTAGCGATTCTTTCTTCACTGCTGTTATCGTTCAATAAATCGCTTTTATTGGCAATAATTAGTAAGCGCTTGGCTTCTGGTAACTCGCCAAATAGCTGCTCAGCCAGCTGTAATGGTGTGCTGTCACTTGCAAGGTCACGAGTCACATCATAGACCATCAGAAGCATATCAGCCTGCGTAATTGCCGTACGCGCACGCTCAATACCGATACGCTCGACCGTATCTTCAGTCTCGCGCAGACCTGCGGTATCGGTTAGATGCAAGGTTAAGCCGTTAAGCACGACGGTCTCTTGTAAGGTATCGCGCGTTGTCCCAGCGACATCGGTCACGATAGCACGCTCTTGCCCTGCCAAACGATTCAGCAAGCTTGATTTACCCGCATTTGGTCTGCCAGCAAGCACCACATGAATACCGTCGCGTAATAGCTGACCTTGCTTGGCGGTCGCTAGCACTTGCTGAATTTTAGCTTGCGTCTGCTCGAGCTTATCTTGAATAACGCCGTCCGATAAGAAATCAACGTCCTCTTCATCGGGGAAATCAATTGCCGCTTCGACGTGCAAGCGCAGATGAATCAATTGCTCAAGCAATTGATTAATTTTTTGGGAAAACTCACCACTAAGCGAGCGAATCGCACTACTGGCAGCAGCGGCGCTGGTGGCATCAATCGCATCAGCGATGGCTTCTGCTTGCACCAAATCCAATTTATCATTATCAAAAGCGCGGTAAGAGAATTCCCCTGCGCCCGCTTGTTTTGCGCCCAATTCAAACACCCGCGCTAGCAGCTGATTTTGTAAAATCATGCCACCATGACCTTGCAGCTCAATCACATCTTCGCCAGTAAACGAGTGCGGACCTTTAAAGTACAGCACCAAACCTTCATCAATGGTCGTGCCATCAGCCTGATAGAAACGGCAAAAACTGGCCATACGCGGCGTGAAAGTCGACTTACTAGTAAGCTGACAAGCAATATCGTAAGCACGCGCGCCTGACAGACGAATAACTCCGACGCCACCACGCCCGATCGGTGTAGCAATCGCCGCAATGGTCGGAAGTCCAGATACGTTAGAATTTTTAGGTGACTCATCCAAATTATCGGCGGCTAGTGCCATCTCTAAAGAATCCACAATCACTCTCAATAAGCAAAAACCCCATTATAGACGGCTTAGCAGGCACTGACAAAGCAAACTTCAACGAGTAGATTATTAAAATCCTAAAGTATGGTTATATAGCTATTTTCCTTGTTTATTAACACAAGAAAAGCATTCTCTTTGATACATAAAAAAACCACCGCCGTAGCGATGGTTTTTTAGACTTGAACTTTATTTAATCCAGAACTTTCACGGTACGACGTTTCTGTTCTTCTTCAACTTTACGGTTGATGATGTACTGTTGGGTCATACTAAATAAGTTGTTCACCGTCCAGTATAGTACCAAACCTGCTGGGAAGAACAACATAAACGCAGTGAAGATAATCGGTAAAAACTTCATCACTTTAGCTTGCATTGGATCAGCGGGCTGCGGATTTAGTTGCTGCTGGATAAACATCGACGCACCCATTAAGAGCGGTAAAATGAACCATGGATCCATCGCTGATAAATCTTGAATCCACAATATCCAAGGCGCATGACGCAGCTCAACACTTTCAACCAATACCCAATATAGGGCTAAGAAAATCGGCATTTGCATCAGAATAGGTAAACAACCCGCCATGGGATTGACTTTCTCTTCTTTATAAATTGCCATCATTTCTTGCGACATTTTCATACGATCGTCGCCGTGCTCTTCTTTTAATGCTGCTAGTCTTGGGGCGATAGCACGCATCTTCGCCATTGAGTAGTAGCTTTTATTAGAAACCCACATCAGGGCGATTTTAACCAGCAGCGTCAACAGAATAATTGACCAGCCCCAGTTACCGATGACTTTATGAATACCATCCAAAATCGCAAATAATATTTTTGATATTGGCCAAAGTAAGCCATAATCGACGGTTTGATTCAGACCTACTGCCACCTCTTTTAGCTCAGACTGTACTTTTGGACCAGCATAGAGAGTTGCATTTAAGGTAATTTGCTTGTTCGGTGCCACATTAACAGGCTGGCTGTTAAAACCAATAAAGTAATCATTACCCGTTTCACGGCTAAAGAACTTACCCGTAAAGTTTTCAGGCGTCCAAGCAGAAACAAAGTAATGCTGAACGATGCCAACCCAACCTTCATCACTGGTCGTGGTCAACTCACCATCGTTAAATTTACCGAATTTTAATTTATTATAAGGATCTTCAGGTGTGCCCCAAGCGCCGCCCAAATACGTCGCCATGCTTAGCGCGCCTTTATCAGACATACCAGGGTCTTTACTATCGTCACGCTTTAACTGCGCAAACATCTGACCTTGCCAAGCATTGGCAGAAGCATTTTGGATTTGATAGCTGATATCAATCGGATATTTATCTTGGGTAAAAGTAAAGGTCTTAGTAACCGTTACACCATCTTTTTGATAGGTAAGCGGTACTGATAAGGTTTGCTGACCTTTCTCCATCACATAATTATTGGCAGCGTGGCTATATTTGGCGCGACCTTCGGCGGTATCAATACCGTTTGGACCGATAAGACCAGATTGTGCCACGTAAACGCGACCGCTATTATTTTCTAACAACACAAAAGGTTTTTCGCTATTGAGCGTGGCATCATATTGCTTTAATGCCGCATAAACGATATCCCCGCCTTCTGGATTGATTTTAATGTCATAGCGATCGGTTGTGACCGTAATGAGACCCGTATTGGTCGCAGGTGCCTCCGCAACAGCGCCCGCATCAACTGGTAGCGTTTGTGCTGGAATATCACCTGCTGCGCCAGTGGTAGCAGGAATATCAGCCCCTACCGATGTTGACGTTTCTGGTACCGCGTCTACAGCTGGTGCATCGGCATAATCATCTCGCCATGCTAAAATCAGCAGATAAGCGGTGATTAGCATCGCAATGATGATCATCACCCGAAATATCTTTTGCATAAACCTTTCCTAGATTAAAAAATTAGGGAATGAAAAATCAGGCATGTGTCATGACCACCACACAGTATCAAACCCCTTTCCTAGCAGTCATACCAGCAGTCAATCACATAAAATGTTCATCATTTTACTAAAAAACCGCTCTAAATGATACAAGCGTGTGGATAACTTGTGGGTAACTTAAAAGATATCCACAACTTCTCAGTCGATAATAAAGTTTATATCGACTTCATTAGATGATTTAGGCGAGCCACATAGCTCTTAGTATCTTTATAAACATACCAGCTTTGCGCTTTGCCATGAACTGGTGTCGTAGGCGATATATATTGATAATGATAAGAAGACAAAGGTAGTGGCACAAAATCAATGCCATGTCCGCCTAACGGATGACAGCTACTAATACGTTTTAATAATAGCCAACTACCTGACCAAACGCCATGCCATGCTAAAGCTTGTTTACCGTAATTTGAGCAAGTTGGATAATAACGACAGCGCGCAGGTAAAATAGGACTGATTACTTTTTGATAAAAAACAATAAAATAATAAGACAACTTATATAAAAAATTATTTACTACTTTTAATAAAAAATTCATTTTATTTTTTTTCCATCTTTTTAAAGATATTATTAATTTCATTTATTATTTCTTTATTATTTAATTGCTTTATAGACTTTTTGACAATAAATACAATATCTTTGTTTTCTAAGTGACTTGCCTTTATACGAAATTGTTCACGAACATGGCGTTTGATTAAATTTCGTGTGACAGCCGTCGGTACTTTACGTTTGGTAATGGCCATACCGACTCGAGGCTGTTCACAATGGTTACTACGTACAAACGCCATTAAATGACTCTGATGCAGCTTGCGCTCAGGCGCGTCAAATACCTCGCGAAAGGACGAAGGCGTGAGTAGACGCTGTGCTTTGGTAAATCGAGCATTAGGGGGCGCTGAAACGGTATTGGACATAATACAACCTAATATAAGAGCTAGTAACACTAGCAGAGATAATAGCGTAGAAAGAATAACAAAGTATAGAGACAAAAAAAGCGCCGATGTGGGCGCTTTTAATATATGGCTGAGTGACAGTTGTGATGATTGACGATCGCAATCTATAAAATAATAGAAACACAACAAGCACTATCGGCCATGCTTATCGCAATCTACTGATTAATTATACAGTAAGGCGATGACGTCCTTTAGCGCGGCGACGAGCTAAGACTTGGCGGCCTTTTTTGGTTGCCATACGTGCACGGAAACCGTGAGTACGTTTACGCTTGATCACGCTTGGTTGGAATGTACGTTTCATAACTCACCTATCAAAATAATGGACTAAATTCGTAATAGCGGAGGATTATACCACCGCATAGTATTTTGGTCAACGAACTAATTTGCTCTGTTTTCATACAGATGATTTACAACAGAGTGAGTTTTCTTATATTTATCGGTAATGAGATATTTACAGCTAAGAGATTTAGTTAAATAAAC
The DNA here is from genome assembly GCF_904846465.1 of Psychrobacter pulmonis. Classification (NCBI taxonomy): domain Bacteria; kingdom Pseudomonadati; phylum Pseudomonadota; class Gammaproteobacteria; order Moraxellales; family Moraxellaceae; genus Psychrobacter; species Psychrobacter pulmonis. The sequence continues at coordinate 88,792 of NZ_CAJHAT010000002.1, forward strand.
TCATATCAGTAGACCCAAATTATCTTCTTAGAAAAACTATTTTGATAATCAATTTTTGAAACTTATCCACAGCTTGTGTCGAACTCTATAATAATTAGCTATTAATATATATAAGTATTGTTGTTATTGGGGATCGTATTATCTGTGATTAACTTGTTTTTTTACTTTTTTATCAATAGGATAGACTATGGGTAAGGTTGTGGATAACCTGTGGGTGGAATATGGATAACTCATGATATATACTTATCCACAAAACTATCCACAGTCTTATCCACAAAAAACGAGGTATTATCCACAGGCTGTTTGTGTTAGATTGGCGCCCTACTAGATGTATGATTTTAAGTTATGTGATCATAAGATATCTTTGTTAAGAAAAGAGGCTTTCTGGGGCTTAAAGCTGATAAATTTACACTATAAAAATGACGTTCTTTTGACCGATCACCTTGGACTATGGGGTTAGTATTTTTCATGATTGATACAGCAACTATTTGGGATAAATGCCTAAACGACTTACGTTATCATGTTAAAGATAATGTCTTTACGATGTGGTTGAGACCGTTATCTGCACATCAAGAAGCCAATAGCTTGATTATTCTTGCTCCTAATGATTACTTTGTAACCTATATCAAAAAGAATCATTTACACGACATCGAGCAGTTGGTTGCTAAACATAGCCAAGGTAGTATTGAAGCCGTTATTGTACGTGTTGATAATGCTGGCCGTGAGATGGTTGATAGTAATCTGGCCCAGTCAGGCTCATTGTTTGAAGAAGACCAGCCCTCCCCTCCCCCTACTGATTATAATTTTCAAAGTACGCATAATGATATTGCTAGAGCGGATATCGATGCCAATATGCGTCATGCAGAACTGATTGAGTCTGCCGATGCCAAATCATTAAGCTATCTGAATCCTGACTTCACCTTTGAAACCTTTGTCACTGGTAAGTCTAATAACTTAGCTTATAAGGCCTGTTACGAGCTTGGAAAACGCCAATCAAAAAATCGTCACAATCCTTTATTTATATACGGACCTTCTGGTTTGGGAAAAACGCATTTAATGCATTCTGTAGCGCATCGCTATTTAAAAAATAATCTAACTTTCTACTATTTCACTTCCGAAAAATTTATTAATCAATTAGTTTATTCATTAAGAAATAATAAAATAGAAGATTTTAAAAAGAAAATAAAAAAAGTAGATTTATTAATTGTAGATGATATTCATGTATTAGCGGGTAAAACAAAAAGTAGTAATGAGTTTTTAACCTTATTTGCAGATTTTACCAGCGGTGATAAGCAACTGATTCTGGCATCAGATCGTCATCCATCACAAATGACGGAGTTTGACGAGCGTTTCAGGTCGCGCTTTTCTTGGGGTTTGACGGTTGCAGTAGATCCACCTGAGATTGACACTCGAGTACAAATTTTACAAAGAAAGGCGGCATCGTACGGCATGAGCCTGCCTAAAGAGTGTGCCCTATTCATCGCTCAAAACGTGGTTTCTAATGTCAGGCGATTAGAAGGTGCTCTCAATCAGGTGTTTGCCAATGCCAACTTGACGGGAGCGCCCATTACACTTGAGATGGTGCAATACGCCCTAAAAGATATCGTTGCGATGCGTGTGCAAGCGGTAAATATGGATAATATTCGTAAAGTGGTCGCCGAATACTATGATGTGAGCGTAAAAGATATCATGGGTCGTAAACGTACGCGCAGCATTGCTAGACCACGACAAATAGCGATGGCGTTATCACGCGAATTAACCAGTGATAGCTTTCCTGAGATTGGTCAGTCATTTGGTGGACGCGACCACACGACAGTGATGCATGCTTGTGATAAGGTCAATGAGCTACGCGCCGCTGACCCCGCGTTTGATAAGGATTACAAAACGCTTGCCTTGATGTTGCAAGCGGGTTAGAAGCTTATGGCGTCATAATGTTGTCACGAGTCGATATGATTTATAATATTTTAATGATTAGCGGACAGACGCTGTATGGATTATCATCAGTAGACAAGGTATTATTAAGCCATTATTTTAAAACCCTATGATTTAAAAACGTATAAAAATTCTTTTAATAAGAGCAACTAATAAACAAGAGTAACTAAGCATGCAATTATCGATTAATCGAGAGTCGTTACTAAAAGCCATTAACTTGATTGCCAAGGCCGCCGATAAGCGCCACAACATGGTTATCTTGGGCAATATTAAGCTGCAATTGTCTGAGGGGGCGCTTATTTTAACTGCTTCTGACTTAGAAGTAGAGCTGACATCGACATTAAAATTGCCTGCTGGTGCCTGTATCGAAGCAGGTACCACCACATTACCTGCCACAAAGCTCAGAGATATCTGTAAATCATTGCCGTCGCAAGCGCAGGTCAATCTGACCACTCAAGAAAATGAGCGCTGTCTCTTGACCAGTGGTAAAAGTCGTTTTACTTTAGGCACATTACCAAGCGAAGACTATCCAAGTCTTGGTAATCCTGAAAATATCACACCTTTGACCATCAGTCGTAGTCGTTTGACCGACTTAATTCATAAAACCCAATTTGCAATGGCTATCCAAGATGTGCGTTACTATTTGACTGGTATGCTATTTGATGTGTCACAGCAGCAACTGACTACAGTTGCGACTGACGGCCATAGATTGGCGTTAGCGCGTAGTGTTATTGATGTCAGTAGCGACTTAAATATGCAAGCGATTTTGCCGCGTAAAGCGGTGATTGAGCTTGAGCGTTTGGCTTCTGAGCTTGGCAAGATGCTGGGCGATAAAGACAATGCTGTGACATTGAGCTTTGGCCGTGAATTCTTACAAGTAAGCTTACCCTTTGGTGATGTGGATAGTACAGGGCAGGTGAGTGATGATTTAATGGTGACCTTTACCGCGCGTCTTATCGATGGTAAATTCCCGGATTATCGCCGTGTCATGCCAAGTAATACAGATAAGCTTGCTTTGTTTAACCAAGAAAAAATGACTGATGTGCTGCGCCGTGTGGCAATTTTAAGTAATGAGAAATCTCGCGGTGTGGTGTTTAATTTTGCCAGTGATGGCATGGTAGAAGTTCGTGCTAATAATGCTGAGCAAGACGAGGCAGTCGAGATGATACAAGCAAAGTACCAAGGCGAGCCGATGGAGTTGTCATTTAATGCGGCGTATCTACAAGACGTTTTGGGCGTGATTCAAGGTGATTTGCAAATGCATATGAGCCAATCCAATGCCTCGGTATTGGTCAATCAGCTCAATGATGACTTTCATCAGTATGTTATTATGCCTATGCGTATATAACTTGGTGACCTTATGAAAAATAACAGTAATAAACTTTTGCTTACTAAATAGTGGGCGTAATATAGGCGGCTGTCACCCTTATGATTGAACGTCTACAAATTTCACACCTGCGTAATCTAACCCAGATTAGTTTAAATACTGCTGCTTGCAACGTTATTATCGGTGCAAATGGCAGTGGCAAAACCTCGTTACTTGAAGCGATATTCTTGCTTTCAAGAGGTAAAAGCTTCCGCCATCATCAGCCTAAACGCTATATTCAGCACCATCAAAATGCGGCAACGGTGCACGCTAAGCTCAATGATAGCAATACCTTAGCTATTCAAAAGCAAACAGATGCGACGACGGTTCTACGGCTGAATCAAACCACGGTTTATAACCAAAGTATCTTAACCGAGCAACTACCCACATTACTGATAGATCCGTCGTCGATGGATATGTTAGAGCAGGGCAGTGCCAGTCGCCGGCAGCTATTAGATTGGCTAGTGTTTCACATGAAACAGGGTTTCCATCCGCAATGGGTCGCTTATCAGCGTTTACTAAAACAGCGCAATAGTTTGCTAAAAAAGAGCCGTTACTTAACGCCAGTGCAGCTTGCTGAGTTAAAATCATGGGACAAAGGGCTTGCTAGTCATGCGGCGCTTATTCATCATTATCGTGAGCGAGTCTTTAGCGATTGGCAGCCTTACTTTGCGAAGAGTATCACGCAGTTATTGCCTACCTACGCTGAGCAACTAAGCTTAAGCTATAACGCTGGCTACGACACCAATATCCCGTTAGATATCCAGCTTAACGAGCGTTTGGAGCAGGATTTGCAGCTGGGTTATACGCGGATAGGTAATCACCGCGCCGATATTCATGTACATTGGCGCTCTAGTGATTTATCAGAGCATGCTAACAACGAAGCAGACAGCAATGCGAACGCAGTATCAAAAACCATAGAAAAAGCAGACACCGCGGCCAAACTACCGACTATAAAAGAACAGGCTGCTAACGTTCTCTCTCGCGGCGAGAAAAAACTGTTAATTACCGCTCTACGCTTATCACAATTGCCGTTATTGCTTAATGAAAACACTTCTACCCATGCGATAGAAAAGGACAATAGCAGTGTTATTTTGCCAAATGACCATAATAAAGCGCGAGCCACGCCAGTAGTGCTACTAGACGATATTACCGCTGAACTTGATGCTAGGGCGATAGAGATTCTGTTGTCGACATTGGCGCAGCTGCCATGTCAGGTATTTATGACCAGCTTAACCGACGATATTTTACCTTTGGTGCATGTATATTGGTCAGAACCTAATTTGTTTCACGTGAAACAAGGAGGCCTAAGGTCTTTATAAAGATGTTTTATAAAAACGTTTTTTAGAAATAGTTTCGATAATCAATATCCGCTAAGTTTGGGCTTCATTTTTATCAACCACACTTCATATCTTCCGAAAAATTTCATTGTTATGCTTGTGGGTGTAGTAGAAAAGTGATCTTGCTAAAATACTTGCTTGATACCGAGAAAACTGTCAGTAAACAGTGACTTAGCGCCAGAAAAATGTTAAAATAGAGCTTTATTTTTGCCCTGTTCTCAGCAAGTTATCTTATAAATTTTTATCAGTATTGTTTAAGGGTTTTTTGATAATATTCAGCTTCTAAGTGCTTGATAGATATATGCTTATTTCTAAGCTGTTTTAATGAAACGTAAAAGAAATGACAGCGTATATTAAAAACAGTCTTTGAGAAATTGGCTGTATTTAAGTCCACTTTTTTATTACTGTTTTATCTTCTTTTAGGCGACTTCTGATAAAACTTTTGCTAACTCTATAACTACATATTTTGACCATGAAACGTTAAATTTAAGATAACGTCGTCGAGCGTTGCCATTGTGGTGAGCAGATGACATATAGCTGATAATGGCTAGATTAAGGAATACACATGAGTGATTCATTACCTACCGACCACGAACAATTGATGAGCGACAGCGCTGTAGAGATTACTGCGCCTGCTGCAGCCCCTGAAGGAATGCCCTCTGATTATAGCTCCAAAGATATTCGTGTATTGCGCGGACTAGAAGCGGTGCGCGTACGTCCGGGTATGTATATTGGTGATACCGATGATGGTACCGGCTTGCATCATATGGTCTTTGAGGTGGTGGATAACTCTATCGATGAGGCGCTGGCTGGTCATTGCGACCAAATTGATATCATTATCCATGAAGACGAGTCGGTCAGTGTCATGGATAACGGTCGCGGCGTCCCTGTGGATATCCATCCAGAAGAGGGCGTATCGGCAGCACAGGTTATTATGACCGTACTGCATGCTGGCGGTAAATTTGATGACAACAGCTATAAAGTATCGGGCGGCCTACACGGCGTCGGTGTTTCAGTTGTAAACGCCTTGTCTAAAAAGCTTGAGATGAATATTTGGCGCGAAGGCTATCATTATCATCAAACCTATACCGATGGCGTTCCTGATGCCGATATTCAGCAGATGGAGGCGACCAATAAAACTGGTACGCAAATCCGTTTTTATCCAAGTAACGATGTCTTTACTGGTACCATTTTTGAGTACGATATTTTAGCCAAACGCTTACGTGAGCTATCATTCTTAAACTCTGGTGTGCGCATTGTCCTAACCGATGAGCGCATCGATAAACGTCATGAGTTTGAGCACAAGGGCGGCTTGTCAGAATTTGTCAGCTACATCAATGCGGGCAAAGACGGTATCAATGAAGTCTTTCATTTCACCAGCGAGCAAGACGATGGCATCAGTGTCGAAGTGGCGCTACAGTGGACGGACACCTATAACGAAAAAGTATTGTGTTTTACCAATAATATCCCACAGCGTGATGGTGGGACGCATTTATCTGGCTTCCGCTCAGCTTTGACGCGCGGTCTTAACAGCTATATGGATCGCGAAAACTTATTCAAAAAAGAGAAAATCGTCGCCACGGGTGATGATGCGCGTGAAGGTTTGACAGCGATTGTCTCGGTAAAAGTACCTGATCCTAAGTTTTCCAGTCAGACCAAAGATAAGCTGGTGTCGAGCGAAGTGAAATCTGCCGTTGAATCGGCCATGCATGATAAGTTTAACGACTATTTGCTTGAAAACCCAAGTGCCGGTAAAGCAATTGCCAATAAGATTATCGATGCGGCGCGTGCGCGTGATGCGGCGCGTAAAGCTCGCGAGATGACCCGCCGTAAAACCACGCTAGATATCGCAGGTTTACCGGGTAAATTGGCAGATTGCCAAGAAAAAGATCCGGCATTATCAGAGCTTTATATTGTGGAAGGGGATTCTGCTGGTGGTTCAGCTAAGCAAGGTCGTAGCCGTAAGACCCAAGCAATTTTGCCCCTAAAAGGTAAGATTCTTAACGTTGAGCGTGCTCGTTTTGACAAAATGCTGTCATCTGCTGAAGTCGGTAACTTGATTACCGCGCTTGGTTGCGGCATTGGCCCGGATGAATATAATCCGGACAAAGTACGCTATCATAAAATCATCATCATGACCGATGCGGACGTCGATGGTTCGCATATTCGTACGCTGCTGTTGACCTTTTTCTTCCGTCAAACGCCAGAATTGATTGAGCGCGGTTATATTTATATCGCCCAGCCACCACTTTATAAAGTAAAAAAAGGTCGTCAAGAGCTGTATTTAAAAGACGATGAAGCCTTAAAAGCGTATTTATTATCCTCGACAATCGATAATACTAAGTTGCATATCAGTGCTGATGCGCCGGCTATTACTGGTCAAGCGCTTGAGACCTTGCTCAATGACTATAACCAAACCCAGCTTATCAAAGCGCGTTTGCAGATTCGTTATCCTGCAGTATTATTGGATGCATTGACGCATACGCCGAAGCTTAGCACCGATATGACTTATGATAAGTCAGTAATGGAAGCGTGGAAAGCGTCATTACAAACACAGCTTGAGCACTTTGGTAGTGATTTAAATCCTGAGATTGAACTGGTCAATATCCATGCGCCGCAACCAAAAAATATGGATGCTGCCGCTGCTGATTTATTGGGTATGACCGCAGTGGTAGAACTTGATGAAAGTGAAACATCTGCTGATGACAGTGATTCTTTATCTGCCAAAGCTCAATGGTTACCGCGTATCACTGTTTATGTGCATCAATTGGCGCATCATTATTTGTTAGATGCCAGCTTTATCAATTCAGGTGAGTATACCAAGCTGCTGCGCTTATCCGCTGAATGGAATACCTTGCTTGCAGAAGATGCCTTTATCCGCCGTGAAGCAAGCGCAGGTACGACCAAAGATATCCCAGTACGCGATTTTGATTATCTCTGGCAACAAATGATGCTTGAGGCGCGTCGTGGTTTGGCGATTCAGCGTTATAAAGGGCTGGGCGAGATGAACGCTGATCAGCTTTGGGATACCACCATGGATCCTGAAAACCGCCGTATGTTACGCGTGACAATTGAAGATGCGATTGCCGCTGACCATATGTTTACCTGCCTAATGGGTGACCATGTCGAGCCACGTCGCATTTTCATTGAAGAGAATGCGCTGACCGTGTCTAATTTAGATATTTAGCTTTTAGTTTATAGACCTTGAAGTTATAGTTTTGAAGTTTGAATATAATTGTTTATTGGTATAAAGTCATCTTGCTCGCAAGGTGGCTTTTTTCATGTGAAATATTATCAATAAAGTAGTGAAGGGAATACTATGCTAAACGCAGAACAAAAGAAGTATTTGTCACAACTATCAAAAAAGACCTTAATTGATTTTGTCTCTGAGGTGTATGGTATAGATAAAATGCTCGATAAAAAAATTGAGCGTCTGCTATTACAATCAGATAAACCTAAACTTATAAAAAAGTTAACCACTACACTAAAAGGACTTAGAAGACGAAGGAAGTTTGTAGATTACTGGGAATCTAGTGAATTTGCTACTGAGCTTCAGCACTTAGCCAGCGATATAATGAGCCTTTACCCTGCGCAACCACGAGAGTGCTTGACGTTACTTGAGTTATTTATAGAGTCTACTAATGCTAGCCTAGAACGTGCTGATGATTCCAACGGTTATATCGGTGATATTTATAGGAGTTTGACGTCATTTTGGCTAGCAGTGGCTAGCACTTGCTATGAGCAAGAAAAGCGAGACATACCTGTTGATGAGCGCGATATACTCAGTCAAGCTTGGATAAAGAAAGTAAAAGTGCTGGCTGACGATAATGATTATGGTACCAAAGATAGTTTATTAGAAAATATTGATCAACTGTTATCTGAGACTGAGATACGTGGATTGATCGCTGATTATCAACAAGAGCGTGAGAATATCCAAACAAAAAAAGCAATTAAAGATACGCTCAATGAAAGGCAAAACAGCCCTTTAAGTGATGATGCTTTTTCAATTAACTATGAAAAAATGGTAATTGAGATCGCCATAAAAAACCTAACAAGGGCGCTAGGTGATGTGGGTTTTTTTGAAACCATATTCTTTGAGATGCAAGAGACTAGACCGGTTCATCCTCGAAGATTAGAAGAGTTGCTAACATTTCTGCTAAATCAAAGAGCTTTTGATAAGGCATTACACTACTTAAATGAAGAGTGGCAAAGCGATGGTCTGTTAGATAAGATCAGACGTTTGGATTGGCTGAGTCACATATATCACATGCAAAAAGATACCGACGCGCTCATGGAGGTGCTAGGCGAGGCGTTTGAGCTACAATCAACCCCTTCGCGGTTAAAAGCTATCATGGCTGTGGCCAGTCCTGCTCAGCAATCTAAGTGGCGAAAAAGAGCTTATGAGCTGGCAGAACAACAAGAAAATGTATTTATGGCCACATCGCTACTGCTAGAAATAGGAGAGATTGAGCTTGCTAATGAGGTTGCAGTTGCCCGTCATTCCCAGTTTGCTGATGTGCATTACACAGATCTCACAAGCATGTTAAAAGATTTGCCAACTAAGACAGATTTACTTCAAGTTATTATTTACCGCACTTTACTTAACGATATTCTAGACAGCTCTCGCAGCAAAGCTTATGGTCACGCCGCTCGCTACTTCGATCGTCTAACCAAACTTGATACGGTTATTAGTAAATCGTCTAAGCCTTACAGTGAACTTGCGACCCATAAAGAATATGTCATTACCCTTAAAGACAAGCATGGTAAAAAGCGTAGTTTTTGGGAAAAGGTAAACGATTAGATTGATATAGTGTTTCACGTGAAACTTATGACAATAAGCAGAAATAAGCGAAGAATAAAATGATTGAAGTTATATTACTTGCCATTGCTCTTGCGATGGATGCGTTTGCTGTTGCGATTGGGCTAGGGGCGAAATCACAAAAACAGCATCGTCATTATGTGCTGCGTTTGGCGATTTATGCGGGTTTGTATTTTGGTATTGCGCAGGGCGTGATGCCACTGATTGGTTATTTATTGGGCGCAGCTTTATTAGGCTGGTTGGCTGCTGCTGCACCTTGGATTGGTGGATTTATTCTTATCGGTCTTGGTAGCAAAATGCTTTATGAAGTGTTTTTAGGAGATGGAGAAGAGGCGGTAGATAAAGCGCTGCATATAAATAGTGAGACAGTGTCTGTAAATGACAGCTTAAAGAAAAATATCAATCATCGCACCATGTTTACCCTTGCGATTGCCACCAGTATTGATGCCATGGCAGCTGGCTTTACGCTGAATTTGTTGGCGCTTAATGCGTGGTTGGCTTGTTTAATTATCGCTATTATCACTGCTATTTTTAGCGTCTTTGGTGTGTATTTGGGTAAGAAATCAGGGACGTATCTTGAAGATAAGGCGGAAGCGCTTGGTGGGCTAGTACTTATACTCATTGGCTTAAAGGTGATGTTCTTTAGCTAGTTTATTAATCTTTACCTTTTACTCTATAAAAAAACACCGCTTTGGTAATCAAAGCGGTGTTTTTTTTTGTTTCACGTGAAACTTCAAATAGATGTTTTTCAGACAGTCATTTTTTATTAATTACGCTTCGTCAGTATTAAAGCGCCACGCTAGAACACGGGTATTCTTTTGCCCTTGGCTCATCTCGATGATGCGCATTTGGGCAACATCAAGCTGTTTTAATAACAGTTGTAATGGTTTCACGTTCTCTGACTTTGACACCAAGCTGGTAAACCAGCCAACGTGCTCGGCAAAATCTTGACTTTCTTTTATCATTTTGGTCAAAAAGGCAATTTCGCCGCCCTCACTCCACAGCTCTTTATGCTGACCACCAAAGTTGAGATTTTGCGCAGCATTTCCAGCCTTGGTTGAATGGCGGCTGATTTGCTCGTTTTCATTCTTACCACGATGGCGTTGCAGATTATGCTGCTTGCGGGTATTGGCTTGCATCGCTTCTTCTAATGACGCATGAAACGGTGGGTTGCAAACGACCACATCGAAGTAATCTTGACGACCGATGATGTTTTTAAAAATAAACTTAGGCTCAGGCTGTAGTTTTACTTTAACGGCACTTTTTAGCTTTGGGTTGGCTTCGCAAATCAGCGCGGCGGTATTGACTGAAATAGGGTCAATGTCGCTCGCGGTAAAGCGCCAACCATAGCTTTGGCTACCGATAATCGGATAAATCGCACTGGCCCCGGTACCAATATCAAGGGCGTGAATTTCTTTACCCGTCGGCGGTGTGTTGTCGTCATTAACGTGCGTGGTTTGCGCCAGTAAATCAGCAATATAATGGATGTAATCGGCGCGACCCGGTATCGGTGGGCAGAGATAGCCTTCTGGAATATCCCAAAACTTCACGCCATAATAATGCGCGAGTAACGCCTGATTGAGGACGCGTACCGCCTCACTATCAGAGAAGTTAATCGTCGGCTCACCTTTCGGGTTAGTGATGGTGTGCTTAGCCAATTCCGGCAGGGCACGGGTCAATAGCGCAAAGTCATAGCGCCCTTGATGCGGATTGCGCGGATGTAGCTTGCCGAGCTTTTTGGCAGTCTCAGGTGAGCGGTTGCGATGAGTATTAGCATTTGCTCTACGGGCGTTTGATATATTGGTGCTGGGCTTACTGGTCATAGTTTCGGACTACAATGTTTGAATATAATCACCCAGTTTAGCAGATTTCACGCCCGTCTATCGGTTTATCCATGGCTACTCATTTACCTATGGCGAATAAAATAGCAATCTGCCTGTGCGCGTATATCTGTCCTTGCGTTATCGCATGGGGGTGTCTATATTGAAACTAAGCCAAATGAGCATAAAGCGGCTATTTTATAAGCGCAGCAGATGACAATAATGCATTTAAAAGGATAAAAATATGACAACGGAAAGTAATAAATCCAGTACCGATAACCGCATCACCTATGAAACCGACGGCTATATCTGCCTAATCGGGCTCAATCGCGCCGATAAACGCAACGCCTTTGATAGCCATATGATTAAGCAATTATCCGAAGCACTGACGCGTTATGAAAACGACGAGAACTTACGCTGTGCGCTCATATTTGCCCATGGTGAGCACTTTACCGCCGGACTTGATCTAATGGAGTTGCAAGATAAGTGGGATAAAGGCGCGTTTGAGTTTAATGATAATGAGATTGACCCATGGGGAATCGGTGGCAAATTACGCAGCAAACCTGTGGTCGTTGCGATTCAAGGAACTTGCTTTACCGCTGGCATTGAATTAATGCTAAATAGTGATGTCGTTATCGCAAGTGATAACTGCAACTTTGCACAAATGGAAGTTCAGCGCGGTATCATGCCGTTTGGTGGCGCGACGGTACGTTTCGTCGCAGCAGCAGGTTGGCAAAAAGCTATGCCGTATTTGCTTACTGGTAAAGCCTTTGACGCGCAAACTGCTGATAGACTAAATCTGGTCAGTGAAGTAGTGCCGAATGGCGAAGAATACGAACGAGCAATAACTATTGCGCAAGAGATTTGTAAAGCTGCACCGCTTGGCGTACAAGGGTTACTGTCCTCAGCACAAGATGTCAGTCGTAGTGGAACTGCCGCTGCATTGGCTAATATTCATAGCTATTTGCCGCATTTATTTCATTCAGAAGATGCGAAAGAGGGTGCGATGGCGATGGTAGAGAGAAGGGAGGCTGAGTTTAAGGGGCGTTAATAATTCAAAGATCTATGCTTTAGGAGACTGATGGTGCAATACAATTTCGATGAAATAATAGATAGACGTGATACAGGGTCAGTCAAATGGCATTATAACGATGATACCATCCCGCTATGGGTCGCGGACATGGACTTTAAGGCCGCCCAGCCTATCTTAAAGGCGATTGAGCAAGTTGCGCAGCATGGCATATTGGGTTATACCAAACCGACTGAGGCATTGTACGAGTCTATTATTCAGTGGCATGGCAGTCGTTATAATTTACAGCTAGATAAAGAAAATATCTTGTTCTCGCCGGGCGTCGTGCCAAGTTTAGCGCTGATGATGAACGTATTTACTGAAGTAGGCGATGCGGTACTGGTTAATGACCCCATTTATACGCCTTTTATGACCAAGGTTGAGCAAAATGGTCGCGCGCTTGTGACATCGCTATTAAAGGAGGTCGAGGGGAAGTATCGTCTGGATTTGGCTGATATCGAAGCCAAGATAATCGAGCATAAGGTTAAGCTATATTTATTATGCAATCCGCACAATCCGGGCGGGCGCGTGTGGACGAGGCAGGAGCTTGAAGCGTTACTGGCACTTTGCAAAAAGCATGATGTGGCGATTGTCAGTGATGAGATTCATCAAGATTTAACCTTGAGTGGTTATACTTTTACACCTCTTTTAACCCTCGCAAAAGGTTACGAGCATAAAGTCGTCAGCCTGACCTCGATGACCAAAACCTTTAACGTAGCAGGTATTAAAGGCTCGATGATATTTGCTAAAGACGATGCATTAATCAAAAAAATCAGTCAGCAGCAGCAGTTAAATGATGAATATGAGCTCAATTTATTTGCCTATACCGTGATGCAAAGTGCTTATGAAGAGGGTGGTGAGTGGTTGGAGCAGGCGCTTAATTATATTGAAGCCAATATTGACTTAACCATTAGCTTTTTAGAAGAGCATTTGCCCGATATCAAGATTATGCGCCCAGAAGCCTCGTATTTAATTTGGCTGGATTGTTCGGCTTATGTACAAGATAATCAGAAGCTTTATGATAAGTTAAGAGAGGCGAAGGTTGAGCTCAATGCGGGTATCAAATACGGCACTGAGGGACATCTTAAAATGCGCCTAAATGTGGCGTGTCCTGAGGCACTGCTGCGCGAGGGATTAAATCGAGTTTATGCGGCGTTTATTGGTTAATAAGGATTTATAAAGCGAGACGAGATTTAATGTTCTCAATGCTCTATTTGACCTAAATTCTCTAAGTCTACAAACTCCTTTTTGCCATGGATAGTATACATTCTGCGTTTGATGTCTGGATAATTACAGATATCAAACGCTGGTCTGTTGCCTCCCATTAAGTAGGTAGCGTCCGTATCACTATTATTACGCATAGAATGCGCTGCACCGTGTGCGGGGAAACCGACAAAATCTCCTGCATGTAGTTGATAAACTTCATCGCCATAATGTAGTGAAAGCTCGCCAGATAGCATATAAATGAACTCGTCTGAATTTTCATGATAGTGGTGTTGCGTGGTTTCATCACCCGATTCAACACGTACGAGATGCAGACCGAATTTGGTAAGACCGACAATATCACTTAATGAAACCGTATGGCGAATGGCATTGTCGTTAAACTGATGGACGTGTTTGGTTGCAGGGGTGTTTTCAATATTGGATTTGGTTAGGACGTAATGCTGAGTGTTTTTGAGTGCAGACTTTGGTGTAGTCATAGCTTAGTCTCCGTTATTATTATCTTAAGCTTGAGTCTATAGAAGTAATAAAGTTAACTTAGAGGCTTAATTCACTTTGCAGGATAACCAGTAATATCTTGTATGCTTTGATATAAAGGTTTTAGGCGCTCATACATTTTTAGATAAACCTCATTATAAAGGCGTTTGTAGAGTTGGACATTGGCCTCAATAGGTAAGAATTCATCGCCTAAATGGGTCATTGCCTCACTTGCAACCGCATGATCGGGATAGACGCCGATTCCGACTGCGCAGTTGATGGCAGCGCCTAAACCTGAAGCCTCGTAAGTGTGCGGGCGATAAGCGGGCATACCAAAGATATCGGCAGTAAGCTGCATCGCTGAGTCACTTTGGGAGCCGCCGCCTGAGACACGCAGGTGCTTGATGGTTTTGCCTGTACGCTTTTCAATGGTATCAAAGCCAAGTTTTAGCTCGTAAGCGAGCCCCTCTAAGATAGCGCGATAAACATGCGCCCGCGTGTGCACATCGCCAAAACCAATGAGCGCACCTTTACCTTCAAGTCCCGGATGACGGACGCCGGGTGACCAATACGGCTGCATCATCAGCCCCATACAACCCGCCGGAATATCTTTAACTGCCTGATCGAGGAGTTTTTCGGTATCGATGCCTTGGGTCTTTGCTAGCTGCTCTTCATAGTGGGCAAATTGTTCCTTAAACCAGCTAACCATCCAAAAGCCGCGATAGATCATGTACTCATGGTTGTAGTAGTTCGGCGCGGCAGCAGTGTAGGCGGGCATATGCTTAAGGATTTCGACGTAATTGCTCGACGTGGTATTGATAGTCGCAGTAGTGCCAAAGCTTAAACAGGCAGTATCTGCTGCCAGACCGGCAGAGCCTAAAGCTTCACAAGCTTTATCGCTAGCAGCAGCAATCATCAGCGTACCTTCTAAAATCCCCGTGGCTTTAGCTGCCTTTGCGCTGATATGACCTAGTGGCTGACCTGGCGGCACTATCTTAGGCATTTGCTCAGGTCGACAGCTAAATAAACGCCATTTAAGATCTTTAGGTTTCATCCACGTTTGGGCTTTATAGTCATAAGGCAGATAGCCTAGGGCGTGACCATTGGAATCGGCTAATTCGCCTGTGAGCTGATAGGTAAGGTACGCTGATAGATTGACGTAATGAGCGGTCTTTGCCCACATCTCTGGCTCATGGTGTGCAAGCCAATTACAGCGGGCTTTTTGCTGTGCTTCTTTTACCAGTTCGCCCATACCAATGATTTTGGTTAATGGACTAAGAAAGCCGATATCGTTGGTTTCGCCGCGGCGCAAATCCATCCAAACAATAGCAGGGCGCAGCGGTTGCTTGTCTTTATCCAGACATATCATGGTATAGCGCTGGGTGGCGAGGCTGACGCCTGCGATTTGCTCAGGGCTTATAGCGCTGGTTTGCCACAACTGCTGACAAGCCTCGCTTAGCTTTTGCCAATAATAATCGGCATGTTGCTCGGCAAAATTGGGCTGGAGAGAGAAATACGGCTCGATAGGGACGCGAGCTTTGGCAATCTCAGTGCCAAACTGATTAAAGATAAGCGCTCTAACACTTTGGGTACCATTATCAATGGCTAAGAAATAAATAGGGTCATCAAGGTTCGTGGTCATAGTCGTCCTTAACTATGTAGTCATATAAATTAAGCCGCAGGCAAATGGTAATAGCGCTGCCACAAGTCCTGATAGCGAGCAACTTCTTGTTGCCACTTTTGCTCATCCCAGCCGAGCTCTTGCTGACATATTTGCTTTAGTCTTGTGCTGATAAGCGGCGTCATTGCGCCATGCGGTAGGATTAAACCCAAGCGTGTACGTCGCAATAATAAATCATCTAAATGAATAACCTGCTCATGGCGCGCGGCAAAGCGAATCTCCGCCCAAATGGTATTGCTATCGGTGACATAAGCCATGTCTTCGTCATGCGCTAGTTCAAGCAAAGTATCGAGCTGTAAGCCGTAAAACCCTTGTAAGCGTTGTTGTAGATCTTTTGGTAAAGTAGAAAATTTAGGATTGCTTGGTGTGGTATCGCTAAAGACGTGATCGCCATTTATGGTTTGATTTTGAATGACAGATTTATCGAGCGCGAGCACTTCTTGACACTTTTCAAGGACATCTAAAGCAATAAGGCGAAAGGTTGTTAGCTTGCCGCCGCTGACGGTCACCAGATTATTATCGAGCCACACGCTATGGTCGCGCTTTTCTTTACTAGGGCTCACGCGCTTACCGTCACCGCCTTCTGATATCAGCGGACGCACGCCTGCCCACGTACTAATGACATCCTCTCGGTTTAGATGAGCATCGTTAAACAGCGTGTTGGTTGCAGTTAATAAATAATCGACCTCTTCATTCGTGATACCAACTTCACTATCATCCAAAGGCGGATGATCCAAATCGGTAGTACCAAGGACGGTACGGTTTTCCCATGGGAAGACAAATACCGCTCTTTTATCGACAGGATGCAAAAAGGTATAGGCTTGCTTAATTGGCAAACGCTCTTTGCTCACGACCAAGTGACTGCCACGTGACGGACGAATTTGCTTATGAAAACTTTGTTCGGTTTGCTTACTGGCCTGCATACGTAAGGTATCCGCCCAAGCGCCTGTGGCACTGACCACCACTTTGGCGTAAACATCATAACTTTGAGCTTTGCTTTGAACATTGTTTTGAGCTTTGTTTTGAGCTTTGTTTTGAGCTTTGTCTTCAGAAGAAGTATCTTTAAGCGTTGCGCCTACTACCAAGCCTTGTTGATTGGTAATCAACGTTTCGGCTTTTAGGTAATTAATCGCCTGCGCGCCGTCGTGAATCGCCTCAGCAAGGACGCGCATCACCAGCCGCGAGTCATCGGTCACCGCATCGCTAAATTGACTGGCACCCAAAAATTTGTCTTGTTTGATATTTGGGTTCAGGCTAAGAAAGGCATCTTTTTTAAAGTACTTAGAGTAGCGCTTGCCCGCCAGTCCATCGTAAACGCGTAATAAAATTTTAAATATCCATGGCGGCGGAAACTTGCCTTTATAATGCGGCATGATGTAGTGCATTTCATTCACAAGGCCGCTTGCTTCACTGAGCATACGCTCACGCTCGCGCACGCTCAGCAAGGTGGTTTTATAATCACCCGAGGCAATGTAGCGCAATCCGCCATGTACCATCTTGCTTGAACGGCTGGAGGTGCCCCAAGCAAAGTCTTTTTGTTCGATTAACAATACTGCTAAGCCGCGCCGTGCCGCTTCGCGCGCAATCCCAGCGCCAGTAATGCCGCCACCGATGATAAGCATGTCCCAAGGTTTTACTTGAGACGAGCCACAAGATAAAGGCGCTAATACTTGTTGGCGTTGCTTGGTTTGAGTCATATCTCACTCTTCTTAATTGGTTTATTACTTCTCAAGCAATACACCTGGGTTCATACGCTGTTCAGGGTCTAGGCTTTTGAGCATATCATGGGTTACTTGCATGCCAAGCTTTCCTTTTTCGACGGCAAGATACGGCGCATGATCACGGCCAACGCCGTGTTGATGCGAGATGGTCGCTTTACCATGAGCAAGGCTAACACTGGCAGCATGTTTAATTTTTTGCCAGCGCTGTAAGGTAGTCGCATGGTCTTTTGCCGCGCGGAAAAAGTAAGTGGTATAAAGGCTCGCACCTTGCTTATAGACGTGTGAGATATGGGTAAAGGCCATAACCGCCTCATTTTCATCTGTTAAGGCGTTTTGCACCGCTTCTTGCATCTGCTGCATCTGCTCGTCGATATTATTCCAATTAGTAGCAGTTTCAAAGGTATCGACCATGATGCCTTTGTCCCATAAAGTGCCACGCAAATAAGGGAATTTAAAGCGCCCATGCGCCCAAACACTGCCCATGATATCAGTGATTTTACCCGTGACACTACCGTGCTGCTTTAACAGCTTATTAAACTGTGTCAGCGCCAATTTATTCTGCGCTTTATCGCCTGATACGCCGTAAGTGAGCATAACCTTATCTGAGCTTAGTCCACGGGCTTTTAGATAGGTGCTAATGGCTAAAAATTGGCTCGGTGACGTGCCTAAATGCAGATGCGCATCAGTTTCGACGGCATTACTGAGACGTAACATAGATAAGCGAACATTTTTTTGCACCGCTTGTCTAAGCACTTCTTTACCTGCTTCCCAATTAGGCAGGAAAGCCACTTTAAACAGTTCTTCCTCAGGCTGCGGTTGTACACGCATTTTGACTGTCGTAAAAATACCAGCACGACCCTCAGTGCCCATCATCATCTCACGCAAATCAGGTCCTGCTGATGACGCTGGAATATCGGCGATATTGAGCACACCTTGCGGAGTGACTAATGTACCACCGGCAAATAGCTGCTCGATGCGTCCGTAGCCCAATGACTGCTGACCGCTAGAGCGCGCGGCAATCCAACCACCAAGCGTTGATAGCTCCCAAGACTGCGGATAATGTCCTAGGCGGTAACCGTGCGCGTCCAATTGCGCTTCGACAGCTGGCCCTTGTGTGCCCGCGCCAAAGGTTGCGATTTGGCTCTCAAAATCTAAGTCAAGCAGCTGATCCATCTTGCTCATGGCGATGGTAAGGACTGGACGTGAACCCTTTTGTGGGTTGATATGACCGACCACGGAGGTGCCGCCACCAAAAGGAATGACAATTAAGTCATGCTCATTGGCGAGCGTTAATAAAGTCTCGACATCAGCGGTCGATTCAGGAAAAGCGACTCCATCAGGAAATACTTCAAAGTCGCCGCCATGCATCGCTATCCAATCAGGGAAGCTTTGACCGCGCGCATGTCTGAGCCTCACTTCTTTATCAGTTGAGACGATATTAAGGTCGGTGAGCGCAGCAGGCAGGCGTGATTTTGGTACGGTTTTGAGTACCTGTTGTAAGCTCACAGAGGACAGTTTTTTGGTTTTACCGATATGTGATTTTATTAATTTTGCACCATGCGGCGAGACAGTTTTATTGATACTGACATTGCCCCAACCGTTCCAGCGCGTCTGCTCAATAGGCGTATTGGCAGTCGAATTAGTAGCCGTATTATTTTTTTGGATAGGTTCTAAATTATTATCAGTGTTTTTGGTAGCAGGAAAGTTGGTGGTTTTACGAATAAGAGATTTGATTATGCTCATAGGGACATACCTGTCGATTCGTTATCACGGTTTTATATTAAAGAATTCGGTTAAAGCTGATTCAGTTTTTCTACTCAGCATAGATGAATGATTAGGCTCAGGGTTATCGTAAAAATCATACGATATTAAGCGCTGATGCCAATCACCAATCCTAAAGCAAACATATTTATCGTTTGAGCATAGCACAATATAAACAAATATTTCATATAGACTCGGCTTTTGTATAATAAGAATTTATGACTTTTATTTAGTAGCGGCATTATTGGGGTTCGCGTTGGCGTATTATTCTTATCAAGGCGTAATATCTCGCAAAAATCGTCAATAATTCACCATCTAATAGCCATTAATAGGCGCAAACTTGTTAAAATAGGGCACTAATTTTTTCTTGATGGACATCGATTTATGACCACTGCCGCTGCTATCCCTACTATCAAAGAAGATCGTATTCTTATTCTTGATTTTGGCTCGCAATATAGCCAACTGATTGCTCGCCGTGTACGCGACTCTGGCGTTTTTTGTGAGATGTTCCCTTATGATATCGACACCCAGCGCATCACGGACTTTGGCGCAAAGGGTGTCATCCTATCGGGCGGCCCTGAGAGCGTGCATGCTGAAAACAGTCCGCGTATCAATGACGCTGTGTTTGAGCTTGGTGTGCCAGTATTGGGCATTTGCTACGGTATGCAGGCAATGGCGGATCGTTTCGGCGGTAAAGTTCATGCCAGCGATATCCATGAATTTGGTGCCGCGACCATCAATGTCGATGGTCATTCAAAATTAACCGAAGGTATCGAAGACCACGTCAGTGAAGACAACGCGACCACGCTAAACGTTTGGATGAGTCATGGTGATAAAGTGATCGAAGCGCCGCAAGGCTTTGATATTATCGCCAGTACGCCGAGCTGTCCGATTGCCATTATGGCCAATGACGACAAGCAGTACTATGGTCTACAGTTCCACCCTGAAGTGACGCATACTTTACAAGGTCAAGCGTTATTGGGTCGTTTTGTCCATCAGATTTGCGACTGCGCCGGCGATTGGACGCCTGACAATATTATCGATATGCGCGTGGCACAGCTCAAAGAGCAAATCGGTGATAAGCAAGTATTGCTAGGTTTGTCAGGCGGGGTCGATAGTTCGGTGGTCGCCGCGCTATTGCATAAAGCCATTGGCGATCAGCTCACTTGTGTGTTTGTTGATAATGGCCTATTGCGTCTGCATGAAGGCGATCAGGTGATGCAAGTATTCGCCGAAAACATGGGCGTCAAAGTCATCCGTGTCGATGCCGAAGATTTATTCTTAAACGCACTAGCAGGCGAGTCAGATCCCGAAGCCAAACGTAAAATCATCGGTAAAACCTTTATTGATGTATTTGCTGATAGCGCCCGTAAAGTCAGCGAAGAGAGCGATGGCAAAGAGATTGAGTTCTTAGCACAAGGCACGATTTATCCCGACGTCATCGAATCCGCTAAGTCGCACCAAGGCAAAGCGCACGTGATTAAGAGCCACCATAACGTCGGCGGTCTACCTGATGATTTAGCTTTTAAGCTTATTGAACCACTACGCGACCTGTTTAAAGACGAAGTGCGTAAACTCGGTATTACTTTAGGCTTGCCAGCCAAAATGATCTATCGTCATCCGTTCCCAGGACCAGGTCTAGGCGTGCGCATCTTAGGTGAAGTGAAGAAAGAATACGCTGATATCCTCCGCCTTGCCGATGCCATATTTATGCAAGAGCTTGAGCGCTCAGGCTGGTATGATAAGACCGCACAAGCCTTTGCGGTATTTCAACCAATTAAATCGGTCGGGGTGGTTGGTGATGGCCGCCGTTATGCGTGGGTGATTGCGCTACGTGCGGTTGAGACTGTCGACTTTATGACCGCGCGCTTTGCCCATCTGCCGTATGATTTGATTGAAACGGTATCGAACCGCATTATGAATGAAATCGCTGACGTCTCACGCGTGACTTATGATGTGTCGAGCAAGCCGCCTGCGACGATTGAATGGGAGTAATATCTACTTAGTCTTTAGCTGAAATAAAAAAAACACTCAACTTGGTTGGGTGTTTTTTTTGCTTTGGAATTTCTGGAGCTATTCTCGCTTTCTGCTATTATCTTGTCTGCCAACTAGAGCACCGACTAAAGCTCGCTGTGTTCCTGCTACCGCGATACCACCGCGAGCTAAGTCGCTGCAATCTAGTGCTCAAACAAGGATAACCGCTGCAATCGAGACTAAAACGCTCTACAAGTCGTGGATTGAACGGTTATTGAAAGTAGCTCATTTAAATTAATTAGAGGTTTACTAAGAACCATATTTTACAGCCGCTTCTTTCAAAGCTTGCCAGTTCTTATTTTCTACCCATACAAAGCCACAAGTGCCATTGCTGCGTTTTGCCCATAAATCTCCAATACGTTTCTTTTCTATACTGTCTCGATTACCCATCTCTACAGAGCGATCCTTTCCTTTATACTCAATAGCTAAGATTACTCCGCTTGTAAGCTGAACAACAAAATCAGGATAGAATTTATCAGAAGCTGTTTGTAGCCAAAAAGAAGTAGGTTTTTTTTCTACGTTTCGTACCCACCATTCGACTCCCTGCATTTGATGCGCAATGTATTCGGCGCATTCAAACTCTTCTCCTTTATCCTTAAGGTTACCAATAGCCTTAAAAAAATGCTTTTTTAAAGGAATTAGACCGTTGTAAATACTGTCATAACCATAGCGACCTTGTTCAAAAGTAATGGCATGTTCATTTCTGACTTCAAATTTATCTTCATCATCAAACAAATTATCAAAAACACGTTGTTTCACTTCTACCAGTCCTGCAGCCATTTTCCTTTGCAGTGCCCCTCGCAAACGAAACTTACGGTACGCTAATTCGTCTAATGTAAAATTCTTTTCGTCCATTAAGTAAGAAACAGCAGCATTCAGCCAAGCAACTTTTACATCCCGTTCAGAGTATGGAAAATATAGATTTCTATCTAGCCAATATATAAGATCTGTTACTTGCCAACCTTGTTCTTTGCCAAAAAGCGCGAGTTGACTATCCATTTGGTCATAAACATCACATTCTACTTTTTCTAATTGAGAAATACTTAGTGAAGCACGTCGCATAGTTTCTATATCTGGAGAAAACTCAGAATCTGTTAGCTTGTAGTCGAAGTCTGATATTTCCCAGTCAGCATCTAATAGTGGCGTTTCATCAAAAACGTCAAAAAAACTAAACTGAGTATAGCTAAGTAAAGGTATTCTAGCTGAAACCCCTTTTTCTGCAGGCGTTAGTTCTTTTATGGGCGCGGCTTGAATGGCAAGCGCTGTATTTAGTTGTTCCTTTATCGATTCTGCTATATCTGGCTGTTTAAAGGTTTCTGATATCTGCTGAATCTGTTTAGAGGTTGCACCTTGTTTTATGGTCAATGTAGAAGTTTCTGGCGAAATTTCAATTTTCTCACGTAAAGATTTGGGTAATCCTAACACTGAGTCCTCATCAGGAAGGGACAACAATCCATCATGTTCAGGCAACGGGATAATCAAATCGGTAGGTTGCGAAAATAAATCGCCATTATGCTCTTCACTTCGATCGACTATTAAATCTTTCGCTTCTAAACGCTCAAAACCACTTTGCACCAAACCATCTTTTAAATTCTGAACAGTCGTGGCAAGCTCGCTTGAAACAACATAGGCATAACTGCGATTGAGCGCTTCTTTATTTTTACGTACAACGTGAGGCATACGTAATATTCGACCAAGCACTTGCTCTACTGCGGTAGCAGAAGTAGTATTTCTGAACGAAAACAAAACGTACGCATTCGGACAGTCCCAGCCTTCACGTAGTTTATCAACGGTAATAATAAACTGCGGATAGTCAGGATCTCCTAGCTTCTTGCCCTTTAAGTCATCGATAGCGCCCGTTGCAATAGCTATCGCCTCTTCGGCAATATTAAAGTCCTCAATCAAGTGTTGTTTTACTTTATCTGGTGTGAACGTTTCTTTGTTCTTAGCCGTCCGTTCAGCCTGTATCAGCATAACGACTGGGTCTATGATTTCACCAGTGAGTTGTTTTTCTTGTTCAGCATTCTTTTCTAGTTGGCGTAACCGAGCGATTGCTTCTGTCAATGAAACGCGCCACTCTGGATGAATGGCTAACTCTAATGGTAGCTTTAACATATCTTCTGACTGCAAAGTAGCAGCAGAAACACTACGTAAGACGTTAGAGGGTTGATGAGATCTATCTGGCGTTGCGGTAAGTTCTAATATACAGCTAGGATTAAAACGTTTGAGCGTGTCAGTCGCTAATTGAGTACCTTGGTTATGCGCCTCATCTACAATAACGTAAGGTCGTCGCAAGCGGATAACATCTACTAACGAGTGCTCGCCTTTTTGCTCATTACTTACCCCTTCAAAATGTGGCATAAGGGCACCGTTTTGACGATACACTCGTAAACCGTCATCTGTATCACGCTTAAAGCTCTGCATAGTCGCGACAATAATAGTATTACCTGTATTTAGCGTAGCAGGCTGCACGTACAAGGCTTCGTTGATATCTAAGACGTTGACGGCACCAAATAAGTGACGCATATCTTGATGAAGCATTTCTCCCTCAGTTTTGAGCGCATACAAGGTCTGCTCGCGTATAGGGTCTGAAGGTACTAACCACAGCACTAGAGAATGTTCTGTCGCTAAAAATGCCTCATTCACACGCTTTATAGATTGTCCTGCTATGCGTGTTTTTCCGCCACCAGTGGGCACTCGAAGACAGACATAAGGCACATGATCCATCTCTGGCAATGGATGGTAAGGCTGAGCTAGACCAGAAGTCATCAACTGGGTAGATTCTGCAAAGGCGGCAGCAGGGTCTTTCAACTCTCTACAGCGGTATAGATAGCTTGAGTAATCTGCAAGTAAGTTTTTTTGATAGTCTTTTAGTGATTTATTATTTAGAACCATGTTTTAACCGCCAATTCATAAGGGAGTTGGTGAAAAGTAATATTCAGTCTGGCTAGTTTTGTTTTATCAAACCGTGTGCGAGCACCATAGACAATCTTTTGTCCTTTAAAGTCTGGCAAAGCCTCTTCTAGTAGCTCAAGAGTTCTACCATTTAGTACATTACCGCCAGCGTCAGATTTATCTTTTAAGATGTCGTTATACAGTAAAAACATTGCTCTATCTTTGTATTGCCCAAGATAGGGCGTACTACTTTTTTTATCCGTAGCTTTTAAATCAGACTGATTTAAGCCAGTTCCTGTTTCTATAAACCATACAAATTCGGCTAACTGCTTAAAGGTAACGTCGGAGCGAATTTGACCATCAGAACTAAAAAGCGACGACTTTGATAATTTAAGAACTTGAAAGCCGCCACCTAATGGTGGAATTTCCTTCTTTCCTTTGGTGTAGCCAGTTACAGCATTTTTTAGCCTAGGTATAAGAATATTTTTAGAGATATTTTCTACCATTTCTATCGCAATGAAATCTCTCTTGCAGTCTTCTCTATGTGAAACTGCCATTACGGCGTGTGCGGTTGTACCTGAACCAGCAAAAGAATCTAAAATGACATCTCCTTCTTTCGTTATCCAAGAGATAATACGCTCTATTATTTTTATACTTTTCTCTGTCTCAAAAGTGGTTTCAGTCCCACTGAGTAATATATCCATCCAATTATCACTCAGTATTTTTCCGCTACTAGGTGGGACGTAATACTGAATACTTCCTTGGTCATTCTCGCGCACGAAATCTAACTTTGAGTTATTAGCAGTAAGGTTTTCAATAAACCATTCATCTAAACTCATATCGTCTTGAATATTATTAAGATAATACTCGTAGTTCTTCTGAGCTTTAGTCGCTCTTCCGCGTTCCCAACGCCACTGACCTTTATCAGGAGTGAATTCAAATAGTTTATATCTCATTGTTGGTCTATCAGTACCACGCCAAAAAGTATCCCATTTCCCAGGTTTTTCAACTTCATGCTCTAACATTAGCTTTGGTAAACGAGTACTTTTGTTTTTTGAATACATTAAGATATATTCATGACCTACAGCAAGAGCGCTCCAATCATCAAATTGTGCTTGTACATTTTTTATCCCACGTCTAACTGCTATTGTATTTTTATAACAATTTGAGCCAAATATTTCATCAAGAAGAAATCTCAAGTAGCAATGTGCATTATCGTCAATCGATGCAAAAATAACACCATCCTCAGTTAAGAACTGCTTTAACAATAATAACCGTGGATACATCATACACAACCAGCGATCATGACGGTCTAAGGTTTCGCCTTCTTTACCCACAACTTCACCTAGCCATTTTTTAATTTCCGGACTATTCACATTATCGTTATACACCCAGCCTTCATTACCCGTATTATAGGGCGGGTCAATATAGATACACTTTACTTTTCCAGCATAGCGTGGCAATAAGGCCTTGAGGGCATCTAAATTATCACCTTGCACAATGAGGTTCCCGCTATCAGCATCCCCGCAAGATAACGCTTCTACAGGTTCTAATAAGCGAAATGGTACTTCTTTATGGTGCTTTTCTACTGCTTCTTTACCAATCCAATTGAGTGTTGGCATTTATATCCCTTTAGTCATATGAGTTTGTTTCTATTTGATATGGTTAGTATATGTCTCAGAACATTTTAATACTATCTTTGTCTAATTTCACAGTTACTTTACAGTTTTGAATAGTCACAAATTCGAGTCATAAAAAAAGCAGCACCCCAAAAGGAGCGCTGCCATTATCTAAAAACCTAGTTTCCAAACCAAAAACTAACCCTGCACATTCACCACATAACGCCCAACCGTCTGACTCGCCATAAAGCGATCTAAGTACTCAGGCGTTTGCTCAAGGGTAATCTCTTCGCCGTAATTATCAAGATTAGGCAATTTCATATCAGTGGCGACACGCTGCCAAATCGCCTTTTTATCATCAAGGGAAATATAGACCGAATCGATACCGAGTAGGGACACGCCGCGAGTGATAAACGGTAATACCGTCATGGAGAATTCAGCGGAAGCAGCGAGACCACAAGACGTCACCGCGCCGCCTGCTTTGGTTTGCTTAAGTAGATTCGCTAAATAGTCACCGCCGACGGTATCGATAGCATTGGCCCAGAGCTCACGACCGACAGGTTTATCGCCGATCTCATTGATGGTATCGCGATGACGGACTTCGCTTGCACCAAGCTCTTTTAGATAGTCACTTTGCTCAGGCTTGCCAGAAAAGGCGATGACCTCATAACCAAGCTGACTTAATATGGCGATGCTGATACTACCGACGCCGCCCGTTGCACCTGTCACCGCGACTGGACCGTCTTCAGGTTTTGCGCCCATTTTCTCAAGCTTTTGCACACTTAACGCTGCGGTTAAACCGCCCGTACCATAGATCATCGCTTCTTTTAGTGTGAGCGATGACGGGCATTCGACCGCCCAATCGGCAGGGATAGATATCATCTGAGCGAGGCCACCATCGGTATCCATGCCCAAATCATAGCCAAAGACCACGACTTCTTGGCCTTCGGAAAATGTGCCAGACTTATCGCTTACCACCACGCCTGCGGCATCAATACCGGGTGTGTGCGGGTATTGTTTGGTAATTCTTTTATTGCCGGATGCTGACATCGCGTCTTTGAAATTTAATGATGAATAATGGACTTCGATTAATAAATCATTTTCAGGAAAGTCACTGGCACTGCGCTGCTCAATACTTTTTTCAAATTCACCGTTGCTGGTTTCGTGAACCACTAAGGCTTTAAAGGTTTTGTTATTCGACATTGTCTGAATCCTTTTTTATTGCTTTTATAGTAAATGCTCTTTGCACAAGCAGCTTAAGGCTCAATCAATATCTTACCTTTTTTCTCCGATTGGACGTCTTCTGAAACCGCTTTTTGAATATCGTCTAAATTATAGATGCCGCCAGTAGGTAATTTTAGGATACCGCTTGAGGCACGCTCAATCAGCTCTTTAATTAAACGCTGTTTATCATCGGCGCTGATTTCTTGCATCAAATCGCTTGCCCAAAAGCCTTTAACTTTAGTCAAATTGAAAATAAGATTGCTTGGGTTTAGCATCAGTGGTTCGCCAGATACCGACCCCAATGATGCCATTGCGCCATGCTTACCGAGTAGGGACAGCAGCTCGCCGCCTGATTTGCCGCCGACCGCATCGACCGCGCCGCTTATTTTGGCGTCACCAACGATTTTTTGTACTTGCTCTTTCCAGTCGTCATCATCGGTCACGACGTTATTGTCAGTGATACCAAGCTCGATAAGCTCTTGTTCTGACTCTTTACTGCGCACCAAGTTGATCGTATTGATATGACGCTCAGGCGCGAGCATCGCCATCGATTCACCGACCGCCCCATTGGCGGCGTTTTGGATAAGCCATTGACCGGGCTTAATATTTAAAAATTCAATCAACAGCAACGCACTCATCGGCATGGCAATTAACTGGGCGGCCATTTCATCATCGATGGCGTCTGGAATAGGGATAAGGCTTTTTGCCGGAGCAACAAAATATTCCGCCCAAGTGCCTGATACGCCAGACACGACTACGCGCTGACCTTGTTCAAAACCTTTGACTTCTTTACCTAACGCATCAATCGTACCAACCGCCTCAGAGCCACCAGTGGCAGGCAAAACAGGTTTATGACCGTATTCGCCTTTTATGGTCACGATGTCGTGATTGTGAATAGAGGACAGGATGGTTTTGATACAGACTTCGTTGTTTTTGGGTTCTGGGGTAGGGCTGTCGGTGATACTCAGTACTTCTGAAGGTTTGCCAAATTCGTTATAAGTTGCGCTAGATAATTGCTCATCAACCTTAACAAGCGGGTCTTGCGAGCTGCAACCTGACTTTGGTAAAGGAACGTTGTTGCTATTTATCAAGATATTGCGCAGTAGGCTATAAGAGATAGGTTAGAAAAAGTCGCCATAAAAAATGGCAGCGCTCTTAATAAAGAACGCTGCCATTGTCCATAAAACGAAGGTTAGCTAAATAATAAATGAATAATAATTCAAGGTTTTAGCAGTACCTTACCTTTTTTGCCTGACTGCAATTTGCCATCGACCGCTTTTACGATGTCGGCCAAATCAAATACCGCTTCTACAGGCAGTTTTAATTGTCCGTCTACCGCTCTATCGATCAGCTCATTCACTAGGCGCTGCTTATTCTCCACACTCATCTCTTGACTGAGCTTACTGCCCCAAAAGCCTTTCATCACCGCTTGCTTGAAAATCATATGGGTAGGATTGATGACCATAGGTCTGCCCGACATCGCCCCAAAGGCGGCGAAGGTGCCACCATGACCGAGTAACGATAACAAATCGCCACTATTTTCACCGCCGACCGAATCCACCGCCGCACTGATTTTATCATTACCGACGATCGCTTTGACTTGCTCTTTCCAGTCATCATCTGAGGTGTTGATATTGTTTTTGATACCGAGAGTATCTAACTCTTTTATGGCATCGTCACTTCTTACCAGATTAATGGTTTTGACGCCGCGCGCCGCCGCTAGCATGGCAAGCGATTTACCAACGGCACCGTTGGCGGCATTATGAATAACCCATTGACCGCTTTCTACTTCTAAGAACTCTAATAGCATCAACGCACTCAGCGGCATGGCAATCAGCTGCGCGGCCATTTCATCTTCTAAACTATCAGGGATAGGAAACACCATATCCGCTGATGCGACAAAATACTCTGCCCACGTTGCTTGTACACTGGCAGCCGCCACGCGTTGCCCGACTTTTAAGTCTTTAACTTCACTACCAACGGCATCAATAATACCTAACGCTTCGCTACCACCGATAGCCGGCATTTCAGGTTTAAAGCCATACTGACCGCGAATGGTAAGCAGGTCATGGTTATGGATGGAGGCGAGAATGGTTTTGACGCGCACTTCATTGGCTTTTGGCTCGGGGATAGGACGGTCGCCGAGGCTTAATACTTCAGTTGGTTTGCCAAAATGATCATAAGTTGCACTACGCATAATAAATCCTTTTTTTAATTGTTACGTTTTTTTCAAATGTTTTTGACAAGCGAATAAATTTGTAGCCATCAACAGTAGCAAACCCAGCTTGCTTATCGCAATATTACTTTGGTAAAGCAAAGTAGTCAGCGTTAAGTGAGCAGCATTTAGTTGGTTTCATTAATCATTAGCAGTTTGTTCTGTGGTTATTTGTTCTGCATGTGCCTGCTCTGGACTAATAACCTTAAAATCGTCATCTACTAAATTGGTCAGTAGCGGCTCCCCTTTATCATTAATCCGAAATAGCCCATATTCTGCTGCCTCAAATGCTTCGCCATCACCTTCTTGGAAGAAAAAAGCATTGGTCGCAAGCTGCATTACGCCGTTACGGATACGGTAGTGAAGCGCCATCTCATTAGAGGCTAGATTTCTAGGCTGATTAGCCGCTAAGCGCTTAAACTGTCCGACATTATGTTGGTCTAAAGCGACAATGACATAGCCTTGTTCGTTAATAGGATAGCTACCGGGGTCTTTATTTAAGGCGGCAAATACGTCACGCTCTAGCGCATAGCTAAGCGTCATATAGTCGCCCTGCATAAAGCCGCGTGGATCAACGGGTGCAAGCGCTAATAATACCGTATCGCCAGTCGTAAGATGGGCTTCATATTTAATAATATTCCTCGTCATCACCACCAATACGAGCGCCAATCCAAGAAGGCCAATAATAATCGTGACTGCCGGTTTTTGTAGCCAATGGGTCTTTGATGTGGCTTTAAGCAAGCGCTTGGTCAAAATTTTATCATTCATGACAGCCGCTCCTGATGATCGTTAGCGCTTGATTTTATCTGCGCAAAATAGCCTTTGATAAGCAGCCAGCGCAGCAGAAGTAGTGCGATACCGATGACCAGCATAGAGGCAGACTTGACCAATAAAGACGTATCGAGCTGATAGTAATACCAAAAGATATAACCGACCGAGGCGATAACGCCCAGTCCTAACAGCACGCGTTGGCTATTAGCAGTAGCAATGATAATAATCAAACTGGTGGCCAATAAGCCTGAGACATAAATAGACATGATCCCAAGTAGTACAATCGCAGCGCTAATGAGCAGTCCTGCTGTTGATCGCAATTTGACCTGATAGCGCTTTAAAATGAGATAAGCGGCATAAAGGCTGGCAAGCGTTAATAGCCCTTGGGCTAGGTAGTAGTTATAGCTAAAGGCTTCACCGTAACTATCAAGGCTATCAAAGCTATTGCCATATTCAGCAGCGATAAAATAGACGGAAACACTGAGCAAAACATAGGCGCTCGCATAGCCAATAGCATTGGTAATTTCTAGAGCGTTCATTCGCCATTTGGTCGGGATAAAAGCAGCAAGCCTATAGCGTTGTAAATGAGTCACGCTAGTGATTAATGCCAATAATCCTAAGCTTATTTCAGATAAATGATAATAATTTAATAAGTAAAACAGGCAGCTTAAGGCTAAGGTTGCGCTCAATAAACGATAGATAAAATTGGGTATAGCAACAGTCATCAACAGTTGCACAAGGAGCAATAGCCCTATATTGAGTGGCTCTGTAATCTCACTGGCCAGTAAAGCATAGGCAATATAACCTTGACCTGCTAGCGTAATCGCAAAGGCTAAGCTATTCCAAAAAGGGCTATGGCGTATACGGGCGTTATAAAATAGAAACCCGCCAATAACGCTTAATATGCCGCCAGTAATAAATACCGCTAGCGTACTATCCAGCAAACCGGTGTTATCTAATAATAAGGTCAAAAACCCTATAAAAAATAGACTGGCTAAAAGACCACTCATACCAAAAAGTAAGCTGATAAACCACGGGCTGTGCGCTTCAGATGCTGCACTATTTAAAAGCTTATCACTGACATTTTGCGCGTCGATCAATCCCTGCTGTTGCAATAGCAAAAGGTCACGATTTTGTTCGTTATGGTTGATATTATTATTATTCATCTCATTGCTCATCTCATTGTTCATCGCTGTTCCCCTTGATTACAGTATGAGGAGCAGTGTCAACTTTCTTGATACGGGCAATTTTACGTAGCCACATAACTGCCGACGAGCTCATGCCAATAAGTAGCAAGGCTAATATCAAAAACCCACCCGCGTCAAAACCATCCAACAGCCATTTACCGACCCAAAACATCACCACAGTAATGATAGAAGAAGACAAGTAAGTCAGCATCAGTAAATCAAGACGGCGCTGATAAAATTGCCAAAACATA
This sequence comes from Psychrobacter pulmonis, assembly GCF_904846465.1. Lineage (NCBI taxonomy): Bacteria > Pseudomonadati > Pseudomonadota > Gammaproteobacteria > Moraxellales > Moraxellaceae > Psychrobacter > Psychrobacter pulmonis. Next base: position 120,195 of record NZ_CAJHAT010000002.1, read on the forward strand.
AAGCCGCACCAACCTAACCACACTATGATAGCGATAAGCGTTGCCCAGATATTGCCATTATCAAAGACCGTGACAATCGCCAGATACGTCATAAAAAACGTGCTTAAGAAACCGACGACATAAGTGCTCCAATGCAAGCTGGAATTGGTTTGAGCGCTGTTTATTTGAGCAGTGGATTTTTTAACGTTAATGCGATGAAACAGATAGGGAATAGAAGAAGAAGTTTTATTATCGAAACCAATCAGCCAACTATAAAAGGCAATAAAATTAAATAGCGCAAGGATGGCTACTTGAGAGATGTTTTGCAGGCTATATTTAATAAATTGTAGATTTGCGACATCTAAATAGAGTAGCAAAAATGCATTGATTAGCCCTAACCAAAGCAGCCAGAGCGCAGGGAAACGGGCGATAACGACCCAAGGTGTAATCAGTATCGCCCAAGCAAAGAAAAGCTGCCAAGTATCAGCGCCTGTTTGATAGATCTGCCCAAATAGCGCCAATAAGCTACCGGTAATAATACTAGCGATAAGCAACAATAACTGCCGAATCAGTTGAAATTGTCGCCTAAAAGACAGTGCGACATAAAGCGCGATGGTAATCACCAGCGCCCCTTCAACCAAGGCGAATTTACCTATTTTGCCCAAGCTTTGCCAGTTATAGGCGATAAAGAACACAAGGGATAGTACCAGCGCCACCGTGCCAATAATCAGCAGCGCTTTATCAAAAAATATCAGCCAGGTGCGTTTGCTAGGATAGACTTCTAGGTGCGTTGCTGCCGCCTCGGTATTTTTAAGAGGGAGAATATCTTGCTGCAGTAACTGCTCGATAGTACGCCGTGCGTGGCTCATAGTCGCCTCTGATTAAAAAACAGTTTTAGGCTATCTTAGCTGTTTTTACGCTGGCATAATGTACTAAAGTTTATAAGTTACTAAATTTTATGGTTTACTAACTTTTATAAAGGTTTTAATAAAACTCAATCCTACTCAGCAGGTGCTCTTGGATTAAATAGGCGCAAATATAGGCGCTCGGCCAAGCGACCATAAAGGCATATTTCCACGAATTAAACAGCGTGATAAAAAAGCCTTCGACAAATCCTACATTGATCAGTAGCAGGGCCGTCGAGATAATCGTCGACATCATCAGCGCCATTAAAAAGGTGAAAATCAGCCGATAGTATTTGCGCCGCGTGCGTATTCTGACGGTCGGGAAGTTTGCCATAATATTCTGTTGTCCTGCTTGATGAGAGCCACGTTTCACTGCTGCTGTAAACGTGATATTTTGCGATGAGAGAAGATGAGACAAAGCATTGCTCATGCTTAGCGGCGACTATGATAACGCGTGATGACGGCGAGGTAAAATGGTTATTATCAATCATCAAGTTCGCCTTATTATATTGTTATCATTCAGTTTTAATAATTTGTCGCCATTCATGCTGATGAAGTAAACTTAGCACTGTCCAAAACAACTCTATAAGGATAAAAATGTCTGCCAATTAAATTAATTTAGCGCAGAACGTAGAAAAATATTTATCCAAAAACTCATGTAAACAAAGAACGCTTGGCATCATCGGCGGCATGAGTTGGGAGAGTACCGAAAGCTATTATCGACTGATAAATGAAGGTATCAAAGCTAGACTTGGCAATTTACATTCAGCAGATTTACTGATTCATAGCGTGGACTTTGCACCGATTGAGGCGCTGCAAGCACAAGGCGCATGGGATGAAATGGGTAAAGTATTGGCCAATAGCGGCAAACGTCTGCAAGCGGCTGGCGCGCAAGGTTTGCTTATCGCGACTAATACCATGCATAAAGTCGTCGATGACGTTCAAGCCGCTACCAACTTACCGATTATTCATATTGCTGATGTCACCGCTGCGGCGATTAAGCAGCAAGGGCTAACCAAAGTTGCGCTACTTGGCACGCAGTTCACCATGACAGAGAATTTTTATAAACAGCGTTTGATAGATGCAGGTTTGCAAGTGTTGATACCAGAGACAGGCGCACGGGCAGAGGTACATCGCATTATTTATGAGGAGCTGTGTCAAGGTCAGCTACTTGATAGCTCACGTCAGTATTATCAGCAAGTGACTAAAAATTTAGCAGATAAAGGCGCAAAGGGCGTCATTTTGGGCTGTACCGAAATTGGACTGCTGATTCAGCAAGCAGACAGCCCCATTTCCGTATTTGATACCACTGCAATTCATGCAGCAGCAGCAGTGGATTTTTTATTAAGTTCTTGGTTTTAAGGTTAGTGATTTTAAAATAGTTAATTTTAAAACGGTTGAACTTAAACCCATTGCATTGACTACCTATAAACCGCGCGAGGAACGTTTATGTTTTCTTCTCATACGGTGTTTTTGCAGGCGTTTTTGTAGTCGACGACGCAGCCTTGTAATACGGCGTAAAGGCGAGAGCTTCCACACCGTAGTCGGTAAAATATCACGAAACGAGGCGCTGGTACCGGTATGAGCGCGAAACTCCTCCGACCTTTGCGCTGCTTCTTCGGCTGGCATATTTTTACCTTTGCGCCAGCCGCCGTATAGATATAATCCCGCGCCCATCACCGCCGTTGCTACCATGCCAGCTGGAAACGATAGCCAAAGCGCATCGGCTCCAAGGAATGGATAAAGCCCGAACGCAAAGCCAAGGCGCACAGGATACATCGAAATCACCATGACGATAAGCGGCCAAACCACATAACCGTTGGCACGCATGGTGCCAAAGAAAACTTGCGCAATGCCAAAAAAGATAAAGCCCCATGTCGCCATCAACTGAATATGGCGCCCAATCGGCACGGCGGCGCTGTCACTACCAAGGAATAGCTCCAAAATAGTCTCATCAAAAATGCTTAATACCCCAATCATAGCGCCCGTCAATATCACGTTAAAGATAAGCCCCCAGCGCGTGATACCCGCCACACGGTTCCATTGATTGGCACCGATATTTTGTGCGACCATGGCACTGGCCGCTGCACTGAGCGCCATCGCTGGCATCTGCACATAGGTCCAAAGCTGCTGCGTCGCGCTATAAGCGGCCGTTGTCTGTACGCCCTCGCGGTTAATGAGCGACAGCATTGTGAGCGCTGCTGATGAGATAACAATCATCTGCAGCCCCATCGGCAGACCCTTTGAAAACATCGACTTTAGGATATCTCGGTCTGCGCGTAAAAAACGCAGCTCGGGTAACTTAAGTGTCAGCACAGAACCACGCAAATACATAGTGACAATCATGCCAATCAGCGCCAGCGCGTTGGCGACAGCAGTTGCAAAAGCCGAGCCAAAGATACCCCATTTAGGGAAGGGGCCGATACCCAAAATCAGCACCGGCGTCAAAATCAGGTCGATAATCACCGAAATAATGATAAACCAAAGCGGCGTGGTAGAGTCGCCCGTTCCGCGCAGCGCCATCATGATTAGCGTAAAAGTTAAAGTGACAGGCATCGCTACAAAAATCATCCGCAGATAGGTCAGCGCAAGCTCTACCGCACTTGCTGGTGTCCCAAGCAGCTCAAGTAGCAACGGCGCAAATATCCAGCCGATTGCCGACACCAATATACTGATAGGAATAATACTACCCAGCGCCGTGCCCATGGTTCTTTTCACCGTCGTGTCGTTACGGCGCCCCATAGCTTGACCAATCAAAATAGTCGCCGCCATACCAAAACCGAAAACGAAGGAGATGAGAATAAACATCAATATATTGCCGTTTGCCGTCGCCGCCAGCGCTTCTTCCCCTAAAAACCGACCTACCCAGACGGCATTAATCGAGCCGTTCAACGACTGCAAGGCTGATGAGCCAAGGGTTGGCAAGGCAAATAGCAGCATGGTTTTGGCAATCGACCCTTGGGTGAGGTCACGGCTTTTAGCAGTGGAGGTAGTTGTCTTACTCAATGTTTATCCTTTTGCGCCATCCAAATTGGCTATATTTTATGACATAAAAACCCTCATTATAGATGACCTTGTCTGTGCTATCTTGGTTAGACTGGTAACGTTTTTTTATATAATGTATTGATAGGTGATAGTAGTATTAAAATTAAACGATGATAAATAGTGATAAGTTGTTGACCCAGTAAGCTAGTTATTAATACTCTTATGCTAAGATTGCGATTTTAACTTTTTTATCTCTATCTACCAACTATAACAAGGATGTTTCGATGCTCTTAAAACGCCTGTGCCTTGCCGCGGTTTTTAGTCTTTCTATGGTCGGTTGTACCACCGCGCCCAATCAATTAGCGGTCAATACCACGCAAAAGATTATCCAATATGAGCGTAACAAATCTGATTTAGAAATCAAAGCGCTGACATTGGCCTCTGGCGATAAGATGGTCTATGCCGAAAACGGCAATGTCGCTGGCGAGCCGTTATTACTCATTCATGGCTTTGGCGGTAATAAAGACAACTTTACCCGTATCGCGCGTCAGTTAGAAGGTTATCATCTCATCATTCCTGATTTGCTTGGTTTTGGTGAGTCGAGCAAACCCGTGAGTGCTGATTATCGCTCGGAGGCGCAAGCGACGCGCTTGCATGAGTTGCTGCAAGCCAAAGGGTTGGCGTCCAATATTCATATCGGCGGCAACTCGATGGGCGGCGCTATCAGTGTAGCTTACGCAGCAAAATATCCTCAAGACGTCAAAAGTTTATGGCTCGTCGATAGCGCAGGTTTTTGGTCAGCTGGTATTCCTAAATCGTTAGAAGGCGCGACGTTAGAGAACAATCCGCTGTTGATTAATAGCAATGAAGATTTCTACAAAATGTATGATTTTGTCATGTATAAGCCGCCATATTTGCCAAAATCGGTCAAAGCGGTGTTTGCCCAAGAACGTATCAAAAATAAAGAGCTGGACGCCAAAATATTGGAGCAAATCGTCACCGATAATGTCGAAGAGCGCGCCAAAATCATCGCCCAATATAACATTCCGACGCTCGTCGTTTGGGGTGATAAAGATCAGATCATCAAACCTGAAACGGTCAATCTCATAAAAAAAATCATCCCGCAAGCGCAGGTCATTATGATGCCAGAGATTGGTCATGTACCGATGATCGAGGCGGTAGAACAAACGGCAGACGATTACAAAGCGTTTAGAAGTATAGTAGACGCACAGCGTTAGGGATTGGTTAAAAGTATTTATCTTATAGACAATAAAAGAAACACCAGATGCTCTGATGTTTCTTTTATTGTCTATAAGGTTTTAATGAAGTCGTTTAAGATTATAAATCTTTGACAAGTCGCTCGAGCAATTCAAGCGTACTTTCTTGTCTGACCAACGCGACCCCTTGTCCTGCCCATAAAGACTGATGTTCAGCATTGAGGTTATTTTTTGCATGAGCACGCAAGTTTTTGGTCATGGCATTTAATTGTGGGTAAGGCGGTAACTCATGCGCGCTCTCAAATTGACCAAAATCGCGCAAATAGTCATTTAACAATCCGCGTGCTTGCTTACCTGAAAACAGCCGCGTTAATCGCGTCTCCGAACTGCGCTTACCCAGACTGGCATCAAGTAGCGCTTGTTTATACGTATCATTAATACCGCAAGTATCGGTAGTCAAAAACGCCGTGCCTATTTGCGCCAGCTCAGCACCAGCCGTTTGCACCGCTTTAATCGCTTGCCCCGTCATAATACCGCCCGCTGCAATCAAAGGAATATCGGTGCAAGCACGCGTTTGACTAATCAGCGTCAGTAAACCCAATGGATCGTTTGCGCTTTGTGGCAACCAACCACCGCGATGACCGCCAGCTTCTGAGCCCTGAATACAGACCGCATCGACACCAATATCTGCCCATGCTTTCGCTTCCAACGGATGATTGGCAGTACCGATGACGCGTGTGCCCAAATCCTTTAAGCCCTGCACCTGCTCGGCGCTGATAATACCAAAGGTGAAGCTAGCGACAGGCACTGGATTGTCATACAGCACTTGTAGCTGCTCAGAAAAATTAAATGCGGGACGTTCAGGTAACGCCATGTCTATGTTGTTTTTTTTATAATACTCGTTTAACCAAGTAGGGATTTTGCTATCCAAAGTAGTAGAATCATGCTCAGATAACACCATTAGATTGATCATAAAAGGGCGGTCGGTGAGCGATCTAAGGATATTAATGTGCTCATTTAAAACCGTTGGCGCCGTCGTTCCGCCTCCCAATGACCCCAGTCCACCAAAATTACTTACTGTCGCTGCCAGCTCAGGCGTGGTTGCTCCTGCCATCGGTGCTTGTACGATAGGGTAGGTTAAATCAAAGGTATTTAGTAAGGTCATGACGGGCGTCCTTGTTATGTTATGAGAAAATTTGCATGACTTACTTTAACAAAGCTGAGGGATACGCGTGTTAGAGAATGTGTATTTAGTTATGCAATAAAAGTAGTGGATTTTTATTATGAAACCAATGTTTTTTAAGATTAGTACTCACTAATTGATAAAAAAAGGTCAGCTTTTTAAATCATCAAGGCGATGACCGAAAAAACTGACCCATTTCTTTAAACTTACTCACTGCTTAATTCAACTGCAAAAACCCTTTGGTATTCATCAATAACCCAACCACGTCATCACCACTGATGACCGTAAGGCGCTTATCGAACAATCGTATCCTAACCCACTGGCGGCCACGGACGGTCGGCATCACTGATAATCCATTCTGCCACATAGCCGCTCGGCGGTAGCTCCCAATCTGCTTGATCTAACGCCGCTAAGACACGCGAGGTTTCGATCACTTTGCCGCCTTCGGTGACGCCGGTGCGCAGTAGAGCAGAGGAGCAAGGCTTGCCTTTGACCCACATCGACTGCTCGATATAGATCCAGCGCTCATCGAAGCCGACGATACGAGTTTTCATGGTGACTTTATCAAAGGCGCGAATGCGTTTGCGATATTGGATGGTACTGCCAGCGACCACCAAACCCCAACGCTGCTTTAAGAGCTGTGTACCAAGGCCGCTCCGTACCGCAAAATCGGTACGTCCCATATCAAAGAGGGTCAGGACGCGGCCATTATTCATCTCCAAGAAATTATCAATATCGGTCAGACGACAGCGAAAGCTAATCTCGCTGGTATCTTTAAACGTTAAGGTATTGCCCTTTTTTACTTGTAGTGCGGCGCGAGCGATGGTGCTGGTATAACGAATAAATGGATACATGGCGCAATCTCAAAGAGGTGGAGGTTAAGTAAAAAAAGTAAAGTTTGGCAGAGTGGCAAATGTCATTATCAATGGTTAAACGGCACGCCAATAGACTTAAAATAAGCGCTGACCGTTTCGGGCAACCAGTTGATATTCATCTCCAAGAAATTATCAATATCGGTCAGACGACAGCGAAAGCTAATCTCGCTGGTATCTTTAAACGTTAAGGTATTGCCCTTTTTTACTTGTAGTGCGGCGCGAGCGATGGTGCTGGTATAACGAATAAATGGATACATGGCGCAATCTCAAAGAGGTGGAGGTTAAGTAAAAAAAGTAAAGTTTGGCAGAGTGGCAAATGTCATTATCAATGGTTAAACGGCACGCCAATAGACTTAAAATAAGCGCTGACCGTTTCGGGCAACCAGTTGATATCAAATCTTGATTGTTTATAAAGATGCGTCGATTTGTCTTTATCGACGTTATAACGAATAAAGCCCACGTGCCCGCCATGCTCAGTTTCTAAAAGTGTGACAGTATCGGAGACGTCGTTTGGCGTGGCAGTAAACCCAAGGAAAGGGTCGTCTTTAGCGCTGATTAATAATAAAGGTTTGGTTACTTTTATCAAATAAGGCAGCGCCGATGAAGCGTGATAATAATGGTTATTAGAGCGGTAGCCATGACGCGGAGCGGTAAAGATATCATCAAAGTCACTGATACGATTGACGGCTTTGATAGAGTCAATCTCATCTTTGGTGATGTCATTCGCCAAGGCTTTTTTGATAATGGGATTCAGCAGATACGGCGTATAAATACGGTGACTCAAAAAGCTGTGCATACTAAGCGCCGCCGACGACATATCGACAGGCGCTGAAATCACCGCTGCGCCGTCACATAGCGCTTTGTCGCCATATTCGCCCATATATTTTGCCAGTGCATTGCCGCCTAAGGACACACCTACCGCATAGATATGGGCAAAGTTTTTGCGCAAGTTCTCAAGCATATGATGCAGCTCGCCGGTGTCACCGGCGTTATAAAAGACGCGACCGCTCGCCGGAATACCGCCGCAGCTACGAAAGTGGGCGACGACGAAGTGCCAGCCTTGCGCATGCATCTGATAGGCCAACGCGCGCGCATAATGACTGTCGCTACTGCCTTCCATACCGTGAAACAATACGATTAATGGGGTTTGCTCAATTTCGCCATTTTCTGCTGAGTTTATAGACTGCGCGTCTATAGGATGAGCATCATAAAAGTCATAGGCAATATCACTTTCATCCAGCGAGTCTTTTTCGACCACGCGGCGATAAGTTGGCGTTTTAGGGGCAAAAAATTTGGGTAAAATGCTTTGTAGATGTGGATTGCTTAACCAAAATGGCGGTTTAAAAGGGGCGGGGGTAAAGGTTTTATGTGGTTTCGATGTTGGCATAAAGGTTTCTTATTTAATGGACGTTAAAAATATCGTTAAAATCGTCTTTAACAATCAATGCCTTATCATACCGACGGCGGTTGCTAAAACCAATGCTTTTCAGTGAACGCTCAGTGAACGTATGGTCACTCAAAGCAATTCATCTAGAACTACCACTAAGAAGAACTAAGAAAAATGGCTCTACATACATACTTATCAATTATGGCGACTCTAAGACACGCCCATCCATCGCCAGCCGCTCTTTTAAGTGATCGATATCTGCTTCAGCAAGCGTTACGGTCAAGGTCACTTGCTTACTATAAGTCACATCATCAATATGCCCGCCCAAGTCCTCAACCACGTAGCGGCACTGTGCTTCGGTGGCAAACTCAGCGATTATTTGCACTTGCGCCATCGGCACGTACGGGAGCAGTACCATTTCATCGACGGCCGCCTGCGCAGAACCTGCATAGGCGCGGGTGAGACCGCCTGCACCGAGTTTGATACCGCCAAAATAACGCACGACGATGATAATCACATTGCCGATAGATTTATGCTGTAAGACGTTTAATATCGGTCGTCCTGCGGTGCCATTAGGCTCGCCATCGTCGTCAAAGCCTGCGCTGGTGGTGTTATTAGGGTCGCCAATGATATACGCCCAACAGTGGTGACGCGCATCGGCATACTTTACGCGTAGCTGTTCCACGTGAAACATTGCTTGCTCGCGCGAGGTCACAGGATAGGCGTAGGCAATAAACTCAGACTTTTTAATGTCTAAGCGCGCGCTGACCGCATGTTTTAGCGTTTGATAACTCATATTTCATCAGGTCTAAGTTGGATATGGTAAACTTACTTAACTTTCACTGCCTGCCGTATTGGGCGCAGTGTTCATTTAATTTTTTATTATAGTACCACTTCTCACTGTTTAAGACAGCGGACAAGCGCGAGAGCCGTGCTTGTATGGTTGGCTTTTAATACGAAGTTGGTAGTATAAAACGAATGGTAGTCAAGCGTATGCGTCTAGATAAATTTATAAGTAAAGCCACTGAGCTGTCGCGCAAAGAATCAAAAAAGATTCTGCACGCCGGTGAAGTGACGGTAAATGATACTGTGGTCAAAGACCCGGGGTTACACGTCGATATCGTCAATGATGAAGTGATGTGGGCAGGCGAGCCATTGTCGGTTGCGACTGGCAATCGCTATATCTTGCTTCATAAACCTGAAGGTTTTGAATGCTCTTTAAAAGCCAAAGAATATCCTATCGTCACCGAGCTAATCGCTGTACCTGAGCTTGGCAGCTTGCGTATTGCAGGACGCCTCGATGTCGATACCACGGGCGCCCTACTTATCAGTGACGATGGCAGCTGGTTACACCGTGTGACCAGCCCTAAACATGAGCATGCCAAAATATACGAGCTCACATTAGCAAGTCCCATGGACAGCGACGCGCAAGCCAATGCCGTCAAAGAAGTGGCTGAAGGTATCCTCTTAGAAGGCGACCACGAAGAAACCAAGCCTGCTACCCTTGAGTTTATCGACGAAACCCATGCACGCTTGACCTTGGAGCAAGGTAAATACCATCAAGTAAAACGTATGATGGGCTATTTTGGTAATCGAGTCACCGAGCTGCATCGCGCTAGTATTGGTCATATCACCTTAGACGGTTTGGATAAAGGCGACAGTCGTTTCTTAACGCCGGAAGAAGTGGCTAAATTCTAAAATTAGGCTCTGCTGCATCTTAAACAGTCATCAAAATTTTCTGCAAAAAAAGCAGCCATGAAAAAGTGCGCTGCTTTTTTAATGTCCACTGTTTACCGTTATATTCCCTGGCTACTGTCTGTGTTGCCTATCTCTTAAAGCTAAGTAGCAGTTTTGCAAAATTAAGCCCTAATACCTTTGCAAAAACTGCCCTTGTGCTAAAGTCTGCCTATCTTTTTTTTAATCTATATTTTTACATAATATAGTCAGCTTTATTAATAATGAGCATTTTTAAAGTATTGCTATTAAAAATCAATAGGACAGTCTTCTGTGAAATTCTCTCTGTTAAAATCCGCCAGCTTAATCAGTGTCATATTATTGACCACCACCGCTTGTGCGCAGCAAAGCGCCACTGACACTATCAAAAATAATGTCAACCAAGCGCCGCAGAATAGTGCGAGTATACAAAGTACGCAAGCGACTAGCAGTGTGAGCAAAGCTGTCGATAGTCAATTACGCCAACTGCTGAGCCAAGCTGGTATCAAAACGCAAATCACTTCTATTATGCCCTCTAAATTACCCAATATGTATCAAGTGAATTTGGTAGGCCAGCCGCCGCTGCATATCACCAAAGAAGGCAAATATGTCATCCAAGGCGAGCTACAAAAGAATCCAAGCAAACGCGTCGTCACAGAAACACCAGCGCGTAGCAGCAGCTTGCAAGTGGGCAAGCCCGTCAGTGCCAGCCTAAAATCTGACCTATTGGCAAATATGGGCGCGCTTAAAAACATGAGTACTAAAACGCCGTTCTTTTATACCGCCGTGCCGGGAGTCATTTGGGGTGCGACGCTAGAAGGTATGCCATTTCTATTATCAGACGATGGGCAATATATCACCGATGGTGAGATATCAGTGATTGAAAACGGTCAGTTTATCGGGCTTGATAGCAACTTTGAGCGCCTTAAAAATCAGTCGGTATTTGCAACCTTAGACCACAGCCAACTGATTACTTATCCTGCGACTAGCCCTGAGAAAGCGGTTATTTATGTCGCTAATGACGTCAATTGTCCTTATTGTCGCCGTCTCCATCAGCAGCTACCCATGCTCAATGCCAAAGGCGTGACGGTAAAAACCATCGGTTATCCAATCTATGAAGAGTCGCCTGAGCAAATGCGCGCTATCTGGTGTCAGGGCAGTGAGGACAGCCGCCGCACAGCTTTTGATAAAGCAATGCTACAAGGTAAAATGACGCCGGCACCAGCCAGCTGTAAAGCCGATTATGTAACGCCTAACCGTGAAAAATCAGCAGGGCTTGCGGTCATGGCAACGCCGGCTATTTACCGCGAAGACGGTGTCCTTTATCAAGCCAGCTTTGAGACCCCAGAGTTTTTAGAGTTCTTGGGTGTAGAATAAATGATTAAGAAGTTTGTTTATTAATAGCTCTGATTATTAAAAAATCTATAACATAGAAAGTAACCATTAAAAACTGCCCTATGAGCGATGTCCATAGGGCAGTTTTTAATGGTGCTTAATGATCGATTTTATCAGTCTATCTCAGTGACAGCTATTGTAGTAACAGCTATTGCGGTAAAACAATATCAACGATTTTCCAATTTATCAAACCTTCGCGCTGCATCTCAATAGTCAGCGGATAACCTTTCACCTGACCGCTAATGGTAAAGCAGTTAATCCCGCAATAAGCCAGTTTTGGCTTGTCACTATCCGTACCTTGCGCCGCTTGTTGCTCAAGCTCGGCCGCTTGTTTTTGCATGATTTGCTGCATCTGGTTTTTGACTACGGCATTGACGTCACCGCGCTGAATGATTAGATTTTGAATCAGGTTTTTTAAATCAACTTGATTACTGGCTATCGCCCATGCTGCGGCAAGCTCCTTGGTCGCGGTATTGGCTTGACCTTGGGTGTTAATCAGTTTTTCAATATTTTGCGCGGTAATAGCGCCATCGACCGCTTGGATAATAAAGCCGTTGGCCGCTTCGGTTAATGGCGCGCCGCCAAGTTCGGCGACCAATGGATATTTGGTCATGGTCACTGCAAATTGGCTGGTCAGCTGATTTTGAATACTGGGTCGCACCTGCTCATAATCAATCGCCGCTGCGATCGTTGCACCATCTTTGGCATCGTAGGCATTTTTAAGCTGATAAGCGCTGTAATAAGGCGAACCGCCATAGATAGCGACGGCAATGACAATCAACAAAACAATCAGCTTTTTCATAAAAATACGACCTTAGCGCAAACCTAATGGTTAAAAAATTAAAAACAGTATTTATATATATATCAATATCGCGCTAAATATTAGCACGCCTACGCCTTATAAAGGTATGGAAACCTTTGTGCAATTCTTAATAAATCCTTTTTTAGGGCATCTACAGCCTCATAATTTATAATTTAGACGCCTCAGTGCTTGATAAATCCCGCCATCATCTCCATAAATAGCGCAAACTTTTAATAATTGATTTGGCTAAGCAGCATCCCGCCGTATTCGCTCGTAAGATTCATAAGTTATCCTCTTTTTGCTACCTATTCACCACGTTTCATGTGAAACCTGTAAGTAGGTGCGTGCAGTGCAAAGGTGAAGATTAACTTGGGTTGATGAATCGGCCGATCGGTGGACTGTAAAGACGATAGGAGAGCCCATGAGTAAGCGCGATTTTTATGAAGTATTAGGTGTCAGTAAGACCGCTGACAGCAAGGAAATTAAGCGAGCCTACCGCAAGCTGGCCATGAAATACCATCCTGACCGCAATTCTGATGATCCTGATGCTGAAGACAAATTTAAAGAAGCGTCGATGGCGTATGAAGTATTGAGCGATGAAGACAAGCGCTCAGCTTATGATCGCATGGGACACGCAGCGTTTGAAAACGGCATGGGCGGTGGCGGTTTTGGCGGCGGTGGCAATTTCCAAGATATCTTTGGCGACATTTTTGGCAACTTTGGCGACATTTTTGGTCAATCACGCGGCGGCGGTAGCCGTTCACGCCGCGGTTCAGACTTACGTTATGTCATTGAGTTAACCTTAGAAGAAGCAGTACGCGGCTGTAAAAAAGAAATCAGCTTTACGGCACCTGCGCCGTGCGATACCTGCGATGGTAAAGGCGCAAAAGACGCTTCTGATGTGGTCACTTGTCAGATGTGTCATGGTCAAGGTCAAGTGCGTATGCAGCAAGGCTTTTTTGCCGTGCAGCAGACGTGTCCGCAGTGTGGCGGCTCTGGTAAACAGATTAAAAACCCTTGCTCTGACTGTCATGGCAGCGGCGTAAAAGATAAATCGCGCACGCTTGAAGTGTCTATCCCAGCGGGCGTTGACGATGGTGACCGTGTCCGCCTAGCAGGTGAAGGCGAAGCGGGCGGCGCTGGCGTACAAAACGGTGACTTATACGTTGAAGTACGTGTGAAACCGCACGACGTCTTTAACCGTCAAGGCGCTGACCTCTATATGGACGTGCCAGTGAGCATTACTGATGCGGCACTCGGTAAAGAAGTAGAAATCCCAACCTTAGATGGTAAAGTCAAAATCAAGGTCGCTGAAGGGACGCAAAGTGGCAAATTGCTGCGTGTGCGCGGTAAAGGCGTGACGCCAGTACGTACGACGATGAAAGGCGATTTGATTTGCCGTGTGGTCATCGAGACGCCAGTGAATCTAACGCGCGAGCAAAAAGACTTGTTACGTCAATTCCAAGATACGCTTGATGGTGACAGCAAGCATCAGCAGTCACCCCATAAAAAGTCATTCTTTAAAAAGATTGGTGATTTGTTTGATTGATAGCTAAGCCCTACTGTTTAAGTCATTATAAGGCCTATTGTTTCACGTGAAACAATAGGCCTTTTTGGTGATGCTATAAAAAACCATTTAACCATTATATTTGCTAAACTTATCCTCATAAATTTAATAACCAATCTATCGAAAATAAAACATTTAGGACAAGATATGAGTCAACAAACAGAAGAGCAAACTATTAACGTTGGTGTCATCGGTGCTGGCGGACGTATGGGACGTATGTTAATTGAAGCCGTACAGGACAACCCACAAACCACGCTAAATGCCGCGATTGAGCGTCAAGGCTCAAGCCTTGTCGGCGCCGATGCTGGCGAAGTTGCAGCGATTGGTCGCCTAGAGGTACAGATTGTCGATGATTTAAAAGCCGTTATTAATGACATTGATGTGCTGATTGATTTTAGCTTGCCTGATGCTACCGAACAAAATATGCAAATCTGCGCTGCGAATAAAGTTGCGATGGTGATTGGCACCACAGGTTTTAATGAGCAACAAGAGCAAGTATTAAAAGAAGCCAGTAAGCAAATCGCTATCGTCTATGCGGGTAATTATTCAACGGGCGTTAATTTGTCCTTAAAGCTGCTCGCTATGGCCGCAAAAGCCTTTGGCAATGATGCCGATGTAGAAGTTATCGAAGCCCATCATAAACACAAAATCGACGCACCATCGGGCACGGCTTATATGATGGCAGAGGCGGTTGCAGAAGCGCGCGGACAGAACTTAAAAGACGTTGCCATTTATGGCCGCGAAGGGCAAACAGGTGAGCGCGAAGCTGGTAGTATTGGCATTCATGCGATACGCGGCGGTGAAATCATCGGTGATCATACCGTAATGTTTATCGCCGATGGTGAAGTGGTTGAAATTACCCATCGTGCCCGAGCGCGCATGACCTTTGCCGCTGGTGCGGTACGTGCGGCAACTTGGGTGATTAAGCAAGAAGTTGGACAATATAACATGCAGGATGTTTTAGGCTTAAATGACTAAAGCCTAAAATATTAAGGTTTCTCATTGATGGTTTGGTAGCGGTTATTGATTGATAAAGCAGAATGACTGCTAGGAGTCAGACATGAATAAGTTTAGCGAACATCTAATAGCCTATTTTAGTCGTACGCTGGCTATGATAAAAGCTACCAAAATCATAAGTTATACGTGTCTGATAGCATTTACCTTAAGTTTAACGGTATTGCCAATCGTCGTACAAGCGGCCGCTTATCAAACTTATGTGATTCATACCTATGGTGGCGAGCGCTTATTACCAGCGGTGCGTCAAGAGTTAAGTAGCAGTCGCGATGGCGGTACGGTGTCGACTTATCAAGATAAGCTCGTATTACATACCACGGCTGCTAATTATCAAAAAGTACAGCAGTTACTTAGTCAGATTGACGGTCAACCGCAGGCGTTGACCGTTGCTGTGCGTGTCGGTAATAGTCGGCAATCCCAAGGTAATATCCAGCAAGGTCGGGTTGTTATTAGTAATCACGGTATTCAAGGTACTGGCGTAATCAACCAAAGTAATAGCCAACAACAAAGTAATAATTTATATCAAGTACAAACCTTGTCTGGCAGTGCAGCAAGCATCAGCACCGGCATGCTTTACTCATTAAACCAAAGCTATATTGCCAATAGCTATCCGACCTATAAACGTCTAGCGGGGCAAATTATTATTCAGCAGCAAGTATTATTGCCGACGACGCAAGGGATTACGGTGATGCCAAGGCTACTACCGAACGGGCAGGTCGAAGTAACATTATCCCAAGTAGAAGAACAGCTCGTGCGCGCTAATCCTTCTTATAATCGCTATGGCTATAATAATAGCGTGCAAGGGCAAATATTGAATAGCACCATTGTCGTCCCACGTGGGCAGTGGGTCAATATTGGACAAATCTCACAAAACAATCAAAGCCAAAGCTCAGGTTATGCCAGTAATAGGACGTTAAATAGCAGTAATAGCGTACCTATTTCATTATTGGTACAGTAGCTGATTATTAATGTTGTCGCGAAGCAAAAATAACAAAGCGCGGCACTGTGATAAGCAGTACCGCGCTTTGTTACTGTTACTGTTATTGATATTAATTGGTTAAAAATTAATCAATATAAACCACCTCTAATGGCGGAAAACCATTGAACTCGACCGACGAATACGAGTTGGTATAAGCACCCGTGGTTAACCAAAAGATTTTATCGCCAATCTCTAGCTCTTCTGGCAACTGATAACCCGCTTCTTCATACATGATGTCGGTTGAGTCACACGTTGGCCCTGCCAATACAACCGTGCCTTCGCTGGTTGAGGTTTCCATTTTAGGCGTATAGACAGGATACTTGATCGCTTCGCCTAGAGTCTCGATTAAGCCTTGGAATAAGCCCACATCGGTATATACCCAGCGGGTCAAATCCGTATCTGATTTACGCGAAATCAGCACCACATCGCTGACCAAGACACCCGAGCCGCCAACCAATGAACGACCAGGCTCAAGGATAATCTCTGGCATCTCATCTTCATTGTAGTCATCAGTCAAATAACTGGTAATCTCTTCTGCATAGACTTTGACCGGATTGACTTCGCTGATATAGTTTGCCGGAAAGCCGCCGCCCAAATTAATCATTTGCAGCTTAATACCTTCCTCATTTTTCATCCAGTCGAACATATATTTGACCTTGGCGAGCGCATCATCCCAAGCAGCCACGTCTTTTTGCTGGCTACCGACGTGGAACGAGATACCATACGGCACCAAGCCCAATTCGCGCGCTTGAATCAACAGGTCAATTGCCATATTTGGATGGCAACCAAATTTACGTGATAGCGGCCATTCAGCGGTTGCAGAGCCTTGTACTAAGATACGCACAAATACTTTTGAACCAGGCGCGTGCTTAGCGATATTTTTTAAATCCGCTTCAGAATCGGTTGCATACAAATCAATACCTTTTTCAAAGGCATATTTGACATGCTGCGCTTTTTTAATGGTGTTGCCATAAGAGATACGCGATGGCTCAACGCCGCAATCAAGCACCCGATCCAGCTCATAGATAGACGCACAGTCAAAGTTTGACCCAAGCTCAGCCAATAAGTTAATGACTTCAACCGCAGGGCTTGCCTTCATAGCATAATGGATTTTTGCCTTTGGAAAAAACCCAACCATTTCCGCATATTTTGTTTTAATGCGGCTTAAGTCGACCACCAAAAACGGGGTTTCGCGACCTTCGGCAGCTTTGGTAAATTTCTGCCAGCCGGCAGGGTCAAAATATTGGTCAATTTTGATCATGGTCATGGTGGGGAAACCTTTAATGAAGACAGTGAATGTCGGAGAATAAAAATAGCAGAGAATAAAAATGTTAGAATATAAAAGCCAATCTTATCATCATAAAGTCATTATTTTTAACGATAATGATAGGACAACAAACGTGGCTTAAAATATAAATGTATTAAGAGTTGGTCGTTTGTGGCTGTTTATCCGCGATTTGCTCGCCCTGTTTTTCGCGTATTTTAAGGACTTTACGCACTTTATCACGCGCCCGCGTTTGTTTAAGACGCGATAAATAATCGACGAAGATGACGCCATTTAAATGATCCATTTCATGTTGGATACAGACGGCAAGTAAGCCTTCGACTTCTTCATCAATTTTATTGCCATTTTCATCCAAGGCCTCGATACGTACTTTGGTTGGACGTTCAACCTTATCATAGACTTCAGGCACCGACAAACAGCCCTCTTCGTACGGCTGCTTTTCTTCTACCAATGGCGTGACTTTCGGGTTGATAAATACCCTTGGGCTGTCTTTATCTTCCGATAAATCCATGACGATAAGCTGAATATGACGGTCGACTTGGCTTGCCGCCAAACCAATACCTTGGGCATCATACATCGTCTCAATCATATCGGCGATTAAGGTTTTGATTTCAGCCGTAACTTCCTTGACAGGCTTAGCAATCGTGCGTAAGCGCGGGTCAGGATAGCTTAAAATAGGGAGTAACGCCATAAGGCTCACCTCAATGATAAAGATAAAATAGGTCTGATATTATAAGATAAATGGGGGCAAAAGTAATGCATATCAATACATAAGGTGTTTTATGCTTAAGGAATAACATAAGAAAAACTGACTATTAATAATTCAGATAGAAAATGCAGTCATTAAAAAAGGTCTTACCCTGGGTAAGACCTTTTTCATATGCTCTAATTTAATACGAGTAATGGCTTGCGCTTGTTATACGCGGCGTTTGTTCATAATCATCTCATAGATAAACAGTAAGATAATCGCACCGATTACTGAGAAGATAAGTCCGGTAAAGCCGCCATCAGCATTGATACCGATTAAACCTGCGACAAAACCACCAAGCATCGCACCAACGATACCCAATACGATGGTCATAATCCAACCCATCGGGTCGTTGCCCGGTTTAATAGCGCGTGCCAATAAACCTGCGACCAAACCTACGATAATCATCCAAATAAAGCTCATTGTTATTCTCCTAATGTTTTTAATTTATATGGTTATTTATAATCTGTTACTTATTTGATGAACTCATTGTAATCATTAGCCACTATAAAAAGTAACGACGAAATGTTATCTGTGTACGGGCTATGTGAGAAAAAAGCCATATTTGCTATCAAGCAGATGAAATAGGTAAACGGCAGGTTAAAAAGGTAGTAAAGTCGCTAACGTAACAAAGTGTTGATTACTATCATGTGTAAATTATTCAAATAATTATATGGACTTATAAACGTTGAAGGAGCTATCTATAGGAAGGAAACTAGCTATAAAAAAAGCATAGCTCGTTTAACGAACTATGCTTTTAGAAACAATCAGTCTTTAATACGCTTGCTATATAAGTGGAGATTTATTTATTGCGCAGCGCGGTCAATAGACGCTGGTGAATCCCTTCAAAGCCGCCATTCGACATAATGACAATCGCATCGCCCGCTTGAGCGTTATTAATAATATACCTAATAATCGCCTCGGTACTAGACAATACTTGCTGGCTTGCGATATTGGGCTTGTTAGCTTTGGCATTATCAACGACGTCTTTTAGGCCCCATTCAAGTCCGGTTGGTTCATACCATAAAGTATGGTCGGCGAGGGCGGCGGATTCAGCCAAGCTGTCTTGGTGAATGCCCATTTTCATGGTGTTGCTGCGCGGCTCGATAATCGCCCAAATCCGTCTGTCTGCCAGTTTCTTTTTAGCGCCATCTAAGGTAGTCGTAATAGCGGTCGGATGATGGGCGAAATCATCAAATACCAAGATGTCGTTGACATCGCCAATCAGCTCCATACGACGTTTGATACCAGCGAAAGCGGATAATGCTGCGCAGGCGGTTTTAATATCGACACCAACATTATAAGCGGCGGCAACCGCAACTAGCGCATTATTGACGTTATGAATACCGCTCATCGACCAATCGACGATCGCTGTATGCTCATCGTTCCCTGCAAAGCTGACGCTAAATTGACCGCCATCAGCGCTGATAAGTTCGGCTTGCCAGTCGTTAGTGTGCTGTAAATTCTGCTCGTCTTTTTTATAATCAACTGACTGTTTATCAATAACCGCCGTCCGCCAAACTGGCGTCCAAACACCTTTTGCTAAAGTCTCCTCTAAGCTAATGGTCGCCGCTGGCATGATGATTTTGCCGCTACTTGGAATCATGCGCACCATATGGTGAAACTGGGTTTGGATGGCGTTTAGGTCAGCGAAGATATCGGCATGGTCAAATTCAAGATTGTTTAAAATAGCGGTACGCGGGCGATAATGGACGAACTTTGAGCGTTTATCAAAAAACGCTGAATCGTATTCATCGGCCTCAATAACGAAGTAGCCGGTTTTTCCTCCACTGCCATCAGCGACTTTTTTAGCACCCAAATAGCTGCTATGGGCAAAGACTTGTTGCAGGTGTTCATCACTAGTATTAACCAAGGGCACGCCGCCAATCAAAAATCCTGTATCAATACCGGCATAATGTAATATCCACGCCAGCATGGTGGTCGTGGTGGTTTTACCATGCGTACCTGCCACGGCAATGACATGGCGCGATTGCAGCACTTGCTCGGATAAGAACTGCGGCCCTGAGGTGTAGCGCAGACCGCTATCGAGCATATATTCGATAACATCCATGCCACGCTTCATAGCGTTCCCAACCACTACCAAATCAGGCGCTGGCTGCAAATGTTCGACCAAATAACCTTCGGCAATGGTCACGCCCGCATTTTCAAGTTGGGTGGACATCGGCGGATAGACATTGGCGTCTGAGCCTGTGACTGTATGCCCAAGGCTGCGCGCCAGTAACGCCAGCGAGCCCATAAAAGTACCGCAAATACCAAGAATATGAATATGCATAGACGTTCCGTACACGCTTGAAAAAAGGAGATTGAGCTTGAATGTCAGCCAACGGTGATTATTGAGCTGGCAGTTCGGTAGGTAGCTCAATAATCAAAGCCTCATTGTAAAGTAAACACCATAAGATGACCAATAAAAAACGCCTAGTCGGTAGGCGTTGTGTGGACTCTCAATTTGGCTGAGGTAGGCAGTTATTTATTTACGAGAAAGGGTGTAGTCATCGTTAAGATTGGCATCAGCGTCCATCATAATCAAGTGGTTGTCACTGATTTTATAGGTTTCGATGTTTTTTCTCTCATAAACGATGGTGATTTTATCGTCATCTTGGCGATAAACCCCTGATTCTAACAAAGGCGGAACGGTCGGCGCTGCATCATTAAAAACACTGGTTTTTAGTACAGAGCCATCAGCGAACAAATTTAAGGTAATCTCGATATTATCGCAAGAAGCGCACGGTACCACACCGCCATAATCGCCCATCAAAGTGGCTTGCAAGCTGCTGTCGCTATTGGCGGCCGAAATCATCGGCGCGCGGCGACTGTTATCACTTGAGTTTGCCGCTGCTATCAGTGATTGGCCTTCTGCATTATTTGTCTCATTCACTGCAGCGTCGGTCAGATTGTTTTGAACATCAATATCCTGCAAGTCAGCAAGTGCCACCGTATTAGTAGTCTGAGCACCTTGCGTTGTTGTGTTATTGGCAGTCGTAGAAGATGAGGCGCTATCACAGCTCGTGAGTAGCAAACAGAGCGGCAGCGCTAGCAAGGAGCGCGTACAGCGTCTCATAGCGGTAATTGCAGCGGAGGAATAGGGTAAGATAGTAATCATAATGTTACCAAAAAACATTTTTTAATAGTGGGTTTAAGCCTTGTCAGTAGGATAACTAATTAAAGTCTTGGTAAAAGTTAAAGAAATTGTAAGGGACAATCTTAGCGCCAACAGGCAGCGCTTGCGACCCTAACTTCGTTAAATTATGTGATAAACCTCATGGTTTTGATAACAAATCTCGCGCTGAGGCTTTGCAAACACTAGCTATATACGTTTAAAGTGCAATTAAGACTACCGTTATTCCATTAGGGTAAATAAACACCTTGGATATATCAAAGTGTAAAAGTGACTAGAGCGTGTCGTTAATTAAACCCTATGGCTTTAACCGTGCTAAAAACGCCTGAAATATGAGCCAAAAAAATAACCGTCCATGCATTGTGCAGGACGGTTATTGGCTACTCATAAGGGTAGTAGAAGCAGGTTAGCGGGCAGGGCGCACGATACGCCATAAAATTAATACATGTACCAATATCAAAATGCTAAATAAAATCAAAGATTGCTCAGGGATACTCAAACCCATAAACGTCCACTCAATAGACGCGCATTCACCAGAGCCGGCAAATACTTCTTTTAATACTTGCTGCATCGGTAGGGTGTCAAGCCAATAATCTAAGCCGGGTCCACATGAGGGCACTTGGTCGGCGGGCAAATGCTGTAGCCATACGTGCCGACCGGCAACTACTGCTGCCCAGCCAATACCTGCCAAACTGCCAAGCCACAATAGTAAGCGGACGATTTTTGATTTTGGGTCAAATATAGCGGCAATCAAAGCAAAGCCGCCCATAATCATCAGACCGATGCGCTGAAAGATACATAGCGGACAAGGCGAAAACCCCATATAACGCTGTAAGAAAAATAGCGCAAAGCTCATGCCGATCACGGCCATGATTACTAAAAACACTTGTAGATTACGGTAAGTGGTCAGCTGTCGCATGGGGCGAATACTCTTATAAAGTGCTCATTGATATAGGATAAAACTAACAAAAAGTAGACTGTTAAAAGGTCAAATTAATCAACCATTAACGGTACTGTTGTAAAAATTCCATAAAATCTTCGGTTTCGGCAGCTTCAAGCTCTGCCTGCTGCAAGATAGATTTTTCGGCAAGTACTTCATATTTGGCTTGGGTGTTTGGGCTCAACGTCTGCTGTAATATCGACTCACGATGCTGCTGCGCCAAAGTAAAGCCAAGCTGCCACAAGCTACCCAAACGTTCACTATCCGAGTTCACTTGTGCTGAGATGGTTGACTCAGGATGCCCCGCTTTACCTTGCATCAAGGCAACCGCTGTCCGATATTCATTACCCCCATAATGCGCGTCAAGCAGCTCTGCCAATGGCTGCATACGGCTTAAGTGCATAAGCATCCAGCTTTCAAGGGTTTGCTCATCACCATTATTAATGATTTGCAAGTTTTCGCGGCGACCTTCGTTGACCACGCGCTCGACATTAACCGCCAACGCTTCTTCTTCTGCTGGCATGAGCTCTGGCGAATCACTGAGCAGGCAGTATAATGCCATCACTTCTAAAAAGCAGGCGCTAGATAAACGAATGCCAATATCGCTATAAGGGTCAAGGTCGATAGCACGAAACTCAACGTAAGCGATACCGCGGCGCTCAAGCGCTTCGGTTGGGCTCTCGCCACTCATCGCGATTTGTTTGGGGCGAATCGGACTATAGTATTCATTTTCTATTTGTAGAATATGGTCATTGATTTGTATCGGATTACCGTCGGCATCGTCTAAGCCAAGTTTCTCAAAGCTTGCATGCGGGGTCTGAATCGCACGGCGCAGTCCTTTGATATACTCGGGCAAATTATTATAACGAATATCGAGATGTTCTTGCACGCTGTTGGTATAGCCAAGCTTGCCCATACGTAGGCTGGTCGCCGTCGGTCTATAGTAGGTTGAGTCATTGAGCAGCTCAAGATCATGGTCGATACCTGACACAAAGCACGGACAAACGCTAGGGCTTGCCCCTAATAAGTACAGTACCAAACTGGTCAGACGTTTAAAGTTACGAATCAATCCCAGATACTTGTCATTTTTAAATTCTGTCAGGGTCAAATCTTGCGCGTTTGGCGTTTGCGCTTGCCATGCGGCAAATAAATCATCGCCAAATGACAGGTTATAATGTAAACCAGCAATCGTCTGCATTCGGCGACCATAACGGATACCAAGTCCACTACGGTAGAGGGTTTTTAGCTTACCCGTATTAGAGCTGCCATAGTCTGCTAGCGGAATATCTTCATCTTTTGATGACAGCATACACGGCATTGACAATGGCCACATCAGCTCGCCTTCAGGCATACCTTGATAAACCAATAAATGCAATTGGCGCAGCATCGTTAACGTTTCTTTTGGAGAAGTCTTTGGGTCAGTAATAAGTTCGAGCAGACTTTCAGAGTAATCGGTGGTGATAAATGGATGGGTGAGCTTGGAGCCAAGCTTGGCTGGATGTGGGGTTTGTGCCAAGTAGCCATCAGGTTTAACCCGCAGCCCTTCTTTTTCGATACCGCGCAGCATGCCGCTTAAATGCTTGCTATCAAACCAGTTTGGAATTTTAAAATCGACAAAGCTGCTCGCAAAATTACTCATAATAGTCATCTGTTGTTATTAGTTATGGTCGGTTGCCACGCAATCGCTGTGCAACCGCAAAAATGGGTTATAGAATCACGTCAGTTTAGCCCAAAGCCGCCCCAAAAACCACGTACAATTACAAATACAGTAAGCTTCACTGGCGCTCAAATAGCGGTTATTTGACTTGTAAAGGTGGCTGCTCCACGCGGTTATTAACCAAATCTATTGACTTAAAGTAAATACCTAAAAAATAAAAAAACATCTACTTATCAGGTAGATGCTTTAGATAACTCATTACTTAATATAAACAGGTTTACGAAAATTCTAGTTCAGTCTCAAAACCTTTTAGAATATGACGCGCCATGGCAAGGTTTGATTTTTGACGGTCAAGTACAAGGTATAAAAACAAGTTGTCATTACGTACCAATGGACGTAGCAAGTGATACTGCTTGCTCAAAGTGATAAGAATGTCTTCGATGTTCTCATCTAAATTTAGCGCTGCTGCTACTTTGCGCTTAGAGCGTAGTACTTCGGTGTTGCCAGCCGCTGCTAGCTCAAGGTCAATACCAGAACCAAGCGTGGCCATTGCAAGACCAGATTCGCTGTCTACTAGGGCGGCGGCGATAAAGCCGTCGATGTCATTTAATGCGTCAAGTGATAACTTCGCCATGAGGGTATGCCTTAATAATTTGGGATAGAGATAGGATTATTTTTTAGTGATTATTCTTTATGAGCAAAATCCTTTAATAAAAAATCTTCTCACAACAATCTTTTAATAAAAGGCTCGCAAGCATAAGCTTTACAAACAGGTTAAGCGCTCACTCATACAACAGATTGATTAGACTAGCTACTCAAAAGAAGGCGGTATTTAAGCACATTCCCATAAAAAAACAATCGCAAACCGACTAAAGCCGCTTTTTACCAGACTATCGGTCAAAAACGACTTTTTCAGTTTACGATTGTATACTAAGTTTTATCCAAAAGGACTGTATTGCTTGACTAGGCTACTTCTATAACGAAACTATTATCTCGACTTACTTAAAGTGAGAACGATGAACCGCAGCCGCAAGTCGTGGTGGCATTTGGGTTGGTGACAATAAAGCGTGCGCCCTCTAAGCCCTCGGTATAGTCGACGGTCGAGCCTTGCAAATACTGATAGCTTAGCGAATCGACGACTAAGGTTACATCGTCATTATCAAAATTGGCATCATCTTCATTGAGCTCATTGGCAAAGTTAAAGCCATAAGAGAAACCTGAACAGCCGCCGCCCGTCACATAGACACGCAGCATCAGATTGCTGTCACCTTCTTCTTCACGTAGGCGACGTACTTTTTTTGCCGCGCTGTCGGTCAAGTTTAAGGCGGTTGGGTCGACTGGTTGACTTGTGCTTGGATTAAATTGATTGGCTGATTCGTTCATATCTACCTCAGTTGCTAAAATCAAATGATTTGTTTTTTATTTCTGCGAGGTCGTCTATTTATACTGGATAGGGCGACTGATAAGTAGCGGCTGATAACGCCTAGGCTACGGTAATATTTTTTATATTTGTTAAGGCATTTAGTAATGTAACATTTTAGCAATATAACTTAGCATTGAAATATTGTGGCATGGCGATTTGGTGAATAGCAATACGGCTGCTACTTAATTCCAAAGGCTCAATTTCGAACACCTAACTGCATGATGTCAATAGTGTTTTACTAGTATAACATAATTGGGGTGCTGATTGATTTGTCAAGGGTGACAGTAGCGTTTGCAACTATATAGTAGTTTTACATGCCAAATAGCGGTTTTAAATGCCAAAACTTTTAATCGTTCGCATGCCATTATGATCGCAAGTGGTTTTTAGCCGTATAAAGGGTTGAATTTAAAATAGTTATTTAATCGTTTGCCTATGCGCCAAGCGTTTGAAATAATAGCCGCCTGTAAACATGCCAGACGTATGTTTTTATTGCCTTAAGTTTTATATTATTGTTGAGATGAAGAAATTATATGATCGAATTTAAAGACGTTGGCGTTCGCCGTGATGGTCGTGAGTTGTTTGCAGGGGCAAGCTTTCAGCTCCATCCGGGCCACAAAGTTGGCCTAACGGGCAATAACGGCACCGGTAAATCCACCTTGTTTGCCTTATTATTGACGCAAATGGGCACCGGCGATACCGAAGTGACGCTTGATAGAGGCGAAGTCAGCATTCCTGATAGCTGGCAGGTGGCGCACATGGCGCAGGAAGTCGGGGCGAGCACACAGACGGCGATAGATTATGTGCTAAGCGGTGATGAGCAGTGGTATGAGATTAATGCGGCGTTAAATGATTTAAGCAGTGTCAGTGACGATCAGATTGGCGTATTGCATCAGCAGTTTGATGAAATTGACGGCTATCGTACGCCGACCAAAGCGGCCCAAATCATGGCAGGTCTTGGTTTTAAGACCAGTCAGCATGAGTTGCCCGTTGAAGGGTTCTCGGGTGGTTGGCGTATGCGTTTAAACCTTGCCAAAACCTTGATGAGCCGCGCCGATTTAATGCTCCTTGATGAGCCAACCAACCATTTGGATTTGGACGCCATCCTTTGGCTTGAGACCTGGATTAATGCTTATACCGGTTTGGTGATTGTTATCTCGCACGACCAAGCGTTTTTGGACGCCACCGTCGGTCATATCTTGCACGTCGAACAACAAAAAATCACCCTTTATACGGGTAATTATCAGCAGTTTATCCGTACCCGTCACGAGCGTATGGCGCAGCAGCAGCAAGCGTTTGAGAAGCAACAAGCGACCAAAGCCCATTTGGACGACTTTATTCGTCGTTTCCGTGCCAAGGCCAGTAAAGCCAAACAAGCGCAAAGCCGCATCAAGCAGCTTGAGCGCATGGCAGAGCTGTCGCCGATGATGGCGGACAATCCGTTCTCGTTCCGCTTTTATGAGCCGGCGAATATGAGCTCGCCGCTGATAGAAATGAGCAATGCTGATATCGGCTATAGCGAGACGCCGCTTTTGCATAATGCCAACGTCCAAGTAACGCCCGACACCCGCCTCGGTTTGTTGGGAATGAATGGCGCGGGTAAATCGACCTTGATTAAAGCCTTGGTTGGCGAAATTGGTATTTTATCAGGCAGCTATCGCGTCTCTGACACCTTAAAGCTTGGCTATTTTAATCAGCATCAAATGGATACTTTAGACGCCGCAGCGACACCGATGCAAATGCTGCGCCGCCTAGCAGGTAAAACCTCTGATGCCGAACTGCGCTCGTTCCTTGGTAGTTTTGACTTTCGCGGCGACCGTATCGATACAGCAAGTGAGCTATTCTCTGGTGGCGAGCGCGCGCGTTTGACTTTGGCATTAATCGTTTGGCAGCGTCCAAACGTGCTGGTTCTCGATGAGCCAACCAACCATTTAGACTTACAAATGCGTCAGGCTTTGACCATCGCCCTGCAAGGGTTTAAAGGGGCAGTGGTGCTGGTATCGCATGACCGTGAGCTGATTGCCAACGTCTGCGACGAGCTGTTTTTAGTGCATGACGGCCAAATCGACGAGTTCGATGGCGATATCAGTGACTACGGTAAATGGCTAGCGGAGAAACGCAAACAAGAAAATGCCTCGGACAAAAATACCGGTAAGAAAAAGAACAAAAAAGACAATAAGAAATCCGTTTCACGTGAAACAGACGTAGGCTTGGCAAACAGTCAAATGACCAAACCATCAGTCAGCCAATTAGATCAAATAAATAGTAAAGCGTCAACTGCACCTGCAAGTAATAAAGCCGCTCAGCCTTTGATTAGCAAAGAAGAGCAGCGCAAATTGGCCGCTGAGCAGCGTAAGCTCACCGCACCGATACGCCGTGAGATTGAAAATACAGAAAAAGCTTTGGCTAAAATTGATGAAAAATTGGCCATCTTAGAAACCAAGCTTGCCAATACTGAGTTGTACGAAGAAAGTCGCAAAGCTGATTTATTGCTGTTGTTAGATGAGCAAACTGCGCTCCAGCAGCAGCATAGCGACAATGAAGAAAAGCTGTTGCTGGCGATGACAAATTTAGAAGAAATGGAAGCGCGTTTTCAATAAAAAATTGTCAAGGTAGGGTGACAGCGTGATTGTTTAAGCGCTTAATATAGTGACTGTAAATATAGGGACTATAAAAACTCGTCGATATAAAAAAAGGGAGAGCCTGAGCTCTCCCTTTTTTATGCCATTATTCCATACGGTATTTACCATCTCCATAAGACAGTATTTTCATAGTAGTTGTGCAAAGTTCGCAGTTTATTTGACCAGCAGCGGCTTTCGATAAATCCAAAATACGACCTTTAATATAAGGCCCTCTATCGGTAATTTTTACGATCACGCTCTGCTTTGTCTTTTTGTTGGTCACTTGTACCTTCGTACCAAACGGCAGCGTTTTATGCGCGGCGGTGAGGGAGTTCATATTGAAGATACTGCCACTTGCGGTACGTTTGCCATGGAACTTACTACCGTAATAACTGGTGTTGCCGGCAAAAACGGTCGTACTTATCAGCAGCGATAAAGTGATGACTAAAGACTTGATTAAATAAGACATTTAATACCTATTTCTTGTTGATGAGATAGACAGATACTCTTGCCTATGTTATCCATACTCCCTGCGAGTACAAATAATAAAGGCATTTTACAAGAAAGAGCTTGTTATACCCTTACAGGTATGTAAAAGAACTACTAAGGTCAAAAGGGCGCTGTTATGCCTGCAAATCTATGATTCACCATTGCTCAATCCTCTTAACCACTCTTTAATTTTGTTAACAATATCTCCATTATTACTTATAAATATAGCCTTTATACTTAAGGTAACTATTTATTTGTCTAACAGTTTGGGTTGGTATTGTTGGCGGTTTATTATTGTTATGATGATATGTAGATGACAATAACAATGATAACGACCAGACGTTATATGCGTTATATCGCTCTCATACAAACCGGTCCATCGTTTCGTTTATATTGGCATAGCAGTCTTATTCACAGGCTTTTATATTGAGGAAAAATAACATGGCAGAGAAAAATTACTATGACATTTTGGGCGTCAAAAAAGATGCCAGCGATGCTGAGATTAAAAAGAAATATCGTAAGCTGGTACGCCAATATCACCCTGACGTCAGTGATGATCCAGACGCTGATAATAAAATCGCGGAAATCAACAATGCTTATGAAACCCTCAGGGATAAAGACAAGCGCGCAGAATACGATGCCATGCTAGACAACCCTTTTGCCGGTGCAGGTGGCGCTGGTGGCTTTGGCGGTTTTGGTGGGCAATCTGCGGGCGCTGGCGGCCAAGGTGGTTTTCGCTGGGAAGACATCAAAGATCAGTTTGGTGAAGGTCAAGCTTATGGCAATGGCGGTTTTCGCTTCGATGATATCTTTTCAGCCTTTGGTCGCGGTTCGCGTGGACAAACTGGTGGCCGCTCACAAAGCAGCGGCTTTGAGCAGTTTGGCGGCGGTTTTGGCGCGCAAGACAGTCAAGGTCAAGACCAACATGCAGAGATTACCGTGGATTTGGCCTCGGTCTATAGCGGTGATGACTATAGCATCAAGTTAAATGTGCCCGTGCGTCAGGCGAATGGTAATGTCGATTATGAAAATAAAACCCTTAAAATCAAAATTCCTAAAGGCATCACCGATGGCAAGCAAATCCGCTTAGCAGGACAAGGGGCAGCTGGTATCGGCGGTGGTAAAAACGGCGATTTATTTTTAAAGATTAAAATCAGTCACGCTGATAATATCCGTATTGAAGGCGCCGATGTTTATCAAACCGTTAATATTGCGCCTTGGGAAGCGGCGCTCGGTGAAAAAATTACCGTTAATACTCCCGCCGGCTCGCTTGGAGTGACGATTCCTAAAAACAGCAAATCAGGTAGCAATTTACGCCTAAAAGGTAAAGGTATTCCTGCGAAGCAAGCGGGCAATCTATATTTGACCTTAAATATCGTCAATCCTGATGTCAGCAGCGAAGCGGCCATAAAGGCGTATGAACAGCTCAAAGAAGCGTTTGCTGATACCAATATCAGCCGTTAACGACGGGTATTAACGTCTGATATTAACAGCTATTATTAACGATTGGTGCTATCAGTTTTTAACTGTGATGAATCATGAATAATCGCCCTGTAATAGAGATAACGACCATACGATAAAATAAAGCGCAAACGAGGATAATCATTATGAAACACTCGCCTGAATTTACCGACATTATCTTGAGCCTAGATGAGCTCGTATCTGCCTGTGGGCAAGAGCGCCAATGGGTCATCGAATTGCTTGAAGAAAATATTATCGAATATGATGTACCAGAGCGTCAGCAATTTACCGGTTATCAGCTGACAACCGTACGCCGTGCCTCGCGCCTCAGCCGTGACTTTGAAGCCAGCGTGCCGGCGATTGGTTTGATACTGGAGTTACTAGATGAGGTTGAGCAGCTGCGCCAATTAAAGCGCCAGCTTGATATGCAGATGCCGGTGATTGAAGTAGACGTCGAGCATTTAAAATAGCCAACGTCTTATTATTATCCATAAAAAAGGGTCTCTAAATGAGACCCTTTATACTATTAAAAATACCGCTTTAAAAATGACAGTTTTTCATTAAAACCAACGTCAATAACTAACAACTAACAACTAACAACTAACGCGCATATTTTGGATCAGCGGCAGCGGTAAATAAGACGTCTGTTGATGAGTTTAAGGCAGTTTCAGCGGAATCTTGTACCACCCCGATGATAAAGCCAATTGCCACCACTTGCATGGCGATGTCGTTTGGAATACTAAATAAGCTCGCAGCTAATGGAATTAAAAGTAGAGAACCACCAGCCACACCAGAAGCGCCGCAAGCACTAATCGTTGCGACCAAACTTAGTAGTAGCGCTGAGGCAAAGCTTACTTCGATACCAAGTGTATGCGCTGCTGCTAGCGTTAAGACGTTAATGGTAATCGCCGCACCCGCCATATTGATGGTTGCACCTAGCGGAATGGTGACTGAATAAGTGTCTTCGTGTAGACCCAATTTACGCGCAAGGTTCATATTAACCGGAATATTGGCGGCTGATGAACGGGTAAAAAACGCGGTAATCCCCGATTCACGCAGACAAGTAAATACCAGTGGGAAAGGGTTTTTACCCGTCTTAACTAAGACGATAATAGGGTTGACTACTAGCGCAATAAACAACATACAACCGA
This sequence comes from Psychrobacter pulmonis, assembly GCF_904846465.1. NCBI lineage: Bacteria > Pseudomonadati > Pseudomonadota > Gammaproteobacteria > Moraxellales > Moraxellaceae > Psychrobacter > Psychrobacter pulmonis. The sequence continues at coordinate 151,104 of NZ_CAJHAT010000002.1, forward strand.
CCAGTACCATCAAGATGCGCGCATAACCTGCTAGGGCGGCAAAGCCTGTCTCAGCGACGGTATTGGCAACCAAGCCTAAAATACCAAATGGCGCTAGCGCAATGACCCATTTGACCACTTGCGAGATTGCATCAGAAAAATCACTGACCACGGCTCGCGCGGTATCGCTGGCTTGACGTAGGGCAAAACCAATGATGATTGCCCACGCTAAAATACCAATATAATTGGCATCAGCGATGGCCTGCACAGGGTTGGCAACCAAATTCATCAGCAAGTTGGTGAGTACTTCTTGCAGGTTAGCAGGGGGTACTTGCTCAATGTTGGCATTGACCAATATCAGCTCGGTTGGGAATAAGAAGCTTGCGCCAACGGCGGTCAGTGCTGCCAAAAAAGTGCCAAACATATACATAATCAGTACCGGTTTGACATACACCTCATTGCCACTGCGATGTTGGCTAATCGCTGCCATGACCAAAATAAAGACCAATATCGGCGCGACTGCTTTTAGCGCGCCGACAAATAGCGTCCCTAATAGGCCCAGCGCAACACCGATATTTGGTGCCAGCCAGCCAATCAAAACGCCTAATATTAAACCGATAATAATAAGCGGCACCAGCCCTATACGCTGGTACATCGCAATCAATGAACGCATCTATACACCCTCGACTTTGTCAATAAATATAAAATTTATAATAGAACGGAAAAGTAATCGAAGGATGGTAGCATTTTTTTAAGATAAACGCCTACCTTTAACCCATGCCTACCTAAACACATAAGGTGAAGTAAAAGTGCGCAATGTGAAAAAATAGAAGTGTTTTTTAGGACGAGAAATAAAGGGATTTTATAGCTAAACCTTAAAATGGGTCAGCTCGTAGCCCAATTGTTGATAGGCTTTGTATTTATGCCGACCTTCTTGCGTACTCTCAGGGTCAGGTTTTATCAGCTCAAGCACCCGAGTAGGCTGGGCATTATTGGTCGCTGCCATAAAATGATTGACAGGATGGATGGTGGTATTTAGGACAATACCTTTAAAATCCGCTGGCATATAACTGCTAAGTAAAACAGGAGCTAATGCCTCGTTATTCTCTTGCACAGATTTGCTAGCATCTTTAGGCTCAGAAATAGTAGCGTGCAAAAGTCGCTGATGCGGTATAAAGCTTGCGGCATCATATGACCATAGCGCCTCATCAAGTGTCGATAGCAATTCATCATCTTTATCAATGAGAATCAACAGCGACTGAGCGCTTTTATTCAGCGCGGTTTGGGTCAATTGACAAATAAAGCCCAAGATATCTTGGGCTTTACTCTCACTTAAAATATAAAAACTGATATTCATAAATTCATTTTCATAAATTGGTATTTTACCAATAGATTATTGATAGCGGATTAGGCATTGTTTGCGCTGTTTTTGAGGTATTGCATAAATAGCGGAACAGGGCGACCAGTTGCTGCTTTGTCTTTACCTGAATTCCATGCCGTACCAGCGATATCCAAATGCGCCCATGCTTGACCTTCTTCAACGAAGCGCGATAAGAAACAGGCGGCTGTGATAGCCCCGCCACCTTTACCACCGATGTTTTGCATATCAGCGATAGGCGAGTCAAGCTGCGCTTGATACTCATCATCTAACGGCATATGCCAGATTAAATCGCCCGACAAATGACTGGCGTTTTCTAATTCAAACAACACGTCTTCGTCATTACTAAATACCGCTGAGCGCACATGACCTAAGGCAACCACACAAGCGCCGGTCAACGTTGCCACATCGATAATGGCTTTTGGATTATAGCGCTGTACGTAGCATAATGTATCGGCTAACACCAAACGACCTTCGGCATCGGTATTTAAGATTTCAACCGATTTGCCATTCATGGCTTTGACAATATCGCCTGGGCGCGTGGCATCACCTGATGGCATGTTTTCTGCACAAGCAAGCGCACCAACGACGTTGATCGGGAGACGCGCTTCACATAAAGCTTTAATCGTACCAAGTACCGATGCTGAACCGCCCATATCAAATTTCATCTCATCCATCGCCGCACCAGGTTTGATTGAGATACCGCCTGAATCAAAGGTCACGCCCTTACCGACTAAGACGATAGGCGCATCATCATTGACAGTTTTTACATCGCTGTTTTTGTCAGATTTTTTACTAGCAGCTTTGGTCGGTAATTTATCCGCCAAGGCTTTTAGACCGCCTGTTACTTTTGCACCACTATTGGCGATTTTGCTAGCGCCGACTTTAGCGCTAAAGTTAGACTTTCCGCGATACTCCATGAGTACCAATTTACCTTCTTTGGCAGAACCTTGCGCAACGGCTAAGAAGCAACCCATGCCAAGCGCTGACATCTCATCTTCACCCAATACGGTGACTTTTAATAGGTCAGGATAGGTTGTGGCCAATTCTTGTGCTTGTTCAGCCATATAAGCAGGGAAGCAGATGTTACCCGGCTCATTGGCGACATCACGGGTCAAGCTTTGACCAGCGAATACCGCTTCGGCAAATGTTAACGCAGCTTCTAATGACTCGTCAGCCAATAAATAGATGTCGGTTAAAACAGGCGTGCTTTGTTCAGATTTGTATTTATCAAAACGGTAGCTTGCTGCGAGTAAATTCAAAGCAAACTGGCTGAAATGATTTTCTTCTAAAGCATCACCTAAAGCAACGGTGATAGAGTCAACACGTTTTTGCGTGCTTTGATAGATGGTATTGGCGATTTTTTGCAATACGCTGTGACCAAGCTTATCAAGATTACCCACACCAACGAGTAATAGCTGTACTGGGTTTTCTTTCGTGGTTTTCTTGTCGCCAGCGAGCGCATAATCAGCGACGGTTTCGCAGGCTTTACCATTAAAATGTGATACTTCCATCAATTGCGCAATACGGCTTTGATAATCGCTCAATTGCGCTTCAGCTAAGATGTTTTTCTTATCATCGATGAGCACCACAAGACAGGCAGCGTCTTTACTTTTGGCTTCTTTTTTAAGTATTTTTTGTGTATGGGTTTTTGGCAGGGTTTGCGTTAATTTAATATTCATATAGTTATCCTTATTAGAGTTATGAAATGACGTATTTTATTAATGTATTCGTGCTTTTTAAAATAATACTTTTTAAATGCCGTTGCTTATGCAGCTAGCACAATAGTGTAGCATATTGCGAGGCGAGTGCGCAGCGAGCGCGGCGTCGCTATCAACATAGCAATTCTATATTTTTTTGAATCGACTACCTATTTATTTGTGCTATTTAAAATATTTGTACCATTTAAATTTGGCAGAAACAGTAGTTTAGCAACAAAACCTAAAAAAGCGCGGCAAAGGATACCAAGGACAAACAAACTTTGCTAAATGGTATAAAGCAAACATACGGCGTAAATAGTTAATAGATTCACGCTTAGATTAAGGTATTCTTATAAATTATATACGCTGTAGGCTTTGTTAGTTTTAGCTATTATGAACCAAACAATCAAGGCTTATAGCAAGATGCATACAATGTTTTCCAACACATTTCACAGCCATTTTTGAGCAAAATATGCTAGGATTAACGGTTATCTTTATCGCTACTATTTATAGAGTATCGTCAGTCAAACGGCGATAAATTTTGCGCATACCAACCTTTTTTAAAGAGTGCCTATTGTGATATTACGCCGCTATATGACTCAACAAGTTGCCTCAACGACCGCTTTGGTGTTGGGGTTTTTAGTGGTGATGATGCTCGGCGGCCGCTTAATCCGTTACTTTGGCATTGCCGCAGAAGGCAATCTGGACATCAGCTTATTATTTACCATCATTGGTTATAATTTGCCCTACTTTTTAGAGCTTATCCTGCCATTGGCATTTTTTATCGCACTCATGCTAGTATTCGGGCGCTTATACGTCGACCAAGAGATGGCGGTGATTAATGCCAGCGGCGTGTCGCGTGGTAAGCTTGGACGGTTGATGACGCCGCTGATATTGGCATTATTTGTTGGAGAGGCGGCCTTATCTATTGTTGGAAAACCGTGGGGCGTACGCTCATCGGAGAGCGTGTGGCAACAGCAAGCGTTGACCAGTGCTTTTGATTTGATACGTCCCAATCAGTTTATCAGTAGTGGCAATTATCATTTATATGTCGGCAGCTTGAGCGATGATAAAAAACAATTGCAAGATGTGATATTGATTCAATCTGAGCCTAAAGCCAAAGGCAGTACGGCGAAAAACGCGGCCGCTGATGTAAATAATAATATCGACCCAGAAACCGCTGAGCAATTAAATATCCCAGAGCTGCCAAACGCGCTTATAAGCAACAATGCTATCAGTAAAGATACCATTACCCTTGCCAAACGCGCTCAGCAAGTAGATACCGGCAGTAGCGGCGTTACTCAACTAGATTTGTTCCAAGGTCGCCGTTATGAAGTCGGCGCAGGCAGTCTAAAATACAACCAAGTGGGCTTTGATCGCTACCGTATCACCTTGACCGAATCCTCCAAAGAGGTCATCACCGAAGCCAATATCGAAACCCAAGCGATAGGCCCATTATGGCAAGCCGCAACGGGCAGTACAGCAGTAAATAGTGAAAACGCACTTCGAGCGGCGCAAGGGGAGCTTGGCTATCGTCTGGCATTGCCTTGGCTCATGATTATTGCACCGATGCTCGCCGTGCCACTGGCGCAAGTACGTCCGCGTCAAGGTCGCTGGTTGCGCTTGTTCCCATCGATTTTATTATTTGTCAGCTGCGCGCTGGGTATTATTTCTCTCAAAAATGCGGTGAGTAAAGGCAGTGTTAGCGTTTGGGCGTATGCATGGTTGGTATTAGGCTTTATGGCATTGGCGCTCTATATGAATTGGGGCAGCCGCGTCCAACATCGTTTGCGCTTTCGCAAACCAGATGAGCTGTTAACCGTCAGCGAGCATCAAGGCAATATTGACCATAAAAGCAATGGCTCACAAGGAGGACAATCCTAATGAGCGCTTTATTCTCTAAATCATCATCGTCTAATTCATCAAAGCCAAATTCGCCCAGCCCTAAGCTAAAACTTGCGCCAAAACCAACCAATCTAAAGGTGCTGAGCCGTTACGTCAAGCTTAATGCTTTGCTCGCCATCATCGGCGCGGTTATAGGCTTGTGGGCATTGCAGCTGGTATTTTCTTATTTGTCTGAGCTGGATTCGTTAGATGATAACTATACGATGGGCGAGGCGATTAAATATATTTTTTATCGCTCGCCGTACTTCTTAGAGCAATTTATCCCAACGGGTGCGTTACTTGGTGCGGTGGTTGGTTTGGGTTTACTAGCCAATAAAAGCGAGCTGGTCGTTATGCGCGCCGCTGGCGTCAGCGTTTATCGTATCGTCGGTTGGGTATTGCAGCCGGCCTTGATTTTTGTGCTATTGGCATTGGTGATTAATCAGTTTGTCCTACCGTATTCGAATCAGTTGGCGCAAGAGATTAACGATGAAGACAATAGCTCGCTTGTCACCTCGGTACGCGGTTATTGGACGGTACAGCCACGCTTTGAGAGTGCAAAAGACGGCAGTGCCAAGCCAGATGGCAGCGATATTTTGTATATCGATTATGCCGATGTGAAAGGCAATATCGGCGAAGTTAAACGTTGGCATTTAGACAATAATGGCAATCTGCAAACTGCCATTCATGCCGAGGGCGGCAAATATATCGGCCGCGAAGCAATAGATACTAATAGCAGCAAACCGAGCGAGCAATATCGTTACGAGTGGCAGCTGAATAATATGACCAAGCTCATGATAGGTCAGGGCTTTGAGAGTAGCCAAGCTATCGCACCGTCAGATACCTTGAGTTTGCCCTTCGCGCCTGAGTCGGTGTATTTACTCACTCGTAAGGCCGAAGATTTGTCATTGACTCAATTATATGAGCATCGCCAATTTATGCGCCAGCAAGGCACGCGCTCGTTAAGTCATGAGTTGGCCTTTTGGCAAAAGCTGCTGTCACCATTATCGATTTTATCGCTAGTGATTGTTGCCTGTTCATTCGTCTTTGGCTCACTACGTACGCATAGCTTGGGCTTACGCATCGTCGTGGCATTGCTATTTGGCTTGCTGTTTAGTTATGTGCAAGACTTGGTTGGCTTTGTCTCATTGGCGACTGGTTTTTCGCCGTTATTAATGGTGCTATTACCGATTATCGCCAGTGCGATATTGGGCGGGTATTTGTTGAAGCGGCAAATGTAACCTTAAAAATGTAATTGTAAAAATATAACTTTAAAAATATAGTCCTAAAAATTTAGCCATAAAAAAGCCCGCTAACACATCATCGTGTTAGCGGGCTTTTTTATGGCTCAGTTTTTAAGTTGCTTAAGCTTAGTCTTTGGTCGCCATAGTAATGGTATAGGTTTTACCTTGTTTGATCTTTTCGCTATTGCCAAATACTTCGGTAAACGAGCGTTTCATAAACTGACGTAAGCCATTAATGGTCACTACATAAAAACGCCCACCTTTACGCATGCGCGCATAGGCATCGAGGAAATACAGATAATGCTGCTCTTTGCCTACTTTAGCGGGCAAGTTCGACATCACAAGGCTAAAGTCTTTGTCCTTTGCCACATGATTAAAGCCGTTAGACAAATGCACATCAACATTTTTTAGACCGTTTTTCTCGCAATTACGGCGCGCATATTCTACCGCCATAAAATCTTTATCAATCAAGGTATGCAGACCATTCGGGCATTCACGCGCCGCCGTCATACCAAGCACGCCATAGCCACAGCCCAAATCGATCGAATCATCATCCGCTTGAAAATCCACATAATCAAGTAGCATCAAGCTGCCATCATCGAGCTTTTGCGGTGAAAAAATACCCCACGTGGTCGCGAAGTCAAACGGTTTGCCCAGCACATCTTGGCGAAAGTTAATATCTTCACGCCAGTGTTCAGCGCTTTTTAAAAGGTCAGCAGGGGGTCTATGGCTCATGGGATTCTCGGATATTGGATAAGTAAAAGGGGTGCGCTGCTCAATCGGACAGCGTGCATATCATGATGCACTTTATTGAGGCTATTGTAACGAGAAAAGGGCAGGTTTGCAGCATCCTATTGCTAGAATTGTATTATGGGAAGTTGTTATTGCAAAAATTGTGATGGGAGCTGGTCCTGCCGTCCGCTATTATCTGCCATACCTGCTAGGGCACGGCTATAGGCGGGTCAGGTTGCTGCTACCGCGACATCCTGACCCTCCAAGCCTTTGCAACCTATCAGTCATGACAGGATAACCGCTCCAGTCAGGGCTAAACCGCACCGCAAGGCGACTATTATAAGATAGCAAAATTTAAGGATAAATCAGGTGTATAGGAGTGGAGTTTTAATCGTAGGCTGGGTTTTTAACCCAGAAGATTATAGCAATTAACTTGAAGTCCATATCTAGAGTGAAATTTTGTATGTAATATAGTACGAAGTTATTTTTCTAGATTATCTACTAACTCGCTATGTTGAAAACCTAATCTACTTTTTCTATAAAGTTAAATGGAAGTAAAAAATGAATAAAATATTATGTTTTGTTTTAGCAACCACTTGTTCTTTTCCTGCGCTTGCAGGACAACTTGATTCCTTTATAAGTTCAGTCGCAATACCTGAAAATGTTGAATACAACGTAAATGGTTGGGAAAGTATAGATGACATCGAAGGCGTGGACTGGAGCTGGCCTTACTATGAAGTCGGTAAGCACGATTACATCATGATTGGTACAGGTCAATTGGGTAACAACCGTAATCCTAATATTGGTGCAATGGATATTAGAGTTGAAGGTACTAGAACCTTTTTTAATTCAGTATATATAGTAATAAGCAATGGCGGGTTTCCTACTTCAAAAAGTAGTTTGAATAGACTTTTTGGTCGAGGTATCGTTGAAGAAGTCCGGTCAAAGTGTAATGAAAGTTTTGGTTATACGGGTTCTAATGCAACCTATAGCTTCAAGCGAAAAGGATATAACCCTGTATTTATTAGATATGGTTATTCTGAAGGAAGCGCAATGTTTGCTACTGATATTAAGCTTTCTAACTTACTTTATAATTTAACTGATGACTGCTATAACTGATTTTAAATTAGCCAGCGTAGGTTAGATGGAGCTGGCGACACCCAACATTATGAGTCCAAAAATAGGCAGTTTGTAGGCTGGGCTTTTAAGACAGCAAACGAGCGAGTTAAGCTGATAAGCTAAGATTGTGTTTAGTTGATTAAATAAATGTAATTTTATTAGAAAGTTCTCTATTTCATAGATAGAGCTGGGCTAAAAGCCTAGCCTACGCGTGCTTGACCATACTTTCTTCGAGAGTTTTAAAACCCTAACCACGCGGATGACGCTCCGTATGCAATTTCTACAGTCTTGCTGTCGTCAATCATTATTTTCAAAAGTCTAAGCGCAACCGATACCGAAAAGCTTTTAATCCTATTTTCTCAAACTCTTCTTTAATAAATGATCAAATATAAACGGACCAAATGGTAAAAATGAGCCGAGCACACCTGCAGGCATTGCCCATAGCGGCAATTTTATTTTGCTAGTTGCAATCAACAGCATCAAAATATAGGCGATAAACAATGCTCCATGCGCCATACCGATATATTTCACTGCCTCAGGAATACCCATCATATATTTTAGTGGCATGGCGATACCAAGTAATAATAAAAAAGACGTGCCTTCTAAGTAACCCATGATGGTCAGGTTTTTGAGGGCAGAATTTTGCCCTTTTGTTAGGGTAGGCAGAGTAGATGGCTGAGCTTGCAACACGTTATATTCCTTTTACAATCATCAATAAATAGTCAGTTTTAACTTTAACCGCGCGGATGATGCTCGGCATGCAACTTCTGCAATCTCGCCGTCGCCACATGGGTATAAATCTGTGTCGTTGATAAATCACTGTGCCCCAGTAATAACTGCACGCTACGCAAGTCCGCACCATGATTTAATAAATGCGTAGCAAAGGCGTGACGTAAGGTATGCGGTGATAATTCTTTATCAATACTGGCGATTTTGGCGTATTTCTTTAATAGATACCAAAAGTTCTGCCGTGTCATATAGCCACCTTGCGCGGTTAAAAACACCGCTTGGCAATTACCCGATTTTAAATGCGCGATTAAGTCGCCACGAGCATGCGTTAGATAATCTTCTAGCGCCTCTGCTGCATATTCGCCGAGTGGCACTAAGCGGGTTTTATTGCCTTTACCGGTAATTTGTAGCCAACCAGCGTTTAGATTGACTTGTTCTAATGATAGATTAATCAGCTCACTGACGCGCAGACCGCAAGCATAGAGCACCTCTAACATGGCTTTATCACGCAGTCCGAGTGCGGTGCTAGTGTCAGGCGCGGCGAGGAGATTGTCGACATCGGCCTCGCTCAAATCCTTTGGCAGTGGACGACCTAATTTGGGGCTTTTGATACGCTCGCAAGGATTGTCTTCGCGCAGATTACTGGCAATCATCCAAAGATAAAACTGGCGCAAGCTTGACAGCATACGGGCTTGCGTGCGCGGCGTTTTGCCCTCGATGGTAAGGGTTGATAAACAGTGCAGCACGTCTTCAGGCTGCCATTTCGTCAGTGCAATAGGGTTGGTCAGCTCGCAAGAGCGCAAGTCGCGCACATAAGCATTACGCGTCCGCGTTGCAAGCCCGCGGGCAAGCATTGCTTGCCGAAACTCGGTGATATAAGTTGGCTCGTCATCGACGGCCAGCGCTTTAGGTTGGCGCTGTTGGACGGCGCGGTCGCGGCTCATAATTTGTTACTCAATGATTAATTATCAGTTATTAAAGATTGGGTAGGTTCTAAGCACCATAAAGAAGTAACCTCGCTACTCCTCGCCGCATATAGCGGATCAGACTCATCCTGACTGCGACCATGCTTAGGTTTGGTATCAAGGCGGTATTTTACTTTCAGACCACTATCAAAAAACCAGCTTAATAATTCCTCACGAGTGCGCAGTTGCAGGTGCTCAGCCAAATCCGACAGAATCAACCAGACTTCTCCATGCTCAGCTAAATGAGCTTTCGCCCCCTGCAAAAAACCACGCAGCATTTTGCTATTAGCATCATAAACGGCATACTCTAACGGCGAGCTGGGCTTAGCAGGCAACCAAGGCGGATTACAGACAATCAGATTGGCGAGTGGTGCATCAGTTGGATAAAGGTCGGCTTGTTGCAACTGTACATTAGCTAATTCTAATCGCGTAAAATTTTCGCTGGCGCAGGTTAAAGCTCGTGGATTCAAATCCGTGGCTATTATTTGTGGAACACCGCGCTGCGCCAAGATAATTGCCAGCAAGCCAGTGCCCGTACCGATATCATAAGCAACATCACAAGTATCTGGCAGTGGCGCATCGAGTAATAGCTGTACATATTCATGGCGGGTTGGGGCAAAGACACCATAATGCGGGAATATTGATAAATCTAAACCATCAATCGGAACGCCTTTTTCGCGCCACTGCGCTGCACCAAGCGCTCCTTGTAAGTCACGAAACGACAGCACATACGACTCATTTAGTTCATTATCCAACTGACCAAAAGCAGCTATGCAAGCTGCACTCATATCAGGGGCGCGGCGTAATTGGCTGACATAATTGGCATCAAGCTCGAGTAGCAGACGGCTTAATATGCGCGCACGCTGGGCTTGCAATTGGCGCTGCTGATGAAATAAGTTAGGAATGTCTTTGGATAACTCTGAAGATTTATCTACATTTTTATTGGATTTCGCAGATTGATTTGCTGCTTTTTTCATTTTACGTAGCTCAGAGCGCTCATTGGTACGCTCGATGCGTCGATTGAGCGCTTGTAGCAATTGCCGTGCATTATGAAAGTCACCGTGCCACAGTAGTGAAGTGCCTTCGCAAGCCAAGCGATAAGCCTCATCGGCGGTCGTTTTATCATCGACCAATACAATACGCGCAGGTGGCGCATGATTGCTTTCCGACACCCAAAGTGCGTGATGTAACGTCTCGCTGCCGTCTTTGTTTTCGAGCCACTGCACATACTGCTTTTGGGGTGCTAACATGCTATCTACCTTTAATTTGTGAATGATATATTTCGTACAAAGCAAAGATATCTGGATGCTATTAGTGCGCTGATGCTATGAGTGCTTTAAGCATTCTTTTTCTTGACCAAATACCGATAAAGGGTGGCGTTAATAGGCGCATCATCATCGTCCGCAATTGTGATTTCATCCGGATCAACATTTAAAGGCACATTTTCAGCAAGCGTTTCTTGCTTTACAAGCTCGTGCCCCAAATGACGGCAAAAATTAGGAATATCGCGAGTGGTCGCAGGATCTGTAGCGAGTATCTCAATCACCTCGCCAGCATCGGCATTACGTATGGTTCGATGTAGCATCATCACCGGCTCAGGGCAAATCAGCCCTTGGGTATCTAAATGATGTTGAATGGTACTATCAGATGTTGAAGTTGTCATAGTCGTTTTTTAAATCAATAAAATATGGTGAATGTTTTCAGTTCTTTATTAGTGATGGCATTTTTATCAGGAAGTTTTATGTTTCTTTAACATTTTCAGACGTTTCTTCAGCGTCTAAAAAGTTAAAAAAGCGCTTAAAGCTCACCTTAAATAAAAACGCCACCCCAAGCCAACATGCCAAACCTAACCAAGCAGTATCAGCAAATAATAGCCCGCCAAGTAATATAACCGTCGATACACCAATACTCATGGCAATCATTGACGGCTGATTTAAGCGATAACGATAAATCACCAGCGCATCATAGATAGTAATAGGAATCGTGAGCGCCACCAAAGCGTAGGGCAGGTTATAGAACAATTGATAAAGCAGCTGATTGTTATGAAAGGCTTTGATACTAGCAATGGTGCCAAAGACCATAAAGGCGAGGATAGCAGCATAAATAAGATAAATCGCTATCTGGTTTGCTCGCTGCGCGCCTTTGATACGTGCAATCGCGAGCGGTGCAAAGCCACGTTGCGACTTGTTTTGCAAAGATTGGTCTGAGACAGTGGTCATATTAATCAGTCATTTAGTCGGTTAGACGATATAAAAAAGAGGGGGGAGGTTAGTCATGGCTTTACTCTACTGTTAATCCGCCTTAATGGCGTCGATAGCGAGACTGCTACTGGGATCAGAAAAATACGTCGACATCAAGATACAGGCGGAGATATCATCAATCGGGTCGCGCTCGTTTTGAATCCAGCCATTCTCCCAAGCTATCTCACGCGCCGCTACCGAGGTTAGGCGTTCATCACAGAGAGAGACAATGACGGGTAAACGCTGCTCCATAATTCTATGCGCCAACCGACGAGCAAATTTGTGCGCCCGCTTGGACAGCATTGAGCTGCTCCCATCCATGTTTAATGGTAATCCGACCACCACTTTTGCCACGCCCCACACCTTGATAATACCAAGCAGGTTGTCCCAATCCGGCTGACCATTATTCATCGCCAAAATATCAAAGGCGCGCGCCGTCTCGGTAATAGAGTTGCCTAGCGCCATGCCCATCTTTTTAACGCCATAATCGAGTGCCAAAATAAGATGCGGCTTAATTGTTGGCTCTGTAGCGCTATCAGTAGTTATAGCGTCTGCGCTATCTGCAAGAATACTATTGACCATAATTTGGGGTACTTCCTGTTTCTGTCATCATTAAGCAAATGCTGCTCAGTATATAGCACTTAATATATAACGCTAGGCATGACCAATATCGCTGCTCAAATAGTCAAAATTAACGCCAATCTTATCGGCAGCGATTTGCCAGCGTTCTGCAAATGGCGTATCAAACAATAAGTTTAAATCAGCCGGGCAGACGAGCCAGTCGCCACTCGCAAGCTCTTGGTCGAGCTGTTTTTTTCCCCAGCTGGCATGACCTAAGCACAGCTGATAATGCCCAACGCCTTGACCAGCAGCGATGCGTTTTAGGATATCTTGACTGGTAGTAATACAGACGTTTTCTGAGATAGCAAAAGAAGACGCCCATTCTGGTTGACCGGTGTGCAAGACAAAACCGACTTCTGGATACATAGGACCCCCTTCTAGCGCCATATCTTCCATTACTTGCGGATCGGTCACTTCGATACCTAAGTCTTCTAGCAGTTTGCCGACGCGCGCTTGCTCTATCGGACGATTGACCATCAGACCAAGCGCCCCATGTTTATCATGGCGACAGATATAAATCAGCGCCTGCTCAAACCGTGGGTCTGACAGCTCGGGCGCCGCGATTAAAAAATGATGGGTCAAATTGGCTTTAGACATAGAAACAAACGCAACCTAATATTAAAGGTGAAATTATCAAGAGGATAGACCACTATATGGCGTTTAGGCGTAAAAAATCAACTAAAGCAAATATTTAGCGGTCATTTACTAAAAGACTGTACTCTCGACTGGTCATTATTTGCGAGTTATTTTCTACTAACCATGTACCTGCCAGCTATTTAGTAGCCATCACTCGATAATCATTATTTAACATCACTTAATAAGCTACGTGCATGGTCACGGGTGACATCAGTGATGGTCACCCCGCCAGACATACGGGCCAGCTCATCGACTTGCGCGCTATCGGTCAAAATTAATAACTCGCTCTCAGTTTGCTCGTCGTGATGTTTTTGTACCAAGATATGCTGATGCGCTTGCGCCGCAACCTGTGCTTGGTGGGTAATGGCCAATAACTGCTGCGTCTGCCCAAGCGAGCGTAACAGCTCACCAACCACTTGCGCCGTACCGCCACTGATACCAACATCGACTTCATCAAAGACGAGCATTGGCTTGGCAGCATTATTATTAGCATTGGTCGCTTGCAATACTTGCATCACCAGTGCCATCCGCGATAGCTCACCACCTGAGGCAATTTTATGTAGCGGCTGCATGGGCATACCGACGTTGGCGCTAAACAACAAATCGATATCATAGCAGCCTTGACCATTATACTGGCTAGGGTCGGTCTTTTTGGTAAAGACAAATTCGCAGCGCGCATTTGGCAGGGCAAGCGGTTGTAATTGCGCAATGAGCTGTTTGCTGACTTTTGGCGCCGCTTTTGAGCGCTGTTTATTAAGCTCAGTGGCAAGTGACAAATACTCTTGCCATGCTTGCTCGATTTGCGCTGCCATCGCATCGCTACTTGGCTCGTTTTCTAATTGTTCTAATTGCGCTTGCCACTGCTTTGCTTCATCAATCAAATCGCTTGCGGGCAGACCATGCTTACGCGACAAGCGGTGCCCAAGACTGATTAAGCTATCGAGTGTTTGCAAGCGTTCAGGGTCGGGTAATTGCTGTTCAGCATAATCCGATAGCAAGCCTGTGACCTCAGTGATTTGCTGCTGCGCCAAATGCAACTGTTCGGACGCCTGCTCAAAGGTTTGACTGACGCTCATTTGATTGTCGCAAAGCTTAATTGCTTGCCCGAGCAAGGTCATGACATCCGGCTCATCGGTGTCATTATCGAGCAGGTGTAAACCGTGACTGGCCTCCGTCATCAACGCTTCGATATTAGACAGCTCTTCGTGCTCCGCTTCAACTTCTGCATAATCAACCGCGAGTAGCGGCGCAATGTCAGCAAGCTGGCTTTGCAGCAATTGAATGCGATCTTGACGCTGAGCTTCGCGGCTGGCGATATCATCAGCGCGGCGTTTGAGCTGCTGATAAGCTTGATAGCTGCTGGCCGTTTGTACAGCAAGTGGCGTGATTTGTGCCATCTCGTCAAGCCATTGCACCACAAATTGTGGCTTTAGTAAGGCTTGCTGAGCATGTTGACTATGAATGTTTACCAATAAAGCGCCCAAGCTTTTTAATTCCGCTAAGCTGACCGGCGTGCCATTTAACCAGGCTTTAGAGCGCCCTGTATTACTAAGCTGACGGCGAATCAAGACTTCAGGTTCTTCTAAAGAGCGCTCGTTTTTGGCAAACCATTCTGCCACGACGTCATTATTTTCTACATCAAACTGCGCATAGATATCAGCATACGCCGCGCCGTGCCTGACCATGGCACTATCAGCGCGCTCGCCTACGCACAAAGACAGCGCATCTAGTAATAATGACTTGCCAGCACCTGTCTCACCGGTGATGACATTGAAGCCTTCAGCCATGCTCAGCTCGTGCTGAGCAATCAATGCAAACTGCTGTAAAGTTAATGATACGAGCATCAATGCCTCTCATGGCAGACAATAAATATCAGCAATTAGGCTGATTTTTAGGTCTACAATAGGATAAATAAAGAAAAACAGCTTTGGTAAATGGTGCTAATAAGATAAAGACAATTGGCAAATATTATGGTGGCAAAAGGTAGGAAATACAAATTTTAAAGGTAAGCAAAGCTAGGTATTCATTTAACAATAAGCACAACTTTCCTAGTGGCTGTAACAAACTTTATAGATATAATGTGGTAGCATAATCTCACATAATGATAAACTCTTACCACCAGATTTTCATACAATCTGCTATCTATGATGTTTCTAGTAAAAGACGAGAGGTGAGTTCATGCTAGACAAAGTAAGCGTTTCATCATTACTTTTCATAGTGTATTCTCTATGCGAGTCTTTATTTGGTTAACAGTTATATCGAGCTAAATATAGAGTGAATCGTCAAAAAGTTGTAATAGAACTGTCAGTTAAGCGATGAGTTATTCTGCTATTTAGTTTTTCAATTTGGTCTTTTAGTTTGGCAATAATTATTTGATAAGGAAGCCACTATGACAGCGGCGCAATTTACCAATGTAACAGTCAATGCTCAAGCCACGATATCCTACGATGGTCGTTGCTCAAGCCATACCATTATGTTTGAGGACGGTCGCCATAAAACGCTCGGGGTTATTTTGCCTTGCGACAATTTGGTTGAGCACTATCACTTTAGCACCAATACTTCGGAGCGCATCGAAATCATCAGCGGTGAGTGTGAGGTCAAAATAAACGGTGAGGAAGAATTTAGTTACTACCGCGCAGGACAGTCATTCGTGGTCGAAGGCAATAGTGGTTTTAATTTGCGCACAGAAGAAATCGTGCAGTATATCTGTCATTTAGAAGGTTAAGCTGGCTAAAAAATCATACGATTAAAGGTGTCAAAAGACAACTTGCCCCACCTTTAAATAAACAAGTTAAAAGAAATAAACCTTATGCGAAGGTTTATTTCTTTTTTTTGGCGATTATTTTAATAATTTTTCGTTTCGCCACGCGTTAATTGCTACAATTATCGTTATATAGGCAGTCCGCTACAAAATGAACATAGAGCTACTGGCATTCATTTTGCGCAGCCTCTGTCTGCGTAGGCATAGCAAGCGAGGAAAATGAATACCAGTAGCGCGTTATCATATTTGTACTGATTTTATTTAGAACTGACTATACTTCCTATTTTTTATCGCCGTACGCGATACCACTTTTATATTGTAGATTCCCTATGGCAAAACCCAGCTATTTTTATGGCATTCACGCGATTGAAGCCTTACTCGAATACCGCCCGCTTGATGGACTCAGTTTATTTGTCCAACAAGGACGTGAGAGCGACAGCCACGTACAAGCGATTATGGCGCAAGCACGTGATAATGGTATTAGTATTCAACCGACACAAAAAGATAAGCTTACTCAGCTGTGCGGCAGCCCGCAACATCAAGGCGTGGTGCTTAATGCGCGTCCGTTAGGGTTCGCTGACGAAGGTTTATTGGATACCATTGCTAAGCGTGAGCAGTGCCTATTATTGGTACTTGACCAAATTACCGACGCGCATAACTTTGGTGCGTGTTTACGTACCGCAGTGGCCATGGGCGTTGATGCCGTTATTTGTCCCAAACACCATGCGGCAAGCCTGACGCCAACCGTTGCGAAAGTATCGGTAGGGGCTGCCGAGATGATGCCTATCGTCAGTGTGACCAATTTGGCTCGTACGTTAAGCAAGATTAAAAATGCTGGCGTCTTTGTGTTTGGCACCGCATTAAATGCAGGGGCAAAGCCAATACATGCCGCTGATATGACGGGCAAAACCGCGATTATTATGGGATCAGAGGGCGAAGGTATGCGCCGCCTGACAATGGAGAGCTGCGATGAGCTGGTTTATATTCCGATGTCAGGCAACGAGCATGGTAACTTGCAAAGCTTAAATGTGAGTGTGGCGACCGGTATGGTGCTCTATGAGATTAATCGGCAGCGAACTTTAGCTGCTGGGCAAGCGTAAGATAGTTTTGATGTAATGGCTCAAGCTGTAAATATAACGCCGCAAGATCGCTTTCGTTAAGCACCACATCATCTGCATGACGATTACGCTCTTCGCGGCTGAGCTGATTAATCATGATGGCTTTAATCTTTTGTACGCTTTGCTCATCGCGCTGGCTGGCACGCGCAAGCTGAGTTTCTTCGGTGGCATCCATTACCAAAATACGCTGGCATAAGTTGGCAAGCCCTGCTTCTGCACCTTCAATGAGCAAAGGTGCTGAGAGCACAACATATGGTGACGTACTGGCTGCTAGTTGCAATTTTGCCGCTTCGCGTATCGCTGGATGGGTGATGGCTTCAAGCTCAATTAAGGCTTCAGGATGGGTGAAGACATGAGTACGCACGGCAGCGCGATCCATTTCACCGTCAGCATTTAATACCCAATCACCAAATTTTCTTTTGATTTTGCGTAAAGTGTCGCTGCCTTTAGCGACCACTTGATGAGCAATCACATCTGCATCAATAATATCAATCCCTTGCTGCGCGAACCAATCGCTTGCCGCCGACTTGCCGCTGCCGATACCGCCGGTCAAGCCGACAACTAACGTCTTACTTTTGGATTGGGGCGACTGTGGCTGATAGGAATAAGATGAAGATGAGGATGAGGCATAATTTGACATAGTAATGACTTATTTAACCGATAGAAGAGGGAGGCTACAATATACCAATAGCCCATTCTAGCAGGTTAAAGCGCATTTTTGAGAAATTGCGCGTCTACTTGCGTCAGTATAGGGGTTTAAGCGTACATTCCCAGATACCAATTGACGATATCTGGGCCGTATAATAATGCAATGATACCGGCAATCGCGATATAAGGACCAAAGGCAAAAGGGCGGCTTTCCCCTTGTTTCTTCATCAGAATAATCCCAACGATAGAACCAAGCAGTGACGACAGTAAGATAATTAACGGCAACATCGTAGGCCCAAGCCAAGCACCCAATACGGCCAGTAATTTAAAATCGCCTTGTCCCATGCCGTGTTTTTTTGTAATGAGATAAAATATTTTTACCACGACCCACAAAGATAAAAAGCCAAGTAAAAGTCCCCAGATTGACTGCGTAGGTGAGACAAACCAACCTTGCGAATTTACCGCCAATCCTAAGCCCGCCAATGGAAAGGTTAGGCGATCTGGCAATAGCTGAGTATCAAAATCAATACCCGTTAAAGCAACCAGCGTCCAGACTAAAATTAATGCTGATAATCCTACAGCGCTGACGCCAAACTGATAAATGACCAGCATAGATAGCAGCGCAGTCACCAGCTCTACAATAGGATAACGCAGTCCGATAGCCGCTTTACAGTCTGAGCAGCGACCACGTAATATAAGCCAGCTTATTAAAGGGACGTTTTCATACCACTTTATTTTATGAGCGCAGTGCGGACAGCGTGAAGCCGGTGTGCTTAATGTAATAGAAGGGTCAGCAGCGACGATGTTTGCCAGTGGTTGCGTATGTTCAGGCGGCATGTCTGCTTGCTCAGCCATAAACTGGCTACATTCTTGCCGCCACGCCGCTACCATCATGAGCGGTGTCCGATGAATCACCACATTTAAAAAGCTGCCAACACAAAGACCAAGTAGACCAAATACGACTAAGGCAAGAGTCATATTTTCTTGTAATAACTGAATAAATTGCATGAAATCGTTTTCCTTGCAGTGGCTGTTAGCCTACCACTGAGCCCATTTGGAAGATTGGTAAATACATGGCAATCACTAAGCCGCCAACCAACACACCGAGCACCGCCATAATTAATGGCTCCATTAAGCTGGTCAAACCATCAACAGCATTATCGACTTCGTTTTCGTAATAGACCGCAACTTTATCGAGCATCTCTTCTAAGCTACCTGATTCTTCCCCGATACCAACCATTTGAATCGCCATACTTGGGAATAAGTTTGTTGAGCGTATCGAAAATTGCAATTGCTGACCGGTTGAAACATCGTTTTTTATTTGCTGAATGGCGTTATAAAAGACTACGTTATTTGCAGCGCCAGCGGTAGAATCTAAAGCATCAATGAGGGGTACACCAGCAGCAAAGGTGGTCGATAATGTGCGCGCAAAGCGAGCGATGACCGCTTGATAAGCGATGTTGCCAAATATGGGCGCTTTTAATACCGCACGGTCTAAGAAATCGCGAAACTTCTTAGAGCGTTTTTTAGCTTCTGAAAAGCCAATGACGGCGCCACCAATCAGTACGATTAAAATAAACCACCAAGATTGCATCCATTCTGACATCCCTACTACCATCTGAGTAAACGCCGGTAGTTCGGCACCAAATGAACCAAATAAATCGGCAAATACAGGAACAACTTTAACCAGTAGGATAATAGTGACGATAATAGCAACGACAATCACGGCGATAGGATATTTCATTGCCTTTTTAATTTTGGCTTTTAACAGCTCACTTTTTTCTTTATAGGTTGCAACGCGCTCTAGCATGGTCTCTAACGAACCGGACTGCTCGCCAGAGTCTACAAGAGAACAAAACAGATCATCGAAATAGCGCGGATGTTTACGCAGTGCCGAAGCAAAAGTGCCGCCCGCTTCGATATCGGCTTTTATTTGTAAGACCAAATCTTTCATGCTCGGGTTATCAAGAGAGTCAGCAACAATCTCAAAGGATTGGGTTAACGGCACGCCAGCTTTCATCATAGTGGCCAACTGCCGGGCAAAAATAGCAATATCAATCGGTTTAATAGACTTTTTAAAAGTGTATAAAGGCTTGGGTTTTTTCTTGATACCTTTGACAGTGATACCTTGTTTGCGCAAAGTGGCTTTCGCCAACTCCAAGCTACGACTGGTGGTTTCGCCTTTTACTTTTTGTCCGCGCCGGTTTACTCCATCATAGACAAAGTCTAATAGCATGTCGGTTTTAGCTTTTGCCATGTTGATACCCTCAAAATTCATCTAATAAAGACGTTATAAACCGATAAAAGTATGTCAAATTTAATACCTCATTTCGGCATACTTCATTTCTATAAGAAAAGCCAGTATATATATGTTTTATATTTAAGTACATCTGTTAGATAACATTGCTAGTTTATAAGTATAAAGGTTTAAAATCACGAATTAGAATTTTAATTTTGCAACGGTTGCTATTCAGAAGTCACGCGCATCATTTCTTGAATACTGGTTACTCCTTGTAGCACCTTTAAAATACCCGAGCGCCGTAAATCTCTAAAGCCGTTTTTAAGGGCAGCATCTTTGATATCTATGGCGTTACCATCTTCCATAATAATGCGTGAAATATCGGGACTGACTTTCATGACTTCATAAATACCGACACGGCCTTTGTAGCCTTCACGACATTCATTACAGCCAATAGGTTCATAAATGACATTGTCTGGGTTGTCTAAATCAGCATCGGTAAAACCAAGCTCAAGTAGACTTTGGCGCGGAAGATTGATGGGTTTTTTACAATTTTTGCATAAGCGCCGAGCTAGTCGCTGAGCAATGACTAAATTCACGGAAGTTGCAATATTAAAAGAGGCAACACCCATGTTACGCAGACGCGTTAAAGTTTCAGGGGCAGAGTTGGTATGCAAAGTAGACAGCACCATATGTCCAGTTTGCGCTGCTTTGATAGCAATCTCGGCAGTTTCAAGGTCACGAATCTCACCAACCATGACGATATCAGGATCTTGACGTAAGAATGATTTAAGCGCATTAGCAAAGGTTAAACCGACTTTCGGGTTAACGTTGACCTGATTGATACCTTCAAGATTAATCTCAACGGGGTCTTCTGCCGTTGAGATATTGGTCTCGCCAGTATTTAAAATATTAATACCCGTATAAAGGGAGACGGTTTTACCTGAACCAGTAGGACCAGTAATCAGCAGCATACCTTGCGGCTTATGTAAGGCTTCTAAAAACATCTCTTTTTGGTCGGGCTCATAGCCTAAAGCTTCAATACCAAGCATGGCTGAGGACGGATCCAAAATACGCAAAACCAGCTTTTCGCCAAACAAGGTAGGTAGGGAGTTTACCCGGAAATCAATGGCTTTATCTTTCGAGATTTTAAGCTTGATACGGCCATCTTGCGGTATACGGCGCTCAGAGATGTCCATCTGTGACATGACTTTTAGACGCGCGGCAATTTTACCCGCAAGCTGTACCGGCGGACTGGCCATTTTTTGCATGACGCCATCGACACGAAAGCGTACGCGATAGGTTTTCTCATAAGGCTCAAAATGTAAGTCTGAGGCACCCATACGAATGGCGTCAACCAACATTTTATTGACAAATTTTACAACTGGCGCTTCATCAACGCCGTCGCTGAGTTTGGTTTCGCCTTCATCTTCTTCGCTTTCATTAAAGCCGATATTTAAATCGCTGTCAGAAAAGCTATCAAAACTTTGCATGGTATCAGCGTATAGATTCTCAATACGCCTTTTGAGCTTATCTTCTTCAACAACAACAGTCTCGATAGACAGGCGCGAGTTAAAAGCAATAGCATCAATGGCATCGATACGGGTGGGATCGCTTAATGCCACAAATAAGCGTTGCCCGCGTTTAAACAGTGGTAACGCGTTAAACTTACGTACGATTTTTTCATCAACCAAGTCTTTTGGAATGACGTCTGAGCTTAGGGCATCAAGATCAAACAAAGGATCACCAAACGCTTGTGATAGCATCTGAGCGACCTGATAAGCATTGGCCAACTTATTGTCAACCAAATAAGGCACCAATCCGATTTGCTGCTGTTGCGACTCTGTTTGCGCGGTTTTCATATGTGCTTCGCTGACGATACCTTCGCTAATCAACTGCTGCGCTAAACCACCGTACTTACTGGCTGTGATAGACATTAAGACCTCTCTATGCGTGATACCAAATGGGCTGTATTTTTTACCAAAACCAAAGCATCTACTATATATAACACCAGTAGTTTATTTATAATCGTTACATTGATTAGTAACATTTATTCTAAAAACAACTGATTGATTGCCTTGGTTTTATTTTTTATAAATAGAATGATATAGGAATTTTTTAGAGTTAAAAGATTTTATATAGCGTATAAGATGACTAATCTGCAAAAAACGTCAATGTGGCAAATACTTATTTAAAATAATTTTATGCAAAATCGGTTCCAATGCTAAGCACCTCATACTATAGCAACGCACTATAGCACTTGGGAAATATTTGTTATACTTGCGCGCATATGAGCCATATTGGCAGCAATACATAAGATAAGGTAAATGGGTATGCAAGCTTGGGTAATTGGGAATTGGAAGCAGAATCCAGCAACGAGCCATGACGTCAAGGCGCTACTAGATGACTTATTAACGGCTGTTAGCACAAAAGAGCAGGCGGATATCGATAACTGTCAATTGATGGTCGCCCCGAGTTTGATTCATTTAACCGCTGTCAGTGAGCGTCTAAAAGGTAGTTCAATACTGAGCGCCGCTCAAGATATAAGCGCCTATAGTCCCAGTACTGGCGCTTATACTGGTGATTGTTCAGCGCAGCAAGTTGCTGATACTGGCGCAACATGGACGATATTAGGTCACTCTGAACGCCGCCAGTACCATCAAGAATCTCATGATTGCTTATTGCAAAAAATGACTCACGCCCTCGCGCAAAACTTAGGCGTCATATTTTGCATTGGCGAAACCCAAGCGCAGTACGATGCCAAAGAAACGCTGGCAGTCATTGATGCGCAATTAGCGGTGATTAAAGATTTACTTGCGCAAAATCCTGAACTTGCTA
The DNA here is from genome assembly GCF_904846465.1 of Psychrobacter pulmonis. NCBI lineage: Bacteria > Pseudomonadati > Pseudomonadota > Gammaproteobacteria > Moraxellales > Moraxellaceae > Psychrobacter > Psychrobacter pulmonis. The sequence continues at coordinate 173,935 of NZ_CAJHAT010000002.1, forward strand.
CAGACTTGTCAGAGCGTTTAATCATCGCTTATGAGCCAGTTTGGGCAATTGGCACGGGCAAAGTACCAACCGTCGCTGAAGTAAGTACGACGCATCAACATATTAAGCAAACCCTTGCGAGCTTCAATGGCGAATTAGACAACATAACGGTTTTATATGGTGGTAGCGTCAATGCTGACAATGCCGACAGTTTTGCTGCTGATAGCATGATTGATGGGGCATTGGTTGGCGGCGCATCGCTAAAAGCAGAAAGTTTTTTAGCGATTGCTAAGGCTTTTGGCGGCAATAAAGCGTAGTCGTATTCAGTAAAATTACAATTTAATCCATATTGAACAATGACTTTGCTCAAAAAATGTCTTTCGCAGTTGGCAAAAGTGGCTTTAACAGTGCCCTTGCAATCGTGTACAATGCGCCTTATTTAGATAATTGCTTTATTTACACAACTGGTTTGGCGTTATTGGCCATATTAGATGTCAATCGTTAAACGCCAGTTATTTACATTATTTAATCCTACGATTTATTTTACGTTATCAGTCGTCATTACGCGGCAAAAGAGGCCACCATGTTTACGTTTATATTAGCCCTGCACATTATCGTGGCAATTGCCATGATTGGCTTGATTTTGATACAGCATGGTAAAGGGGCAGACGCCGGAGCTTCTTTTGGAGCGGGTTCATCGGGTACCGTGTTTGGCGCCGCCGGCACTGCAAACTTTTTGACGCGTGCCACTGCAGTATTAACGGTGATATTTTTTATCACCAGTATGACGCTTGCCGTACATGCACGTAAACAAGCAGAAGACCAGTTTCGTTTAGATGCGCCAGTATCAGCGCCGCAAACGCCACGCCCGCTGACACAAAATCCTCAGTAACTATATTTACGTTAAAGTCTGTCTTAATTTTTTGACAGATAATTTTAACCGTTATCTTTTAATGCAGGCAGTACTTGCTATTTTAAGACGTTAGATTTACAATACTTCTCTGTTTTTAGCCGTCTTTAACTTTCGTTGCCTTCCTTATGCATCGGTTATAAAAGGTTAAAGCTGAAAAACAGAGTAGTAAGAAAAATGCGATTGTGGTGGAATTGGTAGACACGCCATCTTGAGGGGGTGGTGGCGCAAGCTGTGGGGGTTCAAGTCCCCCCAATCGCACCAAGCTTTATGTGTATGATGTTTTACTTGAACGTTGTTGTACTCAAACATTATAGAAAGCAGGGTTCATCGTCATTAATGCTTAATTTGATTATTATCTAAAATAAGTATTGACAGCCCTATAAAACCTCTCTATAATATGCGTTCTAGATTGATGCGGGGTGGAGCAGTCTGGTAGCTCGTCGGGCTCATAACCCGAAGGTCGTTGGTTCAAATCCAGCCCCCGCTACCACTTTTTATACTGATGTTTTGTACACTAAATTTGTCAGTAACGATTAGCCCACCATTATGTTTGTGGGTTTTTTTGTATCTGATGGTCGGTGTTATCGCGATATCTGTCCTACTTATGCTAAGCTCTAACTCTATAGAGTACGATGCTATTCGTTATCCATCGTCATTCGCCGCGATGCTTGTTAAGCGTACTATCCTTTACTTCTCATACCTTTACCGATAGTTCTGCTTTATACATAATAAAAGCATTGTCTGGTTGAGCTTGATGTTTTCTAGGCTCATCCTTATATAAAAGCACGAGTTATAAAACATCTTATTTATATAGTGACGCGTTTAAGCGTTAAGAACAATGTAGGTTTATAAGTTAAGGCGCGAATTGTCTTAATTTGACGGCAGCCAGTTTTTATAAAAGTTAATTATTAACAATAAATATTGTTATCGATAAACAACAAAGTGCTATCAATACAAGCTTTACGATATAGAATACAGTTTGCTTAGTACGATAGTTACGTGGATAAGAAAAGATAAATAGATTATGAAGCTTTCGACAAAAGTTACAGAACTGACCAATATTATTGCGCCTGCGGTAGCGGCTTGTGATGTGGCGCTGTGGGGTATTGAATTTGCGCCACAAGGTCGTCGCTCGTTGTTACGCATTTATATTGAGGCATTGCCAGAAGACCAAGCCCAAGATAAGCAAGTGACTATCGAGGACTGCGCCGCGGTAAATCATCAAGTGAGCGGTATTCTTGAGGTTCATGACCCGATTGCTGGCGAATATATTTTAGAAGTATCGTCGCCAGGTTTTGATCGTGCCTTTTTCTCAGATGAGCAAATGCGTGATTATGTCGGTCAAACCGTCAGCTTACGCTTGATTCAAGCGATTGGTGAAGGGGATAAAAAACGCCGCAAAGCAACTGGTACTTTAGACAGTATTGATGATACTTCTTTAAAGCTAACCGCCACTGATGGTGAGCAGTTTGAGATTGCATTAAGCAATATTGACAAAGCCAACTTGATTTATGAAGATGCTTAGTTTAAAAACAGTAGCTTGATAAATGAATATTTTACTCTCCAAACAGCCTTTGGCTTACGGTGAAAATATAACGTCAACACATTAACGATAAAGTTTAAGTCAATTATAAAACGATAGGACAGGTATAGCATGAGTCGTGAAATCTTAACGGTAGTAGAAACTGTCAGTAATGAAAAGGGCTTAAATCCTGAAGACATCTTTGAAGCAATCGAAGATGCTTTGGTGGTATCCACGAAGAAAAAAGTCTATACCGATCAGCCAGAAGTAGCGGTACGGGTTGCTATTGACCGTGCGACGGGCGATTATGATACTTATCGTTATTGGACAGTGGTTGCAGATGAAGACCATGAGATGCCTGCGTGTCAGCTGGCGATTACCGATCTTGACCAAGACGAATGGTCAATTGGTGATATCAAAGAAGAGCAGATCGAATCGATTGAATTTGGTCGTATTGCAGCTACGCAAGCCAAGCAAGTTATCATTCAAAAAATCCGTGAAGCAGAGCGCAATTTAGTAGCCGACGCTTTTGAGCCGCGTATTGGCGAGATGATGTATGGCGAAGTTAAAAAACAAACGCGCGATGGTTATATCATTGATTTAGGTGACAACGCTGAAGGCTATTTGTCACGTGATCAGATGCTACCTCGTGAACAATTGCGCCCAAAATCTCGTATCAATGCCATTTTGTACCATGTTAACCGCGAAAACCGCGGCGCTCAATTGTTACTATCACGCACGCACCCTGAAATGCTCTCAGCATTGATGCAAAAAGAAGTGCCTGAAATTGCTGAACAAATTATTGAAATTCGTAATGTCGCGCGCTTGCCGGGCACGCGTGCTAAAATAGCGGTTAAAACCAACGATCATCGTATTGATCCAGTTGGTGCTTGTATTGGTATGCGTGGTACGCGTATCCAAGCGGTACAGCAAGAGCTTGATGGCGAGCGTATCGATGTGGTGGTTTGGTCAGATGATCCAGCCCAATTTATCATCAGTGCGCTAGAACCAGCGGACGTCAGCAGTATCATCTTAGATGAAGACACGCAAACGGCGGATATTATCTTTAGCACCAATGATCAATTGGCGCGGGCGATTGGCTCACAAGGTCAAAACGTGCGTTTAGCCTCTGAATTAACCGGCTATAAGCTCAATATGATGTTAGAGGAAGAGTATCAGCAACGTCAAGAAAACGAAAGTAAGGCCTTTATCGAATTATTTTATGAGCGCTTAGAGGTCGATAAAGATCTTGCCCAAGCGCTGGTTGATATTGGTTTTACCAGTATTGAAGAAGTCGCTTATGTACCAGTCGAAACTTTCTATGATATCGAAGGCCTAGACGACGAAGCGATTGACATGATTCAAGAGCGAGCCAAAGAAGTGGTCATTGCCGATGAATTGGTCAAACAACAAAACATGAAAGAGCCAAGTCAAGAGCTACAAGATCTTGAAGGAATGACGGTCAGTTGGGCTTATAAAATGGCACAAAAAGACATCATTACCGTGGATGACTTGGCAGAACAAGCCGTCTTCGATCTAGAAGATATCGAAGGTTTAGATAGTGAAACCGCAGGAAAACTCATCATGAAAGCTCGGGAATCTTGGTTCAATGAATAAGCGGTAACTGCATATCGCTGTCTTTTAGTGATATGCTATCGATAATAAGGGCTGGTATGACGTATTCCAATCAAATGCGTTATAAATACTAGCCTTAACCCAATCATTTGTAGCCAACAACTGAATTGAACATATAGCAAATAATAGACAGTAGGTGATAATAAATGGCAGATAAGACCGTCAAAGAACTGGCAGATATGGTAGGCAAAACCGCAAGTGCTGTACAACAGCAACTGGTAGATGCTGGACTGCCTGCTCGTGCAGAGGATGACCTAGTCACCGAGCTTGAGCAAGAGAAGTTGGTGACGTATTTAAAGCAAAGTCATGGCCAGCAAGAAAAGCGACGTATTAGCCTGAAATCTAAGACGACCAGCACCGCACGCGTGACCGGCTCTTCAGGTAAATCTAAGAGCGTTAATGTAGAAGTGCGCAAAAAGAAAGTGTTCGAGAAGCCTGATCCAGAAAAGATGGCGGAAGAATTGGCAGCGCGCGAACAAGCCATGATTGAAGCACAAGAGCGTGCAACTAGAGAAGCAGAAGAGCGTGCCGCTACTAAGAAAAAGGCGGAAGAACGTCAAGCGGCTACGTTGGCAGCGATGCGTGCAAGCTTAGGTTCGAGCAAGAAGTCAGACGATAAGAATGACGATATCTCAACCTCAGTAGTGGTGAAAAAAGGCGGTAAAGCGGCGGTAGAAGTTAAACCGAAAGAGCAGCCGAAGAAAAAAGTTGCCGCCACAAAACCAAAAGTTGAGACCGCAGCTGAGCGTAAAGCTCGCGAAGCTCGTGAAGTCGAGGAAGCGCGTCTGCGTGAAATCGAAGCAGAAACTCGCCGCGCGCAAGCCGAAGAAGCGCAAAAGCGCACGCTTGAGCAAATGCGTAAAATGGCTGGTAAATATACCGATCAGCCTGCAACTGAAGTTCGTAAAGATGAGCCATTAGCCGAAGGTTTGGTCGGTGACGCTCTAGAAGAGTCGTTTGAAAAAGAACGTCGCGAAATCAAGCGCGGCACCAGTAGCACCAGTGCTCGCGGTCGTGGTCGCCGTAAAAATCAGGACGAGCGTGAAATCAAAAACCGTAAAAACGGTTTACGCTCAACGCAAGCCTCACAGCATAAGTTTGAAAAACCAGTCGATAAAATCGTTTACGATGTTGAGATCAGTGAACACATTACGGTTTCTGATTTGGCACAGCGTATGGCGGTTAAAGCTCGCGAAGTGACCAAACTGCTCATGAAAATGGGTGAAATCGCGCGCGAGTCCGACACCATTGATCAAGCAACGGCCAGTCTGATTGTTGAAGAAATGGGTCATAACCCAGTACCGGTTAGTGATACCAAGGTCGAAGACGATCTACAAGATGCGGTAGATGAGCGTAGCAGTAACGTGCAAACGCGTCCACCAGTTGTCACTATTATGGGTCACGTTGACCACGGTAAAACCTCATTACTCGATAAAATCCGCACAACGAAAGTTGCTACCGGTGAAGCGGGCGGTATTACCCAGCATATCGGTGCTTACCATGTGAAAACCGATCGCGGTGTTATCACTTTCCTTGATACCCCAGGTCACGCCGCCTTTAGTGCCATGCGTTCACGCGGTGCACAGGCAACGGATATCGTTGTCATCGTTGTCGCTGCCGATGATGGTATGATGCCACAAACGGAAGAAGCGATTGATCATGCGCGCGCTGCTGGTACGCCTATTATCGTCGCTATTAACAAAATGGATAAGCCAAGCGCCGATCCTGATCGCGTACTTAATGAACTCACTGCTAAAGAAGTGGTTTCAGAAGAATGGGGCGGCGATACCCCAATGGCACGTATCTCAGCCAAAACGGGTGACGGTATTGATGAGCTATTAGAGCTTATCAGTCTACAAGCTGAGTTGATGGAGCTAGAAGCGCCGTTAGACGGTGCTGCCCAAGGTGTCGTTATCGAATCAAGACTTGAAAAAGGTCGTGGTCCAGTTGTCAGTGTCCTAGTTAAAAAAGGTACCTTAAAACAGGGCGACTTGGTATTAGCAGGTGAGCATTACGGTAAGGTTCGTGCCATGACCGACGAAAATGGTCAACGAATCAAATCTGCTGGTCCGTCTATCCCTGTAGAGATATTAGGTTTACCTGAAACACCTGCTGCTGGTAGCGAGTTCTTAGTCTTAACCGACGAGAAAAAAGCCCGTGAAGTGGCAGATTTCAGAACCAACCGTGAGCGTGAACGCCAACTTGAACGTCAGAACGCCATGCGTCTAGAGAGCATGTTCGATCAGATGGAACAAGGCGATGTGTCATTCTTAAATATTGTCTTAAAAACTGACGTGCGTGGTTCGCTTGAAGCGTTACTTGCGGCTCTAAATGAGTTATCGACGGATGAAGTTAAAGTTCGAGTGATTAGCTCAGGCGTTGGTCCAATTTCTGAGTCCGATGTGACATTGGCTGAATCTAGCGAAGCGGTATTATTAGGCTTTAACGTCCGTGCAGACGCAACCGCACGCCGTAAAGCAGACGCTGCTAAAATGGATATTCGCTACTACAGCGTTATCTATGGCTTGATTGATGATGTCAAAGCGGCAATGAGTGGTATGCTAGCGCCAGAACATCGTGAGAAAATCTTGGGTGTTGCTGAGGTTCGCGAAGTATTCCGTTCTAGTAAGTTTGGTGCTGCTGCCGGTTGTATGGTGGTTGAAGGAACGATTTATCGCAACAAACCTATCCGCGTCTTGCGTGATGACCAAGTTATCTTTACGGGTCAATTGCAATCATTACGTCGTTATAAAGAAGACGTTAATGAAGTACGTACCGGTATGGAGTGTGGTCTAGCGGTTCGTGGTTACGACGTCGAAGCGGGCGATAAAATCGAAGTCTTTGAAATCCAAGAGTTCGCCCGTACTATCTAAAGCAGTCGTTTGACAATTCTTAATATTCAGCTGTACTTAGGCCTAACAGGTACACCCTGCTAGGCCTTTTTTAGCAAATGCTAGTCCTAAAATTTGTTACTAAGCAAACCTACTCATCAATAAAAAATAAGCTACATTAAAGTAAGGTAATAACATGAATCAACGTTTACAACGCTTAGCTGATCAGATTCAGCGTGAGCTTGCGGTCCTTATTCGTGACGAAGTCAATGACCCGCGTTTGACGGGCTTTGTCACTATTTCTAGCGTTAAAGTTAGCCCAGACTTGGGTTATGCTGATATTTATGTCACCATCATGGAGCCTGAGCTTAACGATGCGATGACCAAATCTAGCCATGAAGACAGCATCAAGGTCCTCAATAAAGCGGCGGGTTTTTTGCGTACCGAATTAAGCCACAGTCTAAAAACGCGTACCACACCGCGTTTACGCTTTCATTATGATGAAGTGACGGCGCGTGGCAACTATATGATGGATCTTATCAATAAGGCCGTGACCAAAACTGAGCAAAACGAGTCTGATGAGCAAGAAATTAACGAGTAATAGCTATTATGTCGACCGCCTCTACTAACACCTCTACGCCAGCCGCTGCAAAAACGCTTAAAACGCCTGAGAAAATCAAAGTCTCGGGCGTAATATTAGTGGATAAGCCGCAAGGTATGACCTCGCAACAAGTAGTGTCAAAGGTGAAATACCTGTTTAAATCACCCAACCATGACAGTAAAAAAGCTGGTCATACAGGCACACTCGATCCGATGGCAACGGGTTTATTGCCCATTTGCTTAGGTGAGGCGACTAAGTTTAGTCACTATCAACTCGATGCCGATAAAACCTATCAAGCAACCATTCTTTTGGGTAGTCAAACCGATACGGGTGATGCCGACGGGCAGATTGTTGCTGAAGCACTTATTCCACAGTTTGATCATGCCATATTAGAAAACATTGCTCAGCAATTTTTAGGGCCACAGCAGCAAATTCCTCCGATGTATTCGGCGCTAAAAAAAGATGGCAGAAAATTGTATGAATATGCGCGAGCAGGTATTGAGATTGAGCGGCCCGCAAGAGATATTGTCATTAAAGCCATTGATTTAACCGCAATCGATGCGCAACAAATTCAGTTGATAGTGACTTGCTCGAAAGGTACATACGTACGAGTATTGGCAGAAGATATCGCTAAAACCCTTGGCACGCTAGGGCATCTCACCGCTTTACGGCGCCTAAAGGTTGGTAGTTTTAAGATTGATAATGCGATTGGTTTGGCCAATCTAGAAGCGTTGTCGCTTGAGAGTCGCCTAACCCACCTATTACCCGTTGATGCTTGTATCACCCTTGATACGGAGCTTACCTTAACCACAGAGCAGTGCGCCCGTGTTCATATGGGACAGCGCTTAAATGTCACCGAGCAGCTGACGGACGATATACGAAGCTATATTACAACGGCTATCGAACAACAGCATTATGAGAATGACGGTGACAAAGAAGATAGTGAAGCCTTATTACCTCATGAAATACCCGTAGATATTCGTCTTATAGATGAGCAAGGGCAGTTTATTGGTTTAGGAGCGGTAAGTTTAAACGGGCGACTACAGCCTAAAAAGTTGATTCAGTTATGATGTACCTTTTCAAAGCAGCTTAACTGAAACTAGGTAAAGCTTACTAAGAGTTTACACTAATCACATATCATCACATTTTATTGCAGGTTTCACCTATAGTGAAACCTGCTTTTTTTGTACCTTAGTTAAGTCAGCTACGGAAAGCGAGACAAGGATATAAAAACTATAAGAAAATAAAAATTATAAAAATGGGGTTTTATTAAATATTAGAATTATAAAAAAGCAGTATATATAAAAATAAAAAGACATTAACTAATATAAAAAGTATCTGAGATTAATAATAAAAGATATATTTTAAAAATACTCATACCTAAAGTTGAAATCTAAAGTATAAGGATTATTATGAAAACCATTGCTTTCTTATTACATAATAACTTCGAACAAGCTGAATATGAAGAAGTTAACAACCAATTAAAAGATAAAGGTTATAAAACAGTCCTCATTACGACCAATAAAGACAAAGAAGTCCAAGGCATGCAGCAGGACGTCAATAAGGGTGATACCTTCACTGCAGATATATTTGCTAAAGACGCTAACGTTGCTGATTATGAGGCACTGGTTTTGCCAGGTGGCACGGTGAATGCCGATACCATACGCGGTAACGAAGAAGCGCACAGTATTATTAATGCTATTAACGATGCAGGTAAACCATTAGCGGTCATTTGCCACGCGCCTTGGGTATTAATCAATACAGGCATTGCTAAAGGTAAAACCTTAACAGCTTATCACTCGTTACAGACCGATTTAGAAAATGCGGGCGCAAATTTCGTCGATAAAAGCGTGCAAGTGGATGGTAATTTAATTACCTCACGTAATCCAGATGACATTAACGATTTTGTCGCTGCTATTGATAAAGCGTTATCTTAGATTAATAAACCAATTAAATTTTATAGATTACCTAAAAGAAGCAGCTACTATTTATTAACGATGTATTTATATTGACTTTACGAAATTGCCATAACTTTAAAATCATAACTACAAAAAAGGAAATTATTATGTCAAATCCTAATCCGAACGATACCAAGCTTGAGCAACAACGTTCAGAATCAGCAACTGCTGCCCTAAAGGGTCAAACAGAAGATAATCATACGCAAGATACTGAAGCGGCTGCAGACCGTATTGCTGATAATTTAAAAAATGCTAAAGAAGAAAAATAGTTAACTCCGTAATTTATTGAATCTGCTGATTATTAATAAAATAGTTAGTAAAAATATACAAAAATAATGATAACTGGGAGTATTTATGACTGACTCAAAAGGCAACATGGACGCGCAAGAGAAAAAAATTAAACAACAAGCCAAAGATATCAATCCTAAAGAAGATAATATTCCAGATAGTTTAGCGGAAGCAACGACGGCTCCTCTTGAAGATAATGAGCTTGGCGGTAATGCTACGCAGGACGACGTTAAGAATGATAAATAGTTGATAAAACGTCAGTCTTATAAATTTAGACCTTAATCAATTTTTCTCTGCAAAAATTGTAAAACTACTATAAAAACTGCTGCTAGTTCAGCAGTTTTTTGTTATAATCGCTGTCACGTTTAATTTTCGCTTTATTCTTAACTAAACGTTCTAATTGATAAGTTTGTCGTACACTAGGTCAACTCTAGTAATGCAGGGTTGTCCTGAATGACGGTTAAACTTTTTATTTTTTATTCTATTGTGCCTAGATGCTTTAAATTGAAAGTATCTTAGTACATTTAGCATTGCCGGAGAGATTTATGCTAACCAATTCTGATCGTGAACAAATCATTGCTCAATACCAACGTGGCGAAAATGACACTGGTTCTCCAGAAGTTCAAGTAGCACTATTGAGTGCTCGTATCAACGATTTACAGAACCATTTTAAAGAGCACAAAGCAGACCATCATAGCCGTCGTGGTCTTATCCGTATGGTTAACACGCGCCGTAAACTGCTTGACTACTTAAAAGGTAAAGACCTTGGTCGTTATACCACCCTTATTAGCCAATTAGGTCTACGTCGTTAATTTGGTAGTAATATTACCGATGGCGACCAAAAAAGATTATGCGCTAATATGGCAGTATTTTGAATTTTTTGCTCAACCATTTGGTACTTACTTGCTAAGCTCGATAAAATAGATTTTTTCTAAAGACGGTGTGGAATAGTTTCACGCCGTTTTTTTATGCGTACTTATATGATGAGTTTGACCGTTAAAGTATTGTGCTCTAGTGTCACCTTTAATGCGGCAGTCGCTTATTTTAACCGACTTTTTTATACTGGAATGCTTATAACGGTAATGCGCAAACAGACAGTTTGGCATTTCATTGGTCAATGGCTATAAATCACTGTAAAATAATGCCTTATGAGTTTGAGAGTAGTACTTGCGCTCGATTAAATATTTATAAGGTTTAACTTTATGAGTATTGTTCATCAAACAGTGGCCAGCAAAGCAGATTTTAGTCAGCAAATAACGTGAAATCGTTATTTAAATAAATGTATCAAATAAATAGGTAACAAAATTGCTCTAATCGATACAGTTTTCAATTATGTTAACGTCAATTAGTAGCTAATCACGAATAACCAGTTACCAAGAATTTTTAATGACAGATATCAGCTTTTTATGATGCTGATATCCCTTTCGTCAGTCAATATTAGGAAAATTATATGACAATGTTTAATACCATTAAGCGTGAATTCCAGTACGGCGACCAGCAGGTCGTTATTGAAACGGGCCGTATCGCGCGTCAAGCAAACTCTATTTTGGTTCACATGGGCGGCGTGACTGTCCTAGTAGCGGCAGTAGTAAAGTCGGATGCTAAAGAAGGTCAAAACTTCTTTCCATTGACCGTCAACTATCAAGAAAAAATGTATGCGGCTGGTAAAATTCCAGGTGCATATGGTAAACGTGAAGGCCGTGCCAGCGAAAATGAAACCTTAACGTCGCGTCTGATTGACCGTCCGATTCGTCCGCTATTCCCTGAAGGCTATGTGAACGAAATTCAAATTACGGCAACGGTTGTCTCGTCTGATAAAACTCAGTCGGCAGATATCGCGGCACTCATCGGTGCTTCAGCAGCGCTGGCTATTTCTGATGCACCATTTAATGGCCCGGTAGCAGCAGCGCGTGTTGGCTTTATCAATGGCGAATATGTCCTTAACCCAACGCTTGAGCAGCTTAAAGACAGCGACCTTGACTTGGTGGTTGCGGGTACCAAATCTGCAGTATTGATGGTTGAATCAGAAGCGAAAGAATTGTCTGAAGACCAAATGCTAGGTGCGGTTTTATACGGTCATCAGCAGCAGCAAATCGTCATTGATAATATCGCGTCATTGGCAGAAGAGGTTGGTACCGCTAAGCAGCAATATACCGCGCCTGTTCGCGATCAAGCGTTAGAAACCAGCATGAAAGAGCAGTTTGGTGAGCAAGTGGCTGATGCTTATACTATTACCAATAAGCAAGAGCGCTACAGCAAACTTGACGAAATCAAACAAGCGATCATCGAAGCATTGGCAGGTGACGCCGAAGCAGAAACGTATAACGATACGGTATCTGAATTAAAAGAAATTTATGAAGAGTTAAAATACCGCACCGTTCGTGACAATATCTTGTCAGGTAAGCCGCGTATCGATGGCCGTGATCTTGAAACCGTTCGTGCGCTAGATGTACAAGTAGGCGTATTACCATATACCCATGGTTCAGCATTATTTACCCGCGGCGAGACGCAAGCATTAGTAACCACCACGCTTGGTAACACCCGTGATGTAAACATGATTGATTCATTGGCTGGTACGATTCGTGACCATTTCATGTTGCATTATAACTTCCCACATTTCTCAGTTGGTGAGACCGGCCGTGAAGGTGTGCCAAAACGCCGTGAAATCGGTCATGGTCGCCTAGCGCGCCGCGGTGTTGAAGCGATGCTGCCAGATAGCGAACGCTTCCCGTACGTGATTCGTGTAGTATCTGAAATCACCGAATCAAATGGTTCCTCTTCAATGGCTTCGGTTTGCGGCGCAAGCTTGGCATTGATGGACGCTGGCGTACCACTAAAAGCACCAGTTGCGGGTATCGCAATGGGTCTGGTAAAAGAAGGCGAGCGCTTTGCGGTATTGTCTGACATCCTAGGTGATGAAGATCATCTTGGCGATATGGACTTTAAAGTAGCAGGCACAAAAGATGGTATCACCGCGCTACAGATGGATATTAAAATCGAAGGTATTACCCCAGACATTATGGAGCAAGCGCTTAAGCAAGCCCATGCTGGCCGTATTCATATCCTAGAAGCGATGAATAAAGTACTGCCTGCAAGCCGTACAGAAATCAACGCTCATGCGCCTAACTATGCGGTCATCGAAATCAACCCAGAAAAAATCCGCGATGTGATTGGTAAAGGTGGCGCAACGATTCGTCAGCTAACCGAAGAAACTGGCGCAGTTATTGATATCGATGATGCTGGTACGATTCGTATTTTTGGTGAAAACAAAGCAGCCACCAAAGCGGCTATCGGCAAAATTGAAGCCATTACCGCAGAAGTAGAAGTTGGTAAAACTTATCAAGGTACGGTTGCGCGTATCGTTGACTTCGGTGCTTTCGTTAACGTCTTGCCAAACACCGATGGCCTCGTACATATCTCGCAAATCGCCGATGAGCGCGTAGAAAATGTTTCTGACTATCTAAAAGAAGGTCAAACCGTCAGCGTATTGGTACAAGACGTTGATAACCGTGGTCGTATTAAGCTGACCATGAAAGGTATCGAGCAAAGCTAATTCGCGTTTTTTGAATTAGTTAGATAAAAAAAACCGCTTTGGTTGCTGATATTAGCAAACAAGGCGGTTTTTTTATGTCTTCAAAAAGGTGAGGATAGGGAGAAAATGATTTATATGCTGATATCTTTAGGAAGGTGGATATCGATACGCAGCTTTGGTAAATCTTGCAAATGCTGGTTGATGAGCGGCAAGATATCGCTATGCCAGTCTAAAGCAATTAATTTTTCTACTTCGGCGTTGTTACTACCATCATTTTGAGCAGAATTTTTTTGCGAATAATGAGCAATAAGCGGGCGCGCTAGCAAGGCAATCCTACGTATACCTTGATAACGGATAAGCGGGATAAGTTGCTGTTGTAAATCGACTAGAGCTGCGCTTAGCCAACTTACCCTCGGTGAATGATAGGGATGATCCGATATCACGAGGTTGGCAATATAACTTGGTTGGCTACCGTTGCTACTGACGCCAAGCCCAGCTTGCTCACGTGCGCGTTTATGCATCAAACAGCTACCAACCATTAGGCTACCCTCGCGGCAGGCACGAAAGTAGCGTTGGTAATTGTCCGGGTACAGGTTTTTGCTGCGCGTAAGGATAGGGTCTAACAGAATACCGGCGTTATTCACTGGCAATACCAGCAATTGGGCGCTGCTATTTAAAATAGGGGCGTGAGTAAGTTGTAGACTTGCCATTTATCTATCTGCCCCTTTGTGAAATGAATATTATTCTACTCTGTTTTTCGCGCTTTCAGCAGCTTCTAATTGGGCAATTTGCTCCTCCAGGAGGGCGATTTGCTCTTCTTTCATCTCTGTCAGCTGCTTATTCATTGCCAACTGTTCCGCTGCCAGCTTCTCTTGTTCTGCTAAGCGCTGACGCTCATCTTCTAAGCGATCTATTTCTTCTTTTGCTAAACTATTATTTTCCGGCAAGGGCGCATTTAGAATAGCGTCGGGATCAGGGATTTGGCTGTTTGTACTTATCGAGCTATCGCTATCCAAAGTTAGTTCACCATCATCTAATGAGGTGGTATCTGCTTGCGCAGCGTTATTTTGCTCAATAGACTCGGCAGTAGGTGTTGTGCTTTCGATCGGCGCCTTTTCAGTGTCTAGCGAATTGTTTTTCCAAACCAAGTAGCCAATTAAGAAAACAGCTAGTATGACAATTGGCCACCATTTATTGCGTTGTTTCACTGGTTGTTTTTTTAATGGTTTAACTGATAAAGGCGGTGTTTGTTTTTTATTCATACAATGGTCGATTTATGTCAAAAATATAAGTAGGCATACTATAGCAAACTCAAAATAAAAAGCCTATCTATTGGTAGATAGGCTAAGTGTCATTAGGACTTGACGATACAGCTTTTATTGCTTATGGCTTGAATTTGACTGTCCCACTGGTACCAGTCGACATCGCATCACGCGCGATCTGGTCCTCTAAATGGTTTTTAGCACTGATAGTATCGGGATCGGGGCGGCGCTCTGTATGTCCGCACTGCGTACATTCGATGTATTCGTCAGGTTCGGGTGTGACGATATTTACTTGCATCACTGCATCCATCGCCTGACATTTAGGGCAGCGAACGCCTGCTAAAAACCGGCGCTTTGGCGTTGATGATTGATAGCGCATTTAGATGACCTCGCGCGTCGTTTGAACATTGGCTTTAGCAACGTCATTTTTAGTATTGTCAAAACCACTATGCCGTAGTAAAGCATCGATACTGGCGCTGCGACCTCGGAAGTTCTCAAAATTGGTCTTAGCAGGGAAACTACCACCGACTGATAAAATAGTCTCACGGAAGGCTTTTCCTGTGGTTGGGTTAAAAATACCTTCTTCTTCAAACTTACTAAACGCATCGGCAGATAAAAGCTCCGCCCATTTATATGAGTAATAACCGGCGGCATAACCCCCAGCAAAGATATGGCTAAAGCCATTAGCAAAACGGTTATAATCCGGTGTCTGCATAATCGCAATATCATCGCGCACGGCGTTTAGCGTCGCCAAGATACCTTCATAATTAAGGGCTGGTGTGTGCGCATGAATCAATAAATCAAAAAGCGCAAACTCGATTTGACGTAAGGTTTGCATGCCGCTTTGGAAGTTTTTGACCGCTAGTAGGGCGGCAAGTTTGTCTTTTGGCAAGGGTTCGCCGCTTTCAACATGGCTACTTATTAAAGCAATCCCTTCGGCATCCCACGCCCAGTTTTCCATAAATTGACTGGGCAATTCGACCGCGTCCCACTCAACGCCATTGACACCAGCGACATCACTAACGGTGACTTGGGTGAGTAAATGGTGCAAACCGTGACCGAATTCGTGAAACAAAGTGAGTACTTCATCGTGAGTCAATAGGCTTGGTTTACCATCGAGGGCAGGGGTGAAGTTGCCGACCATAAAGCAGACCGGTAGCTGCTGATGGTCTTGCTCCGTATAGGTATAACGTGATTGAAAACCGCTCATCCACGCGCCGCCGCGTTTGCCGCTACGAGCAAATAAATCAAAGTAAAAGCCACCAAGCAAGTGATCATCGGCGTCAAATAATTGATAAAAACGCACGTCATCGTGCCAGCGCGACACAGACTCACTGTGCTCTTGTACCTTGATACCGTATAAGCGCTCAACGATCGTAAATAATCCGCTAATCACTTTCGGTAGTGGGAAATAAGGACGTATTTCCTCTTGCGATAAGCTAAATTCGCTCTGTTTTACTTTTTCGGCAATATAAGCGCTGTCCCATGGCTGCAAGTCCTCAATGCCATAATCCTGCGCATATTTTTGTAGCTGAGCTAAGTCTTGCTTAGCGGCTGGGGTTGCTTGCGCCGCCAAATCGCGTAAAAAGGTTTCAACCTCTATTACGCTATCTGCCATTTTGGTCGACAGTGACACTTCTGCATAATTATCAAAACCTAATAACTTGGCTTTTTGCGCGCGTAATTGCAGAATTTGACTCATGATGTCGGCATTATTAAGCGACTCACCTTTGGCATTGGTATGCTTATCAAACTCAGAAGCGCGGGTCACATAAGCGCGGTAAAGCGTTTCACGCAGATTACGATCATCGGCGTGGGTCATGACAGCAAGGTAAACAGGGATGTTTAAGCTGGCAACATAATAAGGCGTCGGCAAAGCATCGATTTCTGCTTGGGTGAGCGCAGCGCTGGCAAGCTCACGCGCTTTATACTGTTCACCTGCGTCCGCTAATAGCGCCAAACCACTCTCAGTTAACCCTGCTAATTGGCCTTGTTCAAGCGGTAAGGCATACGCCTGAGTAGCATCCAAGATATGGTCTGAGAACGTCGCTGATAAAGTCGACAATTCACTTTGAATAGCAGCAAAGGTTTCTTGTTCAGCTTTGGGTAGCGCAACGCCTGATAGCTCAAAGCTACGCAGCGCAAGCTCAATCGCTCGCGCCCGCGCAGGTTCTAGAGCAGCAAAGAAAGCCTGATCATTGACGATCGTCTGATAGCGACTAAATAGCGGCTGATGCTGACCAACACGCGTGCCATAAGCAGACAGCTTGGGCAACAATTCATGATGGACATGACGAATCTCATCGCTACTCATCACGCTATTAAGATGCGACAAAATCCCCCAACTACGATCCAACGCCAAGTTTATATGGTCAAAGCTCATGACCTCTGCCAACGCCTGCTCAGCGCTAAGCTTGCTATCTGCCGACATCTCATCTAAAAAACGGTTGGCAGCATCGATAGCACTGATGACCTGGCTTTGTAAGGCATCAGGTGTGGTACTGGAAAAATCAACAAGGTGTAAATCTGGAGCAATAGAGTTCATAAAGAAAGGTATCCAATGTCTGTTAGTCAAGGTCTGTTAGTAATGAATAAGTTATTATGATTTAGATAAAGTGCTATGAACGTTATTTAAAACGTAGTTTAAGACGTAATTTAAAGTAAAGGTTATCTAAAAGATGGGTATGACGCGGTTGAAATACAAGCCAGCGTTATAATTGGTTTTAGAGTGTTCATTTTACAAATGGGATTTTTAGAAATGTCCAATTGGATAATAACCCGGCGCTAATTATCGATATGACCGATAGTTAGCTAAGTTTCACTTACAAAGCGTCATCATTTACTTGCAAATTAACCCTACAGGGAGTGAGGACAAGTTGTTAGCATCTTAGTAATACAAGGACTTAATATAATAAATTAAATACAAGGCAGTTATTAAAAATAATTTTCAAATTCTAAGACAATTTTGCAATACCAACCAATCATAATAAGATAAGGAGCAGTATTTATGAAAGCAACTCTTAAAAGTCTACGTGAGACCAAAGCCAATCCAGCGGTCAGTATTTTTGTCAAAACCCACCGTGAGCATCCTGACAATCAAAAGGATCCTATCGCCCTAAAAAACCAATTAAAAGTCGTCGAAGAGCGCCTAAATAACGAGTACGACAAAAGTACCGCCACCTCTATTTTAGAAAATATCAAAAATAAAACCAGTGACCTAAATCACAACTATAACTTAGATACCTTAGCCATATTTGCTAGCACTGACGATGCTCAAATCGTCCGTATGCCTATTGATACCAAAGAGCGCGTGATCATCTCTGATAGATTTGCAACGCGTGATTTGGTGCGTGATATGGCCAGCGCCGTGCATTATTATACGGTAGTATTAACCCGTGATAAGGCGCGCTTGATTGAAGCGTCTAACGACCGTGTGGTCAAGGAGTTTGATCAAGATACTGATGCACAAAACAATATGGAAAATATTCCGTTTCCTGTAGAAAATAATGGTTTATATACAACGGGTGATGCAGGCTCTGATCGCTCAGCAAATAACGAGAGTAGCTATCTAAAAGAGTTCTTTAACCAAGTAGATAAGAGCGTACAAGAGCTATGGGGCGAGCATAAAATGCCTTTAGTCATCGTTGGGGATACCAAAAATATCGGTTATTATAAAGATGTTTGTGATCGTCCAGATAATATTATTGCTACCGTTTCAAATGCCACCAATTTGGAAGAAGGCAGCGCGCAGCATATCGTTGATAGCGTACAAGAAGCGGTTGAAAATTATCGCTCGTCATTACATCAAGCCGCTATGGGTGAAATTGACAAAGCGCGCGGTGCCAATATGCTGCAAACGGATTTACAAGAAGTGTACCGCAGCGCCTTCCAAGGGGTTGGCGAGACTTTATATGTTCGTCGCGGTTACATGCAACCGGCTATGATCGATGAAGCGGCGCAGACTTTAAGCATGGCTGATGATGCGACTGCCCAAGGCGTGACTGATGATGCGGTTGGCGAAATCATCGAACACGTCATTCATAACGGTGGCAAAGCCGTATTCATGCCGCAGGAGCTGATGGGTGAAGATCAGCCAATTGCTCTGGTAACGCGCTATTAATTGATAGCTGCTATTCGTTAATGAGTTAGCCATCGTTACGACTTAGGTATAATATGGGAGCATTGGTTCGATATGAATCAATGCTCTTTTTTATAATAACCTAGGTTCATGTTTATCTGATGACCGGTGTCATTTGATAAGTTTTTAATAAAACGCTGTTCACCCTTACGCTATCCATATTGAGTTTATAACTGATAAATTTATGACTAATACCACCTCTTTTGTTTTAACCAGCTACAACATTCATAAAGGCATGTCGCCGATGAATCGCCAAGTGAAGATACAGGGTATCGCCCAAGCGCTTGATATCATCGGCTCAGACATTCTTTGCCTGCAAGAAGTGCAGGGGCAAAACCTCAAGCGCAATATGCAATATAACGAATACCCCGACCAATCACAGCACGAATGGTTTGGTGAATATCTGCAACTGCAAAACAGCTATGGCAAAAACTCAGAGTATGAAAACGGTCATCATGGCAATGCGGTGTTGAGTCGCTTTCCGCTAGACCCAAAACATAACGTCAATATTACGGTGAATAAACTTGAGCAGCGCGGTGTCTTGCACTGTGAAGTGCAGCCGCTAGGGTGGGAGATGCCAGTGGTGGTATTATGCGCCCATTTAAACCTCTTTGAGCGCGACCGTATCAAGCAGTACGAAGCCATCTCCAATTATGTGCGTAATGAGATTGCTGCCGAACAGCCGCTGATTTTGGCAGGTGATTTTAATGATTGGAAAAAAATGTCTTGTGACAGGCTCGCTTCAAGCTTAGGGATGACCGAAGCTTTTAAGCATTGTCATGGCAAATTGCTACCGACTTTTCCAGCAAAACTGCCTGTGCTCAGTCTAGACCGCATCTATGTGCGCAATCTAAGGGTAAAAGACGCCTGGGTGCATACCGGTAAGCCTTGGTCAACACTATCGGATCATTTGCCGCTAAGTGCAGAGTTAGCATTGTTATGAATTGCTGTTATCAGTTAATGGATAACAAGTAAGAAACTAACCAAAAAAGAGAAATTAGAATAATACAAGGATGAAAAATCATGTCTGATAAACACCTACCAACGACGCAGCACGCCGTACAGATAGGCGAGTTTGGCGAACCTGAAGTCATGACATATCAAGACGGCGTGGCTATTCCTGAATTAAAGGACAACCAAGTATTAATACAAGTCGCTTACGCTGGTATCAACCCCGTCGATTATAAAACCCGTCAAGGTAAAGGCTGGGGCGCCGATGCGATTCAAAAAAATAACTTTGATAAAGGCGAGCCCGCTATTTTAGGCTTTGATGTTGCAGGGATAGTGGTCAAAAGTAATAGCGATAAATTTATGATTGGAGATGACGTCGCGGCCCTTAGTTTTGATGGCAGCTGCTACGCTGAATACGTGGCGGTCGATGCTGATTTACTGGCAAAAGTACCACAGGCGGTGACATTAGAGCAAGCAGGAGCATTGCCTTGTATCGGGCAAACGGCGCTACAGTTTGTAGAATTTGCCGACATTAAAGACGGTGAACACGTGGTGATAAACGCGCCAGCGGGCGGCGTTGGACATTTAGCGATTCAGTTTTTGCTGAAAAAGGTAGCGTCAGATAATATCAAAGTCACGCTTATTTGCTCACCAGAAAAATACGCCAAACTTGACGATTTGATAGATAAAAGCAAGTTGGCAGGTTGGATTGATTATACCAAAGACCAAGATTTTCCTGACTTACAAGCCGATGTACTGATGGACTTGGTCGGTGACGATGCCGGCGTGCGTGCTTTGAGCACACTCAAATCTGGTGGTCGCGTTAAAGTGCTACCGACCATTTGGGTTGATAAACTAAAAGCTGCCGGTAGTAATAAAAACTTGAGCGTCGACGGCTACGCGGTAAAGCCAAATGGCGAAGATATGGCAAAGGTTTTACAAGATGTCGCTGATGGCACGCTAATTTTACAAATTCAGCAAACTTATCCATTATCTGAAGTAGTTACTGCCCATCGCGAGCTAGAAAAAGGCGATACCTTTGGCAAGATTGTGCTCAAAGCAAGCTAAGGCAGAGTTGCTTAAATTAAGCCAAACCCGCTTAACCTAATATCATTTGCCTAAAGGTTAAGCTAATACGTCCCTCTAAAACTGTTTTTGTCTTAGTGACAGTATGCTTCCAATATTTTTGCGTCTCACCATGCATGACGATAAGCTGACCGGACTCAAGATAAAGCTCGACTTTATCTTGAGTTTTTTTATGCTTCAAGACAAACTTGCGCGTCGCTCCGAGTGACAAAGAGGCGATAATCGGCTGCTCGCCAAGCTCCCTCTCATCATCGGCATGATACCCCATACCATCGTCGCCAGTCGGATAGTAATTTAGCAAACAAGAATTAAAGTTGGCATTAACTCCGATTTTTAATAGTTGCCGCTCGATATGATGTTTCACATGAAACACCGAGTCTGTCCATGCAATGGCTTGCCGCCTGTGCCCAGAATATTGATAACTGGCAGCGCTGTCGCCCATCCATACTATTTGCCGAGTGGTGACGTGGGTCTTACCAAATAAAGTGACGATATCAGATTGCCAAGGCAGCGTCGTCAACAAGGCATAATATAGGGCACTTGGATAGTCAATCACGATTCCTAAATCATTTACCTTGCCATCATAAGGCAAGAAATTATCGGTCGGTGCAGGGGCAAAAAGGTCGCTCATCGCTCATATTCCGTATATCCTACATTCCACATCGCTCGGCCTATTTATTGCTCTCATAATGTTCATTAATAATTTGCGCGCACAATTCAGGTGCTTCCATTGGCAAAAGATGACCGTAATCTGGCAAAGAGATAATGCTATCTGCGGGAACAAATCCTTGCCATTGTTTGCGTACTTTATCATTGATAAACAAAGTCGGTTTGCCGGTGATTAAGGTGTAAGGGCAGTGCAGTTTTTTTAATGCTGCATCGATATGAGGCGCACCAAAATAATTGGCAAGCTCTTGCTCGGGGGCAAACATCAAGCTATAGCTGCCATTATTATTGGCCGTCAAACTTTGCTCAGCAAATACTTTTAAGTGCTCATCACTGATACGTTTATAAGCCCGTTGTGCGCGCAAATGCTCATAATAATCATCGATACTTGCCCATGTAACCTGCTTGGTTAGGGTGCTTTTAAAAGGTTCACGGCTTAGCAATATCTTGCGCGGTAGTAAGTTATAAAGCGTTGCTTGTTTTTTAGTAAAGGTGACAGGCTCGATAAGATATAACTGCGAGAATAAATCGGGGCGTTTCGCTGCTGCTATGGCGGTCGCTGTTGCGCCTTGCGAATGCCCGATCCCCACGATAGGGGCGTCTTGAGTTTTTTCCAAAAACTCAATCAGTAAATCGGCATCTTGCTCGCGGGTCAGACGCGGCGCTTGCGGTTTGTCATACCAATAACCACGTAGCGCTAGTGCCGATAAATCAAACTCTGTTGCGACCTTATTTAGTAATGGTGCATAAGTACCAACAGTAAAGCTGTTACCACCATAAAAATGAGCAGGCGGGCGTTTATGGTGGTTCGGTTTGTCTGCTTGATTTGCAGCTTGGTTCAACTGCTCTAAATCATAATAGCGCGCTTGCTTGCCACTGATATTAATACGTTTGGTAAAAGTTTCCATAAAAATCACACTTCCTTGTGGCGGTTTTTTAACCGTTATCTTACATTTTATTGTTAGTTTTCAATTAACTGTCTTCACCTAAGAAGCCGCCACTTTGACGCTGCCATAAACGCGCATAAACGCCATTTAACGCCAGTAGTTCATCATGACTGCCTTGCTCGATGATACGGCCTTTATCCATGACCACCAATCTATCTAGCGCGGCAATGGTCGATAATCGATGAGCAATTGCAATCACAGTTTTGCCGGTCATGATATCGTTTAGGCTTTCGGTAATGGCAAATTCAATCTCAGAATCAAGTGCACTGGTCGCCTCGTCCAGTAGCAAAATCGGCGCATTTTTTAGCATCACGCGTGAGATAGCGATGCGCTGACGTTGACCGCCAGAGAGCTTAACGCCGCGCTCGCCGACTTGGGTATCAAGACCGGTATTGCCTTTGTCATCGTATAAATCTTTAATAAAGTCCCACGCCTGAGCTTGCTTAGCAGCTGTAATGATTTCCTCATCGGTTGCGTCAGGACGACCGTAAGCGATATTTTCGCGCACAGTACGGTGCAATAACGAGGTATCTTGGGTGACCATACCGATTTGCTGACGCAGCGATTCTTGGGTAACTTCGTCAATCGCTTGCCCGTCGATATAGATTTTCCCTTTATCAACATCAAAGAAGCGCAGGAGTAGATTAACCAAAGTTGATTTACCAGCGCCAGAACGCCCAACCAGACCGATTTTCTCGCCCGATTTGATATCTAAGTAAAAGTTATCTAATAGCTTGGCGTATGAAGTTCCCGCTGCAGAATCCGCAGCAGGAATAGCAGCATCTTCATTCATGTTATCTAGAGGCTTGTCTGATTTATGCTTGTTTAAACCTGTGGCATCGTCTTCGCCTTCATAACTAAAATCAACGTGGTCGAAAACGATACGACCATCGCTGACTTTAAGGATAGAAGCGTTCGGCTTATCGACGATGGTTTGCGGCGCAGATAAGGTGCGCATCCCGTCTTGTACTGTCCCGATACTCTCAAACAGGCTAGCAGTTTGCCACATAATCCAGCGCGTCAGGCCATTTAATCGCAGCGCCATCGCCGTGGCAGCGGCAATTGCGCCAACACCAACAGCGCTTTGTTGCCATAAATAAATTCCGATACCGGCCGTACTACTGACCAAAATCACACTGATTAAGTGGGTTGATACCTCAAGGTAGCTGACCCAGCGCATTTGCGCATGGACTGTACCCAAAAACTGTCCCATGGCATTTTTGGCATAATCGAGCTCGCGGCGCGAGTGGCTAAACAGCTTGACCGTCATGATATTGGCATACGCATCAGTGATGCGGCCCGTCATTAACGCGCGGGCATCGGCCTGTACAATCGCCGTTTGTTTAAGTTTGGGAATAAAGTACCACATCGCCAGCCACACCAAGACAAACCACACAATAAATGGAATCAATAACAAACTGTCTAAATTAAATAAAATAATGCCAGAAGTAATAAAATAAACGGCGACGTACATAAACATGTCGGTGACAGTCATGACGGTATCGCGTACGGCCAATGCTGTTTGCATTACCTTAGCAGAGACGCGTCCAGAGAACTCGTCTTGATAAAACTGCATCGATTGCCCAAGCATGCGCTGATGAAAACGCCAGCGCATCTGCATCGGGAAGACGCCTTGCAAGGTTTGAAAATGGATAAATGACGATAGGGCAATCCAAAGCGGACTTAAAATCATCACGGCCAGTATCAAAAGCAGCATATCGCCTTTTTCTGCCCATAGATTTTGCGGCGTATAGACGCCAAGCCAGTCGACGATATTGCCAATCCACGCGAATAGCATCGCTTCGTAGATACCGATACCAGCGGACAAAATCATAAATAGCAATAACCAACCGCGTAGCCCTTTGGTACACGCCCACATAAATTTGAGCATACCATCGCGCGGTGAAGGCAGCGGCATAGGCGTCTCAGGAAAGGCGGGCAGACGGGTTTCAAAAAAGCGAAATAAAGCATTCATAGGCAGTCAGGGAGCATTCATAGCAGTACGCCAAGATAAACGCCGTTAAGCGCTATCGTGAATCGTTACTTTTGTTATTAGGATTGCTGGTTATTTTAACAAAATTCGTCCTCATGCTTGCATGCTAATTGTAAGCTGAACAATCAAGCGCACAATAATTAGATTGCTGCAGATGAAATATTTTGTTACATTCCATTATTTCTTTTAGTTTATTGCTTTCCTTTATTTATACGTTTTAGTAAACGAGAAATCAGCTAATGAATAAGTATTTTTTACTCATATAAAAATAATAAACGCGCAAAGTTGCGACTTAACAAGGATAAAGTTGATGATGTATTTAACGATAGCGGTGCTCTGTAGCGTCGCTGTTTCCGTACTTTTAAAAATATTACGCCAAAAAAATATTGATATTCGCCAAACCATCGTGGCGGGATATCCCGTGGCATTTCTATTAACTTGGCTGTTATTAAAACCAGATGTTAGTAGTATCGGCGCACTTGGCAATGCCTGGGGCATCATTATTGCGCTTGGGGTGTTATTACCGGCAGTGTTTGTTATTCTTGGGCGGGCGATTGAATCGGTCGGGATGGTCGCAACCGATGCCGCCCAGCGTTTATCACTGATCATTCCTATCGTTGCTGCTTTTTTATTATTTGGCGAAGTATTAACGGGTACGCGCATATTTGGTCTGTTGTTAGGATTTTTAGCACTCGCTGCTTTGGTTTATCGTCCGCAGCATGGGCTTATAAATAGCCAAGCAAAGCAGACGCCACTCTGGTTGTTTGGCGTTTGGCTAGGCTATGGTGTGATTGATATTTTATTCAAACAAGTTGCCAAACAAGGCGCGGCGTTTCCTTTAACCTTATTTGTGACCTTTGGGCTGGCAGGTTTGCTGCTGCTCGTTTACCTGCTTAGCACTCGCGTGCGCTGGCAGAGCAATGCCCTTAGCGCAGGATTATTACTTGGCGCGCTCAATATGGGCAATATATATGCTTATATACGCGCCCATCAAGTATTGTCTGAGTCGCCAAGTATCGTCTTTACAGGCATGAACGTCGGCGTGATTGCAGTAGCAACTTTAATTGGAGTAGGCGTATTTAAAGAGCGCCTTAATCATATCAATATCGTCGGTTTATTATTGGCGATTGGCTGTGTAGCGGTATTGTTTTTGCTTTAATCTCGCCACTGTGAAATAGGCAAAATTTTAACTTATCAACAATAGGCAGGTGGCATGTCCTATGATAAGGTAATTGACAGTCAGGCTCATACTATTGAGGGCTGATTGACTTATTATAATAACGTTTGACCCTTATTAATTAGGATAGGATACCCATTCAATGGAATACGAAAAACAACTACAGCATATAAAAAATGGCTCAGGATTTATCGCCGCGCTTGACCAAAGTGGTGGCAGCACGCCAAAAGCATTAGAGAACTATGGCGTCAGCGGCGATGCTTATGACAATGACGAGGCGATGTTTGATTTGGTGCATGAGATGCGCGCGCGTATCATGACTTGTGATGCCTTTGATAATGAGCGTGTGCTCGGCGCGATTTTATTTGAAGATACCATGGAGCGCGAGGTTAATGGCAAACCGACCGCCAATTACCTATGGGAAGATAAAAATATCGTACCGTTTTTAAAGGTAGATAAGGGTTTGGCTGAACACATGAACGGCGTACAGGTCATGCGTCCGATGCCCAATCTAGATTTGTTGTTGGATAAGGCAAAAAATTATCCGGTATTTGGTACCAAGATGCGCTCAGTCATTTATGAGCCAAGTGTCGATGGTATCGAGCTTGTCGTTCAGCAGCAGTTTGATGTCGCAAAGCAAATTCTCTCTAAAGGTTTTATGCCAATCGTTGAGCCAGAAGTGGATATCAACAGTAGCAAAAAGCATGACTGCGAAATCATCCTTAAAACCAGTATTTTGCACAATCTTGAGCGTTTAGACGATGATCATCAAGTGATGCTAAAACTGACTTTACCTGAAGAAGACGGATTTTATCAAGAGCTGATTGATCACCCAAAAGTGCTAAAAGTAGTGGCGCTATCAGGTGGTTATAGTCGTCATGACGCCTGTGAAAAATTGAAGCAAAATCCCGGTATGATTGCGAGCTTCTCGCGTGCTTTTACCGAAGGCTTAAGTAAGCAACAAAGCGACGCAGAGTTTGCTGATACGATTAATACTTCTATTAAAGAGATTTACGAAGCATCAAAGATTTAATCTATTATAAAGATAAAACAGTTTGAAATAAAAAGCGCTACTTATGAGTAGCGCTTTTTTGTGAATTAAGCATTAACGTTAATCGCTTAAACCTCTTTATACAATTGACGTCCTTCTTTGTTATATTTCTCAGTCATCTCTGCCATACCTTGCGCAATCTCAGTTGCGCTCATGACGTCTGCGCTTAGATTCTCTTTTGCATCTAAACCTTTAGCATACTCGCGCACGTTTTGAGTGATTTTCATCGAGCAAAACTTCGGTCCGCACATTGAGCAAAAGTGCGCCGACTTATGGGCGTCTTTTGGCAGTGTTTCGTCATGATATTCACGCGCCGTATCAGGATCGAGCGCCAGATTAAACTGATCATCCCAGCGGAACTCAAAACGCGCTTTGGACAAGGCATTGTCACGTGCTTGTGCGCCCGGATGGCCTTTAGCAAGGTCGGCAGCATGAGCGGCGATTTTATAAGTGATGATACCGTCCTTGACGTCTTTTTTATTGGGCAAACCTAAGTGCTCCTTTGGCGTCACATAACAGAGCATCGCTGTGCCAAACCAGCCAATCATTGCCGCCCCAATGGCACTGGTGATATGGTCATAACCAGGCGCAATATCAGTGGTTAATGGCCCTAAAGTATAAAAAGGCGCGTCGCTACATAGCTCAAGCTGTAAGTCCATATTTTCTTTAATACGGTTCATCGCCACGTGTCCAGGGCCTTCAATCATCACCTGCACATCGTGCTTCCATGCAACCTGCGTCAACTCACCAAGGGTACGTAGCTCACCAAATTGCGCTTCATCATTGGCATCTTGCAAGCAGCCCGGACGTAAGCCATCGCCTAAACTAAATGCCACATCATATTGCTTCATAATCTCGCAGATGTCTTCAAAATGGGTATATAAAAAGCTTTCTTGATGATGGGCAAGGCACCACTGCGCCATGATAGAGCCGCCACGCGAGACGATGCCTGTCAAGCGATTGGCGGTTAGAGGTACATAACGTAGCAGTACACCGGCGTGAATGGTAAAGTAATCAACGCCTTGCTCGGCTTGCTCAATCAAGGTATCGCGGAAAATCTCCCAAGTTAAATCTTCGGCAACGCCATCGACTTTCTCTAAGGCTTGATAAATAGGCACGGTACCAATTGGCACTGGCGAGTTACGAATCAACCATTCACGAGTTTCATGGATATGGTTGCCTGTCGATAAATCCATAATAGTATCGGCGCCCCAGCGCGTTGCCCAGGTCATTTTTGACACTTCTTCATCGATAGATGAGCCGAGCGCTGAATTGCCGATATTGGCGTTAATTTTCACCAAGAAGTTACGCCCGATAATCATCGGCTCAGATTCTGGGTGATTAATATTATTGGGGATAATGGCGCGGCCTGCGGCAACTTCATCACGGACAAACTCAGGGGTGATGATTTTTGGCGTATTGGCACCGAAGCTCTCGCCGTCATGTTGGCGCATATCGGTCAGTTCATGCTGTTTTTGCGTCTCACGAATGGCGATATATTCCATTTCAGGAGTAATAATGCCGCGACGTGCGTAGTGCATTTGCGTGACATTCTTTCCTACTAAGGCACGACGTGGTTTATCGATATGCGCAAATCTTAAATTAGTGGTACTGATATCACGGGCGCGCGCTTGTCCGTATGAGCTAGATAAGCCACTTAATTGCTCGGTATCACCGCGCTCAGCTATCCAGCCTTCACGCAATTTGGGCAAACCACGGGTCAAATCAATGTCGGCATTGGGGTCGGTGTAAACACCAGAAGTGTCATAAACATAAAATGGTGGGTTTTGTTCCCATTCGGACTCGCTTGCCCCTTGTATGGGGGTAGGGTCAAGGGTGATCTCGCGCATCGGTACTTGAATGTCAGGACGTGAGCCCCCGATATAGACTTTTTTAGAAGCGGGTAAGATGCGGTGTAAGTCGCGGGCGTCTTCTTCAAACCGCGCATCATTGGCGGTACGGTGAGCAGGCGTTTTGAGGGCGTCGGCTTTTTTGTCAGAAGTTTTGACAATAGGAGTTGAAGTATTTTGTGTGAGGTTCATATGCTGTCCTAGCGTGTTGGTTTATTGAATAAAAGCAACACCGCCAGTAGCTGCGGGGCAAGACGATGCAAGATAGACAAATTCAATAATCAAACACGTGCACTATTATTAAATTCAACTTTCATTGAAAATTAATCTAATGCCATGTTAAATGATTGGTAGGCGCCGCTTTTTATTGCTTGCTTCATGGCCGCGTAAAAACGCTAGCATATAAAGTATGAACAATAATAAAAAGGCATTTCTGCGCGCCCTTTGTATATAAAACATAGTCTTAAGACTTCCCTGCGTCGGTACTAACCGCATCAGGTTCGGCGGGTGATCTCTCAGCGAATGTATGACAACCTTATAAACTAAGCTTGTCATACACCGCACCCCGAGTCTGTCAGTGTTGTAAATCAGTCTCATACTAACAAACTATAGGGATGATGCCTAGTCATTTGCTATTTGTTAGTAGAGAGGCAATCTTGCTGTTATTAATGTAATCACTGTCTTTTAATCAATGACAGTTTTTCAATTAATGACATTCTTTTTAATTAATAAAATCACCGTGCGTATTATTTTTCTGGTGTCCAACCTTGCGCGCGCTCATAGTCTTCGTTGTCCAAAAACTTCTCGCGTTGCTCGGTTAAGAACTTTTTGGCTTCAGGGTCCATCATGCTGAGATGGTTTTCGTTAATCAGCATGGTTTGCTGCTCAAGCCATTCTTTCCAAGCTTTGTCAGAGACGGTTTCTTGTAGCTCTTGACCTTTTTTATTAGGAAATGGCGGATGCGGCATTTTTGGCAATTCTTGCTTATATTTGCGGCAAAAAACGGTATTGGCTTGTGGATTAAAAGTCTCAGTCATCAGGCAATCCTCATTAATTAGGGGTATTAAATTATCGTGTCGAATATTGGTATTCATCTATCATAACGCGCTTGCACGATTTAGCAAAGCGTATCAGGTGTAGAGAAGGTAACATCAAATCTATCTAATTCTGGCAAAATTAGGCGTGACAAAAAACACCCGCACAATGGCGGGTGTTAGAGAAAAGCGCTGGTTTTAAAGCACAGTTTTATTGCTAGCTTCAACTTTAAAAAGGCTTTTAAGCAAACGCTTTTAGGCGCGCGCGTCCATTAACCACTGCCTGTTTGACTTGATTTGGCGCGGTACCGCCTAAATGGTCACGAGCGGCCAATGAGCCTTCTAGCGTTAGATAGTCAAAAACATCATCGCCAATCGCGTCGCTAAACTGCTGTAACTGCGCCAATGACAAATCGCTCAAATCAACGCCCTCGCGAATACCTAAAGCGACGGCATGACCGACCACTTCATGGGCATCACGGAAAGCAACACCGCGACGAACCAAATAATCTGCCAAATCGGTCGCAGTTGCATAGCCTTTCATGGTGGCGGCGCGCATGTTTTCCTTATTTGGGGTAATGTTCGGCAGCATATCGGCAAAGGCGAGTAGCGAACCCGTCAAAGTATCGACGCAATCAAATAGCGGCTCTTTGTCTTCTTGGTTGTCTTTATTATAGGCAAGCGGCTGACTTTTCATCAGGCTAAGCAGCGTCATTAGTTGGCCAAACACACGCGCCGCTTTACCGCGTACTAACTCTGGCACGTCAGGGTTTTTCTTTTGTGGCATGATAGATGAGCCAGTACAAAAGCGATCTGGTATCTGCACAAAGTTAAACTGCGCTGACATCCATAGAATAATCTCTTCGCTCATACGCGACATATGCATCATCAAGATAGAAGCTGCTGAGGTAAACTCAATGGCAAAGTCACGGTCTGAGACAGCGTCTAAAGAGTTTTGGCAAATACCGTCAAAACCTAGCAATTTGGCTGTGATGGTACGATCAATTGGAAAGGTCGTGCCAGCAAGGGCAGCGCTACCAAGCGGCATCTGATTGATACGGCGACGGGCATCGACCAGACGCTCGGTATCGCGGTAAAGCATCTCAAACCACGCCATCACGTGATGACCAAAGCTCACAGGTTGTGCGGTTTGCAGATGGGTAAAACCCGGCATGATGGTATCGGTATGCTGTTCGGCTAAATCTAATAAGCCGCTTTGCAAACGTACCAGTAGCGCGATGATATTGTCGGTTTCTTCACGCAACCATAGACGAATATCGGTCGCAACCTGATCGTTACGGCTACGGCCAGTATGTAGTTTCTTACCAACCGCACCGACGATATCCGTCAAGCGCGATTCGACATTCATGTGCACGTCTTCAAGCGCAATTGACCAGTTAAACTCACCGGCTTCAATCTCGCGCAGCACTTGCTGTAAACCATCGATAATGGTCGCAACCTCATCAGCACTTAAAATGCCGCATTCTTTCAGCATAGTTGCATGGGCGATTGAGCCTTGGATATCATGACGAGCAAAGCGTTGGTCAAAGCCGACAGAAGCGGTAAAGGCGGCAACGAAGCTATCAGTCGCTTCACTAAAGCGCCCGCCCCACATCTGCTGACCTTGACCACTTGTAGCGCTTTGCGGCGCAGGAGTGTTGGTTATAGAAGCATCTATGCTAGAATCAGAAATAGATGAATTTTTATTTGAATTAGGATTAATACTATTTGAAGAATTGGCGTTCATATCGGTACAAGACAAGTCAAGAGAATAAGAACTCAAGTATAGCAAATGATGAGGTTGCCTTACTAGCGGAGCGCTTAGAGTTTTTTATGCCCAAGCTCATGGAGATGATGAAGCCTTGGCAATGGCTGCTGGCAATCTTTTTTTGGTCGCTGTTTGTGGCGATTGTCGATCGGCATAGTGTGGTCAATGAAACGCAGTTTATCATCAAGTTTATGGCAAGATTTATCCAAACCAGCTTGGCCTTGATTCCTTCTTTTTATCTCATCGATTATCTACGTCCAGTTTTTAAAGGCTTACGCGTAACGACCGTCAGTATGTATGTTTTACTCATTTTGACCACTGCCACGGCGGTGACCGTCGCGTTGGCCTTGCTAATTATGATAAACGCTGGCTGGTTTAACTATAACTTGGCGGACTTTATCTCAATCATTGTATTTAATACGGTGATTGCCGCCGGATTTACCATTGCCGCCTTGCTGTTTTTTTTACGCCGTTATCGTGAGCTAAATGCACTAAAGCACTCATTTGAGCAAAAATTGAGAGCCCAAAATGATGTGTTAAAAGCTCGCCTAGCGCCGCATTTCTTTTTTAATACGATCAATACTTTGATGTCGCTGATTGAGTCTGAGCCGCAGCGCGCCGCTGTTTTATTGCAGCACGTCTCAGCGCTCTTTCGTGCCAGTTTTAATGGCGCGCGTGAGATCAGCTTTGAAGAAGAGATTGCCCTGTGTGAGCATTATTTGGCCATTGAATCCATCCGCTTGGCAGATAAATTGGTAGTAAACTGGCAATTGCCAAAAGAAGACGTCATGTATGACATGGTGATTACCGCTTTAACCTTACAAAGCGTGATTGAAAAAATGCTGGTGAACGTCATTAGGATGACCACCGAAACCATTTATATTGATATTAAAGTTAGTTGGTTGCAGCATCGGGTCGACATTACTATTAGCGTACAGCTGCCGAAAAAAACCTTGTTGATTAACCATGACTTACGCCAACATATGGATTTTATGATTCAGGCGCAACGTCTGCGCGCCTATTTTGGTCAAAGTGCCGACATTCAAAGCAGTATAACGAATAAACAAATTCTTACTAATATTAGCTATCCGCTGCAAGATGTCAGTTTATAATCCTTTCTTTCTTCCTTTTTAAAACGTTTTCCCTAAAAATCTATTCTCTAAATTGTAAGCGTCAGTCATTTATTACAAAGCATTTATCGTGGCATATTTATTGCACAGTCTAAGCTGTTATGCACGGCTAAAGCATTTAAACGGCAAAGTTAGATTCGTGGCTTGCACAAGTGCGGCAGTTGGTTTATAACTTAAGTAGGGAGTTGCATTCTTACTAAGGGATAAGTGTTAAAGATTGATAGGTTATTAATACTTTAAAAGATTTATAAGTAGGCACTTATAAAGGAGTTTGAATGCGGATTGTTGTTTGTGATGATGAGCCCTTAGCTCGCGAGCGTTTGGTTAGAATAGTCAAAGAGTCAGGTCATGAAGTGGTTGCCCAGGCAAAAACCGGCATAGAGGCCATTATCGCCGTAAAATCTGAGCAACCAGACATTATATTGCTCGACATTCGCATGCCAGAGATGGATGGCGTGGAGTGCGCGCAAGAGCTTGCAACGTTAAACCATCCACCCGCCATTATTTTTGTCACGGCGTATGACCATTATGCCATCGCGGCGCTCAAAGCCAACGCCATCGGTTATTTGTTAAAACCTGCCAATAAAGATGAATTACTAGAGGCGTTAAAAAAAGCCACCAATCTCAATGCGGCGCAATTAAACGAGATTCGCAAACTTGAGAATCCAACCGCGCGCCCAGTGCGCGAACATATCGTGGCGCGTACCCACCGCGGTGTAGAGCTGATTGAGCTCAAAGACATCTATTATTTTACCGCCGATCAAAAGTACGTCAAAGTACGCCACAAAGACGGCATTGTACTTATTGATGATACGTTAAAAGAGCTTGAGCAAGAATTTGAAGGCAAGTTATTTCGCGTCCATCGCAACGCCATTATCAATATTAAATATCTAGATTTTTTAGAAACACTTGATGCCGGACAATTTCAGCTGCACTTTAAAGGTATTGATGAGACCCTAGCAGTCAGCCGCCGCCATCTACCGGCCTTACGTGAAAAGATTCAGAATATGTAGCGGCAAACTGTCTACAGGTAAACCATCCTAGAATGCACTAAGCAGCAAGCGCAGTAATCTGTTGAAATAATCCTGCCATATCATCAAACCCTTATTTATGCTTAAATAGGGGTATTTTTTTGTAGCACTCAGTTTAAAGACATTTAACGTTTATATTGAATACTATAGTGAGAGAAAAGTAATATCAATGCATCACGCACTGCTGATATCAATTTTTCTTGCTTGCTGTGCCTGCGCAGACAGAGGCTACGAAAAATTGATATCAGCAATACCGTAGCGTTTTTAGGGTATTTTGACTATACATTCGCATTATTGTAAAGATAATGAATCCTTTGTTGTTGAGCGACCGTTGTCGAGCGATTGTCGTTAAGTAACTGTTATTCAGCAACGCGATTTTATATCGAATCTATTGAGGCCTTTTATGAGCACCATGCAGCAACCTGCTTTGACTACCTTAAATATCGCCACCCGCCAAAGTCCATTGGCATTATGGCAAGCGGAGCACATTCGTGACCGCCTACTGACGCTGTATCCTGAGCTGACCATTAACCTGCTAAAAATTGTCACCAAAGGCGATAAGATTTTGGATACGCCGCTGGCAAAAATTGGTGGTAAGGGTTTGTTTGTTAAAGAGCTTGAGCAGGCGTTATATGATAAGCAGGCAGATATCGCGGTACATTCTTTAAAAGACGTGCCGATGGAATTGCCAGAAGGCTTGACGCTTGGTGTTTATTGTAAACGCGCTTCGCCAACCGATGCCTTTGTATCGAATACTTATCATAATATCGATGAGTTACCACAGGGAGCAGTGGTTGGTACCGCAAGCTTGCGTCGTCAATGTCAAATCAAAGCCTATCGTCCCGATTTACAAATCAAGACCCTGCGCGGCAACGTTGGTACGCGTTTAGGTAAGCTCGATGCCGGCGAGTATGATGCTATTATCTTAGCAACCAGTGGTTTACAGCGTATCGAGCATGACGAGCGCATTCGTAGTGAGTTGGATATTGATGTTTGCTTGCCAGCGGTTGGCCAAGGTGCACTTGCGATTGAATGTCGCGAAGGTGATGACGAAGTGTTAAAACTGCTGGCACCGTTAAACGATGACAAAGCTCGTATCCGTCTTATCGCTGAGCGTGCGTTAAACCGTCATTTACAAGGCGGTTGCCAAGTGCCGATTGCCGCTTATGCTGTGTTACAAATGGCTGATGCAGACGACGATAACAGTAGCAAAAACAATGGCCAAAACGGTAATAACGACAATGGTAATGTATTATGGCTACGCGGTCGCGTCGGTCAAGAAGACGGTAGCGAGTTACTCAAAGCTGATAAGCGCTTGACCTTAACTGGCAGTCAAGTCGAACAAGAAGCGCAAGCCAATCAGTTAGGTATTGATGTGGCCGAGATGCTACTAGCCATTGGTGCGGGTGATATTTTATCAGCGATTTATCAGTCTAAATAAAGCTTAAAAGATAACTTTTAAGTTGCATAATAATAAAATGTCGCTGTCCAGTTACGCATAAAGTCGCTGCAATGACTGTATGCGTAAGCTTATTTTCCAAAACTTCTGTCACGGTATGTTTATGTCTTGGTCATCCTCTGAGTCTACTGCTTCAAACCAAACCATTGATAAGCCAGCATCGTTGCGGCAAGTGGTCATCAATACGCGCCCAGCTGAGCGTGCGGCGCCGCTGACTAATCATTTGCAAGCGGCAGGATTTTCAGTGGTTGATATACCGATGTTGTCCTTAGAGGCGCGGCCAACGACCGAGCAAGACATGGCATTGATGCGCCAATGGTTTGCCGGTGATTATCAGGCGCTGGTTATTGTAAGTCCGACCGCGGCAACTTCTGGCTTAGCCGTTTGGCAGGCGCTTGAGTATGAGCGCCAAGCTCAATTTGCTGAGGTAAATAATAGCGCGCAAAAAGACGTTAGTTTTAAAGGTTTAACAGCACCAAGCCATCTGATAGCGGTAGGAGAAGCCACGGCAGCGGTATTAAATGACGCTAAACTCGATGCGACGAATTATCAAGTACTGCAGCCTCTGATTGCTAATAATGAAGGTATGTTAGCGATGCCAGAAATTGACAGCCTGCAGGCTGGTGATAAGCTGTTGGTATGGCGCGGGCTTGGCGGGCGGCGTTTATTGGTCAATACCTTACAGGCGCGCGGTGTCCATATTGATAGCATCGCTTGGTATGAGCGCAAAATGCCCAATGATGCTATGGCGCAGTATAAAGAATGGTACGCCCAGTATCTTAGCCAAAAGTCTGAGCAGCCCAGACCCATCGTGATTGTCAGTAGTGGCACAGCGTTTGAGCATTGGCAAGCGATTGTTACAGAGGTGGCAGCGCAAAAAGCCAATGCAGAAAAATCAAACCGTGCGCCGCTGCAACTCAACGATTTTGCTTATGTCGTACTAGGTGAGCGCTTAGCCAATATGGTTGCTAGTCAGGATTTAAGTTATTGGCGCGTGGAAGATTTGGCGCCCGAAACCATTGTTGCGGCAATCCATACACCGCTAGTTGGTTGCAGTTAAAAAACACTTCCTTTTCTCAAGCCATTTATTTTATATTTGCTTAAAAAATTATTCACCAACGGTGCTGCCTTATGTCCATGAATTCTGACTCGTTAGCTAAGGAGCCTTCTGCTATTCAGCAGCGCCGGCAAGCAAATATGTTTTTGGTACGTTTGCAATGGCTGGTCATATTATTGCTTATTGCTGCTCTGCTGTGGTTGTTTATTAGTCAACAGCGCTTTGAGCGCAGTATAAATGAGCGCTTGCAAAGTAATGAGCAAGTCGTCAGCCGCCTAAATGAGATGGACGATCGCATCTTTGCGATGAGTCAGCAGACGCTGCCAGAGCCGCGCGTCGCTGCTAATAGCCAAGCGCAAAACCAGCTTGATTTGTTGCGCATTCAGATACAGGCGGCCGATAGATTATTGGCGGATAATAACGAGAGTGCGGCGATTGAGTTGTTGCGCGGTCTGCATTGGCAACTGTCTCAAAGCAGTAATGAGGTTGCCCCTGCGCTTACCGTGGTAATCAAGCAAAGTTTGATGAAAGACATAGAACGCTTGCAAGCAAGAAGCTCGCAGCCGAGTCCTTGGCAGCTACAAAACTTAGCCATTCAAAATATCCAAGCGTTTTTGCATAGTTATCAGCGTCCTGCTCTTACAACTAACGCGTCTAATGCTAGCGCTAACGATGTCGGCATAACCCGTAAAGAGCTTATCATTCATGAAGTGATTATGACTTTAAACCTTGCCAGTCAAGCAAGCAATATGCGTGAAAAAGATCAGCTGGTTGGCTATCTGCGGCAAGCACGTAAACAGCTACAAACCTTAGTAGATACGTCTGCGTCAAAATCCGCTACCGATAATAAAAACGCTCAAACAACGAGCAACGCAACTTCTAAAGATAAAGATCAAACCAAATCTGCCCCTCATAATATCGCAGAAGTTGTTGACTGGTTAGATCGCCTGATTGCCACGGCGCCACAGCCAACGCCATTATTGACCACGCAAATTTTAGATAAGCCTAAGCGTTAATTGTCGTTTTTGAAATTCTATAAAAAAATAAGAGAAATGCAGTGATGAGTGCTTTTGAACAACACACAAACGCAAATAACAATGGCGTAGATGATAGCCGTCCTAGCGAGCTAGCGCATTATCCAATCATTCATCAGCAGCCGATCCATTGGGGCGAAATGGATGCCTTTAATCATCTAAATAACGTGGTCTATTATCGTTATGCGGAGTCAGCACGGATTGGCTATCTGCAAGCGCTAGGTATGTTTGATGGCAGTATGGTGACAGTATTGGCGCAATCAAGCTGTCAGTATTTACGCCCGGTGACCTATCCCGATACGTTATTATTAGGCGTGCGTTGCCAGCGCTTGGGCAATACCAGTATCGTGATGGAATATAGCTATTATAGCTGTGCTCAAGAGGCGATTGTCGCGATCGCTGATGCCGTTATCGTCCGTTTAGACAGTGATGGTAAGGATAAATTGCCGTGGAGCAATGAGGAGCGTGAGCGGTTATTGAAACTAGAGGCAAAATTTAACCATACGCCCGAATTTTAAAAAATTTAAAAACTTTGAAAAGTCGGCCAAACTATTAAGTATCAATATCACTAAAATGATACCGTTAAAAATAAAAAGGCACGCTAAATGATATTAGCGTGCCTTTTTTATGTTGCTGTGCCTTTTAATTTCTAAGCTTCATTTTTGCTTAGGCGCATGAACAAAGTCTACTACGTTCAAATCAAAACCTGACAGCGCGTAAAACTTCATTGGTGAGGACAGTAAGCGCATATCACGCACGCCCAAATGACGCAAAATCTGTGCGCCAACCCCGATACTACGATAAGGCTGCTGAGCGATGGTAGACATGGACTGATTTTCAGCCGCTTTATCCAGCGCCTCTCCCAAGTCAATCGGCTGATGATTGCCGATCCAAACCAACACGCCGCGCTCTGAATTGTTTATTTCTTCTAGGGCTGAGCGTACGCTCCAGCCGCTACGACCAGTGGTGTCGTTTTTCGCCGCAAACAAGTCACGTAAAGGATGGAAGCCATGTACACGAACGGTACTGATACCTTCGCTGACATCACCTTTTACCAAGGCTAAATGAGTTTCGTCTGCACCAAACTCGCGGAAGCGATGCAAGGTAAAGGTACCGTATTCGGTCTCAAACGGATGGGACTCAACCTCTTCGACCGTTTGCTCATTGGCAATCCGGTAGTTAATCAAATCGGCAATCGTCCCTATTTTAAGACCATGCTCTTTGGCAAATATCTCAAGGTCATCACGGCGCGCCATTGTGCCATCGTCTTTAATGATCTCAACGATAACGGCTGCTGGCTCCAACCCTGCTAGGCGGGCCAAATCACAACCTGCTTCGGTATGACCAGCACGGTGCAGGACGCCACCATTTTGAGCCATAATCGGGAAAATATGCCCAGGTTGGACGATATCTTCTGGTTTTGCTGAAGAAGACACTGCTGCTTGAATGGTACGCGCGCGGTCAGCGGCAGAAATACCTGTGGTCACGCCTTCAGCCGCCTCAATAGAAACGGTGAAGTTGGTGCTAAATTTTGCCTCGTTGCGGTCTGACATTAGCGGCAATGCCAGCTGTTGGCAGCGCGCTTCTGACAAGGTTAAGCAAACCAAACCACGCGCATGGGTAATCATAAAGTTGATATCATCAGGGCGTACGTGGGTCGCGGCCATAATGATATCACCTTCGTTTTCGCGATCTTCGTCATCCATCAAGATGACCATTTTGCCAGCACGAATGTCTTCGATAATCTCAGGAATCGTATTTAAACTCATAGGAAGTCTCAATATTTTATTATGTATAGATGGGTTTGATGATAAGGTTAAATTATTATTTGTCTATTGTAGCAGCAGAGGGCATCAAGCGCTGTGATAAAGCATGGCGTGGCTTAATAACAGCCATATAAATAACAGCAATAAGCAATAAAATTGCTGCGCTATATCGACTTGTATATATCATTATGAGGCCATTTTAACGCTTTTCACCCTACTGTGCTGCGTCATCTTACCAATATGTCTATTAAACGCTTAAAAATAGCGATAAGTATTATCAATGATGCAAGCAAATATGCTGTTATTCATTACTGGCTGCTTGGGTTTTTAGCCAGTCCATAAACTGCTTGCTGTGCTGCTCGCGCTGATTGTCCGCAAATTCATAAAAACTTGTGCCGATTAAATTGTTCGGCAGATAGCTTTGCGGATAATAATGATTGGGATAATTGTGCGGATATACATAACCTTCACCATAGCCCTGATTGCGCATCAATTTGGTCACGCCATTACGCAAATGCAGCGGTACAGGCGAGGCGTCTTTTTCTGCCAAGGCCATTGCCGCATTGATGGCCTTATAAGTGCTGTTACTCTTGGCGCTGGTCGCCAGATAAACCACCACTTGCCCCAAGATAATGCGCGCTTCTGGCATGCCGATAGACTGTACGCTACG
This sequence comes from Psychrobacter pulmonis, assembly GCF_904846465.1. Lineage (NCBI taxonomy): Bacteria > Pseudomonadati > Pseudomonadota > Gammaproteobacteria > Moraxellales > Moraxellaceae > Psychrobacter > Psychrobacter pulmonis. Next base: position 213,264 of record NZ_CAJHAT010000002.1, read on the forward strand.
CAGTGCGGCATCGGCAAGGAGCAGGGCATTAGGATTGGCATTACCAATATCTTCACTGGCTAAAATAACCAAACGCCGTGCGATAAAATCAGCAGGCTCACCGCCAACTAGCATCCGTGCCATCCAGTATAGCGCCGCATCAGGGTCGGAGCCGCGTACAGATTTTATCATGGCCGAGATGATATCGTAATGCTGCTCGCCATCTTTATCGTAGCGTACCAGCGCCGTTTGGGCGACACGGGCGACCAATTCATCATTGATAATTAATGGCGATTGTTTGCTATCTGCCGTTTGAATGGCAAGCTCTAATACATTGAGCGCTTTTCTGGCATCACCGTGTGCCAATTGGCTAATCGTCTCTTGCGCTTGCAAATCAACTTTTAGGTTTTTAAGGATATTGTCTTCTAATAGCGCGCGCTGCAATACGGCGCTGATTTGCTCAGGTGTCAGCGGCTCTAAACGATACACTTGGCAACGCGATAGCAGGGCGTTATTCACACTAAACGAAGGATTCTCAGTCGTCGCCCCAATTAACGTAATATCACCTGACTCTACCGCGCCAAGTAACGCATCTTGCTGTGCTTTATTAAAACGGTGAATCTCATCAATAAATACCACGGGGGATTCAAAACTTAACGAGTCTTTTGTTTCTAGCACTTCACGTAATTGCTTCACGCCCGTATTTAATGCCGATAACGCATGAAAAGGTCGGCCAACGGCATCAGCCAATAGCATAGCGATGGTGGTCTTCCCAATGCCTGCTTCGCCATGCAGAATAATCGACGGCAGGTGCCCTTGCTCAACCAAGCGCCGTAACGGTGCGCCTGCTGCTAACAGGTGCTCTTGTCCAATAATAGCGTCGAGCGTCTTTGGGCGCATGCGCTGAGCAAGGGGCGTATCGGCATGAAAATTGGGTGGCATAAAAATCTCTATTATCAATTAAACGACTGTTTTTTTGTATTGTTGTAACTATAGATAGCTAGGCTAACGCAGATTTACGTTAATAAAAGTCAGCTAAGTGTACAGCTTATGTCTTAAAGGCTTTGTTTTACGCGATTTCGACCTTATTAATGGTTTATCAGTGATGACCAATCATGTTATCAACGAATTATCAAATATAAAACCAGCAACCAATACAAGGTAAGACACTTATGCTGTCGCTATCTGCTTTCAAGCGTTTATTTAAACGCGCTGAGTCTCTTCGTGCTAGGCCTCTTAAAGCTACCAAGCAGCGTTCACGGCAGCTGACGGCTGGAGAGATAGCACTGGCTCGTTCGGTGTTTGGTGATAGTATCCGGCTTGAGCAAGTTCAGCTAAAAACCGCATTCTGGGTACTAAAAAATTACGCTGTCAGTCCTAATGGTAATATTTATTTCCACCCAGCCGACTGGGTCACAGATTTTAGCCAATCATCATTGGGTAAGCAAAGCTGGCTTATCCATGAATTGACCCACGTTTGGCAATTGCAGCAAGGACTTAAAGTTGTGCGCGGCGCTATGATTGATCGTCGCTATGATTATGTACTTGCCGCAGGTAAACCTTTTTTCAACTATGGTATTGAGCAGCAAGCACGCATGGTACAAGATTATTTTATCAGTCGGCAGCATGGTCGCGATTGTCAGGGTTTTGAAAGTTGTATTCCTTTTTTAGCGACACAAAAAATCGATAAAAGTTATGACTAGAATAAAACTCGCGACGAACATAAAACTCATGGCACATTTAAAGTTTAATCTTTCTTTTATCCTATAATATTTATATGATGATTGAATCTTTTTATAATAATAACAAGCTGCTAAACATACAGACAAAATAAAATAGCTAGTAGCCTCAGCATATAAGCGCACTGCTTTTAATAAGGATGAGAACTCGGATGTTTAAAAATTTGCTCGTAAAGCCTGATGGTGAGACTCATCATACCTATATAAATACAAGGTCGCTAAATAAAGCGATGACGTCGCCGCGTACGCCCTCCTTGCTAGTAGCCGCCATGACTGGAATTTTATTGCTAAGCGGCTGTCAGCAGCAAGCAGAAGCGCCCGTAGCTGAAAGCAGTCAACCCAAAGAGAAAACTAGCTTAGAGGACAGTCAGCCGATGCGTAAAAGTGACTCCGCTGCTGCGCGCATAGAGCAATTTCAACCCTTGTATCTTGTGCAAGCGAAAAGTTTACAGCAGCGTCTACAAGCTGAATATGAATCGCTACAAGCGGCAGATGCCTCAGACAGTGGCAATGATTTGTTGCCAGATAATACCTCTGCTGCGTCAGTAGACAATGCTAAGCCGTCTAATACCCCTAATCCAGCTGCAAATACTAACGATTCTGAGCAAATAGCAAAATCAACTGCTACGAATTCAGCCGCTGATACGGACAATAGCAATAGTGAGTCAGACGTTAGCAATGACTCTGAAGTTGACGCTAATGCTACTACGGACGCGAATATTAATACCAGTACCGAGGTTGGCGAGCGCGATTTAACGGTGCTTAAGCGTATCAGTCTTGAGCCGCGCAAACCTGTGATGTTAACAGATGAGCAGATTATAGAAAGCTATCAACAAGCGATGGACGCGCTTTATCAACCTGTGACCACGCCGCTTAATGCAGAAGAGGTTGATACCTTGATTAACATTGCCACCTTGACGCCGCAGTTATTTGAACATGCAGAAATCGCTGGTCGACTAAGTGCAAAAAGTCCGGCGCTGGCGCGTTTGATTATTCAGCATCAGGTTTGGGAGCAAATAGAAGCCCAACAGGTCATGGATATGCAGCAAATGAAAATTGACCAACAGCAAGAGTTTGAGAGACTGATGGCAAAATTTAATGAAACCATCCAAGGTTATGATGAGCAAATTGCAAAATATGAGCAGACCTTAAAAGAATTTCAATAAAGCATAAGTAGTCATGATGTTATTAAATTTAGACCATAAAAAAATCCCGCTCAGTCGCGGGATTTTTTATGCTGCCAATAACAGCTTACTATTTGCGGTCTTCAACTTTAATGAAGTCGCGATGCGTTTCACCAGTATATAACTGACGTGGGCGACCGATTTTGAACGGAGCGCTGTGCATTTCTAACCAATGGCTGATCCAGCCAGAAGTACGCGCCAGTGAGAAGATGACGGTAAACATCGACGTTGGGATACCGATGGCTTTTAAGATAATGCCCGAGTAGAAATCAACGTTTGGATACAGGTTACGCTCAACGAAGTACGGGTCTTCTAAAGCGATTTTCTCAAGTGCCATAGCAAGCTCAAGCTTAGGATCATTGATACCCAATGCACCCAATACTTCGTCACAAGTTTCTTTCATGACTTGTGCGCGTGGGTCAAAGTTTTTGTAAACACGGTGACCAAAGCCCATCAGTTTTACTTCACGGCTTTTCACTTTTTCCATAAATTCAGGAACGTTTTCTACCGAACCAATCTCATCTAGCATCTCAAGGACAGCTTCGTTAGCGCCGCCATGTGATGGACCCCAAAGGGCAGCGATACCGGCAGCGATACACGCATAAGGGTTAGCACCAGTAGAGCCTGCTAGACGTACCGTAGAGGTTGAAGCGTTTTGCTCGTGGTCAGCATGCAAAGTAAAGATTTTGTCCATCGCGCGAGTAATCACGTCATTGGTTTTGTAGTCAACATCAGCAGGGGTTGCGAACATCATGTATAAGAAGTTTTCTGCGTAATTAAAATCATTACGTGGATACATGAACGGTTCGCCTTGCGAGTATTTATAACTCATCGCTGCAAGCGTTGGCATTTTAGCGATTAGACGGATAGCGGTGATTTCACGGTGTGCTTCGTTGCTGACGTCTAAGTTGTCGTGATAAAACGCGGATAAAGCACCAACGACACCAACCATAATCGCCATTGGATGCGCGTCACGGCGGAAACCTTCAAAGAATTTACGTAATTGGTCATGAACACCCGTATGTTTACGAACCTTTTCATAGAAATCTGCTTTTTGCTCAGCATTTGGTAGATCACCATGAATAAGAGCATACGCCACTTCTAAGTATTCAGCATTGTTGGCTAACTGGTCGATAGGGTAGCCACGGTGTAATAACTCACCTTTACCGCCATCAATGTAAGTAATCTTAGATTCAACAGGAGCGGTTACTTTAAAACCTGGGTCATAAGACCAAAAGCCTGAATCTTGTAGAGCAGCAATATCGATAACTGGACGCCCTAAAGTACCTTCAATAATAGGAAATTCGTATTCTTTACCATTTACGCTTAATTTGGCATTGTTGTCAGCCATAAACTGCTCTCCATTGTTTTTAACTTGTTGGAATAAAATTATATCGACGCATACCCTCGCGTCTTCACTTGTTAAACGGTCAAAAAATTCTAACCCATTTAATATGCAGGCTATATTAGCAGTAATTACTGAGGTTTTGAAAAGACTTTTAGCAGTAATGTCTGTAATAGGTGTGCATTAGTCGTATTAAACGACTGTAAACTTTGTATCAAAATATGTCTATTTGGTAATTTAGCCGCATATCCGCTGTTTACTTCTAAAGTAATGATTCTCATTAACATTATAAAAATTAAGACTTTATCGCAAAATAAACGCTTTTACTATTTGCCCCAATGGACTATGCGTTAGACAGAGTATGAGTAGCCGACAGATTATTTGGGGTCAAAAAGTGATTCTGATACACCAATACTAATAAATTCGTCTTACTAATAGCTAGCTTTTTGTTAAATAATCACCGATAACCACTATTTAGGGGATAAATTTGTAATTATGGCGCAGTCATTTTATAATTGGAGGGATTTAACTGGCACTAGCTTTGCGCAAATGAATAGGCTGCTCTGATAAAACTATTGGTAAAGCCCAGCTTTATTGAGACTTTTTGATGATTGACTGTTCGGTTGATAGACTAAATCCCGACTTATCGTTTGAATATTCTTGTTAACTGTTCTATTTTTAAATAGCCAACAGTGAAGTTTGCCTTAATAAAAAATGATACTCTACAGCTAATATTATGGCGTTATCTTTTTTGTTGATGCAACGTCGTAAAAATAGAATAGTTAATCGATTTATCCCATGTTATGAATTCCATGTAACCTCTTTATTTTGCATAAAGGGTGTGAATGATTTGTCATAAAAAGGGATTGTCACTTCAGTGAGCGATAGGGAAGTCTATAACCACTTTATAAATGGAAACTACCCAAATAGCAACTAAATAAACAGTCGCTACGGGCATAGATTTTATTTATAGAGTTTATCTGAACGTCAGATAAATAAGACTTATCGACCTTGCATATTTAGCGCAAATGAAACGACGTCAGCTAGCCCTTCCTTACTTTATTCATCTCATGTGTTGCTTGCCGCTTGTAGAATAGTATTGATAAATAGTATTCGTATAATGCGTTGATAGCTGATACAGGAGTATAACCGCAAAAAGGATGCCCGCTGTGAAAAGCAACCGACCTATTAATCTGCCCTTAAGCCAAGTGATTAGCGTTAACCGCTCACCGATTGCAATTGCTTCTATCTTGCATCGTATCTCTGGCATTGTTTTATTTCTACTTATCCCAGTCATGCTGTGGTTATTACAGAACTCTTTGGCATCGCCTGAGAGTTTTGAAACCGTGTTTGACAATGTCTTTATTCGCTTTTTAGCGTGGATTTTCGTCGCCGCCATTGCTTATCACTTCGTGATGGGCGTGAAGCATTTATTTGCTGATAATGGTCAAAATGAAGAGCTACAATCGGCGCGTATGGCGTCTGTTGTCAGCTTAGTGATTGCAGCGATTTTAATTGTCGCGTCATTTGTATGGGTGATGTTCTAATGATAAAAAATGATTCAGGAATCAAAAGCGCCACCGGTCTAACAAGCTCAGGTACCCGTGATTGGATGGTCCAACGTATCAGTGCAGTCATTCTAGCCGTCTACAGTGTGGTGTTGCTGGGCTTTTTCTTAACCCATGGCAATGTAACCTTCATTGAATGGTCTGATTTTATGACCAGTTTACCGATGCGTCTGTTCAGCTTGTTGGCTATTTTGGCATTGGCTGGTCACGCGTGGGTCGGTATGTGGACGGTATTTACCGACTATATTACCTCTGGCAAAATGGGTGAAAGCGCGCCTAAACTGCGTTTATTTTTACAAACATTGATGATTATCGCTATTTTAGTCTTCCTATTTTGGGGCATTATGATTTTTTGGGGTAACGGCTTCGGTGTTGTTGCTGTTTAACTTTTTATCATACCGGTAAATATTTATTCATCGGCTATTTATAAGCGTAGTATTAGCAGCCATATATCGATGAATAATAACGGATGAATCTAACCGCCTTTATAGCCTTACTGATTTAAAAGCGTTTAGACGAAAAAATCCGTTAGTAGCCAAAATAGACAGAGCCAATCATAGCGTTGGGTATTTCTCAATTTAACTTATCACTGATACCAGTGCATTATTAAGCAGTTGCATGACAGTTAGACCGATAGTTAAATAAACAGATAAGCCCAATATAACGATAGATATGCAATTTAAGTGGTCAAAAGGTATTGATAGCAGATTTTGATGGTTGAAATTATTGTCAGTAGCGTGAGCGCAAATATTAGCCGACGTTGCCGCATGATAAGACAGAAACCAGCATAGACATCAGCCTTTTTATTTACTTCTAAGCATTAACAGGCATTAGGAAAACCGTAATGGCAACTAGACAAGATAATACCATTAGCAATATTAAAACCCTGAACTATGACGCGGTCATCGTTGGTGGCGGCGGCTCAGGTATGCGTGCTTCATTGCATTTGGCCGAAGCGGGCATGAAGGTTGCAGTCTTGACCAAAGTATTCCCAACCCGTTCGCACACGGTTGCAGCGCAGGGCGGTATCGGCGCAAGTTTGGGTAACATGAGTAATGACAATTGGCACTTTCACTTTTATGATACCGTGAAAGGGTCAGATTGGTTAGGTGACCAAGACGCCATTGAGTACATGTGCCGTGAAGCGCCGAAAGTAGTATATGAGCTTGAACACATGGGTATGCCTTTTGACCGTAACGAAGATGGCACCATTTATCAGCGTCCATTTGGCGGTCATACCTCAAACTATGGCGAAAAAGCTGTACAACGTGCTTGTGCTGCTGCTGACCGTACGGGTCACGCGCTATTGCATACGCTTTATCAGAAAAACTTGCAGCAAGGTACTGAGTTCTTTATCGAGTGGATCGCCCTTGATTTGATCAAAGACGAGGCCGGTAACATCAATGGCGTTATCGCGCTTGAGCAAGAAACTGGTACGGTAGCGGTATTCCAATCACCAATCACTGTATTAGCGACAGGCGGTGCTGGTCGTATTTTTGCGGCTTCTACCAATGCTTATATCAATACGGGTGACGGTATTGGCATGGCGGTTCGTGCAGGTATTCCATTGCAAGATATGGAATTCTGGCAGTTCCACCCAACGGGCGTTCATGGTGCCGGCGTACTATTGACCGAAGGTTGCCGCGGTGAAGGCGCTATCTTACGTAATAAAGATGGTGAAGCGTTCATGGAGCGTTATGCGCCAACCGTGAAAGACTTGGCACCACGTGACTTGGTATCACGCTCGATGGACCAAGAAATCAAAGAAGGTCGCGGCTGTGGTCCAAACGCTGACCATATCGTAATGGATATGACCCATTTGGGTGTTGACACCATTATGAAGCGTCTGCCATCAGTTTTCGAGATTGGTAAAAACTTCGCCAACGTTGACATCACTAAAGAGCCAATTCCAGTTATCCCAACCATTCACTATATGATGGGTGGTATTCCAACCACGATTCATGGTCAAGTGATTGTACCGGATCTAGAAGCGGGTACCGATGAAGACGGTCTATATGCCAAAGGCAACGTCGTTAAAGGTCTTTATGCAATCGGTGAGTGTGCGTGCGTTAGTGTGCATGGTGCCAACCGCTTAGGTACCAACTCGCTACTTGATTTATTGGTCTTTGGTCGTGCTGCTGGTAAGCATATCGTTGATGAATTCCATCATGCTGACCATAACTACAAGCCGCTTGATCCACACGTACTTGATTTCACCGTGCGTCGTTTAGACAAATTGCAACAATCAACTTCAGGCTACAATGCGCAAGACGTAGCGGACGAGATTCGCGCCATTATGCAAAAGCATGCCAGTGTATTCCGTACGCAGGCGATGATGGACGAAGGTGTTAAACAAATTCTAGCGCTTGCTGATAAAATTGACCAAATTCATTTGGCTGATAAGTCACAGGTCTTTAATACCGCGCGTATCGAAGCGTTTGAAGTAGCAAACTTGTATGAAGTGGCAAAAGCAACGATGATATCTGCTGCCCACCGTCATGAAAGCCGCGGCGCGCACAGTGTGTCTGACTACGATCGCCCAGAAGATGATGATTACGCACCAAACGGCCGTAACGATAATGATTGGATGAAGCATACCCTATGGTATTCTGAAGGCAATCGTATTATCTATAAACCCGTGCGTAAAGTGCCATTGACGGTCGATTATGTCGAGCCAAAAGTTCGCGTTTATTAATTCTAGCCCTTGTAGTTTTGGGCATACAGTTTTGTGTATACATAGAATTAACGTTTTATCCCTTATTTAATAAAAGGTGAGCGCCAGCGATAAGCTTTTATCAGTGCTATGAAATAGTCATACTAGCGCTGATAAATAGCAGTCTTTAGACTGTACGCTTGTTAGCCCGCATCACCAATGTGTGGAGTTTAGCATTATGAGCCGAGGTACTCGCACCATCGAAATCTATCGCTACGATCCTGATGTGGACGCAGCGCCGCGCATGCAAACTTATACGATTGAGTTATTAGATTCAGATCGTATGTTGCTTGACGTGTTATTACGCCTGAAGAAAGAAGACGAAACCCTTACTTTCCGTCGCTCGTGCCGTGAAGGCATTTGCGGTTCAGATGGCATGAATATAAATGGTAAAAATGGTCTAGCCTGTCTGATTAACATGAACACCTTGCCTGAAAAAGTAACGGTTCGTCCGTTACCAGGTTTGCCAGTGGTTCGTGATTTGGTCGTCGACATGAACCAATTTTATGAGCAATACGAAAAAGTTCATCCGTTCTTAATCAATGACCAGCCAGCGCCAGCAACCGAGCGTTTGCAGTCACCTGAACAGCGTGAAAAATTAAACGGTTTGTATGAGTGTATTTTATGTGCGTGCTGTTCAACCAGCTGCCCATCATTCTGGTGGAACCCTGATAAGTTCTTAGGTCCAGCAGCACTATTGAATGCCAACCGTTTCGTTTCTGACAGCCGCGATACTGATATCCGTGCTCGTCTATCACGTTTAGAAGACCCATTCAGCTTATTCCGTTGCCGCGGAATCATGAACTGCGTATCTGTATGTCCAAAAGGCCTAAATCCAACCAAAGCCATCGGTCATCTGCGCAATTTACTGATCGATCAAGCAGGTTAGTCTACCATTTATTGGTAATTAGCTTTATAATAGCGCTGTTAAAAAAACACCACCTCTCATTAGGTGGTGTTTTTTATTCAAGGTTATCAGTATTAAACTGTCAGTTATAAAGCTAGCATCACAAAACTGATATTTTAAAAGCTATTGTTGATGGGCAGTGGTGCGTCAGTCAATGAAAGTAAGGCTGTATTAACAATACGTTGCTTGTATGTAAGAGGGCATGCTATATCGTGCGCATGTCTATATAATTGATTATAACCGTATATTTTCACGCAGATTCATTTAATGGTAGTGATTAACCATAAATGTTTATATCGCTCAAAATCTATAGAAATGCAAAAAGCAGGCTATAAATTTAGCTAAATTTGTTCAAATAAAAGTTAACTAGTTGCGAGAAATGATAGTGGATATTCATTTCGTAAATACCTAGTATTGAACAAACAAACTATGGCGTGATAGGCAGTCATGTTACCCTATACAGCACTATATCTTTGGCGTAATATCGCCTATATTTCTACCATAGCAAGACACTTCAGCGAAAATAGCCAATTAGAAGGCTAAATGAAGACAAAATTTTTTGAGTAAAACCATGCTATTAACAATTTGGTTATAGTTGCAAGCATTATATATAAATTAATGTTGTCAAACGAGCCACTAAAGAAAACCGACCGTTCACAAATAATTTTAATAGTAAGCGTGGTATTGCAATTATCTTTTTTATAACGACATAGCTTGGGTACGATGTTTTTAATTGACCAGAAGCGGTAACTTATAGATATGGTTAATAAAAAGATAATGTTAAGACAAGTTTTAACGGTAAAAAGCGACGATTGATGTCGCTAACCTATAACGAACAACACAATAACAAGCACGATTCCATTCATTTATCTATCAAATAGACGATTATTATGAATAGTATAACTAAAGAAACTGCGAGCCTAGATCATACTGAACTGGCTGCCGACAATGCTCAATATATCGAAGCGCTCTATGAGCAATATCTAGATGATCCTAGTAGCGTTGATAACGATTGGCAGGCGTATTTTGAACAATACAAGACGCCAAATGATGCCAAGCACAATGCTATTAAAGATCAGTTCTTGTTGCTTGCGCGCAATCAAACGGCGAACAAAGTAAATACTGACACCTCTGGCTCACAAGCTGGCGATTCAAACTGTGCTGACCCAAAACAAATGGGCGTGCAGCAGCTGATTTCAGCCTATCGCCGCCGTGGTCATCGCCGCGCTAAGCTTGACCCGTTAGATTTGCATCCACGTGCAGAAGTGGAAGATCTAACCCTTGCCTATCACAATCTTTCTGAAGCCGACCTTGATACCGTATTCCCAACCAATGATTTAAATATTGGTAAGGATGAAGCGACGCTACGTGAAATCATCGAGATCATGGAGCGTGTCTACTGCCGTTATATCGGTACGGAATATATGCACGTGACCACCAGCACCGAAAAGCGCTGGATGGAAAAATACCTAGAAACCAATCTGGGTTATATCGAGTTTGATAAAGAAAAACGTCTCTCAATCCTTGAGCGTTTAACCGCCGCCGAAGGCCTAGAAAAATACTTGGCTCGTAAATATACGGGTGTTAAACGTTTTGGTCTAGAAGGTGGTGAGAGCTTTATTCCTGCTATTAATGAAATCATCCAACGTGCTGGCGGTTATGGTACTAAAGAGATGGTTATTGGTATGGCTCACCGTGGTCGTTTAAACTTGTTGGTTAATATCTTGGGTAAAAACCCTGCCGATTTGTTTGATGAGTTCGATGGTAAAGTGCAGCCAGAAAAAGGCTCAGGTGACGTTAAATATCACAATGGTTTTTCATCGAACGTAATGACACCGGGCGGTGAGGCACATTTGGCATTGGCGTTTAATCCATCGCATCTTGAGATTGTCGCACCAGTATTGCAAGGTTCGGTACGCGCGCGTCAAGTTCGCCGTAATGACCAACCACTACAGGATAATAAAACAGGCAACTCTGTCTTACCGATTGTTATTCATGGCGATGCGGCATTTGCAGGTCAAGGTGTGGTACAAGAAACTTTCCAAATGTCACAAACCCGCGCTTACACCACTGGCGGTACGGTACATATTGTTATCAATAACCAAGTTGGTTTTACCACTAGCCGTCAAGAAGATGCACGCTCGACTGAGTATTGTACTGATGTTGCAAAAATGGTGCACGCACCTATCTTGCACGTAAACGGTGACGATCCTGAATCAGTGGTTTTCGCGGCACAATTGGCATTAGATTACCGTCATGAGTTTGATAAAGACATTATCATTGACTTATTCTGCTATCGCCGTAACGGTCATAACGAAGCCGATGAGCCATCAGCGACTCAGCCACTCATGTATGCGGTGATTAAAAAATTACCAACCACTCGCACTATTTACGCACAGCAACTGATCAAAGCCGGCGTGTTGAGTGAGAGTGAAGCTCAAAAGTACGAAGATGAATATCGTGAGTCATTAGACCGCGGTGAATACGTTGCCAGCTCTCTAGTGAGTCAACCTAACGAAGAATTATTCGTTGATTGGAAACCTTACTTAGGTCATGATTTGGTTGACGATTGGGATACCAGCGTCGATATCGAAGTGCTAAAAGGCTATGGTCGCCGTATGGCAGAAATGCCAGAAGGTTACAAGCTACAACGCCAAGTACAAAAAATGGTCGAACAGCGTTTAGCCATGCAAACAGGCGAAGAGCCACTTAACTGGGGCGCCGCTGAAACACTAGCATATGCATCATTGGTTGACCATGACAATGTCTTGGTACGTATTACTGGTGAAGATGTGGGCCGTGGTACGTTTTCGCATCGTCACAGTGAAATCTATAACGTCAATGACGGCAGCATGTATGTGCCCCTTTCACATATCAGTGAGACGCAAGCGCGCTTTGCGACCTATAACTCATTGTTATCAGAAGAAGCGGTACTAGCCTTTGAATATGGTTATGCGACGACCGTGCCGAATGCCCTAATCGTTTGGGAAGCACAGTTTGGTGACTTTGTGAACGGTGCACAAGTGGTGATTGACCAGTTTATCTCAAGTGGTGAGACTAAGTGGCAGCGCGTTTGTGGTTTAACCATGTTATTACCACATGGCTTTGAAGGTCAAGGCCCTGAGCATTCATCTGCTCGCCTAGAGCGCTTCTTGCAGTTATGTGCTGAAGACAACATGCAAGTGATTACGCCAACGACCCCAGCGCAAATCTATCATGCCCTACGTCGTCAAGCGGTACGTCCGATTCGTAAGCCATTAATCGTCATGTCACCGAAGAGTTTACTACGTCACAAATTGGCAACTTCAACTCTTGAAGAGCTGGCGAACGGTAAGTTTGAGACAGTATTGCCAGAGATCGATCAGCAAAATCCGGACAACGTAACGCGTATGGTGCTGTGCGGCGGTAAAGTTTACTATGATTTATTAGAACAACGCCGTGCACTAGGTTTAGATCACGTAGCGATTGTGCGTATTGAGCAGCTATACCCATTACCAGAAGAGCGTTTGATTGCTGAGATTGAAAAATATAGTAACTTAGCTGAGATTGTTTGGACGCAAGAAGAGCCACTTAACCAAGGCGCTTGGTACTATTTAGCGCCGCATATGTTCCGCATTGTTGTGCCGCATCCAACCAAGGCAAAAGTCATGGAGCCAGTTGCGCGTCCTGCTAGTGCGGCGCCAGCGACAGGATCTCCAAAACTACATGTTCAGCAACAGCAAGCGCTTATTGCTGGTGGTCTTGGTATTAGTGTGGATGAGCTATCTAAATAGTAGTTGGCTTAAGCAACAGATTATATAAGATACACGAATCAGGCGATAACAGTCCGTACCGCTATTACCATTAAAGTAAGACGATTGAGAATGGTATTGACTGCCTATCACGACTTAATAATAAAGAGTAATATCAATATCTAAGGAGTATATCGATGGCTGAAATTAAAGCCCCCGTTTTTCCAGAATCGGTTGCCGATGGCACCCTAGTGGAATGGCATGTCACTGAAGGTCAAGAAGTTAGCCGCGACGACTTATTGGCTGAAATTGAAACTGATAAAGTGGTATTAGAAGTGGTTGCACCTGATAACGGTGTGGTTACCAAAATCGTTAAGCAAGTTGACGATACAATTTTGTCAGACGAGCTAATCGCCGAGTTTGAAGCTGGTGCTAGCGGTAGTTCTGCTGGTGGTAGTAGCGATAGCGCGGATGAGCCTGCCGTTGACCCAGACCAACCAGCAGCGCCAGTACAGCCGAAACAAGCTACCGATGGCGGTGAGCCAGTCCAAGCCACAGATAAAAAAGACGAAGCGGATCATAAAGACCAAAGTCCTGCGGTACGAAAAGCGGCGAAAGAATCTGGCGTTGATCCTAAAAACGTCGAAGGCAGTGGCCGCGGTGGTCGTGTAACCAAAACCGACATGGCAAACCCAACGCTAAAAGCTGATAGCTCTATCAAATCTGATAGCGGTCGTCCAGTTGCTGAATCAACCGGTGAGCGTACTGAAAAACGCGTACCAATGACGCGTCTACGTAAAACAGTTGCTAACCGTCTACTGGCTGCCTCACAAGAAACAGCGATGCTAACCACGTTTAACGAAGTCAACATGAAACCGTTGATGGATATGCGTGCTAAGTATAAAGAGCAATTTGAAAAGCGCCATGGCGTACGTCTAGGCTTTATGTCATTGTTTATTAAAGCGGCGACTGAAGCACTAAAACGCTTCCCAGCGGTTAACGCTTCTCTAGACGGCGATGACATCGTTTATCACGGCTACTATGATATCGGTGTTGCCGTATCTTCAGATCGTGGTTTGGTCGTTCCTGTATTGCGTGATACCGACCGCATGAGCATGTCTGATGTTGAAGCTAAGATTCGTGAATTTGGTGGTAAAGCACAACAAGGCAAACTTGGTCTTGATGACATGACTGGCGGTACGTTCACCATTTCAAACGGCGGCGTCTTTGGTTCACTCATGTCAACGCCTATCTTGAATCCACCACAAACTGCTATCTTAGGTATGCACGCTATCAACGACCGCCCAATGGCAGTCGACGGTAAAGTTGAAATTTTACCAATGATGTACCTAGCACTATCATATGATCACCGTATGATTGACGGCAAAGAAGCGGTACAGTTCTTAGTTACTATCAAAGAGTTGGTCGAAGATCCAACCATGCTACTCCTAGACCTGTAAGCTTTTAAGCTTGTATCGGTAACCACTGATACAAGCTTTTTCACTTTGGACGAGGTGTTTGTGGTTTATTGTCAAATAAATACGACTTTTTTTGTAGTGTATTAACGACAGAATGAAAGTGTCATTTATCATTCAGTATGCTAACCAGTCATTTAAATCCTCATAAAATCAGAAAAAATTTAGAAATAAATTAGAACCAAATTAAAAATAGGAACGTACTATGAAAGACAATTATGATTTAGTCGTCATCGGCGGCGGTCCTGGTGGTTACGAAGCCGCTATTCGTGCAGGTCAATTGGGTATGAGCGTGGCTTGTATCGAAAAACGCGTTTATAAAGGTGAGCCAGCACTGGGTGGTACTTGCTTAAACGTCGGTTGTATCCCATCAAAAGCCTTACTTGATTCATCACATCGTTATGAAGCGACCAAGCATGACCTTGCTGAACATGGTATCAGCACCGGTGACGTTGCTATCGATATCGAGCAAATGATTGGCCGTAAAGAAGCCATTGTTAAGCAATTGACTGGCGGCGTGGCGGCATTGCTAAAAGGCAATGGCGTTGACTGGCTACAAGGCTGGGGCACATTAGAAGATGGTAAAGGTGCGGATAAAAAAGTTAAATTTACCGCCCTAGAAGACGACAGTGAAACGACTATTACCGCCAAAAACGTCATTCTTGCAGCAGGTTCGGTGCCTATCGATATTCCTGTGGCAAAAACTGATGGCGACCGTATTGTTGATTCTACTGGCGCGCTCGATTTTACCGAAGTACCAAAGCGTTTAGGCGTCATTGGCGCAGGCGTCATTGGTCTTGAGCTAGGTTCAGTATGGCGCCGCTTGGGCGCAGAAGTGGTTGTCTATGAAGCGCTACCAAGCTTCCTAGCAGCGGCTGACAAAGACATTGCTAAAGAAGCGGGTAAAATGCTGAAAAAGCAAGGTCTTGATATCCGCGTTGATACCAAAGTAACCAATGCTGAAGTGAAAGGCGACCAGGTTGTCGTGACCAGCGAAGCAAAAGGCGAAGCCTCGGATGAAAGCTTTGATAAACTGATTGTTTGTGTCGGTCGCCGTGCTTACTCTGAAAAACTATTGGGCGCAGACAGTGGTATCACGTTGACTGAGCGCGGTCTTATCGATGTCGATGACCAGTGTAAAACCAACCTTGACGGCGTTTATGCAATCGGTGACTTGGTTCGTGGCCCTATGCTTGCGCATAAAGCGATGGAAGAAGGCATGATGGCGGTTGAGCGCATTCATGGCGAAAAAGCACAAGTTAACTATGACACCATTATCAACGTCATTTATACCCATCCAGAAATTGCATGGGTTGGTTTGACCGAGCAAGAAGCGACTGAAGCAGGTTATGAAGTCAAAACTGGTTCATTTAACCTAGCAGCTAACGGTCGTGCGCTTGCACAAAGTGAAGCACAAGGCTCTATCAAAGTTGTTGCTGATGCTAAAACAGATCGTTTGTTAGGTATGCATGCCATTTCTGCTGGTGCGGGCGATATTGTCCATCAAGGTATGATTGCGATGGAATTTGTGTCTAGTATCGAAGATTTGCAGTTGATGACATTTGCGCATCCAACCATTTCTGAAGCGGTTCATGAAGCCGCTTTATCAGCAGATGGCCGTGCGATTCATGCCATACAGCGTAAAAAACGTAAATAGTTTTTGAGATTAACTTGCTTAAAATGAAAAGCATTTGAGTCAATATCAAGTTTAACCGGATGGTGCGACCGCTATCACTATTATGATAACGGTCACCGCCATCATAAGTGTGGCAGCGTTATTCTGCCTTGCACTTGTTTTCACTTTTTATTAATTGTAAAAAATAAAGGATACAATCAATGAATTTACATGAGTATCAAGCAAAAGAGCTATTAAAAAGCTACGGTTTGCCCATTCAAGAAGGCATCATCGCCCATAATGGCGACGAAGCTGCTGCTGCTTTTGATAAGACGCCTACTGATATTGCGGTTATTAAAGCGCAGGTTCATGCTGGTGGCCGTGGTAAAGCGGGCGGTGTGAAGCTCGTTAAAACTCGCGAAGAAGCAAAGCAAGTTGCTGAAGAGCTTATCGGTACCAATCTGGTTACATTCCAGACTGACGCAGAAGGCCAACCAGTTAACTTCGTATTGGTTGCAGAAGATATGTACCCAGTACAAACTGAGCTATATCTTGGTGCAGTTGTAGACCGTTCTACGCGTCGCGTCACTTTTATGGCATCAACCGAAGGCGGCGTTGATATCGAAGAAGTCGCAAGCGAAACTCCAGAAAAAATCTTTAAAGTAAGCGTTGATCCATTAGTTGGTTTAATGCCTTACCAAGCACGTGAAGTGGCATTTAAACTGGGTCTTGAAGGCAAGCAAATCAACCAGTTTGTAAAATTGATGAGCGGCGCTTATCAAGCATTCGTTGACAATGATTTTGCATTATTAGAAATCAATCCATTAGCGGTTCGCGAAAATGGCGAAATCGTTTGTGTTGATGGCAAAATCGGTATTGACTCAAACGCTTTATATCGCCTGCCTAAAATTGCAGCACTACAAGATAAAACGCAAGAAAACGAGCGCGAGCTTAAAGCCGCTGAATTTGATCTAAACTATGTTGCCCTAGAAGGTAACATCGGTTGTATGGTAAACGGTGCTGGTCTTGCGATGGCGACCATGGACATCATCAAATTGTACGGCGGCAAACCTGCTAACTTCTTGGACGTTGGCGGCGGTGCAACCAAAGATCGCGTTGTTGAAGCGTTCAAAATCATTCTAGAAGACAGCAGTGTTGAAGGCGTTCTAATCAACATCTTCGGCGGTATCGTACGTTGTGACATGATTGCCGAAGCGATTATCGAAGCAGTTAAAGAAGTGAACGTAAAAGTGCCTGTCGTTGTCCGTCTAGAAGGTAATAACGCTGAAAAAGGTGCTGAGCTACTAGAGCAATCTGATGTGAAAATCATTTCAGCTCAAGGCCTAGCAGATGCGGCGCAAAAAATTGTCGATGCGGTTAAAGCATAAGCCTTTAATATAAGTCGTGCGGTTAAGCGCTGTTTTATTCATAACTCGCTTAACCAGACGCTTAAGCATTATAGTCACAGCGTGATGGCAGTTTTTAGCAAAAGCATAAATCGTTAACATTTAACGATAAGTGAGCGAGAAAACTGCTATTGCAAGACAACCGAATAAGGAAAAAATAATGAGTGTATTAATTGATAAAGATACCAAAGTATTGGTACAAGGTTTTACTGGTAAGAACGGTACATTCCACTCTGAACAAGCAATTGAGTACGGCACTAAAGTAGTTGGCGGCGTAACCCCAGGTAAAGGCGGTCAAACGCACCTAGGTTTGCCAGTCTTTAACACCATGGCAGAAGCCATGGAAGCGACCCAAGCTGACGCTTCAGTTATCTATGTACCAGCTCCATTTGTATTAGATTCTATCGTTGAAGCAGTCGATGCGGGCGTAAAATTGATCGTCGTAATCACTGAAGGCGTACCGACTATCGATATGCTAAAAGCCAAGCGTTATATCGAAGAAGCAGGCGATGTACGTATGGTTGGTCCAAACTGCCCAGGCGTTATCACTCCAGGTCAGTGCAAAATCGGTATCATGCCAGGCCATATCCATTTGCCAGGTAAAGTGGGTATCATTTCACGCTCTGGTACGTTGACTTATGAAGCGGTTGCCCAGACCACTAAGCTTGGCTTTGGTCAGTCTACTTGTATCGGTATCGGCGGTGACCCTATCCCAGGTATGAACCAAATCGATGCGCTAAAACTGTTCCAAGACGATCCACAAACCGAAGCCATCGTATTAATCGGTGAGATTGGTGGTACAGCTGAAGAAGAAGCGGCGGCTTATATCAAAGAGCACGTAACCAAGCCAGTGGTTGGTTATATTGCTGGTGTGACTGCACCTGCTGGTAAACGTATGGGCCATGCTGGCGCGATTATCTCCGGTGGTCAAGGTACTGCTGAAGAGAAATTTAAAGCCTTTGAAGACGCTGGTATTGCTTATACCCGTGATCCATCAAAAATCGGTGATAAGTTAAAAGAAGTTACCGGTTGGTAATTTAGGTATTAATAGCTAGTCTAATACCAAAACATCGTTGAAAAAAAACAAAGGCACTCCTACAATGGGGTGTCTTTTTTTATTCTAAAAATAACTTTCCTTTGATTAAAATGTAGCAATTATGAAAAATAAGATATTGGTAACCGGTGGTGCTGGATATATCGGCTCACACACTTGTATAGCTTTACACGAAGCAGGCTATGATATTGTGGTCTACGACAATTTGTCTAATAGTAGCCGCGAGGCCATTGAGCGCGTATCCAAGCTCATTGATCAACCCATCGACTTTGTTAAAGGCGATATCCGTGATACTGATCTACTCAAACAGGTCTTTGCCGAGCATCAGTTCTTTGGTGTGATTCATTTTGCGGGACTAAAAGCCGTTGGAGAATCGGTGGCCAAGCCATTGCTGTATTATAATAATAATGTCAGTGGCACCATTGCTTTATTGGAAGTTATGAGAGAAGCCGATGTTAAGAATTTGGTTTTTTCATCTTCTGCGACCGTCTATGGAGATCCTGAATCCTTGCCCATCAATGAGGAATCAAAGCGTTCTTGCACCAATCCTTATGGTCAGAGCAAACTGATGGTCGAGCATATTTTAGAGGATTTAGCGGCAACCGATGATGGCTGGAATCTTATTCCACTTAGGTACTTCAATCCCGTAGGTGCGCACCCATCTGGGCAAATTGGCGAAGATCCAAATGATATTCCTAATAATTTAATGCCTTATATTTCGCAAGTCGCCGTTGGCAAGCTTGGAAAACTTAGTATTTTTGGTAATGACTATTCTACTGTCGATGGGACGGGGGTACGCGATTTTATCCATGTCACTGATCTTGCCCAAGGTCATGTAGCAGCGCTTAACTACTTACAAAAACAAGTAGGTCGAGATAAATACAGCTCAATAGGTTTTTTACCCATTAATCTAGGAACAGGTAAAGGAACGTCTGTTTTAGAATTGGTCACGGCTTTTTCTGAAGTATCAGGCCAAAATATTCCTTACCAGTTTTCTGCTCGGCGCGCAGGAGATATTGCCAGCTGCTATGCCAGCGCCGATAAAGCCAAAGATTTGCTAGGTTGGGAGGCGACACTATCTATTGCTGAGATGTGTCAAGATACGTGGCGTTGGCAGAGTAAAAACCCGAATGGCTATCATAGCGCTTAGCATTGATTAGGCATGTTTCTTATTTCACACTCTTAAATACAGTCTAAAAATTATGAAAAAAATTACTCACGCTGTTATTCCTGTCGCAGGTTTTGGTACACGTATGCTGCCGTTATCGAAATCAGTGCCAAAAGAGCTGCTACCACTTGGCAATCGCCCCGCTATTCATTATGTCGTTGAAGAAGCCATTGCTGCTGGTATCAAACATATCGTTTTGGTCGGTCATGCACAAAAAAGCGCCATCGAAAACTACTTTGATATCAATGCTGAATTGGATAATCAATTGCGTGCTAAAGGTAAAGGCGCGTTAGCTGATAGCTTAAACTGGTTACCCGAGGATGTAACGGTATCTATGATACGTCAAGGCAAACCGCTAGGGTTAGGGCACGCGGTATTGGCGGCGCGTCCAATCATTGGTGAGCATGACTTTGCTGTACTGCTGCCAGATGTGGTGCTCGATCCATTTACCACCGACATAACGACTGATAATTTGGCGTTTATGATTGAAGCCTTTGCCAAAGACACGCATTCGCAAATATTGGTCAATAACGTAGCTGATGAAGATGTGCATAAATACGGTATTGCCCAATTAGACGAAGCATTTAATCAAGCCCATGAAATCGAGCAGGCTGATAAAAACGCAAGCTTTAAAGTTGCCGGTTTTGTCGAAAAGCCCAACTTAGCGGATGCCCCTTCAAAATTGGCCGTTGTCGGTCGTTATGTATTTAGCAATCATATATTTGATTATCTGGCCAATACTAGAGCGTCGGTTGGCGGCGAGATTCAACTGACTGATGCCATTGATGCATTGATTAGCAAATATGGCGTTAATGTAACGACCATGCGCGGTGATAGTTATGATGCGGGCGATATGCGCTCGTATATGCAAGCTTTTATCTATTTTGCCGAGCAGCAGTTAAGGGATGATAAATAGCTAATGGATGAGATAAATAATAAGGGCTATAAAAGTGCCCGCCACTCTAAGTATTGGCAGCATTTAGCCAAGTTAGCGGAGCAGCCGTGGGCGCTTGCCCCATTGTTCGCGCAGGATAATGAGCGGACGTCTCGCTTTAGCACGCAAGCGGGCGCGCTATATATGGATTATAGCAAGCAGTGTATTAGTGATGCGGTGCTAGAAAATTTATTAAATTTGGCGAATAGTTGCGAGTTGTCAGGCCGTATCGATGCCTTATTACAAGGGGCGATGGTTAATACCAGTGAAGAGCGAGCAGCGCTGCATACCGCTCTACGCTTGCCAGCTACAGAACAGCTGCAAGTTGGCACGCAAAATGTCGCCGCTGATGTACATGAGAGTTTGGCGCAGGTAGAAAGATTGTCAGAGCGGGTACGCAACGGCACGTGGCGCGGGTTCTCTGGTAAAGCAATCACTGATGTGGTTAATATTGGCGTTGGCGGCTCAGATTTAGGCCCACTGATGGCGACCACCGCGCTTGATGAATGGGCAGATACTGCTATTGAGGTGCATTTTGTCTCTAA
Source organism: Psychrobacter pulmonis (assembly GCF_904846465.1). Taxonomy (NCBI): domain Bacteria; kingdom Pseudomonadati; phylum Pseudomonadota; class Gammaproteobacteria; order Moraxellales; family Moraxellaceae; genus Psychrobacter; species Psychrobacter pulmonis. The sequence goes on from NZ_CAJHAT010000002.1 coordinate 234,627, forward strand.
CATGGATGGCACGCAGCTTGATAATTTGCTCAAGCACTTAAATCCTGAAACCACTTTATTTATCATCTCCTCCAAATCTTTTGGCACCGTTGATACGCTATCGAATGCCAAGACCGCACTGTCATGGTTACTCGCTACCGCAAAGCTACGGGCTGGCACAGAAGAAAGCGTCTTGCGCCGTCATTTTATCGGCGTATCGGCCAATTGTGAAAAAATGACTGCCTGGGGCATTCATCCTGAGCATCAATTGCAGCTGTGGGAATGGGTTGGCGGCCGTTTTTCATTGTGGTCGGCGATTGGACTTGCTATCGCTATTCGTATTGGCATGAATGGTTTTAAAGAGCTGCTAGCCGGCGCCCATAATATGGATAAGCATTTTGCCCAAGCAGACTTTTCTGAGAATCTGCCAGTATTATTAGGTTTGCTCGCCGTTTGGAACAGTACCTTTTTACAAGTCAATGCGCATACCGTGCTGCCTTATGATGGACGTTTGGAGTATTTGCCAAGCTACTTGACCCAGCTTGAGATGGAAAGTAATGGTAAATCGGTGACGCAGCATGGCGAGCGTCTTGATTATGATACGTGTCCAATTTTGTGGGGCGAGATTGGCTCCAATGCGCAGCATGCTTTTTATCAGCTTCTGCATCAAGGGACGCAGCAGGTCTCTTGTGACTTTATTGCGTGCGTGCGCCGTTATAGTGATGATGCGACAAATGAATCGCTACAGCAGCAGCATGAATTGTCTTTGGCAAACTGTTTGGCGCAGAGTCGGGTCTTGGCTTTTGGTAATGCTGCTATTGTTGATAAGGATATTGAAGCGGCTTCTGATACCGATAAATACAAATATTACCGCGGCAATCAGCCGTCAACGACGCTCCTTATCGATGAGCTGACCCCGCATAGTTTGGGGGAGTTGATAGCGCTTTATGAGCACAAGGTTTATGTCATGGCCAGCATTTGGGATATCAATCCGTTTGATCAATGGGGCGTTGAGATGGGCAAGAAAATGGCAGAGTCGGTACATACCGCCATGCAGCAAGGCGGCGATGCGCAATTTGATACCTCTACCAATCAGCTATTGCAGCATATTAAGCTGTTGTCTTAATGGCTTAAGGCTTAAGGCTTATGGCTAGTAGCTAGTAGCATCATGCGACTGGCTTATCCACTTATCCACGCTGCTAACTTTGCAATATAAAAGGTAATCTTATGAGCGCTGCCGCTATAAATAAACACAAGACAGATAACGACCAATCCGCATCACATTCATTTAACCAAGCTGCTAAAAACACCAGCGTTTGCGTCCTCGTTGGTCATAGTATCGAGGCGATTACCAGTGCTGTGGTACTGGCAAGTCTCGGTCATACGGTGCATCTTTATACTGATAAAGAGGTATTGACGCAGCAATTACAACAATATGGTTTCGAGCATCATGTGCAAGCGTTATGGCAGATGTACGTGCAGCAGCAACAAATTGTCAGCTATGCTTTGCCCACTACTGCGAGTAAGCTGCTAGAGCACTATGAAAAGACGGATGATAATAGTGAGAGAAAACAAGTTGCGCTATATTGGTTATTTTTAGACAGCATTCGCTCAGTATGGCAAGCAGACAGCTGGATAACCGCCTTTAACCACAGTCATCAGCAAACCTTACCGCTTATTATGAGTGGCATTAAACAGCTGGGCGCGGTTGACGCATTGTCCAAGCAGTTGCAGCGCGCTTGGGTTTATTATGTGCCATTTGTATTCTTAAAGGATGGCGATGCGTACAGCTCAATGCTAAATCCATCATTGTTATTGCTGGGTGAAAAAACACCAAATAGCCGCCATCATTTAACGATGCTACAGCCTTTAATGCAGCAAGCACGTGCGTTTTATCAGGCAGATATTGCCACCATAGAGTTTGCCCGTAGTAGTATCATGGCGATGCTGGCAACGCGAGTTAGCTTTATGAACGAGATGTCGCGCTTGGCGGATAGTCAACAGGTCGATATCCAGCAAGTCAGTCACATTATGGGACTTGATGAGCGCGTAGGTAGTAGCTACTTGCAAGCAGGCTGGGGCTTTGGTGGTAATACACTACCGACAGAGTTGATTAAACTGCAGCAGTCCAGTACAGAAAAAAGCCTAGCCATGCCGTTACTACAGGCAGTTATTGATATTAATGAAGACCAAAAAGAGCTGATATTTCGCAAGTTTTGGCAGTATTTTGATGGATTTATCGATAATAAAACCGTGATGATTTGGGGCGGCAGTTATAAAGCGGGCTCGGGACGGACAGCAGAGTCGGCGATTCATCCGTTGTTAGCGCTACTCTGGTCTTATAATATACGCACGCTGGTGTATAGTGATAAAGCCCAGACCGAGCTTGCCGAGCTTTATGGACAGCAGACGTTACTGGAATTGATTGCCAGTCCGTACCAGAAGCTTAATGAAGCGCAGGCCATTTTTATTATCAGCTGGTTGCCAGAAAATAAGCTAGATGTTGCTAGGCTTAATGAGCAGGCGCTGCCGATATTCGATGCGCGCAATGCGCTGTCGCGAACGCAGGTTGATGATTTGGTCGGTGACTATATAGGGATTGGTCGCGCCAAATAAAGCTTTTTAACAAGGGTAAAATAAGCGTAGCAGACAAGCAGCTAATGAACTGAATCTAAATAAAAGCGCCGATTAATATAAAAATTAACCGGCGCTTTTTTGTTCTCATAAGTTCAGAACGTCTTTACTTAGCATTATGATTACTTAAGTTAAGCAGGCACCGCCCCTTTACTAGCAAGCCATTGCTGAATTTCTTGGGTTTTAGTCTGTAGTAAATCTTTATCACCGCGACTTTCGATGTTTAAGCGAATTAATGGTTCAGTATTGGAAGCGCGTAAGTTAAAACGCCATTCGCCAAAGTTTAAGCTCAAACCATCGAGCATCGATTTGGTTGGCTTGTCGGCGCTAAACTTCTCTTCGATGGCGCTGATAATGGCTGGCGCATCATGAGTGGTCAAATGAAAATTCAGCTCGCCTGAGCTTGGATAGGCTGCAATATAACCGCTGACCAATTCTGATAAGGTTTTACCGGTAATCGATAGTAACTCAATGGTTAGTAGCCACGGAATCATGCCGCTATCGCAGTAGAAAAAATCGCGAAAATAATGGTGAGCGGACATCTCGCCGCCATACACCGCACCAGAATCACGCATCACTTGTTTGATAAATGAGTGCCCAGACTTACTAATAACCGCCTTACCGTTATGCTCATCAATGACGGCTTCGGTATTATAAATCACTCGCGGATCATAGACGATTGACTCGCCCGCATACTTGTTTAAAAACGCTTGCGCGAGCATGCCAACGACATAGCTGCCATCGATAAATTCGCCGTATTCATCAAATAAAAAGCAGCGGTCAAAATCGCCATCAAAGGCAATGCCAAGGTCGGCTTTATTTTCTAGCACCGCTTGTTGAGTGGCGGTTCGATTGGCCTCAATCATTGGATTGGGAATGCCATTTGGAAAGCTACCATCAGGCGTATGGTGCAATTTAAGCACTTCAATTGGCGCGCCAGCTTGTGCTAACTTGTCGATTAATAAATCAACGACGGGACCTGCGCTACCGTTACCGGAGTTGATAACCAGTTTTAGCGGTTTTAATTTATCAACATCAATAAATGTCATGACATGATTGATATAAGCGCTTTTATCCGTTAATAATTGTAATGTACCTTGTTGATTATCCGTACTAAATTGCCCCGTTTCTGCCAACGCTTGAATCTCTGCCAAGCCATCATCGGCGCTAATCGGCTTGGAATACTCTTTGACCAATTTTAAGCCATTATAATTAATCGGATTGTGGCTAGCCGTTACTTCGATACCGCCCAACGCCTGATAATAACTGGTCGCAAAATAGACCTCTTCTGTGCCTGTCATACCCAAATCAATCACATCGACACCCGCATCGAGCATACCTTTGATGGTTGCTTGTTTTAACTGCTCACTGGAGTGGCGGATATCGCTACCGATGACGATAGCTGGCTTTAAGTCTTTTAGTTCAACGGCGACATCTGCAGCGCTATAACGCTCGAATAAAATTTGGGCAAAGGCACGGCCAATACGGTAGGCGATAGCTTCATCGAGATTGACACCAAGCTCGCCGCGGATATCGTACGCTTTAAATGACTGAATGCTAATAGGGTGAAAATCTGTTGCTGGCTGATAGCCAGTAGTCGCAGAAGTGGACATAATAATAAGCTTCCTTGTGCGTGCGCAGTAAAAAATGAGGGAGTGATAACAGGATTATAAGTCAATAAGCGTTCAATGATACACTAACTACCAAATGAGTCATAAAGCCGTAGTGGTGCTTTATGTGAGCATTTTTATACTTATCCGTTTCTATGATAAAAAATATAAAAAATATAAGAGTATTTTATGAGTGACTTAGACAACCAAACGTTAACTTCTGTTACGCCTCCCAGCTCTGTACAGGGCGTGCCAGTGGCAACTGGCGAGTTAGATGATTTATTGGGATTGATGGCACGGCTGCGCGCAGATTGTCCGTGGGATAAAAAACAAAGCAATTATAGCCTCATTCCGTACGCGATTGAAGAAGCCTATGAGCTCGGCGAAGCGGTTCAAAGCGATGATGACGAAGATATCAAGGGCGAGCTTGGTGATGTATTGTTGCAAGTGGTTTTTCATTGTCAGATGTACGCAGAACAAGGGCGCTTTGATATTAGCGATGTGATTACCACGTTGCAAGAAAAGCTGATTCGCCGCCATCCGCATGTCTTTGAAGCCGAAACGCTAAAAGACGACGCTGCGGTAAAAGGTCGCTGGGATGAGATTAAAGCAGAGGAAGACCAAGCGCGCGCCGCACGTGGCAAGCCGAAACGTCGTTTGGATAATACCAAGGCAGGTAGTGCGCTGATGCAAGCGCAGGAAGTGCAAAAACAAGCATCAAAATTGGGGTTTGATTGGGAAGGGGTCAGCGGCGCTTTTGATAAGCTTGATGAAGAAATTGCCGAGCTAAAGGCCGAGATTTTAGATAAGCCCCAAGTTGAAATCAAAACCAATATCAGAGAGATTGAAAGGGAGCTTGGCGATTGCATGTTTGCCTTGGTCAATGTCGCCCGTAAACTCGACCTCGACGCTGAAACTGCGACCTTAACCTGTGTGCATAAATTTAAATCACGCTTTGGCTATATTGAAGAGCAGTTAGTGGCAGCTGGCAAGCGCTTAGAAGATAGCGATATCAATGAGATGGATGCGTTATGGGAAGCGGCGAAACAGCATGAACGCGACTAATAAAAGCCGGTTTATTAAATGGAAGCATGCTAATTTATTTAAAAATGCCGCCGTTTTTTTAGTAGGTGTGCTTTCTGTTATTACTATATCGTTTAATCCTGCCCTTGCCGCGCCATGTTTTGATAATGCTAAAAGCGCTTATAAATATCTATTGACGCAAGAAGCAGCACAAAGCCAAGCGCGGAATCAAACCAACATAAATATCAATCGCGCCACAGAAGCAGAATTGGTGGCATTAAACGGTATTGGCAGCAGTAAAGCGCAGGCGATTATTTTATATCGCGAGATGTTTGGCGGTTTTAAAACGGTTGATGAATTAACGAAAGTCAAAGGCATCGGCGCAAAAACGGTTGAGAAAAATCGCCAGCGTTTAAGCGTACAAGATTAAGCGCTTTATTTTGTATTATTTAACCCCCACATTGACAAAATAGCATGTAAGTAAATGTCATAACACACCCACCATGGTCAAAATTTGTTAAACTAGTGGGTACATCCGCCTGATAGACGCTGTGTTCGTCGGGGTGGTTAAGAATAAAGGCGAGGAGTAGATGCATGGCCGAGCGTGCCGCCAAGCAGTTAGAACTGAATAAATCTGAATTACCCAATTCCATTACCGAAGTGATAGCCACCCTAACCCGAGCTGGGTTTGATGCTTATATCGTCGGTGGCGGCGTGCGCGATACCTTGCTAGGCCTGCGTCCAAAAGACTTTGACGCGGTCACTGATGCCAAACCTCATGAGATTAAAGATGTCTTTGGCAAGCGTTGCCGTATTATTGGGCGCCGCTTTCAATTGGCGCATGTCTACTCTGGGCGCGAGCTTATCGAAGTGGCGACCTTTCGTGGTCCACCGCTCAATAATGCCAATACTAATCAAGATGGGATGATTTTGCGTGACAATGTCTGGGGCGATATTAAGCAAGATTTTGCCCGTCGTGACTTTTCTATCAATGCTTTATATTATCAACCGCTCAAAGGCGTGGTGCATGATTTTTGCGGCGCGCTTGAAGATATCGATAATAAAGTTATTCGTCTCTTAGGTCATGCACCGACGCGTATCGAAGAAGATCCGGTCAGGTTGCTGCGTGCCCTGCGTTTTAAAGCCAAGCTTGGTTTTGATTTTGATAGCGAACTCGCCGCCCAGTTCCATGATGACAATTGGGCGCTGCTGGAGCAAATTTCTCCGCATCGTTTGTATGATGAAACGCAAAAAATGTTTACCGGTGGCTATTTAGTGCCGCTACTGCCGTTATTGTTTGAGTCGGGCGCGATTGACAGTTTAGTAATTTATCCGCCTGCTGAGCCAAGTGCCTTGGTCAAACAAGTCGCTATCAATACCGACAAACGTATCGCCGCTGGTAAAAGTATCAATCCTGCCTTCTTTTATGCCGCGTTATTGTGGGAAAACTATCTTCATCAATTGGAAAAAGCCAAAAAACGCAATATGCCTTTTGCCGACGCGCAACTGCATGCAGCGGGCAAAGTCATCGACCGTCAGCGTATCAAGACCGCCATTCCAAAATTTGCCGAACAATTTATCCGTGATATTTGGATATTGCAGCCAAAATTGGCGGCGCCGCGCAGCAAACAAATTGTTCAATTGTCTGAGCATCCTCGTTTCCGTGCCGGTTTTGATTTCTTGCTATTGCGTGAGCAGTGCGGTGATGCCGAACATCCACTTTCAGAGTCGACCAATGGCATGGGCGAGTGGTGGCAAACCTATCAAACCTTGACCGAACAGCAGCAAGATCAAGCGATTGATGATTTTGATGAGAATATCCGTCGTGGTGCCTATAAACAAGGGCAGCGTGGACGCGGGCGTAATCGTCAAAAGCCACAAGCTTTAAACACATCAAACCATGATAAGGTAAATCACATAGAAAACAATCAACAAAATAATGTAGGCGGTAACGGCCATAGCAAGCAAGCTGATGATGCTTCAAACGTGCCGTCACGCCGCCGCCGCGCCGCGAGCCAATCTACTCAGCAGGCTAATAACAATAGTAATCATAGTGTCAGCAATAATAGTCATCATAAGGGCTATGATAAGCAGCAAGCAGCACAAGATAATAATGAGCTGGCGCAATTGCAGCAGTTATCACTGGCGAATATTGGCAACCAATCGGCAAATAAGCGCCACGATGCCAAGCCTGCACCGTTATTTGTCATCGAGCATGAAAAAGTGGTTCCGCCATTACGTAAGCAGTTGCCAACGGACGATCAGCCAAAATCTAATGCTAAACCAAAGCAAGCGCCTGTGGAGCAAAGCCCAAAAGCTGAAAGCACTTCATTTAAGAAAGCAGGAGTTGCAAGACAATCTGACAGCTCTGCTAACGCTGATAAGCAAGCGCAGCAGCATGCAAAAGCTAAACCAGTCGATACCAAGTCTGCTGCTAGCAAAGCCGATTTTGACCAGTCAGCTTTATCTACAACGGCCAATACTAATGTCCATACTAAGCGTACTGTCGCCCAAACGCCAGCGCTTGTCAGCATAAACAACGAGCCGATACCGTATAAACGTCGTCGTCGTCAACCTACTGTGATAGCGGATAATAGTAATACTGACAGTAAAAATAACGCTGATAACTTGCTTAACATAGCGGCAAAACCAGCTAGCGATAAAGAGCAAGTAGTAAATACGGCCAAGTATGAGAAAAAAGCCCCTAAAACTGCGGCAGAATTTGCTGAGGATGCACCGTCTGTTGCTAAAAAAGCTGCTTCTAACAAACCTGCTACAACCAAACAGAATATTAAGAAACAGACTACTCAAGCTCAGAATCGAACAGCCGCTAGCAAGATGAATGAGCAAAAAGGGCCGGTACCATCAAAACGCCGCCGCCGCCGTCAGCCAAGCACTAACAACGCTTAAGCTTACAAACCGACTTTAAAGTACTAAAGCACAGTGAGAATTATGAACAGGCACTTTGAAGCTAGTAATGACAATGCCAATGACAATAAAAGTAGTAACGGTATGACTTGGGTTACCTGTTATGTTGGTTTAGGCAGCAATCTAGAAAACGAGCTAGGTTCGCCGGTAGAGCATTTACAGCAAGCCATCGTAGCTATGCAAGAAAATAAGCAAATACGAGCGGTACGAGTGTCTTCTTTCTACGCTTCGGCGCCGATGGGACCGCAAGATCAGCCTGACTTTGTCAATGCGGTGGTAGGTTTTGAGACTACCTTAACTGCGTTTGAGCTGCTTGCATTTTGCCAAGCGCTAGAACAACAAGCCAAACGCGCCCGTTTGCGCCGCTGGGGTGAGCGCAGCCTCGATGTCGATATTTTATTGTATGGGGATATCAAAATCTCAGAGCCGCAATTAACCATACCGCACGCAGGCTTACATGAGCGCAATTTCGTCCTACTGCCGCTGCGAGAGTTGGCGCCAGAGTTAATCATTTTAAACAAACCAATAACGGATTATCCGTCCAGTGACGATTGGACGGGGCTAAAGCTATTAAAACTGAATTAATGCCTCTTTAGTGCCTCTGTAGAATTATGAATAAGTTGGATGCTAGGATAGTGGCTGTGCATTTTATTAAAATATCAAAAGCTATAAATAGTTAACCGCATTGAGGGTCATATGACAACCTTATCTACTTTAAATAAATTTAAAAAAGACGGTGTTAAATTCACCTGTCTGACCTGCTATGACGCCATGTTTGCGCGTATGATGGACAACGCGCAAATCGATACGATTTTGATTGGTGATAGTTTGGGCATGGTAGTACAGGGTCATGATTCAACCTTGCCTGTCAGCGTTGATGATATGGCTTATCATACAACCAATATCGCCCGTAGTAATAAGCATGCGTTGATTTTAGCGGATTTGCCGTTTATGAGTTATGTGACGCTCCCAGATGCGGTGGCCAATAGCCGCAAGCTGATGCAGGCGGGCGCGCACGTGATTAAGATTGAAGGCGGTAGTGAGCTTTGCGATTTGGTCAAAACCTTGGCGCAAGCAGGTACGCCGACTTGTGTGCATTTAGGACTGACGCCGCAGTCTGTCAATGTCTTTGGTGGTTATAAAATACAAGGTCGCGGTGATGCAGCAGCCGAAAAACTGCTGACTGATGCCAAATCAGTGGTCGAGGCGGGTGCAGCGCTTTTGGTATTAGAGTGTGTACCCGCTGAGCTTGCGAAGGCAGTTACAGAAGCCGTAGCTGTGCCGGTTATTGGGATTGGCGCTGGTGCTGCTACTGATGGTCAAGTCCTTGTCATGCATGACATGCTGGGCATGGTGCACGGCCGCGTACCGCGCTTTGTCCATGACTTTTTAACTGATGAGCGTAATAGCGCGCGTAGTATTGAAGGGGCTTTTGCGCTGTATCAGCAGTCGGTACGTGACGGCAGTTTTCCCACTGAGCAGCACCAATTTAGCTAGCCGTATTAAAGTAAATCGTATTTGATTTAATGATTTGACCATTATCAGTAGAACAAGCTGTCAGGATAAAACATAGTAACCATGCCAATTATTCATCATCACATCTCAGCACTGCGTAACGCTCTAAACCCTTATCGTGGTCAGCAAGAGGGCAAGCAGCATATTGCGTTAGTGCCAACGATGGGCAATCTGCATGACGGTCATCTTGAGTTGGTTAAACTTGCCAAACAACATGCCGATATTGTGGTGGTGAGTATTTTCGTCAATCCTACCCAATTTGGCGTCGGTGAAGACTTTGATAGCTATCCTCGGACGTTAGATGAGGACGTTGCCAAACTTACTACTGTTAATGCCGATTACGTATTTGCGCCCAGTATTGATGAGATGTATCCGGTATTACCACCGCCAACGTCGGTTCGAGCAGGCGCAATCACCAGCCAGTTATGTGGCCAATCGCGTCCAAGTCATTTTGATGGCGTTGGCATTGTCGTCTCAAAGCTCTTTAATATCGTCCAGCCGGAAGTGGCCGTATTTGGGCAAAAAGACTATCAGCAGTTGGCCATTATTCAGCAGTTGGTGCGTGATTTAAGTTATCCGATTAAAATCATTGGCGCACCTATCGTACGAGCGGCTGATGGTTTAGCTTTGTCTTCGCGCAATCAGTATTTAACTGAAACTGAGCGCAATATCGCTCCCATGCTTCATCAAGAATTACAGCGCTTAGCCGACCAGCTAATGAATGGCGCATATATCGAACGAGGGCTTGAGCATTTATTAGCAGCGGCTAGCGCGCGTATCACTGCCGCAGGTTTTATCATTGATTATTTAGAAGTCAAAACGGCGCAGCTTGATGCTTTTGAGATAGATGGAAAATCGACAACTTTCGCTGGAAATCAGCAAGATTTGGTGATTTTAGTTGCCGCATGGTTGGGCCGTGCACGCTTGTTAGACAATCAGCTAGTGACGGTAACACTGCCGTCATGAGCGCGGGAGTGGCTAGACGCAATGTATAAGGATGACGGATCATGAGTACAACTAAGGATAATGAGCACGCCAAATCAGATAACAAGCAGACACAGACACATAAAGATGGTTTAAGTATCTTGGTGGTGTCAGGGCGCTCAGGCTCGGGCAAGACCTCTGTACTCAATATCCTAGAGGACTTTGGTTATTATTGTATTGATAATATGCCTTTGTCATTGGTTCCTGAGGCGGCACAAAAGCTGGTTTGTGATAGCGGCATCAAACGCGTCGCCCTTGGGGTCGATATTCGCACCCCTCGCGCCGATTTGTCCAATTTTTCTGAAATACATGATACGTTAAAGCAGACGTATGGCGAAGAGGCGCTCACCGTCATTTATGTGACAGCGCAAGAGGATATCTTGGTGGCGCGCTTTAATGCCACTCGCCGCATTCATCCTTTGATGGTGCAAGATAGCAAAGGTATAGAAAATACCACTGATAATTTACCAGCGGCGATTGAAAAAGAAAACCAGCTTTTGCAGCCGATATTTAGGCGTGCGGATCTTAAAATTGATACCAGTATGCTTAATATTCACCAGCTAAAAGAGCGACTGCGCGATTATGTTGGGGCTGACAATCAAATCGCTATTAACCTGCTATCCTTTGGTTTTAAATATGGCAGCCCAATTGATGCCGATTTTGTTTTTGATGTGCGCATTTTGCCCAACCCACATTGGAACCCAAAGCTGCGCGCCGCGACAGGTCTGGATGCGGAAGTTGCTGAATTTTTTGCTGATTATCCAGAGGTGGCAGAGATGACTGACGATATCGCTACATTTCTGACGCGCTGGTTGCCAGATTTTTTACATAATAATCGCCATACGGTAACGGTTGCGATTGGTTGCACCGGTGGTAAGCATCGCTCAGTATTTATTACCAAGCATTTGCAAGATAAATTGACCGTGAGCTTGCCCGAAGGTTTGAGTATTACCGCTAAGCACCGCGAAAAACATCGTTGGTAAAGCTAGGCTAGTAATGCTAATTATTAATGGTTATTAGCTACAATGAATGCTTAAGCAATATAATCAGCAAGACGCAATAAAATCTATTATTTACTATCTCGAAAAATGGAAAGCTTTTATGATTGACTGGTCAGAACAGGATATGCGCGTCTCGCGCACAGAGCTCAAAAAAGCTCATGAGCGCTTACAAGCATTGTCGATACCGCTTGCCAGCTTATCGAAGAAGCAGCTCAAAAACCTGCCAGCAAGTGATTACTTTATGGCAGAGCTGATGGCGCTTGCTGATATTACCAGTGCCAATGCGCGCAATCGTCAAACCAAACGGGTCGGTAAACTCATCAGTGAAGAAAACCGCCATGAATTGGTTAAAGCCTTGTTCGATGCTTTTTTTCCAAAAGAGCAGATTTCTAAAATCGAAAGCTGGATTGAGCGCTTAAACATCAATGATGAAGGCACGCTAAAGCAGTTTGTAAAACAATACAAAGCCTCTGAGCGTAATAGTTTGTATCAGTTGCTGCTATGGATTGAATATGCCAAACATACACAAGACGATGAATTGATGGCGGAGTCTAAAGAAGATTTGGCCAGTTATATTCGTGAAGTGGCGATATTGTCGCAGCTGAAAAGCTAATTAATAATAATGCTTATATTAATTTATAAACCATGACCTATAAAAAAGCCAATCGTTAAAGATTGGCTTTTTGCATTTTTATAAACGTTCATTTTCTTAATAATTTACACATCTTAAATTATTTTTTCTCGGCACGTACTTTATCAACGAGATAATCAACCACTTTAGGAACAGTGGCGCTTTCACCAGTCACCACATACTTACCATGGACGACTACTGCTGGTACGCCTGAAAGCTGATAACGCTTAGCACCTGCCTGTGAGCGACCAATTTTTGTGCCAACGGCAAATGAGTTATAAAGACTATTGAATTTCTTTTCATTCACCCCTTTAGATGCGTACCATTTGCTCAGTGATGCTTGGTCAAATAACTGTTTGCCGTCTTTATGCACAGCATCAAATAGGGCGTCATGGGTTTTGTCTTCATAGCCTAGTAATTGCGCGGCGTAGAAACCACGGGCGCTGGCTTCCCAAACAGGGTTTAGCGCGGCTGGGGTTTTGAAAAATGCCACGTCTTTGTCTTTGGTTTTGGCCCATTTTTCCATATGTGGATTGAGGACGTTACAATGCGGGCAGCCATACCAAAAGAATTCACGCACAATGATAGCATCACCGCTGATTTTTTCTGGGTTGTCTAGCACGCGGTAGTCTTTTCCTGCGACATAATTGGCGGCTTGTGCGCCCATATTGGCAAACCCAATAGCACAAGCCAAACCAGTCAATGCGATGATACGTTTCATACTTTTTCCTTGAGGTGTCGAGATTCAGAATAATTGTTTCAGAAGGTTCGATTCAGCAGTCATTTAGCGCATTTGTATAGAGGTCTCACAAGTTTAAGCGGCAATGCGTCACCTAAATCACCCTTTTATAGACTACTGCCTATAATAGCGTAAAATGCCCATAGTTGTGAACCCGATTCTTAACTAACGGTTGTAAAGCTGTGAGCTATTATTTAAGGTATCTTACTTATGGTTTTGCGCTTATTTTATACCTTGAATTTCAGCCCGATCGTCAATCCAAAGTCGTTAAGCCAAATTTTTTCAATATAAGAATAACTGACTCATAAGACTATAATTTGCGCGTTTCACAAACGGTGACGATGTACTCACGACAAAGTTGCTGCTCTCATGCTAATATTGAGCGTAGCATCATACTTCCCGATAATAACTATAATGCCAATAAAGGAAAAATCCTATGAGCCAAGTTTTACCTTCTGCGCAGCCTGTGAATCATCAACAAAACAATCCTACTGACAATATGAGCAATAGTAATAATGCTGCTAACGAATTCAATCAAAATACGGCGATTAATGTCGATGCCAGCGAAGTAGAAAAATTCAACAATTTGGCGAGCGAGTGGTGGAATAAAACCGGCGCCTTTGCCACCTTACACGAAATCAATCCGCTACGCCTTAATTGGATAGAAGACAACGTCAAGCACGGCTTTATGAGTGCTGATAGCAGTAAAATCGCAGAGTTGGGCTTGGCGGGTAAAAAAGTTCTTGATGTCGGTTGCGGCGGCGGTATCTTGTCAGAATCAATGGCGCGACGCGGCGCTGATGTTACTGGTATTGACCTTGGTACCGAAAATCTCAAAGCGGCGGCCTTGCATGCTGAGCAAAGCAATTTAGATAATACCTTGCGTTATCAGCACATTCCGATTGAACAATTGGCTGAAACCCATGCCGGCCAGTTCGATGTGGTGACTTGTATGGAGATGCTCGAGCATGTACCAGACCCAACTGCCATCGTTGAGGCGTGTTTTAAGCTACTAGCGCCAGGCGGCGTTTGCGTGCTCTCGACCATTAACCGCAACCCTAAGTCCTACTTATTTGCCATCGTTGGCGCTGAGTATGTATTGCGTCTGCTTGATCGCGGTACCCATGATTACGCCAAATTTATTACCCCAGCGGAATTGGATAAAATGGCGCTAAATGCGGGTTTCAGCCGTCAAGATATCATTGGGCTGCACTATAATCCGTTGACCAAACGCTACTGGTTGGCGCAAAACGTCGATGTCAATTATATGATGGCGGTACAAAAACCACTGTTGTAAATTTTTTTTATGAGTATTCCTTTTTAACCACTTTTTAAATCCATGTTTTAAATTAATATTAAGAGCGCCTGTTATGAGTCAATTTGTAAAAGCTGTCTTGTTCGACCTTGATGGGACGTTAATCGACACTGCCGCCGATTTCGTCCGGATTATTGGTAAAATGAGCGGCGAGAATGATTGGCAAGCGCCACCTGAAGCTGAGATTCGTGAGCAAGTTTCCGCAGGCGCTTCGTCGATGGTACGCTTGATGCTGCGTCATAACGGCCAGCTTGAGGTTAGTGAAGAAGAGTTACTTGAGTTTCGTCAGCAGTTTTTAGACGATTATGAAGCCGATATATGCGTCGATAGTTGTGTTTTTAGCGAGCTTGAAGAAGTACTGCGCACCTTAGAGGATAAAGGCGTGCCGTGGGGAATTGTCACCAATAAGCCGCGCTATTTAGCAGAGCTTTTGCTAGAAACAATGCAGTTAGATGAGCGCTGCTCGGTACTAGTCTGTCCTGATGATGTATCACGCTCTAAGCCAGATCCAGAGCCGATGTATATGGCGTTGGAAAAACTCGCTATCCCGCGCGGCGCGGCTGAAAGTGTGCTTTATATTGGCGACCATATACGCGATATCGAAGCGGGCAACGCCGCTGGTATGACAACCATTTTAGCTGCCTATGGTTATATCCCGCCTGAAGATCAAAAAAACTTAAAGAAATGGGGTGCTGACTACATTACCGATACCCCTAAAGAGTTGAGTAAGCTTTTACTTGCTTCAGGTAAGTTTGACTATTTATAAAATAACTACTTATAAAGCAAATAAGCCATTCATCAAGATAGCTAATAAGCAACCTACCTATTAAATCATCGAATAATAAGCAGTGAGTAATGCCATGAGTGACAATACTAATCCGCCTACGCCGCAGCAAGCCAATCAAGCAGCTGCGCAAAATTCTGTACCATCTGTATCGCACGACGCTATTCGTAATTTTATACCGCCTGATAACTGCTTAGATGGTAAAACAATTTTGGTCACGGGTGCTGGTGATGGTATCGGCCGTGTTGCCGCCTTGACCTATGCCCGTTATGGTGCGACGGTGTTATTGTTAGGGCGTACCAGTAGCAAACTTGAATACGTTTATGATGAAATCGAAAGCTTTGGCGGCAAGCAACCTGCCATGCTACCGATGAATCTCGAAGGTGCGACTTATGCTGAGATGCAAACGCTAGAGAATTTGATAGCAAAAGAAGTCGGACAGCTCGATGGGGTATTGCACAACGCTGGCATGCTAGGTGCTTTGACACCGCTTGAGATGTACGATGTCGATATGTTTGCTCAAGTGATGAAGGTCAACTTTACCTCTACCTTTATGCTCACCCAAGCGCTACTGCCGCTGCTTAAAGATGCCGCCCATGGTTCTATCGTCTTTACTTCTAGTAGCGTTGGCACCCATCCGCGCGCGTTTTGGGGTGCCTATGCACTGTCCAAGCAAGCGGTAGAAGGCATGAGTGATATATTTACCCAAGAGACGCAAAATACCACCAATTTACGCTTCAATTGCATCAACCCCGGCGGCACCCGTACCAATATGCGTGCTCATGCTTTTCCGGGTGAAAATCCGATGAGCCTAAAGACACCAGAAGATATTATGGGCGGTTATGTGTTTTTGATGAGTGATGAAAGCATCGGCGTGCGCGGTCAAGTGGTTGAGCTGCAACCAAAAGACTAATCATCATTTGCTATCTTATTGCTTACTATTTTTATCGCTATTAATGGTGTTTATAAAAGCGTCTATTGATTGAAATAAGAGCTCTATAACCCCATCTATTTGTTATTAAAGACTTTTATCAATTAAAGCCTAAATAGCATTAATAAAAAACAGGATACGATTATGGCAGGTGGCTGGTCAAGAGATGGGGCAGAGCATGAACAAATGGATGCGACCGTTAATGATGCGTTAGAGCGCGCACGGCGTGCACTGCCGACCGGTGAAAGTGCTGAGTTTTGCGATGAGTGTGGCAATCCCATTCCAGAAGCGCGGCGCATAGCGGTACCGGGTGTGCAGCACTGCGTTAGCTGTCAGTCTGAGCTTGAAAAAGAAGCAAAGGCGACCGAGTTATTTAATCGCCGCGGTAGTAAAGACAGTCAATTACGTTAGATTTATGCACTAAATATTTAGCGTTAAACCAATAGTTAGAAAAATAAAAAAGCCCTGCACATTAATTGCAGGGCTTTTTTATGGCATTAGATAGTATCAACATTGAATGCTAAAGCTATTCACTTTTAGCGGCTTCAACTTCTGCTTCATCGGGTACGAATACATAGCCGACGCCCCAAACGGTTTGGATATAACGCGCCTGTGACGGATTGTCCTCAATCAGACGGCGCAAACGTGATACTTGCACATCGATAGAACGCTCCATCGCGCCCCATTCACGGCCACGGGCAAGATTCATTAGCTTATCACGCGTCAATGGCTCACGCGGATGCTGCACCAAGGCTTTTAATACCGAGAATTCACCGGTTGTTAAAGTCACCACATTACCATCACGTTTCAGGGTACGGGTCGATAAATCAAGCGTCCAGGGTCCAAACTCAACCACTTCAAGCTGATGACTTGGCGCACCGGGGAGTTCGCGATTTTGACGACGTAATACTGCTTTGATACGTGCCAATAGCTCTTTTGGGTTAAATGGCTTTGGCAGATAGTCATCAGCGCCGGCTTCAAGGCCAGCGATACGATCGGCATCGCCACCTTTAGCGGTCAGCATGATGATCGGTATATCGCCATTGTCTTCACGCAAACGCTTACAGATACTAATACCGTCTTCGCCTGGTAGCATCAAATCCAATACCACCAATGAGAACAGCTCACGTTGCATCAATTTGTCCATCTGATTGCCATCATGCGCCGTACGAACGACAAAACCATCGTCTTCTAGAAAACGCTGCAATAAAGAGCGCAAGCGGGCATCGTCATCAACGACCAAAATACGCTGGTTTAAGGTGTCAGGGCTGTTGTTATCTGTCATACAGTCATCCTCTTATAAAAATTATTATTGGTAGAAATTGTGATTAAAAATACAAGGGTGAATATCTTTGTTAATAAAAATAGAATTCAAAAAAGCATCCATAAAGGTAACAATATTAGTGCTGCTAGCTAGGAATCATTCCATCGATTGCTAAAAATCAATAAATATGAAAAACTATTGTTCAGTACAGTAGTAAACTGCAATATTTGTGCGATTGAGACTTTAGTGTATAAGATTGCTGTAATAATTGCATCAACGATAATGCTAAATGCTGTATGCGTTTGTTTAACAAGGCGCAAGAACGGGCGATATCAGACGATTTTTGCCAGAAAACAGGTGATAAATAACGAAAAGATAAAAAGGATTTTTATTCATGCAGCTTTTGCTATAATGCAAAACTACATTTCTCAACGATTGATACGTCTATGAGTAGCACTGATACCTTAACGCCATCTCAAACCTCGACAAATGCACAGGTTTTGGATGCAACCACACACGCGAATATTCACGACAAGCTTGCTCGCGCGCTTGGCATTAAGACTGCTCAAGTCAATGCGTTTGTCAAACTTTACGATGAAGGCGCGACCGTTCCCTTTATTGCCCGTTACCGTAAAGAAAAGACGCAGAATCTTGATGATGCGCAGCTGCGAGCTTTAGAGAAGTCGCTTAATTATGAGCGTGATATGGCAACCCGTCGCCTTAAAATTACCGAGCTGCTAAGCACGCAGGGTAATTTGACTGACGAGCTGCAGACGCGTATTGATAATGCGACGTCGAAACTTGAGCTTGAAGACATCTACTTGCCATACCGTCCGCGTCGCCGCTCACCAGCGGCCAAAGCACGCGCCGCTGGTCTTGATGTGGCTGCACAAGCGCTGTTAACACAAGAGATTACACCGACAGAGGCGCTTGCCGACTATCAAGCACAATCTAGCATTACCGATGATAGTGGTAATGAGATTGAAGTCGACTTCAGCGATATCGACAAGCAATTGGCAGGCGTACAAGCCATCATCGTTGATGAATGGACGCAAGCGTTAGACTTACTCGATAATTTACGTAGTGGCTTTGCGAAAACGGCGAGTATAGTATCGAGCGTCGCCAGTGAAGAAAAACGCGAAGTTGGTGAGAAGTTCAAAGATTACTTTGAACATAGTGAAAGCTTGGCGCGTTTGCCAAATCATCGTCTATTAGCGATGCTTCGCGGTCGCCAAGAAAACGTTTTAGGTCTTAAAATCGAAGGCGAAGACGCGCCATTTATCGAAAAAATCGTCAAGCACTTTGAGGTTGATGCCAAAGCGCCAGCAGAACGTCAAGAGTTTTTAGTTGAGGCCGCGACCAGTTTATGGAAAGAAAAATGGCGTCCGCATATTGAGCATCGTTTATTGACAGAAAAACGTCTGACCGCTGAAGCCGATGCCATTGATGTATTTGCCAATAATTTACAGCATTTACTTATGGCAGCGCCTGCTGGCCGTAAGGTGATTCTAGGCGTTGATCCGGGTATCCGTCATGGCGTTAAAATGGCGATTGTGGATACCCAAGGCCATGTCATGCTAGATGGCGAAGAAAAGCCTGTCGTCGCCACCGTTTATCCGTTTGCCCCCGATAATAAGATGGATGAAGCCAAAAAAGTCATCGATGAATTATTAAGCACTTATGGCGTTGATTTGGTCGCTATCGGCAACGGTACGGCGAGCCGCGAAACAGACGCGATGATTAAAGAGATTTTGGCCGCCAACGCTGAGTTAAAAGCCAAAGCCGTAATCGTTAATGAGTCAGGCGCTTCTGTTTATTCGGCGAGTGAGCTTGCCAGCGACGAGCTTGCCAATTTAGATGTCTCGGTACGCGGTGCGGTTTCTATCGCCCGCCGCTTGCAAGATCCGCTATCAGAGCTAGTTAAGGTTGACCCAAAAGCGATTGGCGTTGGTCAATATCAGCATGATGTCAATCAAACCCAGTTGGCAGATAGCCTAGATAAAGTCACGCAAGACAGCGTGAACGCCGTTGGTGTTGATGTAAATACCGCAAGTCCTGCTATTTTGGCGCACATTGCCGGTTTGAATAAAAACGTCGCCCAGCAAATCGTCAGCTATCGTAAAGAGCATGGCGCCTTTGATAGCCGTGAAGCATTAAAAAACGTACCACGCTTAGGGGTAAAAACCTTTGAGCAAGCGGCAGGTTTCTTACGCGTCCACGGCGGTAGCAATCCCCTTGATGCGACAGGCGTGCATCCAGAAAGCTATGCGCTGGTTGACAGCTTACTTGAGCAAACCGGTAAAGCATTACCAGAAGTTATCGGTAACGATGGCGTGTTAAACAGCATCGATACCACTGCACTGGCTGCCAATGATGATAATATCAGTGTCAAAGCCATCATCGAAGAGCTTGCCAAGCCTGCTCGTGATCCGCGCCCTGAGTTTAAAACGGCTAACTTCCGTGAAGACGTCAATAGTATTAAAGACTTAAGCGAGGGCATGCAGCTTGAAGGTGTTGTTACCAACGTGACAGCTTTTGGTTGCTTCGTTGATGTCGGCGTCCACCAAGATGGTCTTGTGCATATCTCACAGATGGCCAATGATTTCGTCGCTGACCCGATGAACCGCGTTAAGCCCGGTGATATCGTCTCGGTACGTGTGATTTCTATCGACGAAAAACGCGGCCGTATCGGCTTTAGTATGAAGCCTGAATCTGAAAAACCCGTACGCCCAGCTGCGAAGTCAACTACAGAAGGTACGGGTAATGAGAATAAAACCAATCGTCCACGTAGCAACCGTCCAAGTGATAGTCGTCCAGCGGCTGATAAGCGTTCGTCAAAACCACGTGGCAATCGTCAAGATAAAGATCATGCCAACAACCGTCGTAAAGCACCTAGAGCGGAGAAAGCAGCAGCATCTAATAAAGAAGCACCTAATAAAATAGGCACGCTTGGCGCGCTGTTGCAGGAAGCTGGCGTTACTAAAACTAAAAAATAATATTTGTCATAATGATTAACCAAAAAAGGCAGCCAAATGGTTGCCTTTTTTATTGAGAATATATTGGAGGATTCTCTTTAAAATTGGTTTTGCTATTTATGTTTTATAGCGCTTGCGTCGGCTCGTCATCTTCTTCAGTCTCTAATGATGCTTCTTCTTGTAGAGCTGCTTCCTCATCTAGCATAGCTTGCTGCAAATCTTGTTGTTGCATCGCTGCTTCATCATCTTGTATGGCTTGTTGCTGCATTGCAGCTTCTGGATTTTGCATTGCGGCTTGTTGCGCCTGCATGTCTTCTTGCATGGTATTTTGAATTGTCGCTTGCTCAGATTGTAGCTCAGTAGTCATTGGCTGTTTGTTAGCAAGATTATTAACCTGTGCTCTTTTGATCGTTTGAGTTTCGCTTAACTGAAATGGATTAGAGTGATCGGTTGCGGCTTCATTTGTAGGAGTGCCTTCAGCTTCGAGGGTGGTTGCAGTGGCTGCATCTTCTACTGCTTCGCTATCAGTAGGGGCTGCCATAGCCAAACTTGGGATAGTGAGCGCTGCGCCCATAAGTAACGATAAAGATAGAGTACTTTTTTTCATTAATCCATTCCTTAATTTACAATCTTATAATGTCAGTTTAAGGGGTTTTAAACTTGACGCTTATATTGAGTATTGTTGTATAAAACAAAATTGCTATACCAATTTATTTAGTATTTCGCATTTATATATTTAATATATCTAACATTAAACCTATAGACAAAATAAAATCATGATAACCATTGAACGATTATCATGATTGATTTGGTTAGAGAGTTTTATAAGCTGAACTGGGTCAGTGATAAAAATCTAATAGGAGAATAGCAACTAAATAAGCATGGGTTCAGTAGCACATCGATTAAAACTCTCACAGAGCGGTGTTTGTAAGTGAGTTTGTGCAACTATTGTAGCGTTATTGTCAGGCTCGACAAAAGGAAAGCAAAATGTCTTTTTTGCTTTCCTTTCTAATTTTAAAGACCGTATGGTTAATACTCAATTATCAACATTCTATTCAACAATCACATATTTACCGGTTGTTGGATTGACCACGCGTTGCTGGGTATTATTGTCCGGCACGCGAATCACAGGGAAGGTTTGACTGATTTCTGTATCTTCAAGGACGCTGCTATCTGCTTCTTCACCAACGATGACGGCGCGATTAGCTCCATCTTCTACCGCAATTGCTGTACCACTTGCGGTATTAACGCGTTTAATTTGGTCTTCCGGCGCAATGATGACTTCTTTTACACGGTACTTAGCAGGGCGGATAACGCGGCTAGTTTCGACAACGACTGGCTCCATACTGCGCTCTTCAGTGATCGCAACTTGAGGTTCTGGCGCTGGCGCTTCAGTTTCTTTAGGGTCGCTGACAACAGGGGTAGGGAATTTAGCACCAAAGTGATTGTCGCACTGCTGCATGCTGAGTCGTACCGGATTACCGGCTTTGTCCATATAAACGTTGACGGGCATATCAGCAGCGATAGGCACGTATTTGCCCACTAAAGGACCTGAAACACCATAACGACCGTTTGATTGTCCAACGCCCAAATCACAAGCACCGGCTGAATAATCACTGGCTTGTAAATTATTACTATTGACCACGGCTTGAGGAATCATGACTTCAGACAAACGCATCTTTTTAATCGATGCTTCGCCTGCCTGCATCTTTGGTTTTTGGTAAGTATAAGGCGTATAAAATTTCGCCGAACCATCTTTGACCGCCATGACACATTCATCGTAGCTGTCATAACCAACGTTGCCATGGTTATCAGTCGTCATACCGGCGTTGGCGGTACTGGCAAACATGGCGACACTGGATGTCAAAACTGCGGCTGTTAATAGATTTAATTTCATAGTCATTCCCTCTTAGTTGTTATTAATGTAGTTATTGTTAATATGTCTCTTTGGGTTCATTGAACTTAGGCTTGGTCTATAAAATCCGTGCCATAACCTGTTCAATCCTACGTGAGTTATAGCAATATGGCTGTGACATTAGTCTGGAAATGTGTAGCTTAATGTATTGAAAAAGGGCAAAGGGGCAACATCGTTTACCAAAGAAATACGCTTTTATCGTTTATTAACATTTGTCTAAAAATTGAAGATCAACGAGGTAAATAATATAGGTAATAAAAAACCGCCTCTTGTTGCCAAGAAACGGTCATTACTATCTTAGTTAGAATTAACTCGTTTTAATCTTAACTATGGTTGCTATTAATCTTCTACTACTTCAAAGCTGAGACCAGAATGTTCTTGTAAACGTTCAATTAAGCGATCGCCCATCGCTGAAGCAGGTGTCCAAAAACCACCACCGACATCGTCTTTACTAATATCTTGCGCGAGACATAAAGCTGCTTGCGCCAACATACGCGAGGTGCTGCCGTAACCTGGGTCTTTATCTCCAGTTACTTTAGTATTAATGGCGTCGTTGTTGGCGGTTTCACCAAACAAGCGAATATCAAAGTAGCCGTTTTCTTGCTCCTCTTTAGAAGGGCCTGAGCCAGATTTAGGTAGCACATGTTTAGATAACAGCTCGCGGCTTGGTTTAATCATCATGGCGGTGGCAAAACCCATTAAGCCTGCGCTCATCGCGTAGCTTGATAATTTACCTTTTACGCCGTCTTTCATCCACATCGCTTCGTCATACTTAAAGTCACGACCATATTCATAACCAAGCAGCTGGTTACTGCGATGCACAATACGGGTATTGATGCTGGCCATGACAAAAGGTGCCAGCCAGCGTTTATGCTCGCCATCGTATTCTGGCTTGCTAACATTATCTTGGCGCACGTTTGGTGCATCTTTGTCATCGTTGAGCAAATAAGGGTTTGCTACTTGCTTACGGCGTGATTTATCTTGACCAACTTCTTCAAAAATTGTCGCCATCGACGCAATTGTGCCGCCAGATAGACCACCTTTTGCCGCTTTGACGCGCATATGAATCACATCGCAAGTGCTACCCAATTTTTCTTGTGCTTGCTGCTGGGTAAAATATACGCCCAAATCCGACGGAATAGAGTCAAAGCCGCATGAATTGACGATACGCGCGCCGCTTTGCTTGGCGGCGTCCTGATATTTATCCATCATATCTTTGATAAATATCGCTTCGCCAGTCAGATCGACATAATCGGTACCATGATTGGCGCAAGATTTAATCAAAGGTTCGCCATATTTTAGGTAAGGGCCAACGGTTGAGATAATAACTTGGGCTTGCTTGGTCATCTTATCGAGGCTAGCAGCATCGTTACTATCGGCAATGATTATATCGACTTTGCTGGCAAGATTAGACTGTAGCTCATTGAGCTTTTCTTCATCGCGACCGGCTATCGCCCACGTGACATTCTCGCCATTTTTATCTTTAGCATTCGATAAAAATTCTGTTAGATAGTGCGCTGTAATCTGACCTACAAAGCTGGTCGCACCGTACAAAACTACCGCGTAAGGACGCTTCTCACTAGGGTTTGCAGGCTCTTGATTTGTTGATGTTTGTTTTGATGTCGCTGTATCGTTTGAGGTTTCCGTATTCATAGTTATTTTCCTTATTAAATAGCGATTATTGTGAAATTGCTAAATAGCTGTTTTTGTTCATTATGCAACTGACATTAGATATGGAATCTGCAGAAAGTAGCAGATTTAGGTTTATAGCAGATTTTGTCATAAAAATAAGCGAATTTAAGTAACTATTCACTATCTCTACACATAAGTCTTGAAAAGCCAAGTAAAAAACTTAAGAATGGTAAGATTTGCTACAAAGTTTACATAACCTATCGACATTATTACCAAAATGAACGTTCTTTAGAGAAAATCATTGCTAATCTATATTCGTACGCAGTAATAAGTTGTATCAAAACAAAAAGAAGATTTTCAGGAAGAAAAGAGTGCAGTGCTAAAACGGTTGATTGATAAATAGTTTATTAACAACCAAAACTGCTAGCTGTATAGCTAATTTCTAACCATAATTTGAGGAGAATATTATGTTTCGTTGGGCCATTATTTTTGCGGTAATCGCGTTGATTGCAAGTTTCCTAGGCTTTGGCGGTGTCGCTGGTTTATCGGCAAACTTTGCTTATATCCTACTAGCTATTGCTGTGATTCTATTCATTGTCGCATTTGTTAGTCGCCGTATGTAATAGAGAACAGTGACTGCTTAGGTCGTAATTTTCCATATTGGTAATAAGAAAAAGTCCTCGATTGAGGACTTTTTTTATGGCTAAAATTTGACTATTTTGATTACTCTTAGTGCCAAACGTCTTATGTGGTTCTAGAAAGTCTTAGGCTGGATAATATGTTCCATACGTTTTGCAAGGCGAATATCTAGGCTTGTGATACCACCCGTATCGTGCGTGGTCAGGCGGACATCAACAACGTTATAAGTATTGCTCCATTCAGGATGATGTTCGAGCGCCTCGGCATAAAAAGCGGCTTGATTCATAAAGCTCATCGCTTCAATAAAATCGCTGAAATGATAGCTTTTGACGATACTATTGCCGTCGCGCCGCCAGCCAGCCAAGTCTTCCAATTGTAAGTCGATTTGTTGGTTAGATAAACTACTCATGGTGATATCCTTTATTATTATTAGAGAGGGTTATCGGTTTGCTGCTTTCTATTTCACTTTACATATCTTCTCTTGCCCAATGTCATGACAAAAAGCATATAGGACAAAAAACCCACCTAACTCTGATGGTCTTTATTACATCATTGCAAGCAAAAATATAATAATTATCGTCAGATAAATAGGGGGGAGTCGTACGTTTTAGCGCTTAAATCAAGATAAGACTTTTATAGCATAATTACTACGATATAGTTACTACTATAAAGCTTTATCTATCATTGGCTTGTTTTATTAAGCTTAAAGCAACCCTTTATATTCAGGGTGTTTATCGATATATGAGGCGACAAACGAGCACTGTGGCACCACTTTTTTGTTATTATCCTGCGCATATTTTAAAGCATGCTTAACCAGTGCAGACCCAACACCGCGACCACCCAATTCTTGTGGCACGATGGTATGGTCGTATACCAGTTGATCGCCACGTTCTTGATAGCTGATATAACC
Organism: Psychrobacter pulmonis; assembly: GCF_904846465.1. NCBI lineage: Bacteria > Pseudomonadati > Pseudomonadota > Gammaproteobacteria > Moraxellales > Moraxellaceae > Psychrobacter > Psychrobacter pulmonis. The sequence goes on from NZ_CAJHAT010000002.1 coordinate 260,036, forward strand.
CATATGACCGTCGATTGACGTTTCAAAACGCTTGGCTTGCTCATTGTGTACAATATCTAGATTCTGTTTGTCGTTATTACTCATAGAAATTCTCCATTATCGATATTTATAATTATTTCTAGCTTTTAATTAGCTAATTATTAATTAAGTGATCATTATCTATTCACTTTTTAATATCTTATCCTAGGTATTGTGAGCTTTTTTAAATGAATTTTCTAGTCATTTACCGTAAGGCTAGATAGGGCGAATGTTAATAGCCTTACTTTAATTCAAACATTGCGACAAGAGTTTGTAAGGGAGGATTTTGTATAAAGGTTTTGGCAGAGAAAGCTACTAAAACAGACAGCTAAGCGTAAAAAGCCTGCAAAAAAAGTTAAAAGGCATATAAAGACAGGTAAAACAGTCCGTTAGCTTGCAGGGGTTGCGCCACAATGCGATAATGGTAAACAATTTATAACCCTGATTTTTGAGGCGCAGCCCGTTTGGCATGATTGCTAAGTCTGGTTTGCACGTCTCGTCTATGCAGTCTATCGGAGTGTTAATGGCTCAATATATCTACACGATGAACAACGTGTCAAAACTTGTTCCACCTAAGCGCGAGATTTTAAAAAACATCAATCTGTCGTTTTTTCCTGGCGCCAAAATCGGTGTTTTAGGTATTAACGGTTCAGGTAAATCAACTTTGCTACGTATCATGGCGGGCGTGGATAAAGACTTTAGCGGCGAAGCGCGCGCGCAAGCAGGTACGAAGGTTGGTTATCTACCGCAGGAACCACAGCTTGATGACAGTAAAGATGTCCGCGGCAACGTCGAAGATGGTATGCGTGAAGCTTTAGATGCACTGTCACGTCTTGACGCCATTTATGCCGAATATGCTGAACCTGATGCCGACTTTGATAAGCTTGCCGAAGAACAAGGCAAAATGGAAGACATCATTCAAGCATGGGATGCGCATAATTTAAATACCCAGCTAGAAAAAGCTGCTGATGCTTTGCGTCTACCGCCATGGGATGCGGACGTTAGCAAACTATCAGGTGGTGAAAAACGCCGTGTGGCACTATGTCGTCTGCTGTTGTCACGTCCTGATATGCTGTTACTTGACGAACCAACCAACCATTTGGACGCTGAATCGGTTGCTTGGCTTGAGCAGTTCCTACAGAACTATAGCGGTACCATCGTCGCCATTACCCATGACCGTTATTTCTTGGATAACGTCGCTCAGTGGATTTTGGAGCTTGACCGTGGCCATGGCTATCCGTACGAAGGCAACTATACTGAATGGCTCGAGCAAAAGAACGTCCGTCTAGAGCAGCAAAATAAACAAGAAGAATCGTTTGCTAAAGCGCTGAAAAAAGAGCTTGAGTGGATTCGTAAAAACCAAAAAGGTCAGCAAGCCAAGTCTAAATCACGCGTGCAGCGTTTTGAGGAATTGAACTCAAAAGAGTTCCAGCAGCGTAATGAGACCTCTGAGATTTATATTCCACCGGGTCCTCGTTTGGGTAATAAAGTCATCGAAGTCAACGATATCTCTAAATCGTTTGGCGATCGTCTGCTGTATGAAAACCTCAGCTTTAATGTGCCAGCGGGCGCTATCGTCGGTATTATCGGTCCAAACGGTGCGGGTAAAACCACGCTATTTAACATGATTACCGAACGTGATACGCCAGATACCGGCTCAGTCGATTTGGGTGAAAGTGTCAAAGTCGCTTATGTCGGACAGGTACGTGATAACTTAGATGACAAAAAGACTGTTTGGGAAGAAGTCTCTGACGGCCTCGATATCATCAAAGTAGGCGACTATGAAACCCCAAGCCGCGCTTATATCGGCCGCTTTAATTTTAAAGGTTCAGACCAACAAAAGCATGTCGGTCAATTATCAGGTGGTGAGCGTAACCGTTTACAACTTGCTAAGACACTAAAACAGGGCGCTAACGTCTTGCTCCTTGATGAACCATCAAACGATTTGGATATCGAAACCTTACGTGCGCTAGAGGATGCTATTCAAGTATTCCCAGGTACGGTGATGGTGGTGTCGCATGATCGCTGGTTCCTTGACCGTATCGCGACTCATATTTTGGCATTCGAAGATGAAGGCCCAGTTTGGTTCGATGGTAACTATTCTGAGTTTGAAACCTATCGCAAAAAGACCATGGGTGATGACGCCAGTCCGAAGCGTATGAAGTATAAAAAGATTTCTACCTAGAATAGTTATTTATAATAAGTATTTTTGGACAATAATTTAGATATAAAAAAAGACCTCTAATCCGTTAGAGGTCTTTTTTATGTTCAGCTTTTACGTTGCTTTATGAGCGCTTACGGCCAAACTTACGCTGCTTTTTATTACTAATCTCAGTAATGGCGTGGGCAATTTCTTCTTCGTTGAGGCTTGCCACTTGCTGCAAAATTTGCATCATATCAGGACTGAGGACATATTTTGCATGATGGGCAATATTACCGATACGCTGATCGAAAGTTAAGATGCCAGTTTCTTCATCTTTTTGCAGATAATCAAGACGAATCAAAGCACCGATAAAGCTGGTGAATAGCGCACGGTCAAAGAAGTCAGGAATGTCGTCAGCATACAGGACTGATAAACGCTGACCAAGCAAATGACAGAGGTCAACGACTTCGTTTTCGGTCAGATTGCCTGAGCCTTGCTGAGCGAGTAGGGCAAGGGTCATAAAGTAACGCTCAAGGCTTTGTTCGACTGGGGTCGCCAGTACTTGTAGCTGCTGATAGCATTTACTATTGGTCTCAGGGACACTCAACATACCATCGCCTAATTCTACAATCAATCCATGAGAGAGTAGGCTGTCGATTTTTTTGTTGAGCGTCTCGGCCAAGCCATGTGCTGGATAATATAAGAACAGCTCACTTTGTAAGAATGGATATAACTGCTCGGCAATACTGTCTAGACGACTGCGTTCGATACGGCCATTACGAGCAACCAAGGCAGATAAGAACGACAATAGGATAAAGACATGCAAGATATTATTACGGAAATAGCTTAGTAGTGCAGCTTGCTTACCAGCGACTTGAATGATGTCACCCAAGATATGCGGCGTACGCTCAATGAGCTTGAGCTTAATACCATAATCAATGATTTGCTGCGGGCTCATCTTAGTGATGACGGTATCTTCTGAATAGGATAACTGCTGAGCAAGACCTTGATAGAGGGCGATTTGCTCACGGCAGATATCTTCATCTAATGCCGCTTTCGGTGCTGAGAGCAATACCAGCGACAATAGTGATACTGGCGTGACCACAGCGGCTTTATTGATATGCTGCATGACTTTTACGCCGATGTTATCGACCATGGCACTGGTTTTGTCATCGAGTGGCGTATCAGTACGATCGGCAGGCAAGCTATTGGCTGGCACGTCAAACTTGGTCATAAAATCGCTAAGGTGCAGCGGTGTACCAAAGCTTAAATGCACATTACCAAAGATACGCTCAATCTTACGGCCAACTTTTAATAAACCTATGAGCGATTCAGATTCTTTTGGCTTACCTTTTAACTCACCGACATAGGTACCGCCTTCCATGATGCGCTCGTAACCAATATAAGTCGGAATAAATACCACAGGCTTATTGGTATGGCGTAACTGGCTATGTACCGTCATCGCTAGCATACCCATCTTTGGTGGTAGCAGGCGACCTGAGCGTGAGCGACCGCCTTCGATAAAGTATTCAATGGGTGTATTGCGGGTAATAAGGGTGTGCATATACTCGCGCAATACCGCGGTATAGAGGGCATTACCACGGAAGCTACGACGAATATAGAATGCAACGGCGCCGCGTAATAATGGCCCCAATACTGGCACGTCTAAGTTGTCACCAGCAGCGACATAAGGAATGCTTAGACCACGCTTATAGATGACATAAGACAGTAGTAAATAGTCAACATGACTGCGATGGCAAGGTACATAGACCAGTTCATGGTCAGCGGCAAGCTCGCGCACACGCTCAAAATGATGGACTTCGACGCCATCATATAGCTGCGTCCACAACCACGTTAAGAATTTATAAAAACCGCGTATGATAGAGTGCGAATAGTCATTGACCATCTCATTGGCATAGCCTTTGGCTACCATGCGCGCTTCACGAACACTGGTGCCTGACTCTTCAGCTTCTGCTTCTATCGCATGTTTGATAGCGGGCGAATAAACCAATTTGTCGACCAAGTTACGTCTGTCCGATAAGTCGGGGCCGAGCATGCTGGCGCGCTGTTTGTCCAAATAAATATTAAGCTGCTGTTGTAATGAGCGCACCAGCTCGCGATTGCCATCGGCTGACGCAACCATGGCAAAGCTTGGCGCTATATCATTTACCTTATTAGCATCATTTGCCGTATCAGCTTGCGCGGTGTTTTGTACGGTATTGGTTTCGCTAGCAACAGAATCAAAGACAGAGAATCCTTCGCCATCGCCTTTTAAGCTGTCATGAATAAGGGTGCGTAAATCTTGTGGCGGATGGAACTGGACAAAGGTATCACGCCCCATCACCCCGATATTAAATAACTGCTTGGTGATGCTAGGATCTTCCCAGTTATCGGCGGTCAACAGTTTAAATAACGAGTCTTCTTTTTCTGGCGCGCGTCCCCATAGAATTGACACTGGTACCAAGCGCACTTGTAATTCTGGATGTTGTAAGACCGCGGCAACCAGACGCGATAGGCGAGGTGATAACTGGCTGTCTTTGGCATGTGGATGATGTAAAAAGATAATGGCGGCATTTTCTTTAATATCATGAGTAATATCTTGCACACCGACCAAGGCGGGTGGCAGATTGTGCTCTTGTGTTTGTAGGTCAATCAAAATACTGTTGGAGCGCGAATAATCTTGCAGCACATAAAATCTAAGGATATTGTCGTCATCGTCAAATTCTGGCAACTCACCCAAAAGCTTTGGCTTCACAGCCACATCAAGCAGCTGACCCGATAGTTTGCGATAGAGCTGGTTAATCGGCGCATTGGCATAAAGGGTTGAGGCAACCGGCAGCATCTCAGCCTCGAATTCTGGGGTTGAGGTTGTATGGTCAGTTGCGACGGGCGCTTTAAAAATCCGTTTTTTTAAGAACTTCGGTATCATAATCAGTATCAAAATTAGTCAAATGTGGTGAGCTTATGATGCCATAAAAGCCATCAAAGCGATATATGGTGTCTGTATATACTGCCAATATTAATCTCATAACGGCATAGAATACTGGTTTAAATGCCAGAGAATACTTAACGAGCCAACCGTTAAAAGGCGAAATTATTTAAAGTCAGAGGTAGAAAAGCCTGCGATTTCGCGCAATACTGTATGGCATTAAATCAAAATATTTACATTCAAATCTATGTAGAATTTTATCTTTTAACTTCATTATTCTAAGCCAAAATATTATGACCCCTGCTATCAAACTTGCCAAACAGCAAAGCCTTGATTATAAGTTGCATGAATATACTCACGACAGCACCGCCGCCTCTTTCGGACTAGAAGCAGTAGAAAAACTGGGCATTACTGCCGAGCGGGTGTTTAAAACCTTGGTGGTGACAACCGACGCAGGCGCGCTGGCCGTAGCGATTTTGCCGGTCGATAAAACCCTAAATTTTAAAAAAGTGGCGAAGGCTTTATCGAGCAATAAAATGCTGGCTTGTAAAAAAGTACAAATGGCTGAGCCTAAATTGGTCGAACGGTCGACGGGTTATGTGCTCGGTGGCGTTAGCCCATTGGGGCAAAAAAAGCGCCTACCGACGCTTATCCATGCCGCCGCGCAACAGCAAGCGACTATCTATGTGAGTGGCGGTCGCCGAGGTCTAGAGATTGAGTTGCCACCTGAGCAATTAGCGACCACGCTTAACGCGCGCTTTGTAGATATCATCGATGATTAGTATTTAAGAAGAATTTTACACGCCGTTTATTCTGCGCCTTTGTCATTTGCTCTCAATAGTGTTTGCGCTGCTTATTAGTAGAATTGCTATTTTTAAATAAGGATGTTACCCATGCCGCATTTAACCATTCAAGTGACGCCAAACGTCACGATTACTCATGAAGAATCATTTCTAAAAGCATTAAATCAAGTGCTGTGGGACAGTGGACACTTTGGTAAACCTGCCGATATCAAAGCGCGCATCGTACCGATTGAGACGTTTTTGGTTGGCGTGGAAGATGACGAGCAGCGCAACGGCTTTGTTTATGCGTATCTAAAAATTATGAGCGGCCGTGACGAAGTCATACGCCATCAACTCGCTGAATTATTAACAGCTGCTATAGAGGAAAGCTTGAATGCACAGCAATCGGGACGCGCCGACATTCAAATCTGTGTCGAAGTAGAGGAAATCAGCGCGATTTATCATAAAAAAATGCTGAGCTAAACGCTAGGCTCAATTGTTTATAAGAGTGATTTATAAAAATGACAGACCAGCTATTTATCTGCACATAGCGACTTACTGGCAAACTTAGGCAGTACCATCACCTCAGCTTTATAACCAGCGGTTTTACCGTGAGTCGCCATCAAATTGCGGGCGATACGTAAGCGATATTCGCCAGTTGCGGGTAGGCAGCCTTGGTAAATAATCCCGCCTTTGGTGCCATCATATTTACCATTTGGCATGTGCAGGACGCCGACATTGGCGGTCTCAGACGTGCCAGTAAGCGGCGCAATATTAATGATGGCATATTGCGCAGCGGCGGCATTAAAGCGGTACCAGCGCTCCTGTTCGTTAGGTTTTAATTTACCCGTAACCACGCTACTAATAGCGCCTTTGGCAAAATGGATGGGGGTATCGCTGGTTTTAGCCATCGCGCTATGGGCGCCAACGCTGATTAATGCGGCACTCAATAATAGCGTTTTTAGCGCTCGTGTACTTGATAAAGTGGTTCTGTTATTAATCGACAACATCATTACTTCCTTATTAAATTATATTTTATCAGCTGTCTATTATTTGCATGTCTATTACTTGATAACTATGGTTCTAGTATCTTCTCTGACTTTATATTAAACATAAAAAAGCGCCTAATGAACAGGCGCTTTTCTTGTTAATTATTTGCTCAATTGTGAAGCAATCTTAGTCTAGGAAAGCAAAGTTATCGATTGCCATTGCCGTCATGCTCTCGCTTGGAGCAACCATACTTTCAGCATGGCCTGAGGTACGCGGTAAGATTTTATCAAAGTAAAACTCTGCAGTTTGAATCTTAGCTTTGTAGAATTCTGGTGACTCAGTGCCGCCTTTTTCAAGCTTGTCATAAGCGACCGCCGCCATGCGCGCCCAGTGATAACCCATCATCACATAGCCTGAGTACATCAAAAAGTCATCTGATGCCGCAGAGATGATTTCACGGTCTTTACGCGCCATCAGCATCAAGCGTACGGTCAAGGTGTTCCACTCAGCACATAGTTTGGTCAGTGCCCAAACGAATTTACGCATGTCTTTATCAAGCGCATACTCGCCGCACCATTTCATAATGCTTGAGGTGTAATCACGGATAATTTTACCTTTAGACTGCAAGATAACTTTACGACCGAGTAAGTCAAGCGCCTGTACGCCAGTGGTACCTTCGTACATCGTCGCAATACGGGCATCACGAGCGATAAGCTCCATGCCCCATTCTTTGATATAGCCGTGACCACCGTAGATTTGCTGACCGTGTTTGGCCGCTTCAATACCAAGCTCCGTTAAAAAGCCTTTTAGGATAGGCGTATAAAAGCCCAATTTGTCATCCCATTTTTCAAACTCAGCGTCATCACCATTGGCAACGCCTTGAGACATTTTGTCGGCATAGCGCGCTGAGTGATAAATCATTGAGCGACCGCCTTCAGCAAAGGCTTTTTGGGTCAATAGCATACGGCGTACGTCGGCATGATGAATAATCGCATCAGCCACTTTTTCAGGGTCTTTAGTACCTGATAAAGTGCGCATAGAGCGACGGTCTTTCGCATATGGTAGGGCGTTTTGGAAAGACAATTCAGTGTGCGCCAAACCTTGAATACCAGTACCGATACGAGCAGTGTTCATAAAGGTGAACATCGCTTTCAAGCCTTTATTTGGCTCACCAATTAAGTAACCAACTGCGTCATCGAAGTTTAAAACACAAGTTGACGATGAGCTGATACCCATTTTGTGCTCGATAGAGCCACAAACCACGCCATTACGCTCGCCAGATTCACCTTCAGCATTTGGCAAGAATTTTGGTACGATGAACAATGAGATACCGCGTGTGCCTTCTGGCGCATTTGGTAGACGAGCTAAAACGATATGGACGATATTGTCGGTTAAGTCATGCTCGCCACTTGAGATAAAAATCTTGGTACCGCTGATTTTATAAGTACCGTCATCTTGCGGGATGGCTTTTGATTTAACCTGACCCAAGTCAGTACCACACTGCGGCTCAGTCAAACACATGGTGCCCGACCACGTACCTTCAACCAATTTAGGTAAATAAATCGCTTTTTGCTCGTCGGTACCATACTGTAGTAAGGTGTTGATACAACCAGTTGATAGGCCAGGATACATCGCCCAAGGCCAGTTAGCCGTACCCATCATTTCAGACTTAATAAGGTTGATTGACATCGGTAAGTTCATACCGCCGTACTCTTCAGGGTACGAAATACCTTGCCAGCCGCCTTCGACGAACTGGTCATAAGCTTCTTTAAAACCTTTAGGCGTAGTGACCACACCATTTTCAAAATGACAGCCTTCTTCATCCGCTGGCTGGTACAAAGGCGCTAAGACATTTTCAGCAAAGTCAGCAAAGCCTTGCAAAATCATATCGACGGTTTCAGGATCGGCGTTTTCGCCATTGTCTAGGCTTTTATAATGCGTTTGATAGTCAAAAACATCATTTATCAAAAACTTGATATCACGCAAAGGTGCTTTGTAAGTTAACATAGTCGCTCTCTTTGATTATTTCATTAGCATAGTTCGTTAGCATAGACTGTCGGCTCATCAATTGAGCTATGGTTCATGTAAACGGGAGTTTAATTATCTGGGATAAAGGCAGACAGTATCACAGGTCGTCATCTAAGTTTATTAAGAACAGCTTTTCCATTTTGATAACCGTTAAGGCATCCTTGATAAAAAACAGCTGTCGTAGCATTGAGGTCAGTATAAATCTTCTATAGCCACAAATATACAACCGATAACTAATATTCATAATATATTAAAAAACATAAAAATTTAAGTTATAAATATAAATGGTTATTTATTTATAAATAGGCATCAATAAGTCCAACTTTATAAAGAACCATAGTTTTAATATAGGTTGTAGCATAAGTTTCAGTATAGACAGCGGGATAGACGCAAAACAACCGTTAAGTGTATGAGTTGCGTGCCCAAACAGAATAAAGGAACACAATTTATGAGCGCACCAAAGCGCAATTTAGCATACCAAACAGAGCAGAAAAAGACGCCCGTATTTTGGCTAATGGCAGTAGTTGGGCGGTTAAAAAAACTCATCGATGGTGAGCTTAACCATTTATTAACCGTAAACCGTAGCAAACGACCGTGGCACATGCCGATTATCGCTGCAATTACCATTAGTTTTCCGGTATTTGTCGGGGCGTACTTTGATGCTCTGCCGTCTGGTATTAAAGCGTCACTAGGGGCGATGGTTATTTTAAATACACCGTTAGCAGGTAAGCTGCCGTTTCGTTTGGTGACGGTGATGGCGTGGGGGTTTGCCATGTCGCTGTGTTTTGCGCTGGGCCTGATAGCGCAGCAAATTCCGCCATTAAAATTGCCGATATTTACCTTGATGGCGTTTGGTATTGTAATTTTTGGGCGCTACTATCGTCAACCGCCGCCCGCAGGTTTGTTTGTGATGATGGCGGGGGCGATTGCGCTATTTATCCCGCTGCCTTTAGAAGATGTCATGCCGGCCACAGGCTTGGTGATACTCGGTAGTGGTTTTGCTTTGGTGATGGCGCTGCTATATTCGCTGTTTTTATTGGCGACGCGCCCAGCGACACCGACCCCGACCTATAGTTATGAGCCCGATACCATTACGGAGAGTGTGATTGTCGCCGGTTTTGTCAGTCTATCCTTAGTCATCGCGCTGAGCTTAAATTTATCAAATCCCTATTGGGCAGCAGTCAGCTGTTTTTTGATTATCCAAGGTATTCATTTGCGTACCATGTGGATTAAGCAAATCCATCGTTTGCTTGGTACCATGGTTGGCGTTGGGCTGGCGGGATGGATGCTGGCGTGGGGTTTGCCGATATGGGGCGTGGCGCTGGCGATTTTAGGCTTAATGCTGTGTATCGAAACCTTGGTCGACCGCCATTATGGCTTGGCAGTGATATTTATCACACCGCTGACGATATTCATCGCCGAATATGGCAGTGGGTTGCCGTTTACTAAGCAAGCTTATCAAGAGGTCATTTTAGCGCGTTTGTTTGATACCATGATTGGCTGCGTGGTGGGGCTAAGCGGCGGGGTGGTGATGCATTCGACCGATTTACGCGTGCCGCTGCGCCGGATGGAGAATTGGCTGCTAGCGCGTTTTAGCTAAATTTTTTAGCAGATAAAAAGCTGTATGATTTCTATTCATATGGCTTTTTTAGTCGCGGTTTAAGCTGTTCATTCAATGTACTTATAAACTGTCGATGACTTGCGCAACATCGACTTTATGTTCTGTCCAACGCTCAAAACTTAACGCTGCCTGCCCGATAAGCATGCCATAACCGTCTGACGTTTGTGCGCCGCGCTTGGTAAAATGCTGCAAAAACGGCAGCTCACGTCCATACATCATATCGTAAGCATAATGGCCGTCTAGCTGGTCGCTAAGCGGCAGTGTATCGCCCGATAACCCAATCGAGGTAGCATTGATAATGATATCAAACTCACCGCTTAGCGTTTCAGTGCTACAGGTTTTAATCTGCTGCCTTGCAATCGTCTCACTTGCAGCGCTTAGCTCAGTAACCAAATTTATCGCTTTATTTAATGTACGATTGGCAAGGGTAAGCTCGCTGATACCCGCTTCAATCAATGGCAATATCACCCCGCGCGCCGCGCCGCCTGCGCCGATTATTGCCACATGCGCGCCCTTTAGCGGCCAATCTAAACTTGTCATGTGATTGACCAACCCTTGGCCATCGGTATTATCGCCATATATCGCCTCGGCTATCGGTGTGCCATTTTTTAGCAACGTTTTATTGATCAACAAAGTATTGACAGCGCCTGCAACCTTAGCGTGTTCAGACAAGCCGCCACGCGCCGCGCAGCACTGATAAGCTACTTGCTTAAAGGGCACAGTCACATTAGCACCAACGCCGCCGCCCTGAAAAAATGCCTCAATCACCGCAGTAAAGCTGGCTACATCATCAGGGCAATACTGGCGCTGATAGCTAATCTCTAAGCCTGTCTGCACAGCGAACTGCGTATGGATTTCAGGGGATTTGCTGTGGGCAATCGGATTGCCTATAACGATAAAATGCTGGGTCATAAAGGGTCCGCTGCTTGTAAAGGGTGAAATATAGGCAAAATCAACAGGTGAGAAGTTATCAATAAGAAAGTGGCCGTTTAATTATCTTATGCAATGTCATTTAATAAATCCTACTTATCATAGGGGATAACGTTAACTTTCACAAACCTCTGCTAAGTCAATTATGCTAAGTCAATAAAAGGGCTAAAAACGGAGCTGCTCATTAGCCAAATAAATCATGCCTTTATCTCGTGAGGTCTTTAACAAATCTGTACTCTGCCGGAGCGGTAAGTGTAAGGTAAAAGCTAGTCAAGTGTTAAGCAGTTGGGTAAACTAGGGAGCATGAAGATTTCAGTCGGCCTTGTGTTACGATGATTAAAAGGCAATATTTAACAATTTGACTGCTACCAAAGCCTATAACCAATAAATTATATAACTACCCCACTCTCAACTTGTTTTTCTAAGGTATTGGTTTACTTAGTTTTTAAAATTTCAGTTAAAACAATTAGAATTTTAAATTCTATAAAAATCAAAAGCCTACGATAAGTTGAGATTGGCGTATAACTATAAACATTTAACAGACATTTTTCGTTATCAGCGGCAGCAAACCCCGCTCGTTAATACCGTTTTTGGATCCCTTTAAAAGTGTGAGTACATTGCCCATGTGGAATAAAAGCCTACAGACCTTGATGGTCAGTACGATAATGGCAGTTGGCGTGTCTTTGAGCGCCTGTAATAGCAATACAGAAAACGATACTGCCACCAAAGAAGCAGGCGCTGATAATAGCGAGCAGACCGCCGCTGAGACCTCCAAGGCAGAAAACCCCAATGCCAACGCTGATCTTGATGGCGCAACAGCTGCGCAAGGGACGCCAGTAAAATACGATATCGCCTCGTGGGGCACTGCCAAAGTAACCTCCTTAAGTATCGATGAGCTTAAAAAGATACAATCAGCCTTTGGTAAAGTGGTCAGCACCGACGAAAATAGCTTGGACTATGCCAGTAATCCGGCGTCCAAATATCGCTTTATGCAGGATGATGCGCCGTATTTGGACCTGATTGATTCTGAAAAATACCTCGAGCTTGGCTGGTATTTTGCCAATCCAACCGACTCTGATAAAGAAAAAGAAATCAGTCAAAACCATGCCAAAAAAGCTTATCAACTGGCGCGTCAATTAATGGGCGATGAAGGCGGCAAGCTGGTCGCTGATATGCTCGGCGGTCAAATCGCCAAAAATAAAACCATCGGTGGTCAAAAAGTAGAGCTGGCAAAATGCGAGTTTTATAGCTGTATGCTAGTGATTAATAAATCTGCTGCTCAAACTGCTGATAAATAAGCGGGGCTGGCCTGAATGTCGCCCAATAGCTGGATATGTTTGCATCCGTCAAATGCTACACAGACCACGGTATCGTTAGACAATCGCGGGTTGGCATACGGTGATGGTTTTTTTACCACTATGGGCGTCATCGATGGGCAGATACTGTGGTTGGACTATCATCAGCAGCGCCTTGTCTCGCATGCGGTAGCTTTGCAACTTCAGCTGAACAGCGATTCATTATTAACGGTGTTAAAAACACATGCCAAGCAATTACAGCAAGGTATGCTAAAACTTATAATCACGCGCGCCGAGCAAGAAGTCCGTGGTTATGGTTATACACCAAATACTGGTGGCGGCAGTGCGTGCGAGATTTGGCTTAAATCCTCACCAATGGCCATTACTACCGCACGATCGCTGCCACTCGCTGATGGGCAATTTATCCCGCTACAACCTGCCGCGAGCGCCATTTGCTTATCCTCTCAAATTGCTTGTTTGCCGCCAACGCTTGCTGGACTTAAAAGCTTAAATCGCCTCGATAATGTGCTGGCAAGTGGCGAGCTGCAAGCTATCAAAGCTAAGACATTGGCAGGCACTATCAAGCCAAGCATCGCTGAAGGTCTGCTACGCGATATGAGCGGGCGCTGGGTTGAGGGCACGATGAGTAATGTGTTTTATCAATTAGTAGAAGCGCCAGTCGCAAAATCGTCCAATCCTCCACACTCTCAAAACAACAGCAACAGCAACTATTTAACCCAAGGTCAATGGTATACGCCGTCGATGGCGCAATCGGGCGTTGCTGGCGTGATGCGGCAAGTGATTATCGATACATTATCGACTAGCAATAGCCCCGTCATCATCAGGTCGTTACAAGATGAGGATTTGCCTTATTTAAGCCAGCTATTCTTTTGTAATGCGCTACGCGGTATCATGCCCATGAGTAGTCTGAGGTTATTGGCGGGTGAAGTGGTGAGTTTTGAAGCGATTTAACTGTATTTAAAGAATATTAAATTTGGTATCAATACAATCATCTGCGTATAAAATAACTTCCTCTTTTTTATACATATCTTGCGCTTTTAATAGTGCTTCTTGCTCGTTCTCTGCGCTAATTTTTACGAGGTTACTTAGCGTCTCGACAATCTCTATCTGAAAGATTTCCTCTACTGTCTTATCACTTTTTATCATCACTATTCCCAATACTTGCTTATCAAAATTTCTTTAGGATTTATATACGCTAGCTTAGCAAAGGTGCTTAAAAAGAAGTGATCGTCCTTTGTGAAGTGAGTAAAAGATAATAAAAGCGCTTAATATAATTTGTAATAATGCCCACGACCGATAAATTCAATAATACCTCTATCACGTAATACTTGTAATTGCTGACGGATTTTATCTTTAATGTGGTTGTTTTCAGGATGTTTAAGTTTTAATAGGTCGGCAAACGCATAAACCTGATTGAGAGAGAAGTTGGCGTCGAGTCTGTCGATGCACTGCCAAACGTCTAGTGTCCAACCACGTGAAGCGATAGTTTGCTTACGTAAAAACAAGGTTTTTTGAAAGTGCTCGGTGACATTATTGCGTGGTATAACTTGCTCGTTTTTAACCAAAAACACCTTTCCTGATTCGGGCACTTTGCGCAAGTCTATATTGCAGCCAACCCAACCGGCACGTTTGGCAGTGATGGATAAAGGCTTGCGTTTAACAATCATATCGGGTTTAAAAAATGCTTAGGGATGATTAAAAAGTTATTAACTTTGTATTCTGGTGAATAGGTTAAAAAGAAAAAGCTTGGATTGTTCTTGCTATTGATTCGATGAATCATAGTGTCATAAGCGCCATCATTAATAATGTTGCTTAATTTTGCTTTCTTACTTTTTAATTCATATTCTTCATCGCAGTTTGAACAATAAAAATCAGCGACAGGTTGGTTATTAGCAAATTCATTCAATGGCTGAGCACTACAATTAGGACAATAACCGTGTTTGGCAACCCAATCCTCACTTAATACACGAATTCTTGAAGGTTCAGATTTGTAGTTTGCAGCAAGACTTTAATTAAAATTTAGATTCATAATCAATTTTCGTTCTCAGATGGGTTATGAGTATTAAGCCATATAACTTGGCATAAACACCAAGTTAATTCATAAGCTAAGCAAATACCATTGAAAATCGTCCAGTTCAGTGCTAAATTCTAGCAAACTTCTGCCTCGCGAGTTGCCATGAGCAAGCCAACACCTGAAATACCCCCTAAACGCCCTGATGAATCGCCAAAAAATGAATATGACGCCGCGCTGGAGCAGCCTGTTGAGACGACAGCGCCAGACAAAAAACCTATCATTGACGACGTTAGCGCAGAGGAAGTACCGGCGACAGATATCTCACTCATTAGCGGTGGCACTAAACCGCGCCACTATAAAGCTGATAATCCCTCGTTTTTTATGCAGCGTGGTTATCAGGTGTTATTGGTGCTTGGGCTGATTGCCGCGTTCTTTTTGGTGATGGTGTATCAGACGCTGTTTGGCCGTATTGAGCAGCCGCAGCAGATGGTGACGATTGAGTCGGGTCAGACGTATTATGGGCTATTACCGCAGTGGCAGCAGCAAATACCGCTGTTTTCTGCCACGATTGCCAAGCTTTATATGAAAACGCAAATCGATGGCCCATTGCACGCTGGTATTTATCAATTACCAGAAAACCCTACTTTTGCTGAAGCCTTAGAAGTATTGGGGCAAGGGGTAAAAGCGGCGATGGTCAAGGTACAGATTATCGAAGGCAAAACCTCAAAAGATTTATATCAGGCGCTACGAGATAATAAAGGCATCAAAAAAGAAGTACTGACGGCGGATAGCACGAATGCCAGCATCGCGCAGGCGTTGGATTTGGTTGGCATTTTGCCAGATTCGGTGGTCAATAGTAATGATGCTATCGTCAATCACAATCTTGAAGGCTGGTTTGCGCCTGATACGTATTATTATGGCGAAGGCAGCACCGATAAGCAGGTATTGACCGATTTGTATAAGCGTCAGCAGCAAGCATTGACCAAAGCGTGGGAAAATCGCGACCCTGATCTGCCTTATGACAGTCCATATGAAGCGCTGGTAATGGCTTCGATTATCGAAAAAGAAACCAGTGTGGCAGAAGAGCGTCCTTTGGTATCGGCGGTATTTAATAATCGTTTGAATAAAAGTATGCGCTTGCAGACCGATCCGACCATTATCTATGGTATGGGTAGCCGTTATGAAGGCAATATTCGCCGCAAAGACATCGATGAAAAGACGGCTTATAATACCTATCAAATCGATGGTTTACCGCCTACGCCAATTGCGCTGCCATCTGCTGCCTCTATTGAAGCAACCTTGCATCCTGCCGATAGCGAAGCGTTATATTT
This sequence comes from Psychrobacter pulmonis, assembly GCF_904846465.1. Classification (NCBI taxonomy): domain Bacteria; kingdom Pseudomonadati; phylum Pseudomonadota; class Gammaproteobacteria; order Moraxellales; family Moraxellaceae; genus Psychrobacter; species Psychrobacter pulmonis. The sequence goes on from NZ_CAJHAT010000002.1 coordinate 276,138, forward strand.
TGTGGCGACCGGTAACGGCGGGCACAAATTTACCAATAGCTTAAATGAGCATAACCAAGCGGTCAGAGAGTATCTGAGCGTCATGCGTCAAAAGAAAGCACAAACGCCGCCACCGTAATTTAATCGTCTATATTTCCAAAAACCTATCGTGTACTGAGCGTTATGTCGTTATATAGCTATTTATATAACTGCATAACGCTCATCAATGACATAAGGTCATATCATGTCAGCATTGCCAGAAGAAAAATCATCGCAAATAAACGCGTCTAACCATTCTATTAATACAGCGTCTACTAATACAGCGTCCATTCAAGGGCGCTTTATTAGCTTTGAAGGTACTGAAGGCGTTGGCAAGACCACCGCTATCGAGCAACTTTGCAACCATTTGCAAGTAAAGGGCATCGACTATCTGCGTACCCGCGAGCCGGGCGGTAGTCCGTTTGCTGAGCAATTACGTGCTATTTTGCTAGACCCTGATACCACAATTAACGATGATACCGAGCTGCTACTCATGTTTGCGGCGCGCTGCGACCATCTACAGCAAGTGATTTTACCTGCACTGCAACGCGGAACGTGGGTAATATGTGACCGCTTTACTGATTCGACCGTTGCCTATCAAGGTTTTGGACGCGCGCATGGCGATAGTACGGTACGCGCTAAAATTGCTATGCTGATTGAGCAATTTGTTGAACAGTTACCAGGGCTGACCTTGTGGCTAGATTTGCCAGTATTAGAAGGCATGGCGCGCGCCAATAAACGTAGCGCTGCTGACCGTTTTGAGCAGCAAGCGACGGAGTTTTTTACTCGAGTTCATCAAGGTTTTAGCGTCCTTGCCAGCGAGCAGCCTGAGCGTATCCAGCGTATTGATGCTCAAGGTAGCGCTGAAGAAGTTAGCGAGCGTATTTGGCAAGCGGTGCAGGAAAAATTTGCGCTAAGCTAAGGTTTTTTAACGTTGTCATTTCTACTTTATATTATCCAAAAAAAGCCCCAACTCAGCAGTTGGGGCTTTTATAGTTTATGGGAAGGTTTTTCAAAACTGCGCTAGTCTTTATTTATATCAAGGCTATCAAGGTTGTCACCACTGGAGTCGGGTAAACGATTGGGGTCAAGCGCGCCTTTTTTGGTTTTTGGTGGGCTGCCATTACCATTGGTATTGCTAGAGGTTTTGGTTTTCGAAGTTGCTGTCGAATTATCCGACATGATACCTTTAGTTTTATGAGCATTGGTAACGTTAGTAGAATTAGCAGCAGTAGCATCAGGCTCTGTTGTTTGCACGTTATCTTTCTTAACAGTCGTGCTTGATACCTGAGTTTTATTAGGCGTATCAATAACGCTATTGGCCTGTTTGTCTTGTGCCTTTTCTGACTCGGAGGCTTCTGCTACATTGGCTTCTTTAGCAGTGGTTGCTGCAGTCTCTGACGTAGTTGTGTCATTACTGTCATCGGTAAGCTCTATTTCTTTACGCTTTTCAGGCGCTTTCGAGCTGGATTCAAAGCTGGCATCTGCCGCCGCGCGTGCCTGCTCTTGTTTTGCCGTTACATCGACCGCTTTTGGCTGCACTTCATCATCGACGACCAATGAAATCAGCTTACGATCACGCGGCACCACCCCATCGAAATTATCGGTAATCACGTGTAGCTTACCTTCTTTATCGACGGTATAAAGCGGCACGAATTGCTTATTATCGGCCTTATATTGCTCAAAGCTATAGCTGTCGGTGATGTTGGTGATTTTGATACGCGCTTTTTTCGACAGCATACTGGCAAGCTTGGCATAAGTCACATCTTTACCAAACAACCACTGCGAATGGAAGTTGCCTTGCTTATCATCGCGCTCGCTTTTGACTTTTTCATCACTGAATTTAAGGCGATAGATTTTACGCTCGCCAAACTCATGACGGTAATGAATTTCAGACAAGGTATTCATTTCCCTGTCAGTACTCATGGCAAACAGCCGCCCAATACCGATAAGGTCTAAATGATGGTCGGCATGGTCAGAGATGGGGTTGCCAAAGTAAGTACGCAGACCACTCATACGCGCGCGGGCAATATTGGTGTAGTTGTTGTGGGCGACGATGACATCAAATCCTTGGTCTTTTAAAGATGTTGCGACCAATAAGGCGATAGGGTTGGAGCCAACGACCAAGATACCATTGGTTTCAGGCTCGCGTACGCCCAAGAAATTACCAACCATTTTGGCGCCCAAACCTTGAATCATTACTGTGCCGATAATAACGAGGAAAACCAAAGGTACAAGCAGCTCAACGCCTTGAATATCATACTCTTGCAAGCGAATGGCAAAAAGCGACGAGATAGCGGCGGCAACGATACCGCGCGGCCCAATCCAGCTAATCATTAGCTTTTCATTGGTTTTTAGATTGGAGCCGATAGACGATGCCCATACCGATAACGGACGCGCGACAAACATCACAATCGCGAGTAGCACCAAACCTGCAAAGCCAACGCTTAATAAGCTTGCAAGCTCAACGCGAGCCGCAAGAATGATAAATAATACCGATACCAATAAAATGGTCAGCGATTCATTAAACTCTAAAATCGTCTCCCGCGGGAATTTTGGCCAGTTAGCCAGCGCCACGCCAAGGACGGTGACCGTTAATAAGCCGGACTCGTGCTCTAAATGGTTGGAGATAGAAAACAGGAGCAGTACAAAAGCTAAGGTAAAGACATTACGTAAAAACTCAGGAATCATATGGCGGCGCATTAAAAACGCCAATAACCACGCGCCCGCTAAGCCCATCGCCACTGCCAATACTACAATTTTGGCAAACAGTAAGATACTACTGGCTTCGCCGCCTGAAATGATATATTCATAGACCAAAACCACTGCAATCGCGCCGATAGGGTCAATGATGATACCTTCCCATTTCAAAATGTTAGAAATGGTTTTATTCGGACGCACGCTGCGCAGTAACGGCATAATGACCGTAGGGCCAGTCACACAAACCAGCGCACCAAATAGCAAAGCAATCAAAGGGTCGACATCAAACAACAGGTAAGTCGATAGCGCCACAATGACAATGGTAATAAGGACACCGACTGACACCAGCATCTGTACCACAGAGCCGTGCTGCTTAATCTCATCGAACTCTAAAGTCAGCGAGCCTTCAAATAAAATAATCGCCACGCCCAATGAGATAAACGGGAACATCAGCTCGCCGAGCACCAAGTCTGGGTCAAAAGCACCCAATATCGGGCCAACAATAATACCAATCAGTAATAAAAACAAAATGGACGGTTGCTTTAAATACCAAGCCAACCATTGGGCGGCAATACCAAGCCCAACCACGCCGGATAACAATAGGGCGGTATCCATAAATTAATCCTTTTATAATCTTGTCATATTTTATATCTATTCAGGCGCACTACCAGCGCTGCTAGCGTAAGCTGCAGCAAAAGTCGTCTAAATATAGTGTTGCAATATCTGTCACCGCTGAGCGCTAAATCTAGCGCTTGTTAATAAAAGCATCAACCACACTATAATCAAAGCACAAGTAATCAAAGCACAAGTAATCAAAGCACAAGTAATCAAAGCACAAGTGAGGTTGGCTATCAGTACGATATCGCCGTAAAGAAAAAAGCTTTTTAGATCCCTAAGCAGAATCTAAAAAGCAAAAGATGAAAAAATAAGCTGATGATCGCCAATTTGCTAAAATAACGACCTAAGAAAATTAACTTTTGTTTGCCATATAGATTATTTGGCTTGTTATCATAACATGGTTTTATTTGACGTATTCTAGAGCAATCTTTGCGCCACTTGATTCTCAGCTAAGAACGCTTATTAAAGGGGAGTAGTGCTGGTATGTTAGCAATAAGGCTATCTTTATGATAGAAAAGATAAAGTTTTATACCATAAGTCGAAAATGGACGGTAAACTAACAAGCATTCTTCTTTGTAAGTTTGCATTTCCCAAAGTTTATGCTGAACGCAGATAACAAAAGCAAGCGGTAAAATCTCTCAGCCAGCAATGCAAAGACCAATATAAAAATCAATTTTTAAATGTTAGCTTTAGAGGTTAGCGAATGAGTAAACTGAGCTATTATCAGCATAATATATAAATAAAACGCCTAAATTATTATTCATAACGGTCCTATTCAAACCGTTTATAACAATTATAAAGACCCATTATATGGAGGGTAACATGCCTAACAATATGTCTAAAACGTCGAATACAGCGAATACAGCCAATTTGAGCCGTTGGTTACAGCAGAGCGCGTTGGCCATAGCGGTAGCCACTACTATGGCGGCAGGTATCAACATCGCGACCGTGCCAACTGCACAAGCGGCCGTTACCACCGCAGATTTTTCGGGCTTGGTACAGCAAGTCACGCCAGCGGTCGCGCGAGTAAACGTCACCAAAACTGTCAGCGAGGCAGAGCTTGCTAAAGCCCAAACGGCGGAGCTATTGCGGAAGTTCTTTGGTGATCGCTTACATATTCCTGACCAAGCAGCGACGCCTGCGATTGAACATGCATATGGCACTGCATTTTTTGTCACCCGTGATGGTTATATGCTGACCAATCATCATGTGGTGGCAGGCGCGGACAAAATTACTGTGACGCTCAATGACAGAAGCGAGCTTGATGCCAAATTGGTTGGCAGTGATGAGCGCTCAGACGTGGCGGTGCTCAAGGTCACGGGGCGCCAATTCCCTGCCTTGCCAATCGGTGATTCTAATGCGCTAAAAGTAGGGGAGCCGGTATTAGCAATTGGCTCGCCCTTTGGTTTCGATTATTCAGCATCGGCAGGTATTGTAAGTGCCAAATCGCGCAATTTTTCCCGTGAAACCAGCGTACCCTTTATCCAAACTGATGTGGCATTAAACCCGGGTAACTCTGGCGGCCCATTATTTAATCAGCGCGGTGAAGTAATTGGTATTAACTCGCGTATTTTTAGTGGCACGGGCGGCTATATGGGTCTGTCATTCTCTATCCCGATTGATGCGGCGATGGATATTTATGAGCAGTTAAAAGATAACGGTGAAGTTGCGCGCGCCTATCTGGGTATTTTTCCGCAAGATATCGACCGGAATTTAGCCGAAGCTTATAATTTAGCGCGTCCGCAAGGGGCATTATTGACGCGCGTTTCACCAGACTCACCGGCGCAAAAAGCGGGGCTAAAGCCAGGCGATATTATTTTAAAATACAATGATGTCTTAATTATGGAAGCCTCCGATTTATTAAACCTGATTAATCGAGCGCGGCCTGACGATATCTTTCGCGTTCAGATTCAGCGTGACGGTAAACAAGCTATCATAACCGGCAAGCTTAGTAATGCTTCCAATGCTATGCAATCGCAAACCGGCGCACAGCAAGCCAACGGCATCAGCTTGGGACTGGCGCTGCGCAATTTAACGCCAGAGGAGCAAATAGAGCTGGCTGCTGATAATAAGACCGGCGTGCTGGTCACCGCTATTGAGCCGACGGGACTCGCGGCGCGCTCGGGTATACTGGCAGGCGACGTTATCACCAATTTGCACCAAAAACCGATTAAAACGGTCAATGATTTTTCTAGCGCCGTGGCATCATTGCCCGAAAAAGGCGTGGTGACGATTGAGATAGTGCGTCAGGGCATCCCAGGTATCATTGGTTTGCGCATTGAATAGCAAAGGATAGCGTGCGTGATTAGCAGCGTTATGAATCGGCTGTCTTTATTGACAGTAATACATATCGTCCGACCATTGCTATGTTGACGATTCGTTAAAATACCTAAAAAGGTTTCATCGCTGCTAACTAGTTACGCTACACTAAGCAATTGCACTACACTAACTATTTAGTTTTCAGGCTTATTTTTTAGGCTAAATAGAGTCGCGCTTAGCATTATAATAGATTGCTAATTTTTCGCTTTATAGAAGTGTTAAGCATGAATTGTTTGATAGCGATGAAGGCAAAATATGCTACACTAGCAGGCGTTTTTATGGCTTGCAGTCAATCAAGTGGCAGCAGCTAAATAGCGTTAATCACGTTAGTAAAATGAATACACAGTATGAACATCACGCAAGGTCTTGCCCTGACGTTATTTTACCAAACCAAACGTTCAGCTCTGTAGAGCGGATAGGCACACTTGCAAACGACTTATCATGTGATAGCTTTAATAAAAGCTAGGATATACAGGCACGGTTATGAGCACAGCATACGACGATATTAAAACCCGACTACAAGGCTCAATGGTAGCCTTGGTAACGCCCATGCATCCTGACGGCACGGTCGATTATAAACGTCTGGCAGACCTCATAGATTGGCAGATTGAGCAAGGTACGCATTGCTTGGTCGCTGTCGGTACCACTGGCGAGTCAGCGACTTTGTCCATGCAAGAGCACAGCGATGTGATTCGCTACTTTGTTCAGCATGTCAAAGGTCGCGTACCTGTGATTGCAGGCACTGGCGCCAACAATACGATGGAAGCCATTAAGCTAACCCAAGATGCCGCCGAAGCAGGTGCTGATTGTGCGTTATTGGTCGCCCCTTATTATAATAAACCGCCACAAGAGGGCTTGTTTCAGCATTATAAGGCCATCGCTGAAGCGGTAAAAATCCCGCAAATGCTTTATAACGTACCGGGACGTACCGTTGTAGATATCGCCCAAGAGACCGTTGAACGCCTCGCTGATATTGACAATATCGTTGCTATTAAAGACGCCACAGGTTCGGCCGTACGCGGTGAGCAACTGATCAGATCCGTTGGCGACAGAATGGTGGTGCTATCTGGTGATGATAGTACTGCTCTTGAGCTGATGCAGTTTGGCGGTAAAGGCAATATTTCGGTGACGGCTAACGTGGCACCAAAAGCTATGAGTGAGACTTTTAGCGCTGGCCTGCGTGGAGATTTTGATGCCGCTCATAAAGTTCATGACGTGGTCAAGCACTTACACCGTGACTTATTTATCGAATCAAGCCCTATTCCTGTTAAATATGCGCTGCATAAAATGGGCATGATAGATACCGGTATTCGTTTGCCGTTGGTATGGTTGGCTGAAAAGCACCATGCGACCATTGATGAAGCTCTAATCCGTGCAAATTTACTTTAGGTTTTTATAAATTTAATAAACATACCGCTTATAGTGGCTCTATAGGTTTCGACTATTAAGTAAAAAAGTTAGACATAGTAAAACTATAAACGCTTTGCCTACATACGCACCAAATAAGCAATAACTGCTAACTCAGAGAGATAATATGATGACAGTATCATCAAACCCTGCAAAAATATTCCCGATGCTAATGACCGTGGTTTTGGGTAGTACGTTAGTGTTGAGCGGCTGCCAAGCGACCAAAGGTCTGTTTGGTAAGCGCGATAATGGTAGCCTTGAGTATCAGCAAAGCAAAAAACTGGCACCATTAGAATTGCCAGCGGCGCAAGAAACAGCGCCATTTGTGCCGTTATACCCAACGCCTAATGCCGGTGCTAATACCTTGAAACTAGAAAATGAGTCAGGTAAACAATATCAGCTGCCAAGACCTCAGCGTACGGTTGCCGTGACCCAAGCAGCAGAATAAACCCCTTTTTCATCCTTATCTATACCGCTGGTCTTTTATTATGGTTAAGCATTTTATACCTTAATACAAAGCGCTTGGCGGTCACTGCGCGTTTTTACCACATAAGCTTGAACGAACAGGAACTCCCTCATGCAAAAGCAACAACTGCTCTATAAAGGCAAAGCCAAGTCTGTTTATGAAACAGAAGACCATGATCTGCTGATTTTACACTTCCGCGACGATACCTCCGCACTCGATGGTAAGCGTATCGAACAGCTTGCTCGTAAAGGCGTGGTGAATAACCGCTTTAACGCCTTTATCATGCAAAAACTGGCTGACGCTGGTATCGAAACCCATTTTGAAAAGCAGTTGTCAGACGATGAAGTGCTGGTCAAGCGTTTAGACATGATTCCGGTTGAATGCGTGGTGCGTAATTTTGCTGCGGGCAGTTTGGTACGTCGCCTAGGTTTAGAGGAAGGTCAAGCATTAACGCCGCCTACTTATGAGCTGTTTTATAAAGACGATGCGCTTGGCGATCCGATGGTCAATGAGTCCATCTCTATCTCGCTTGGTTGGGCGAACGAGGCTCAATTGGCGAAAATGAAAGAGCTCAGTCACCAAGTAAACGAAGTGCTAAAAGAGCTGTTTGATGCTGGCGATTTAATACTGGTAGATTTTAAACTTGAATTTGGCGTATTCCATGATCGTATCGTTCTAGGTGATGAGTTCTCGCCTGATGGCTGCCGTATCTGGGATAAAGCGACCAAGAAAAAGCTCGATAAAGACCGTTTCCGTCAATCATTGGGTGATGTGATTGAAGGCTATGAAGAAGTAGCAAAACGTATCGGTGTGCCGTTAAACTAGAAATATAAAATATTTAAAAAATAAAAAACTGAGCCATGCGCTCAGTTTTTTTATGGGGATAAGCATTTTAAAAACCGTTATGTTAAAGATTGCTATGTTATTTGTCTTTACGCGCTTCTTTAATTTTTTTAGCAGCCATTTCCATCGCATCGGCAGCTTTGTCTGCTAATGTGCCAACGACTTCTTTAGCTTTAGTGGTAGCAGTGTCCTTTAAAGAAGATTCTTTGTCTTCGCTAGATTTAGAGTCATCATCTTTACTATCTTTATCCTTCTTGTCAGAATCGTCACCATTTTTACTGTCGTTTTTAGCGTCTGATTGATCGTCTTTTTTGGCACCGCTATTGTTTTTATCAGACGATTTATCATTATCGCTATCTTTACTATCGTTCTTGTCCGACGTTTTATCATCTTTTTTGTCATTAGTATTGTCTTGATTAGATGACTTATCGTCTTTGCTGTCTTTACTCTGTGACTGACTATTTTGCTTGTCGTTCTTACTGTTATCGTCTGTCTTAGACTGACTATCTTTTGAGGCGTTATCTTTTGAGGCGTTGTCCTTTGAATCCTGATTTACGTCGTTTTGAGAAGCACTATTGTCGCTGTTATCTTTCATCGCTGCGTTTTTATTCGTATCTTTTTCGCTAGCATTTTTATTGCTATCGTTATGGTGCTGCTTATCATTGTTAGTATTAGAGTTAGTCATTGTTATATCCTTTTGATTGTATTTTTTAGTGTTGGATGTTTTTAGTTTTTTAACTGTAAAATTGATTGGCGAGTTTTAAGCTTACTATTAGAATGAGTTAACTGTCTGTATAGCAACAGTTGCAATAGGTAATAAGGTCTAACGTTTAGCCGCTTTGAGTGGTTTTTTATGCTAAATTTATATCGTCAATATAAACGCCGCTATAAAAAAGGTTATCTTTGATGTCATTATACAAATTGCCTTATATACAACCCTCCGTTTTAGAACCTAGCTGGTTTGTACGCCCGACCTGCGTGGTAGCGGCAGATTTAATTGGCAAAGTTTTATGTCGACAGCTAACCGATAGTGAAGGCAAGCAAAAAATCCTGCGTATGCGTATCTCAGAAACTGAAGCCTACATTGGAGAGGGTGATGCCGCCTGTCATGCGCACGCCGGTACTCGTACTGTGCGTACTGAGATTATGTATAGCCAAGGCGGCGTGTTTTACGTTTATCTGACTTATGGTATCCATCATATGCTCAATTTGGTCAGTGGGCCGGCAGAGTCACCAGAAGCGGTGTTGATACGGGCAGGCTTTTTCACAGAGGATAGTGAGCGCTTGTTTGACGAGCAATTACTGAGTGCAGATAAGCCATTAAGTCCTCTAAAAGAAATGAAACAATTGGCCGGTCCCGGCAAGTTGACCAAACATTTGCGAATCGACCGTGAATTATATGGCAAAATTATTACGCCGGCATCAGGGGTTTGGATTGAAGACGATGGCTGTCAGCCGCCAATATCACTGCGTCCACGGATTGGGATTGATTATGCAGGCGAGGCAAAAGATTGGTTATTGCGCTATATCTGGACTGACCATCCTTCATTGTCTAAAAAATAGTAAGTTTATAGCTGATAGTAATTTTTCTAAATAGGCTCAAAGGAAGTAATCTATGTATAAATTAACCGTTTTTATTCCAGATTCGGCGTTAGAACCAGTAAAGTCTGCCTTGTTTGTAGCGGGTGCTGGCAAGATTGGCAATTATGAACAATGCTGCTGGCAAGTGCAGGGGAGCGGACAGTTTATGCCACTGGCAGGCAGTCAGCCAAATATTGGGGCGCAAGATAAACTTGAAACCGTTGATGAGTGGCGAGTAGAGATGGTCGTTGCTACTGCTCGTATTAAAGCAGTTATCGAGGCATTAAAGCAGGAGCATCCTTATGAGACGCCTGCTTATGATGTGATTGAGGTGTTAGACTTTTAACACCTGTTGTCAATCTTTTTTGATTTTAATCACGTTATAGCTCGGATAGCCAAGCTCGATTTTATAGTCTTCACTGCCGCGTCGGGCTTTTACTTTTATTTTACTGTCGCCTTTTTTGTATTTGACGTCTTTGACCCGATAACCCATATTGCTGACCTGATTGGCCACGCGCTGCTCGATAGCAGGCTGATAAAGCTCTTTATCAATAGACTTGATGGTTTTCTTGTGTTTCTTATAGATTTTAGTATCTTTGTAAATGTCTTCATAAAGGTCACCATAAGCATTGTAGCCGGGCGCGGTGACGCAGCCAGTCGTTAAGGACAGTAACGCGGCAATCATACTGCTCGCCGCCGTGGTTTTTAATAACGTATATTTTTTCATAATATTCTCTCATGCTATGCTATTAAAGGTATTGGTAGCTCGTCTATATAAGCAAGGTTCTATGCTAAAAACGACACAATAAAAAAATGGTCAACTAAACCAAGGGCTGGCTTATTTGACCAAGGGCATCAAGTCATCAACGATGCCAAAATCTTATCTGTACGTACAAGGCGTGTTCTTAATTGAATCGTACTCATCTAAAATAGCTAAATTTTGTCAAACGTCGTCAAATAACGAGAGCACAGACCCAAAAACCCAAACGCCTAGCCATTAGGCGCTATGCGCTATTTCTATAAATTGTTGAGAGGTTAAGTTACTTGTAGCGATAATGGTTATTATTATAGCGACCATTATTGTTGTAGCGGCTATTATCTTTTTTATGCTTACCGTTTTTATTTTTGTGATGACCGTTTTTATTCTTATGTTTGCCTTTTTTGCTATCGTGGTGAGCATGATTGACTTTATGGCCGCCATTATTATAACGACCATTATTGTTATACTTGCCGTTACCCTGATACGGACCGTTTGGGTAATAAACTCTTTGACCATCATGTCTTGGCGTGACGGTACAACCAAAGGTAGTGCCCAATAAAGCAAGCACAATACCAGCAGAAAAAGCGGTTTTTAAAGTTGAGAAGCTTAATATCTTCATAATAAATATTCCTATTATCTTATTAATTCCTATTACTTATCAGTAATGTGGCGATTACTGGTATTTAATTACTGATCTTAATGTTGCACTACCACAATAACGTTGCATAAGAAAAGCTAACGTATAAAAATGGACTGTTTAAAGATTAGTCTTTTTTAATCTTAATCACATTCAAGTTTGGATAGTCAAGAAAAATCTCATATTCTTGTGAGCCGCGTTTGGCTTCAATCTCGAACACACCGCGGCCGTTCTTTTCATCGAGTTCTACATCTTTAACGCTATAGCCCATTGACTTTACTTTATTGACAGCCCGCTGCTTAATCGCTGGGTAACGAGAATCTCGTTTGATACTGTTTTCGATATCATCGTCTTTATAGCGCTTATTGTTTTTATATTTGCCATGATTTTTATACTTGTCTTTTTTATAATCATCTTTGTCGTAACGGTCTTTATCGTTTCTATCATCTTGCCAAACATTAGAAGAACCTCTTTTGTTTGAGCTGATGAGTCTTAAGTCTGGATAGCTATATTTAAGCTCGTAGGTTTGATTGTTCTTTCTAGCGATGGCAGTAATAGCATGGTTGCCACGATAGTTATCAGAGCGGATGTCCATGACTTGATAGCCTTGACGGCGTAGATTATTGCTTAGAGTCTGGCTAACGCGTTTATAGTCAGCATTGCCGTAATCGCTGTTACCACCATATATTGGGTAATTTCCATAACCTGGATCAACAACGGCACAACCAGCCACCGTTCCTAACAAAGTCAGCGCTAAACCAGCAGATATTGCGGTCCTAAATGAGAAAGCGGATAGAGTTTTCACAATAAAATCTCCTTTGGAGTACTGATGATGTGAATAAGGAACGATTATTTAACAGGGATACTTTTAACAATAGGTGATTGGTAGCTTATAAGCCTGCAAAGCCAATATTTGTTTCTCAATATTGAAATATTTTCTTACATACACATAGTAAGACTTAAAAATCATCTTTCCATGTCTTTGATGTTAATAAGTTGTAAATTTTGCAAATAGTTGCGTAAACATTCGACACTTTAGGTGACTAGGGCGTTTCTAAATTTGTTCAATATCGCTAACACTTTTAATGACTAATATAGGGAGTACGAAACAATTAAAGATATACGTAAAGATTATTTCAAATTTATCAATAACTTAGATTGAGATATTGGCTATCTTAAAATCGACGTAAGCATATGCTTACATGCAATGACGCTTACGCGACTTAACACGTGATGCATAATTTGACACTATACACACACGGCATAAGGGAATGTGACTCAAGGATTGAGTTAACCGTATTAAGGATAATAGTTCAATCGCTAGCATCAGGATGATAAAGGCAATTGGAATAAGGACACATGACCCGTGCTGCAGGCATCTAATGCCAGTAGTAGTCAGAACAAATGGGCAGGATGCCCGGCTATCACAATATACTCAATATCTTGCAAGGATGCAGCGATTAGAGTGGTGATGGGTAACAAGGATGGTTAACAATAAAACCGCATAACAATTAATTGCTATGCGGTTTTATCGTGTCTGGGTGTTAAGAATTCTCCATTCAGATTTTCTCAGAACGTGTATTCCTTAGAAAACTTTTATCATACCCGTTATCCCAAATGATAACGACCTCATATTTTTATCGTTAAAATCTATAAGCCAATATGATGAGTAGTTACTTATAGACAATAAAAAAGCATAGACGATAAAAAAGGCCACATTAAATCAATGTGACCTTTCTCAATAAATAGCTTATAAAAATCTATATGTAAGAAAATTCTTATAAGACAAATTAGTATTTGTTTTCAACGCGCCATGCATCTACTTCGCGCTCAGCGTCATCTTTACTGTGACCATAACGCTCTTGGACTTTACCCACGAGCTTATCACGGCTACCTTCGATATGTAGTAAATCATCATCAGTTAGGTCAGCCCACTTCTGCTTGACCGTACCCTTCATCTGTTTCCAATCACCTTTTAGCGTATGTTCGTTCATTATTATAATCCTTATTTTAGTTATCAAAACTTTACGGTAAATAGTTTAAAAATTCTAACGCTATAAACCGTAAAGTGCTTTAGGAGCAAGTTATTATTTATGATTTATGATTGTTCTTATTTATCTCGTACTGTTTTAAGTACTTTACAGCTAGCCCGTGGCCAACTTGTGATACCAATATATAAATGTTAGACCGCCGTGTCTGTATGAGCAATGTTTGTAGTGTTGCTTAATTATGGTCATTGCTCTTGCTATGTTATGGAGGGCATAGTTGTGTAATAGACAGGGTACTTTGTCAGAGCGATACGTAAAGAAAACCAGCAGCCAAATCTCTACCTATATAGTGCTTTGTCCTTTTTTATGTCTTTATCAATCCTAATTCTAAAACTATTAATGGAAAATCTAATCTTTTACGCCCCTGATTATAGACTTGTTATTTAAATAACTATAAGCTTATAGCTGAAATCATAAGCCTTAGACAATTAGGACAGAATAACAGTGAGTCCACTTAATACCGTAAACGCGACAAGATTAGATACGAAGCGTGAGCTGGCAAAAGCCAAAACCCATCGTGCCTTATTAAAAAGTGCGTTGCAGCTTTATAGCTTGGAAGGCGCTTGCGGCATGAGTATGAACAAAATCGCTAAAGGGGCGGGAATCGCTCAGCCAAGTTTTTATAATCATTTTGACAGCGTAGAAACGCTACAAAGTGAATTGAGTAGGCAATTAAAAGACAATTATTTATCACCGATGCGTAAGGCGTGGGCAGATATGCTTGGAGATTATCCAACGCTGTCTAGAGCGGCGTTCAATCAGCGCTGTCAGCATTGCTTGACACTGATTTTTACAGCCGCCTTTCAAAATATTAGGTTGTTCCAACGGTTACTCGAAGACAGTCTGCGCTTTGATTTGCGAGTAGAAGATAAAGGTTTGGGAAGTTTGTTTACCGACATACGCGAGGAATGGACAAAAATATTTATCCAAGGATTGCAGTCAGCCAAGTGTTCTTTTGAGACGTTTGAAGTTTATCTCTGCGTTGATAGTGCGAGCGCGCAAGTTCATGAGTTGATATTAGGCTGTCATCAAGGACGTTATTCACAGCAGCAAGCCATTGCCATACTGTGCAAAAACTTTGATGGGCTTTTTGGCGGATTTTTTATCAATAATGAGCAAGTAATAAGTAGCTAGTGAGCAAATTAGTGCTGAGCTCGCAAAATTTTTAAGACTTACGAATCGATTGATACCATAAAACCATCAAACCATAAAACGGAATTTAGTTAGCGAAAGCGATAGTAAAACATCACAGGGAGCGTGGCCATGAGCAGTAAACAAACCAAGACGAATGAGCAAACACATTTTAGAACCTGCAATCTGTGCGAGGCGATGTGCGGTATTGAAATAAAGCACGATGGAGCAAAGGTATTATCGATTAAAGGTGATAAAAATGACCCATTTTCTAAAGGTTATATTTGCCCAAAAGCAACTGCCTTACAAGATTTACATGAAGACCCAGATCGCCTGCGTCATCCCATCGAGAGGACGGCTAACGGTTGGAAAACAGTCAGCTGGGATGAGGCGCTTGATAAAGTAGCTGCTGGCATACAGTCAGTACAAGAGAAACACGGCCAAAATGCTTTCGGTGTTTATTTAGGCAATCCTAACGTGCATAATTTGGGCGGCATGCTGACCATTAAGCATCTATTAAGCAGTATCAAGACCCGCAGTCGTTTTTCTGCAACCTCGGTCGATCAATTACCGCACCATATCGTCAGCATGCACCTGTTTGGGCATATGCTGCGTATCCCCGTGCCTGACGTCAATCGCACCCAATATATGCTCATCATTGGTGGCAATCCGCTGGCATCTAACGGCAGTATTATGACCGCGCCAAATATGCGCCAAAAGCTCAAAGACATCAAAGCCCGCAATGGCAAAGTAGTAGTGATTGATCCACGCCGTACCGAAACTGCTGACATTGCAAGCGAGCATCATTTTATCCGTCCAGCAACCGATGTTTTATTTTTGCTTGCTATGCTCAATGAAATCTATGACCAAGGTTACGCGGACAAAGCACGGACTAATAATAGAGCGGCGGCGCTTGCGCCAGAGATTGCGCGCTTGGCAGATTTCGCTAAAGACTATAGCGCAGAGTTAGTTGCTGATATTACCGGTATTGCGGCAGATGAGATTAAACGACTGGTTAAAGAGTTTTGCGAAGCCGAAAGCGCCGTCTGCTATGGGCGCATGGGCGTATCGGTGCAGGAATTTGGCTTATTAAGCCAGTATTTGATTATGGTGATTAATATCGTCACCGGACGTTTGGATGAAGTAGGCGGCCTCATGTTCCCCAATCCTGCGCTTGATGTGGTCAATAACTCCGGCCCAGGTTATTTAGGCAAACGTCATAGCCGCGTGAGTAATTTGCCTGATTTCAATGGTGATTATCCTGTCGTAGCGATGGGTGACGAGATGCTGGTAACAGGCGAGGGTCAATTAAAAGGCTTTATGACCGTTGCAGGCAACCCTGTCCTCAGTACGCCAAATGGTGAAAAGTTAGATAAAGCCTTTGCCAATTTGGACTTTATGGTCGCAATTGATTACTTTGTCACAGAAACCAGCCGGCATGCCAATATTATCTTGCCACCCGTCTCGCCGCTAGAGCGTGACCATTATGACGTTACCTTTAATAATTTTGCCGTACATAACGTCGCTAAATACTCTCCAGCATTGTTTGCTAAGAAAAAAAGTGCCAAACATGATTGGCAAATCTATTTGGAATTAGCAAAACGCCTCGATAAAAAAGCGCCGCTTACGACCAAAATTGAGCGCCGATTGGTTAAGACTTTAGGACCAAAATTTTTGCTTGATCAAGGCTTGAGACGTGGACCTTATGCTGGCATGAATCTAAATAAACTCAAGAAAAAGCCACATGGACTGGATTTAGGCACGCTCAAAAGAATGCTACCGCAAGCAATAAAGCATAAAGATAAGCAAATTCATCTTAATATCGATTTTTATCAAGCCGATTTAGCGCGCGTGCAAACGATGATGCAGGATTATGATGACAAACAGATTTTACTTATCGGTCGTCGTCATGTACGCAGTAACAATTCATGGCTGCATAATAGCTATCGCTTGGTCAAAGGCAAGCCACGCTGTACGCTGATGCTGCATCCTGAAACAGCGAAAGAATATGGTATTAAGGATGGACAGGAAGTAAAAGTGACCTCGCGTGTTGGTAGTGTGACGATCGTAGCAGAAGTCACCGATGAGCTAATGCCTGGCGTAGTCAGTATTCCTCATGGTTGGGGTCATGGTCGTAAAGGCGTGCGGCAAAAGATTGCGCAAGCGCATGCCGGTGTCAGTGTTAATGACTTGACCGACGATACCTTAATCGATCAGCTAAGTGGTAATGCCGCGGTCAATGGCGTACCTGTACAATTAGAAGCAATCGAGCCAGAAGAGGTTGATTTGGAAACTGTTGATACTGAGGTTAATGCTGATATTAAATCAGGAAGCGCTGCATAAAATAGCTCTAAAATAAAAGTCTTTAATTTAAAAAGGCACTTAAAAAAGTGCCTTCTTTACGTTTTTAATTTTAAGTTCCTAAACCTATAAAATCAAAGTCTACTTGCGGTGTCTCGCCTTGTATCAATAAACAGATCGCCTTTGCCGAACCACAAGCATGGGTCCAGCCAAGCGTGCCATGACCGGTATTTAGCCATAAATTATCAAAGCTGGCGTTTGTATTGACACTACCATGACGGACTTGACCATGATGCGCGCGTCCTATTAACGGCACATTTGATGGTGTCATTGGGCGCAGTCCTGTCCAATATTGCACAGAATTGGCAATGATACCTTTGGGAAATAACTGCTGTACGCGACGGGTAATGGCTGCACAGCGGGTGCTATTTAAGTCCATATTATAGCCGTTAAACTCTGCCGTTCCTGCGACGCGTAATTTATCGCCAAGGCGTGAGGTTACCAGCTTAAACTCATCATCAATGAGACTAACGAAAGGTGCTAAATGCGGCGCACGCGGATTGATTTGATAAGTAGCCGAGTAACCTTTGGCAGGGAAAATTGGCAGGTGAATATTAAGTGGCTTCATCAGCGATACGCTATAGCTGCCAAGTGCCAGTACATAATCGTCAGCGCTAAAAGTCTGTGCGTTTTCGCCCTTGGGACGAATGGTCATACTATGCACGTGCGGGTGAGCAGAATGGGCGTCAGTATTTAACGCCAAAATGTCGGTATCGTATAAAAATTTCACGCCAGCATCGATGCAGCGCTGCGCCAAACGCTGGGTAAATAAATGCGCATTACCCGATTCGTCACGGCTGGTGTAAGTGGCGCCTTTGAGCTTATGAGCAATAGGGTAAAGCGCAGGCTCAAGGCTAATAGCATTATTAATATCAATCACATAGCGCTCACAGCCGAGCTCTTGCATACGCTCGGTTGGCGCGATGGCAGCATCAAATTCCGCTTGGTTGGTATAAAAATGCATGATACCGCGCGTTTGCTGCTCATAATCAATACCAATATCAGCACGCAGCTGCTGCAATGCTTCGCGTGAGTACAAGCCCAAACGCACCATCTGTACCAAATTGGCATCGGCTTGTTCTGCGCGGCATTCTTGTAAAAACTGCATTGCCCATTTCAACTGCGCTTTATCAGCTCGCAAGCGGTAGAGCAGCGGTGCATCTTCACGAAACAACCATTTAAGCGCTTTCATCGGCGTGCTCGGATTCGCCCACGGGGTTGCGTGCGAGACGGATATCTGCCCACCATTGGCAAATGAGGTTTGCATGCCAGCAGCAGTTTCGCGCTCAATGACGGTCACATCGTAGCCTGCTTGCCGAAGATACCAAGCGCTGGTCACGCCCACCACACCTGCTCCGAGTACCGCAATATGGGTCATAAATTGCTCTGCTGCATTTTAGTAAAAGTACTTTTTATAATACGAGTTGGACTGCGAAATAGACTATCAAACCTTTCCCGTTATTTTTGACGGGCGACATCTGCTTGTAGTGCTGGTGGTAAATCTAATATCGTAAGCTCGCTATAGGCTAAATGCTCTGGGCGGGCAACAACCAATGCCTTAAAGCTATTGGCATTTATATCATCATCAGCAATGGCATTGACCACCTGAATTTTCTCTAGTTTATCACCTGCGGCTGGCACCTCGCCTGTGCCGCTGACATAATGTAAAAACGCTTTTGGTGCCGCTTTAAAGTAAATACGGGCAATGACTTCTTGACCGAGGTAGCAGCCTTTATCGTAGTCCATACCGCCGCGCTGATGTAGGCGCAGCTCTTGCGGCTGAAACTCGCCTCGTGTGTCCGCGACTATCCAATAATTACCCGCTGCAAGACTCGCCTGCATCCACGCTTGAGTGTCATCGATAGTATTATGCTCGTCTTTATGACTAAAGGTTGGCATTCCATCGAGTACGCAAGGATAAATCGGCGTTGGTACACTGGTATCAAATTTTGAAAAGGCGCCAAACTTTTTAAGGTGCGCTTGCAACGCCTCAGCACAATCGGCACTGATGACTACATCAAAATGCTTTTCGTCTTGTTTTTTAATCCAAAGGCCAAAATCGATACGACCTTTTAAATTGCTAAGCGCCGTTGCTTGATAGCTAAGCCCAAGCTTAGTGACATCAGAGGTCAGCTGCCCTTGTAAGAACTTTGCGGCATCTTCACCTTGAATGGTTAGTTGAACAAATTGTGGCAATGTTGATTGAGTCATTATTATTGTCCTATTTATGAGTCGCTATAGCCTCAGATATTAGGGTTAATACTGAGTGATTAAAGTCGTTATAAAACTTACTGTTAAAATAATGCGAAAAAGTCGTTATTTAAGTTTTTACCATCTTTTTAGTACCTAAAGACAAATGGTGATCAAATCAAATTTGGTTACAGCAGAGTACCACAAAAAACCACGTGATAAAAAACGTCCGCGTTAAGGGATAAGCGAATGTATCAATTAGTCACAGTTCTGTGTTTACAAGCGAAGCGATTGGTGAAAGCTGGCGAGTTACGGTACAATGTTAGCGTTAGAATACACCCAATTTATCACGGCTGACGAGGAAATTATGAGCTTACCCAATTGCCCAAAATGCGATGCTGAATATACGTACGAAGATGGTGCGTTACTGGTATGTCCGATGTGTGCTCATGAGTGGACCGCGGCTGAAACCGATGCGGCGCAGGCTGAAGCGCAAGATGCGGTCATTCGTGATGCGGTCGGTAACGAGCTGCAAGATGGCGATACCGTCACCGTGATTAAAGACTTAAAGGTCAAAGGATCATCAACCATTATCAAAGTCGGCACCAAAGCAAAAGGGATTCGTCTGTTGCCAGATGCCTCTGATGGTCATGATATCGACTGTAAACTCGATGGTTTTGGACCGATGAAGCTCAAATCGTCAGTGGTTAAAAAAGCTTAAGTTTTTGTTAATTAAGTGATTGTTAATTAAGCTATTGTTAATAAAATAACATCAAAAGAATAAGTAGAGACTAATTATGAGCACTAAAAATGAACAACTTTTTGCGCAAGCCCGCAAACATATTCCTGGCGGCGTAAACTCACCGGTTCGCGCCTTTGCTGGCGTTGGTGGTACGCCTATTTTTATGCACCGTGCTAACGGCAGCAAAATTTATGACACCGAAGACAATGCTTATATCGATTATGTCGGCTCTTGGGGGCCGATGATTTTGGGTCATGCGCATCCAAAAGTCATTGATGCGGTTAAAAAAGCCGCTGATGATGGTTTGAGCTTTGGTACACCAACGCCATTTGAAACCACCGTGGCCGATAAGATTTGCGACATCGTCCCAAGTGTTGAGATGATTCGCATGACAAGCTCAGGTACAGAAGCGACCATGAGCGCGATTCGTTTGGCGCGTGGCTTTACTGAGCGTGACAAAATCGTCAAATTTGAAGGCTGCTACCATGGTCATTCCGACAGCTTACTGGTAAAAGCGGGCTCAGGGATGCTAGATATTGGCGAGCCGACCTCAAAAGGCGTGCCAGCGGACTTTGCCAAGCATACGATTACTATTCCTTATAATGACCCACAAGCGATTAAAGAATGCTTTGCAAAATGGGGTAGTGAGATTGCTTGCGTGATTGTCGAACCAATCGCCGGCAACATGAATATGGTCATTCCGACCCAAGAATTCCATGATACTTTGCGTGCAGAATGTACCGCCAATGGTGCGGTGTTGATTTTTGATGAAGTCATGACCGGTTTTCGCGTCGGACTTGGCGGCGCGCAAGCGCATTTTGGCATTGACCCTGATTTGACCTGCTTTGGTAAAATTATCGGTGCTGGCTTACCCGTTGGTGCTTTCGGTGGTAAAAAAGAAGTGATGTCTTGTATCGCGCCACTTGGCGGCGTTTATCAAGCGGGTACGTTATCAGGTAACCCGCTGGCCATGCGCGCCGGTATCGCGATGTTTGAAGACTTAACCGTTGATGGTTTTTATGATCAATTATCTGCGAAAGTAGACCAGCTTATTGATGGTATCCAAGCGGCGGCGGACAAGCATGGTATCAATATGCGCACCAATAAATTGGGCGGCATGTTTGGTATGTTCTTTGTCAAAGACGACGCAACGAATGTACCGCAAAACTTTGATGACGTGACAGAATGCGATATGGATGTGTTTAATACTTTCTTCCATGGCATGTTAGAGCGCGGTATTTATCTTGCGCCATCTGCCTATGAAGCGGGCTTTATGTCGATCAAGCATAGTGATGATGACATTGAAGCGTCTATTAAAGCCGCTGATGAGATTTTTGCAGAAATGGCAAAAGCGTAATTCATTTGGTTAAAATTACTTGTCTAAAATTTAAAGTTTAATGTTCTTTAGAATTTATATCTGCAACATAAAAACCAGCAGGATTATCGTGCTGGTTTTTTTGTGCCTGCGTATTAATAAAACGAATTTTTAATAAATGGTGGAAGTTTTTTAGGCTTGAAAATAATCTATAACCTAAAAGTATCCTTGTTCTAGAACCTATAATACAACGACTAAGTTGTGCTATTCTGAGAGCACCAATCACGTTTTAGCAAGGATGCAATTTGATGGATAATAGCTTTGAAAATAATGCGCCAAGTAGCCGTGTTCCGCCATTATGGCAGCGAGCTTACGAGCAATATGGCTTGGAAAATAATTTGGATGTGTTAAACGGTAAGGACAACCTGCTTGATTTATTACAACCAAAAATTGATCAGCACAGTAGCGCTATTGCTTTTAGCATGGGCGCTGCCACCTTAAATTTTGCTCAGTTAGATGTTGCAAGTCGCCGCTTTGCTGCTTTTTTACAAGCACAAAACATTCAAAAGGGCGACCGTGTTGCGGTGCAATTGCCAAATATATTGCAATATGCGGTGGTGCTGCTTGGTTGTCTGCGCGCAGGGGTAGTATTGGTAAATGTCAATCCGATGTATACCCAGTATGAGTTGGCCCATCAGCTGACAGACTCTCAAGCGTGTGGATTGGTGATTCTCGATGGTATGTCGGCAGCTTTCGATAAATTGGATGATGAGGTTAAAGCGCAACTGTCTTTAGTCGTACATTGTTCTATCAATCCGAGTGCTGAGCTTATCGATAATGATATTGCTATCCTTAACAGTATTCATTGTTCAACCGAAAATGACGGTGAAAATGAGCTTACAGTTGCAAAATCTCATCAAGAACGTTATGTGAGCTTTGCTCATATTATGCAAGCGTACCATGCAGATCAGTTTCAGCCACCGACCATCACGCGCGAAGACTTGGCGTTACTCCAGTATACGGGCGGCACAACGGGTAAGCCAAAAGGTGCGATGCTTACTCATTATAATTTGATGGCTAATATTTGCCAGTGTTATGCAATGTTTGGCAGCGTTGTCGAAGCAGGTCGCAGCGAGCAAATCAAGATACTTAACCCTTTACCGCTCTATCATATTTTCTCCTTCACGGTTTGTGGTTTATTGGGTATTTATGGCGGCTGGGAAGATATATTGATCACCAATCCGCGCGATATCGATGGCTTAGTAAATAGCATTGAACAACATCAGCCGCATGTGATTCCTTCGGTCAATACGTTATTTAACGGCATGCTCCATCATCCAAAGTTTACCGAGCTTGATTTTAGTCGGCTGGCACTATCTATCGGTGGCGGCACCGCGATTATCAAAGCGGTATCTGACCGATGGCAGCGCGCTACAGGCATGATTATTAATGAGGGTTATGGCATGTCAGAAACGTCGCCGGTTATCTCTTTTAATCCACCGGGCATAGATAGCTTTAATGGCAGCGTCGGATTACCTTTAGCCATGATGGATATCAAAATCATTGATGAGCAAGGAGCCGCCTGCGCTGTTGGCGTGCCCGGCGAAGTGGGTATTAAAGGGCCACAAGTGATGCAGGGTTATTGGGGTTTGGATAATACAGAGACCTTTACCGATGATGGGTACTTTAAGTCCGGTGACATCGGCATGTTAGATGAAAATGGCTTTTTGACATTGATTGATCGTAAAAAGGATATGATTTTGGTTTCGGGTTTCAATGTATATCCAAATGAAGTGGAAGCGGCGCTGACGGAACATCCTAAAGTGCTCGAGGTGGCTGTCGTTGGCATTGAAGATGCGCACAGTGGCGAAGTGCCAAAAGCGTTTGTGGTTAAAAGAGATTCCAGCTTAACGGCTGAGGAATTGGCGGCGTTTGCCAAAGAGCGTTTGACCGGTTATAAGCGTCCGCAAGCTTACGATTTTATCGATGAGTTACCAAAAACCGCTGTAGGTAAAATACTTCGTAAGTCTTTACGCTAAATAGCTGCTAAATAATAGATTTTTGATAACAACATAAAAAACTGGGCTAGCGTCTTAAACTGGCCCAGTTTCTGTTTATTATCAATAAATTTAACGCACTTTATCGAACTTACGGTCTTTTAAGCTCAAATTACCGCGGAGCACGTCGGTGAACATACGAATATCACCAGCAAAACTTTGTAATGGGTATTTAAAAGTAGCAGGTTTGTTTTTCTCAAAGAAAAAATGCCCGACCCACGCGCAAGCATATCCCGCAGCGATGCCTTTAAGCAGCGGTTTGGCTGAGCGATTTTTGACAGACTTTGCTAAGCCTAATAAGCCAAAGCTACTACCCGCGAAATGCAAACGGCGGCAAGCCATATTTTGATGCTCATTTAGATAAAAGTCATAAAATTGATGCTTGGCTGGGTCTGCTACATTGGTAAGCTTGCCATTACTTTGTTTATCAATATGAGTATCGGCATTTTTAGTTTGGGCAGCTTTGTTTTGAGAGGTTTGGGTAGTGGCTTGATTCATGACTTTGCTTCCTTGCAAATTAGTTATTTTAAATCATCAATGAGTTATGAATGCTCAATCGCAAAATTGAGGGCTGTTTTATGTAATGAGCTTATATAACCAATGTTTATAATATAAGTAAGTGCTTGTTATCTATTACAATATACCGGCTAATTATGAGATTCTAACGCATTTTCAATGTAGCAAACCGATTGCATTAAAACAAGCGTTAGAGACTGACTTTAAGGTTCTGGTTTAATCACTGTTTAGCCAGTATTTAATCGAGTTTTCTTAGATTTTTGAATGTTTTTGCAAGCTGTGTTTAGCGATGGTAGCCGCTGACTTGCCAGCGTTTGGCATAAATGCTTTAATGGCAAAACTTGCTCATATTTTTTATTTTAAAAGCTTGAAAGCTTTTAAATACCACTTTATCTAATACGGTAACAATCTCGCTTATGCCCAAAGACTACCTAAAAAATCCACCACTTGCTGAAGATGAAATGATGGCCGCTATTGATATCGGCTCCAACAGTTTTCATCTGGCGATTGCGCGTCTCGACCACGGTGAAGTGCGAAAAGTGGTGTCTATGTCTGAAAAGGTGCAGCTCGCTGCCGGACTCGATGAGAATAATATCTTGGGCGCGGCGGCTGAAAAGCGCGGGCTTGAATGCTTAAGCCGCTTTGTGGCGCGTTTGGATTCGGTGCCGCCCGAGCGTATTCGCGTGGTAGCAACCAACGCCTTACGCCAAGCAAAAAACGCCAATGACTTTATTACTCGGGCCAATAAAATTTTACCGAAACCGATTGAGATTATCGCTGGACGTGAAGAGGCACGTTTGATTTATTTGGGCGTCTCGCATACCAATGCCAGTAGCGATAAGCGTTTGGTTATTGATATCGGCGGCGGTTCGACAGAGTTTATCATTGGTCAAGAGTTCGATCCGTTATTGACCGAAAGCTTGCAGATGGGCTGTGTTGCCTTTACCCAAAAGTATTTTGCGGACGGCCTGATTACCAAAGAAGCCTTTAATAATGCCATCTCAGCGGCGCGCAAGGAAGTGCTGGCGATTAATGGCCGTTACCAAAAAGTCGGCTGGAGTAGTGTGGTTGGCTCAAGTGGGACGATTAAAGCGGTGCGCAACGTCCTTGTGTCAAAAGGCTGGGCAGATGAACAAGAACGCATCACCTATAAAGGCGTGAAAAAGTTAGAAAAATTATTGCTTAAAATTGGCAACGTCGATGACATTGAATTAGAAGGCGTCAAAGAACACCGTAAAGCGGTTTTCCCAGCGGGCGTTGCGGTATTGCGAGCGGTGATGAAAGTGCTCGGCATTGAGACCATGGTGTATTCAGATGGCGCGCTGCGTGAAGGCGTCATGTACGATATGCTTGGACGTTTTGCTAGCGAAGATGTGCGTGACCGCAGTGTGCTTGCGCTGATTAAACGCTACTCTGGCGATAAAAAACAAGCCAAACAAGTGGTCAAAACCAGCCGCAGTTTATTTGAGCAAGTCAAAGAAAAGCTTGGACTTAGTACAGAAGATGGTGATTTACTTAGACGCGCGGCGTCATTACATGAAATCGGTTTAGCGATTGCGCATAGCGGCTATCATAAGCACAGTGCTTATTTGGTTGAATACTCTGATATTCCAGGTTTTTCGCAGGTCGATCAAAAACGCATGGCGCAGCTGATGCTCAATCATCGCCGTAAGCTCAAAGCGGATATGTTAGAGCAGGCTTGTATAATCGGTGGCGATTCGCTGGTTTATCTGTGTTTGCTGCTACGTTTGGCGGTGCTTGCGCATCATAGCCGTAGCGAGCATGAATTACCAAAACTGGGTTTAAAAGTGATTGACAATAACCGCTGGCAAATTACCGTTGGTGAAAGTAGTGAGCACTATACTTTCTTATTGTCAGACTTGCATACGGAGATTGAGCAGTTTGCTAAATGGGGCGTAAAGCTGAGTGTTGTTGATGGAAGTATGGTTGAGGCATAAGGGCTGATTGCTCATACTGTTTCTTAATGCCGACTCTTAGTACTGATTCTTAATACTGATTCTTAATGCGAAGCCGTTACTATTATAATAATGGTGCTACGGATTAACGTAACAAAAGCGGCGTTGTCAGTAATGCCATGCGATTTAAGATGTGCTACTATAGCTTCTATTGAGTTTACAACTGTACTTTCATTATTTGAGAGTCGATAACAGTATTACCTAACACAGCCATTATTAACCATCACCATATTATATAGAATTACGAAAGGGAAGCGTCTATGAGTACCGTCTGGGATAGCGTTCAGCTTGCACGGCATGCCAAACGTCCATTATTTATGGACTATGTCAATCAGCTGTTTACCGAATTTGATCAATTACATGGCGACCGTGCTTATGCAGATGACAAGGCTATTCTTGGTGGTCTTGCGCGTCTAGATGGTCAGCCTGTGATGGTGGTTGGTCAGCATCGTGGTCGTAGCACGCGTGAGCGTATCGCTCATAATTTTGGCATGGCAAACCCTGAAGGCTATCGCAAAGTCATTCGTTTGGTCAAAATGGCTGAGCGTTTTAACATTCCGGTGATGACCTTTGTCGATACCCAAGGTGCCTACCCCGGCATTGGTGCTGAAGAGCGCGGGCAAGCGCAAGCCATCGCCGAAAGTATCGCTGTGTTCTCTAGCCTTAAAGTACCTGTTATCGTCACTATTATTGGTGAAGGCGGCTCAGGTGGCGCATTGGCAATTGGCGTTGGCGACAAAGTAAATATGCTGCAAAACAGTATTTATTCAGTCATTTCTCCTGAAGGCTGTGCGTCTATTCTGTGGAAAACGGCTGAAAAAGCCCAAGATGCCAGTGAAGCATTAAAACTGAATGCCATTAACCTTTATCAAATGGGCCTAATTGACGCAGTTATCGATGAAGGCGAGGGTGCTCATCTTCAGCCGCAGCCAGTCATGACGGCGCTAAAAGCATTAATTGTTGAGCAATTAGATGAGCTTAAAGATATGGATGCGGATGAGCGCTGCGAGCTGCGTTATGAGAAATTGAAGTCCTTTAACTCAGAAGTGATGTTGCCTTGCTAAGCATTTATATGAAAGTATATTGCTAAGTTACTTAGACTTAGCTTTTAACGACATCGCTTTGCGCTTAATGTTAAAATAAAAACGTGTCATTTTATGGCGCGTTTTTTTGTGCCGACTTGTTTATGTTTTAATTGATTGATACGTAAATAAAACCACTCAGTAAATAAGAACGATTATGACCAGTAGCGCCATTCTTCCACACGCCATTGAAACAATTGCAGAACTGCCTGTTGATACTGTTCTAGCAGAGGCATTGTTAAGCAGTTTGGCTGAATATGGCGAGCAACTACATGGTCGGCGAGTTTGGCTGGCGTGTAGCGGGGGGCGTGATTCGTTGGCATTAGCAGCGCTATGTGTGCAGCTTTATCGCCACGGTAAACTGCCATTTTTGCCGCAATTACTGCATGTCAATCATCATCTGCAAGCGGCTAGTGGCGCTTGGGCGCAGCACGTTGCTAATTGGGCGAAGGCGCAAAATATACCCTGTCGAATTTTACAGGCGCAGGTCAATGGTCGAGATGAACAAGCCGCACGGCAAGCTCGTTATGATGCGATGCGCGCGCAGCTTAATCAAGATGACGTTTTATTATTAGCTCATCATGCCGATGACCAAGCGGAAACGGTTTTAATGCGTCTGATTCAAGGCGCTGGGGTGAATGGTTTGTCTGGTATGCAGCCGTGGCGCATTCAAACGCAGGGCACACATCGCATAGTATTATGGCGACCGTGGCTGACTATCAAACGCGCCACTATCAGCGCCTATACTCAGCGTTTAAAGCTGCCATATATCGACGATCCAACCAACGATGCTGGTGATAATGTGCGTAGCGGCCTACGTCGAGACATCATGCCGATATTGGCGAGCTATAACTCCAACGTTATTGATAATATTGCCCGTAGCGCGCAGTTATTAAGTGACGCGCAATTAATAATCAATGCCCAAGCAAGCGAGGATTTGCAGCACACAGAGGTTGCCTCATTACAGCTGCCGCCTGCCCAGCGCGTGCTAAATATAGATAAATTGCAAAAACTACCGATTTATCGTCAGCGACAATTATTGCATCATTGGCTTGGTCAAGATGAGCCATTACCGACAGCCAAACAGCTCGTTGATGATGTGTTAAGCCTAAGCCAACGTGATGATAATGACCATCAAACGGCGCTTTTTTGGCAAGGTCGCAAGCATTCCTATAGCATTCGCCGCTATCGTCAGCAGCTTTATCGTTTAAGTAGTGATTGGCTCAAGTGGTTAGAGTTGCCGCTTGCCAAGCAGACTCAAACCTTATCTAATTTTACTGAGTCTAATCTTATTAAGGCTGATGTTCAGGCAACTGGCAGACAACCTGTTGCAATTAATTTACGTAATGAGGATAAATTTGCTTGGCAATTAAAAGTTTTGCCAAATGAAGTAACGCAGCTATTAAAAAGCTATGAATATAAGGTGAAGGTAACCTTGGCACCATTAGACAGGCAACAGCGTATACAAACCGCACTGGCATCGCGCCCGCAATCTGGTAAAAAGCTCTATCAAACTTTAGGTATTCCATCATGGCTGCGTGAGAATTTGATCGTGGTGAGTGTGACTTTGATAAATAAAGAAAGTAGTGAAAATGGGCTTTTAGAAAGTGAGTACCTAATAGAATTGCCTATTTTGTTAATATCGCCTTTTGCAAGTTGGGCGTTGAATGCTGCGCAGGCGAATATTAGTGTAGATGTAAAACAGCTTGTCGCATTTATCAACAGCCATTTAACTCTGCATAAAACCTGTTAAATAATAAATATGGTGCGTTCTATAGTGATAATTACTTAAACAGCAACGCCATTACTGAGTCTTTCAATTTATCAAACGACGCCAGTAGCAGTATGGTAAACTGAGTGTCATTTTACCTATCATTATGTTAGTTTGAGTGCCTTTGCATTTTTTGAATAGGAGACACGTATGTCAGTATTAGATAATAAAAAAATCAGCTTTATCGGTGGCGGTAATATGGCGCAGGCTTTGATTAGTGGACTTATCAGCTGCGGCGTCAAACCGAGTCTGATTACCGTTGCTGATCCGAGCAGTGATGCGCGCGAGCAATTGGCTGCTAAAGGATTGAATACGGTCGATCCAACGGCCGATGCAAAAGCGGCGGTTATCGGTGCTGACATCGTGGTATTGGCAGTCAAGCCGCAAGTCATGAAAGTGGTGGTCAGTGGTTTTGCTGACGTTTTAGACACGCAGCTGGTGATTTCAGTGGCAGCAGGATTATCGACTGCGCTGTTATCAAATATGCTAGGCGGCTATAGCAATATTGTTCGTGCGATGCCAAATACGCCAGCGATGATTCAAATGGGTGCGACTGGTCTGTACGGTACGGATAATATTTCTGCCGAACAAAAGCAATTGGCAACTGCGGTAATGGAAGCGTCAGGTCTGGTCATGTGGGTCGATAATGAAGAGCACATGCATGCGGTCACCGCCGTATCAGGCTCAGCGCCCGCTTATATGTTTTACTTTATCGAAGCGATGGTCGATGGCGGAGTCGCGTTAGGATTGGATAAAGAGCAAGCTTCAGCGCTAGCGATGCAAACCATGCTTGGCGCGGCGAAAATGGCGCTGGGTAGTGAAGATGCACCAAGCGAGCTACGCCGTAAAGTCACTTCACCAAACGGCACGACCCAAGCAGCCATTGACTCCATGCAGGCCAATGACATCAGCCGTCAAATCGTTGAGGCCATGCAAGCTTGCGCCGATCGTAGCCAAGCGCTGAGTGAAGAGATGAGTAAATAGCCAGTCGCTACTTGTCATTAACCCTTTATAAATAGGGTGTATCATGATTTATGAAATACCCTATTTAAAATTATAAGAACTTAAAGTCATAAAAAACTTAAAGTCATAAAAATGCCTGATAATGACATTCGTCATCCTAAAACCCGTTAATAATGTCACATTGAGTAGCACTTCATGAACAACATGTTATTGCAAATTTTTGATTTGGTCACTACCTTCGCCATGATGTTGGTGTTTATCCGTTTTATGCTGCAGTTTGCTGGAATGGATGCCAGCAATCCTATGGTTGCCCCTGCTTATAAAGCCACCCATATCGTTGATGTATTTGGGCGTATTTTCCCCACCGTCGGCCAAGGTCGTATCAGTATTGCTGCCATTGTCTTGATGTTTTTAATTCGCCTGATTGATATCTCTGGCAAGGCGGCATTGACCCATAAAGGTATCGCGCCTGTGCCGCTATTTTTTACTGGTACTATCAGCTTGATATTAGACTTTTTACGCATGTGCCGCTATCTGGTCATCGGTTCTATCATTGTCAGCTGGATTGTGGTGTTTACCCAGTCTCAGCATCCGATTATTGGTATTATTATTATGTTGGCTGAGCCAATTTTAGCGCCGTTTCGTCGTATTACGCCAAATTTGGGCATGATTGATTTATCGCCAATGATTGCCTTTTTTGCCTTTTATCTGCTTGAAATCTTTATCGGTGGCTTAGCATCAAGCTTTATGTCGATGTTGGGTTAGGCTGGCTTAATAAAATTCTTAGATTTAAAAAACTAGCGATTCTATAAAAGATACAAAAGGCGCTCTATATTTTATAGAGCGCCTTTTTTTATTTACCATCTATAGGTTATTCTAAAATTCTACAAAACGATTGGGTATCAATTGGGCATTAGCATCATTAGGATGCGGCGCATCAGCAGCGCGCAGGGTTTGAGTAATCCAATGATCCGCCGCTTTTACCGCA
This sequence comes from Psychrobacter pulmonis, assembly GCF_904846465.1. Taxonomy (NCBI): domain Bacteria; kingdom Pseudomonadati; phylum Pseudomonadota; class Gammaproteobacteria; order Moraxellales; family Moraxellaceae; genus Psychrobacter; species Psychrobacter pulmonis. Next base: position 306,627 of record NZ_CAJHAT010000002.1, read on the forward strand.
TCGATAAGCGCGTCACCCATCGCCAAACGTCCAGCGATAAAGCTCGCTAACGAGCAGCCAGAACCATGAAATTCACCTTTTAGGCGCGGTAAAACGCTTTTATGCACCATCTCGCCTTTGATATATAAATATTGCTCGATATCACCGCTATCAAAGTCGTGTGAAGTTTTGACCAATACCGCATGACAGCCTTGGGCGCATAGTTTTTGCGCACCGATATGTAAATCTTGCTCGCCGCTTAAAGCCCGTAGCTCATGCGTATTTGGGGTGATTAACGTCGCATAGGGCAGTAGTTTTCTAAACGCCGTTACCAAGGTTTGCTCATCGCCCAAGTTGCCGCCACTATTGGCAACCAATACCGGGTCGAGGACAAATGGCGTCTCAGCTGCGATAACCTGCTCGGCAAATAAACGCGTCAGCATGGCGATATTGTCAGTGGTGCCAAGCATACCTGACTTAACCACGCGCACAGGCAAATCATCGAGCACGGTAGTCGCCTGCGCTGCTACCAAATCAGCAGCACAAGCCTCAAAACCAAATACTTGCTGCGAGTTTTGAATGGTGATCGCCGTACAAGCGATAGCGGCATGGGCACCTGCTTGACCGACTGCCTCAATATCCGCTTGTAACCCAGCACCACCTGACGGATCCAATCCTGAAAAACACAGTACTACCGGTCGCATAACCCTTCCTTTTATTTATCCTATAATGAATGATAAATACTATAGCTATCCATTGACCAAAAAGCCATAGCCAGCAGATTTTGTTAAATATAATCAGTGGAAAGTAATATCAATATATCTGCTGATATCAATTTTTCTTGCTTGCTGTGTCTGTGCAGACAGAGGCTACAAACAATTGATATCAGCAATCCCGTAGCGTTTTTAGAATATTTTGACTATAAGTAATAAAACCTAAAAATTCTGAAACTCACCGCTAAATAAGATATTCCTTATGCCTAGAGAATAATAAAACCATTTAAATTAACAATTATGACAAAAGCGGCATTAAATCTGTAGACAAGGCTTGCAATTCGTTTCGGCTTTGTTATAATACTCGCCCACGGCATAAGACGTATCATTAGCATCGATACTGTGTTTAGAGAAATAGTTTTTATAAAAATATTTTGATAAGCGTCTTAAATCGTCCGGTGAAGTGGGTGAGTGGCTGAAACCAGTTCCCTGCTAAGGAACCATACGTGTAAGCGTATCGAGGGTTCGAATCCCTCCTTCACCGCCATTTATTCAGTTGTTATAAAGAGTAATGACGCAAAAATAGCGTTAATAATTTTTTAGATTAACATTCAAAAATAATTTGAATTTAATTAAAAAATAAGTTGACACAAGCGAGATTATCTATATAATAACCAACCTAATTTACTGCAATTGTTTTTGAATAATTCAGTAGATAATGTGCAAAGTACGCGCTTGTAGCTCAGTTGGATAGAGCACTTGGCTACGAACTAAGGGGTCGGGAGTTCGAATCTCTCCAAGCGCACCATTTGCATACTAGCTTATTTGTTCATGTAACCATTAAGCTAAACTAAATTAATCGCCTGTCTTATGACAATTTGGCGATTTTTTTATGTCTGTCATTTTTATAGCAGTACAATCTGGTATTGATGTTTTTTCCTAAACTCAAATTCTCCTGCCCTTGTACCAAAAGTCTTGTCTTATCATAAGGTACGCTAAGCGCCTGAATTACGGTACAATGAGCGCTCTATTTTTCGCTTGTTATGGGCTGGTATCATGTCAAAATCATCACCAAAAGCTGCTACTAAAGCAAAATCGCCACGCAACAACTCAGCGCATCAAGACTCCGTTGCCGAAGAGGCAGTGATTGCCAAGCCAGGCACGCGTATGGCGGCCATCCTTTATGATGGTATGTTGATTTTGGCACTACTGTTTTTGGTTGGTACGGTGCTGACAGTAATTGGTACGCTATTGACGATGGAGACGGGCACGCAGTCACAGCAAGCCAGATCGCTACCGACATGGTATCAAAACTTTATTATGACCCCTTCGTTTATCCTGACGCTGGTGGGCTTCTACGGGCTATTTTGGCGCCGCGGTGGGCAAACACTAGGTATGCAAACGTGGCGCTTAAAAACGGTCAATAATGATGGTCACCTGCTTACGTGGGGGCAGTCGTTCAAACGTATCTTGGCGGCGAGCCTGATGCCGCTGATATTTGGACTCATCGGTAGTGTCATCGGTGGTTCACGCGCTATCTTATTGACCAGTGCTTTTTTGGGCTTTGTTTTCAACTATGCCTTTTGTCTGTTTAATCGTCGCGGTTTGGCAATACAAGACATGCTATCAAATACCATCACTTTAAAAATGCCGAAAACAGAAAATGAAGGGCTATGGCGGGTGATTAGAAACCGTAAGTAGGATAAATAAATAGCATAAAAAAAGCTGAATCTTAATTAGATTCAGCTTTTTTATTGATCACTTAAATAGCAGTCATGGATAATTAAGCCACTTGTACCGGAATGATATTGGCAGTGTCTTTCACGGTATTGTCTTCGTTGCAATACACCAGTTTTGGCTGATAGGTAGCGGCTTCTACTTCATCAAAATGGGCATAAGCACAAATGATGACGATATCGCCCAGGTCTGCCATATGCGCGGCGGCACCGTTTAACGAGATAATGCCAGAGCCCGCTTCAGCGCGAATCGCATAGGTGCGAAAACGCTTGCCATTGGTGACATTGTAGATATCGATAGATTCGTTTTCACGCAGACCAGCGAGGTCTAGTAGGTCACCATCGATACCGCATGAGCCTTCGTAGTGCAGTTCAGCATGGGTAACACGGGCGCGATGTAATTTGCACTTGAGCATATTAAGTAGCATAGGTTGCTTCCTTAGGGTAACTGATATAAATGAACCAAATCAAAAGCTTAATGGGGACAGGGTAAGTAGAATAAAAGTTATTTGCCTAAAAGTCACGGCTAAATTTACGCTTTGGCGATTTAAATGACTTAAATGTTTGCCATCAACGGCAGATTATTCTGGTAATTTAAAGCCATTAATCTGCGAGCGCGCTTTTTCAATATCACCATCTAATAATAACGGTAAGGCGTCAAAAGCAGCACTTAACGCGCTATCGATAGCCATTTGCTCATCAGGCGCCGCTTTCGATAATACGTGACCGCTGACTTTAGACTTGTGACCCGGATGACCGATACCGATACGCAGGCGATGAAAGTCGTTGCCAATGTGCGGGGTGATATCACGCAGACCGTTATGCCCGCCGTGACCACCGTCGGTTTTAAGCTTGATACTGCCAGCGGGAATATCGAGCTCATCATGGGCAATCAACAGCTCATTATTGTTAATGCCATAAAAATTGACCATCGGCACCACCGATTGACCAGATTTATTCATAAAGGTTAGAGGCATGAGCAGGCGCACATCGTGACCATGAATTTGCCCGCGTCCCGTCACCCCGTGGAATTTTTTGTCAGGGGCGAGGTCAATATTAAACTGCTGCGCCAAATGATGGACGAACCAAAACCCTGCATTATGACGCGTAAACATATACTGCTGACCAGGATTACCAAGACCGACAATAAGCTTTATGGCCATAAAAACACCCTGCTTAAATTTAATAAATAAGAGATAAGGTTTGAAAAGTAAGATGAACTGATCGTGCTTATCCTACTTTTCAAACCTTCTTTTCAAACCTCAGTTACAAAAACAGCAGGAGACATTCATCACCTGCTATTTTTTGACTAAACCAATCTTTTATAACCGAGCAACCATAAGGCTGCTATATAAGCGTTATAAAGATTATTATTCAGCGTCTTTGTCTTCAGGCTCAGCACCTTGCTCAGTAGCAGGTACGTCAGCTGCATCAACTTCGTCAGCGTCTTCGTCAACTTCTTCAACTGTTGGTGGCTGCATGTTCACAACGGTACGGTCGTGCGCATCTTCCATGTCAAGATCAAAGATAATTACGCCTTCAGGCAATTTGATGTCTGATAGACGGAATAGATCACCAATTTCCATGCCTGATACGTCGATTTCTAAGTATTCAGGTAATTGTGATGGTAGGCAAACGATTTCAACATCAGATACTAGCGTAGATAAGATACCACCCGCTTTCGTACCTGGCGCTTCTTCACGGCCTGCAAAATGTAGTGGCACGTGCATGTTGATTTTTTGACCTTTCACAATGCGCTGAAAATCTGCATGCATTGGGAAACCTTTAGCAGGATGGCGCTGCAAGTCTTTGATAACGACTTGTTGCTCATCACCTTTATCGGTAGTGATGGTCAAAATTTGTGAGAAAAACGCTTCATATTCAAGCGATTTTACGAGCTCGTTGATTTTGATAGAGATAGCAGTTGGTTCTTCACCACCACCATAAATGATAGCAGGAACTAGGTTCTGCTTACGTAGGCGGCGGCTCGCACCTTTACCTTGTTGTTCAGCAGAGCGGTCAACTGCGTTGATTGCAAAATGATCAATAGCCATGGATATAATCCTATAGAGAGTATGTGAAGTATCTACCAGCAATAACAGACTTGCGACCAGTCTATCACCGGATAATCAATACTTTAGAAAGTATCAATCATGTCGCTAAGTATAAAATACCCAAAAATAATAGGGGTTAACGAATGATGAATACAGGCGCGCATTATACGTGATTCTTTAACAATAATAAAGACCTAGCTAAAATAGCGCACGCCAGTCTTACATAAAAAAACGCCAAGTCATTAAACTTAGCGTTTTTAGTAAAATATTTTTTAGCGAAAGAAAATCTTAAGCATTAATTAGGCATCAAACATGGCGCTGATAGATTCTTCGTTATTGATACGGCGTAAGCTTTCAGCCAGCATCGGTGCGATACTTACTTGACGGATTTTGCTACAGGCTTTAGCCGCGTCAGACAATGGAATGGTATCAGTTACCACAATCTCATCCAATTCCGATTCGCTGATGTTCTTTAGCGCATTACCCGATAGGACAGGGTGAGTAATATAAGCAAGTACGCGGCGCGCGCCGTTTGCTTTTAGTGCTTCAGCGGCTTTGCATAACGTACCTGCGGTATCGACCATATCATCAACGATGACGCAATCACGGTCACGGACATCACCGATGATATGCATCACTTGTGACTCATTGGCACGGGCACGGCGTTTATCAATAATCGCCATGTCTGTATCGCCCAATTGCTTAGCCATGGCACGCGCACGCACCACACCGCCAACGTCAGGTGAAACCACCATGATGTTGTCATAATCTTGTTTTTTAAGATCGTTCAATAATACAGGGGTACCGTAGATGTTATCGACTGGGATATCAAAGAAGCCCTGAATCTGATCTGAGTGCAAATCAACGGTCATGACGCGATCGATACTAACGATGTTCAGCATGTCAGCGACGACTTTGGCCGAGATAGGTACACGAGCTGAACGCGGACGACGGTCTTGACGGGCATAACCGAAGTAAGGCATGACAGCAGTGATCCGGCCAGCACTAGAACGACGCAAGGCATCGGCCATCATCATGATTTCCATCAAATTGTCGTTAGTCGGTGCACAAGTAGGCTGCATGATAAACACGTCTTTGCCACGTACGTGTTCTTTGATTTCCACGGCAATTTCGCCATCAGAAAAACGCGTGATGTCAGCTTTACCAAGAGGTATATGGAGATGATCGGCTACGGTTTTTGCTAATTCTGGGTGGGCATTACCCGTAAAAATCGCCAAATAAGGCATGACAGAAGTCCTATTGATTAACTCAAGCAGCGACCGCTAAGCAGTATCAAACTGCTCAAATTTAGAAAAGAGTATGGAAAACTATTGATGACTACTATTACAGTAAAAAATGGCAGGGGTAGCTGGACTCGAACCAACGGATGTCAGGATCAAAACCTGATGCCTTACCAACTTGGCTATACCCCTGTAATGTCTAGGCTGTGTACGTCGATATCTAGTCGTAATTTATAGTAAATTACGCTTAAAATAGCGTCACGACCTGTTCGTTATATTATAAACAGATAAACCGTCTACAATATAACTTTTCCCTAACGGTGTTCATTGCGAACTATACCGAAACTGGGATAACGTTGTCAATGTCAATAAAATAAGCGTTTATTTAAAAACGGCTTATAATGACGACATATCGAACGCTTTACACTTAAAAATGGCAGGGGTAGCTGGACTCGAACCAACGGATGTCAGGATCAAAACCTGATGCCTTACCAACTTGGCTATACCCCTATTGAGGCGACCTATTATAAATAAATATTTAGATTTTGCAAGTCATTTGCGCCTTTTTATGGCTTTTATTATAAATAGGTCGAAAATAAAACCGATGTTGAGTTAATGAAAATTTATATATGGTCTTTATACTCATTTTATTTATACGCTATAAGTAGGGTTTGGCCTCAGTTTTAGCTTGTATAGGCTAATTATTTGGTAAATCTGTAGCGTCCATAAACTGTGAACCCAAAAATACGATATATCTATTTTCCAAGCATTTAGGGTTGGCTTGTTGCTCGAAATTATAATCGTAACTAGGGTCGTATTTCCCGCCGCTTAAGGGTCCGTTAGTAAATAGCTCAGTGTTCAAAGGTATATCAACGCCATTGGCGGTCAGAGTCTGGGTCTCCTCATTCCAAGTGGTTATGCCATGAGGAAACACAGGAACGTTAAGCCTATCATCGTTTTGGATAAGAAAACAGCCGTCTTTCATAACCAAAATGCCGCCCATAGCTGGTTCTATTTCCGCACCATGTTTATATGGATAAGTAAAAAACTGGGCATAGGGCTTATTCTTAAAATCGTTAATACTGCTATCACTGGCCATATTATCGATAGATACTTTTGGCGCAGGTAACGTGACGTTTTGAGTATCAGAATTGTTGGTGCAGGCTGTCATGGCTATTGAAAGGGCCAAAATACTTATTGATAACGTAAAAGAATTGCCTTTCATGATGAATAGCCTTTAAGCCAAGGAAGTTATTTTATCGATTGCATCCAAACTTATAGATTCCCCACTACGTACGCCGCACAAGGCGCAGCCGCAATCCATTTTACCAACAGCGTTTTATCATCAATAATACTCGCATCCAATGGCAAGAACACGGCGCTACCAGAGCCGGTCATACGAGCTGTGCTGAGTGCTTGCAACTCTAAGCCTTGCAAATACCGTAACGCTGCATCGACGGCAGGAGCAAGGCTTGTCACTACTGGCGTAAAGACGTTTTGATAAGGCGTATTTAAATGTTGTACGTAGTCATTGGAATGGTTTTGAATGGTTGCAATCGATAGCGGGGCGATATCTCGTTGTAGCTTTGGATGGGCGAACAGCTTGGCCGTGTTCACATGGGCGTTTGGGGTTAAGACTAAGTACTCTTGCTCGGGCAAATCAATGGCGGTCAGCTCCTCGCCAATACCCATAGCAATGGCATCTTGCCCAAAGATAAATATCGGCACATCGGCGCCGATAGTAGCAGCGATTTTTATCAGCTCATTTTTAGTAATGTTAAGCTGCCAAATCTCATTTAAGACTAATAAGGTCGTTGCGGCATTGGATGAGCCACCGCCCAAGCCTGCACCCATTGGTAAATGCTTATCCAAGGTGATTTGCACTGATTGCAGCTGCTTAGGTAGTCTGTCAGCTTGAAGAGCAAATGCTAGTAACGCTTGGGCGGCTTTAAAAATCAGATTGTCATCGATACTACTGGTTATGGTGTCGGCACCAGCAAGCGTTAGCAGCTGATGACAAAGCTTAGTAGCGTCGAAGGTTTTATCTATAATAGAAAATACTGTATCGTCTACAAACGTAAAATGCAGATAATCGCCCCAGTCAAGCAGGCGAAAGACGGTTTGCAGATTATGATAGCCATCAGCGCGCTTACCAGTGATATGCAAAAATAAATTAATCTTGGCCGGTGACAAGCGCGTGATAACTGATGTTGCGGTGGTGCGTTCAGTCATAAATAAATGTCTTTATGAGTTGTAAGTAAAGATAGTGTTTTCTACTGTCTACATAAGGCCATTATTTTTGATGGTCGATGGTCATCACTACTTTATTGCCTTGTGACTGCACGGCACTGATTTTATTTGGCAATTTATCGTTACCTTTATAACTAAAGTTCGCTTGCCATTCACCATTGACCGAGCTAATTAAACGGTTTTGGTCATCAAGCTGTGGGGCGCTGTCTGAAGGCGCGGGGCGACCCGATATCCAATACGGCATTTGTGAAATCGGCGCCTGCCAGCCTGTGGCTTTTTTGAGCAAGGTTTCAGGGTCAGCAGCGGTTAAAGTACCGGTTTTTTCACTGACTAAAGTCGCCGACTGACCATTATATTCGATATTGGTTTTGCCAATGCCAAGCGCACCAATCAATTCGATAGCAAAACGGTCATTTTGTTGTCCCCATGCATAAAACGCACTGCCGCCTTGGTTTCCTGAATTGTCCTTACTAGGTGTGGTAACGCCGATTTTGCCCGTGATATTAAAGTTCTCAAGCTTTTTAGGTTGTTCAGGTTTCTGACCTTGTACCGTGCCGATAGGCTGGTTGGTAGCATTAGCGGTTTTTAATGATTGGCAACCAGATGTGATAACGAGCGCGGCGGTTAAAGCGCTAAATAGCGCCAGTTTATTCGGCTGATTTTTTTTTAATACTGACATGATATATCCTCAAAAATAGACAAGTTTTAAAAGTAACAAGTTTTAAAAGTAATAGATTTTTTAAAAGATTAAATAAAACAATAAACGCTTAGCTTAAGCATGATTTGTTACGCGCTGATGCATGGCTGTTCATTTCTTATAACTGGCTTGTAGTTTTTATCGCAAACGTTTTTATTTTTAATCGTATTTTATGATGAGTATTCAATAAGCTTTGAGCAAAAAGCTGCTTAATAAAGCTGTATACGGTCATTGACGTTGCGCTGCCCAAATGAAAAACGCTCTTGTAACTCAGCAAGCAACGCCTCAACTTTTTCATTATCGCCTAGCCCTTGATAAGCGCGCAGCAGTAGCGTGCCTGAACGCAGGGTTGGAAAGACGTCGTACGGGGTTTGTAGATAATCGATGACTTGTTGATAATCTTCGTTCGCTAAAGCATTGGCGGCGAGTACGTTTAACGCTTGCAAATGCAGCTCATTGTCATAGCGCGGGTCATCATAACGGATTTGAATGATAGCCGTTGCTAGCGCCAAACCTTGCTTGGAGCTGCGTTCATTGGCGAGCAATAACTGCGCATAGCTAAGCTGATAAGCAAGGTTGGTTGGGTCGAGCGTTTGCAAATGGTTCAATAAGGTACGTTTGACGATATAATCGTCTTTGTCGTCAAGCAGCTGGGCGCGGGCAAATAGCAGCATCTCATTATTAGGATATTTGCGGCTGGCGCGCGTTAATAACCGTAGCGCTTCCTCGGGCTCATTTTGCTGCCATAAGATATCCGCTTGCATGACAAAGCTGTCAGGCGCGAAGATGCTAAAGTTTTTACGCAGCTTCTCTAAAGTAGCAATGGCTGCATCGACGTCGTCATTTAGCAGCTCAAACGACACCACTTTTCGCCGCGCTTCTAACACCAAGTCCTCTTGCATCACACCATTGAGATAGTGTTTTGCTTGCTCAAAGCGTTGCTGGCGCTCGGCACTGATGCCAAGGTAGTAATAGGCTTGGTCAAGATAACCCGGATTTTTAGCCAAGATATTAAGCAGCTGGTCGGCGCTGGCGTATTCTTCAACGTCCAAGCTCACCAGCGCGGCGAGCAAAGTGATTTCGTCATCATCAGCAAAGCGCCCGTGTGCATCAAATAATAGCTGCCAAGCCTGCTCACTTTGCCGCAAATCGAGTAAATAACGAATCTCATATAAGTATAAGCTCTTGCTATCAGGGTTACGTAGGCGCGCTTGGTTAATATAATCAAGCACGGCTGCTGATGGCTTGGTCTTGCGTAAGATGTCGGCTTTTAAAGTGATAAAAGGCACATAATCTGGCTGACGCGCGAGGGCACGATCGATATGGACAATAGCGACCTCAGGCTCATCAAATTGATACAGTAAACCAGCCTTTAATACCGAAAGCGAAGCGTTTTGCTCGCTATCGATAGGTTGCAAAGCGGCAAGCAACTCGCGTTTGTCTTCATCGGTATTGGGATAAATGCCAATCAGTATTTCGCTCAGATCGGCTCGCGGGTCATAGTTTAAAATGCGGTTTAGAGTGGCGCCCGCCAATTCATAGTCGTGCGCACGCAGGGCCAAATGCGCCACATAGAACCAAGCGGGCACGTGGTCGGGGTTTTGGTCTTGCCAAGTTTTGGCAAAGCGCAATGAATCCTCAACGCTTTCATTACGTAAAGACAAGCTTAGGGCGCGCTCAAATACCGCAGTTGCATCTTGTTTAAAAGATTGCTGCTTATAAATAGTTAGCGCGCGCTTATTATTATCGCGATCTGCGGCAAACTCGGCATCCAACAGCGCGTATAAACTTGGCTCACCAAGCTCAGATTGTGCTGGGCTAAATGCTACTAGATTGCTTACAGAAGTATCGGTTTCTGCTAGCTGAGACTGCTCAGTAGACGGTAGTTGAGAAGGTATTTCATGAGCAGTATGACCAATGATATCGCTTTTCTTGGCTGGTGAAGTTGTAGGCGAATTGGCCAAATCAGTGTTTAATATGGGAGCGGTCAACGCCGGGCTGACATACTTGGCGTGGGCGGGTAATCCTAGGCATAGACAAATGGCCAACGACAAGGTTAGCTTATAACGCTGGCATAGGCGCTCTATGGTGGCTTGCAATAAGGCGCGGAGGCGAGATTGATCATTATACATAGGTTGCAGTCTAAAGGATGACCCAAAAAATCTAGCGAGCAATATTTCCCCATTAGTCCACTTGCATTCTAACAGGAGGATTTTATTGTCATTATTTTAAATAAGTATTCGTCATTACCATTATAAGAGCAGATGAAAGCGATAAACAATAGCGCCTATGTTACTCAAATACTAACAATATTTAGGCGATTAATTAATGACGATAAATGACTTTAAGTAGCGTTCAATAAAATCTGATAGCTTAAACATCTGCTAGTAAACCAGCGTTTTTAAGTTAGACAAATAACACTGGCATTTATTTTAAAGCCTTGGAGCAGTTGATTTATCGTCGCCATGCCCAGATACAGACAAATACCATCGCCCAACGCTGCTTGTTAAATAAAGCCAGCAATAATGATATAATAGGCGCTTTTTAGACGTTTATATTGGCAAGTATTAATTAAAGACGTTTTTTCACAGCCAGTTTAGCAAGCGCTGTCTGTGAAAAACTGTTTTTTAGCACTGCTGATTGAATAGGTTTTTTCACATTCTAAAAGCGTTTGGCTAGCAGGTAAACGTTATATTTATGGTCTATCAATAATGAGATTAGTGGTCATTGGGGTCAATCACAAAACCGCACCAGTCGCTCTGCGAGAGCGCTTGGCGCTTGTCGGTGACGATGTGAATATTGCCCTTCAGCAGCTAGAGCGCTTCACCGATGGTAGCGTGATTGTCTCGACGTGCAACCGTACTGAGATTTATGCGCTGGTTCCGCAAGTCTTAGCATCGCCAGAATCAGGCGCGGCTTTAGCAGCGCAGCAAACTGCCATCACCAGCCATAATGCTGTCAGTACTCAGCCTTCTGCCGCGGCAATCAGCGCACATATCTTAAAAATTAAAGCGTGGCTGGCGGATTTTAAACAGTTACCTTTGGACGAGATTGATCCTTACCTGTATGTGCACCGTGATACTCATGCGCTGACTCATTGGCTGCGAGTCGCCGCTGGTCTTGACTCGATGATATTGGGTGAGCCGCAGATACTCGGTCAAATCAAACGTTCTGTGCATTTGGCGCAAGACCAAAAGGCGCTCAGCAATCAGCTCGGCTGGATTGTTGACCAAGTATTTGCTGCTGCCAAACGCGTGCGTAACGAAACCAAAGTCGGCGCTCAAGCAGTATCGCTGAGCTATGCTGCAGCCAAATTGGTGACGCAGATATTTGACGATTTGCCCAATCGCACGTTATTGGTTGTTGCGGCAGGCGAGATGAATCGCTTGGTGGCAACCCATATCGCTGGGCTTGGGGTCGGGCGGGTCATTATTTGTAACCGCAATCCTGAGCGCGCCGAAGCGTTGGCCGCCGAATTGCGTCGACCCGAGCGTATGGTAGAAGTGAAATCGCTGCAAGAGTTGCCGCAAGTATTGGCAGAAGCTGATATCGTCAGTAGTTGTAGCGGCAGTATGGATATATTAATTGATAAGACCATGACCTTGCGCGCGCTTAAAAGCCGGCGTTATCAGCCGATGCTGATGATTGACTTGGCGGTGCCGCGCGATATCGACTCTACCATTAGCCGTATCGACGATGTGTATTTGTATTCTGTTGATGACTTGCAACACGTGATTGCTGGTAATATTGAGCAGCGCCGGCAAGCAGCGGTCGATGCTGAGCTGCTGGTCAGTCAGTTGGTGGTCGAGATGGATCGGCGCTTTCAAGTGCGCCAAGTTGGTAAAGAGATTCAACAATATCGCGCGCGCACCCATGACCAAGTCGATAAGCTGCTGCATGAATCCATTGCTAAGCTGCAACAAGATAACGCCAGCCCTGAAGCTATTATCACTGAGCTATCGCGGCGTTTAACCCAGACGCTGACCCATGCGCCCTCGAAGTTGATGCGCAAAGCGGCACGCGAAGGTGACAATGAATTGCTAGATTTTGTGGTCTCGGGATTACAAGACGCGCATCGTGGTCGTCGTCAGTAATCATTACTCCTTTTAATTCACTAATTGTTTTTCTTACTATTTCTCTTAAAACCGTTTCTTTTAAAACTCTTCCTTTTGAAACGGTTTCTCTTCAAAAATCATAAATTAGCTAAGCTTTCAACTTATGCAAGCTGAGCGTTGTCAACCTGCATTATCAGTGCTAATATCAAGTTGTTATGAGTGTATTAAGTGGCGATAATTTTTGGTTATGTGGCAGCGGTTATTTCTAATAATCCTTTAACTAATTGATTTTGGCTTTTTTTTCAAAGTCTAATTTTATCAATTGCCTCTTAATATCTTCTCATTTCATTAATTCTCAGTATTGATGTTTCAATAGGCTGTCATTCACGGTCTGATAATGGCGCGCCTATCGTCTGTAGTACTGTTTAGAATAGTAGTACTGTTTAAAATAAAAATAAAGCGCACACGACATACTCGTCAACGGCAATAGCGCTAGGATAAAGCGCTATATCGTCAACTCTGCGTCATACTCTCGATGGTTACTCGATATGAGTGCCCGATAAATACTATCTATCATAGTATTTGGCTCGTTATCACTAAAATTTGCCAATACCTATATTGCCTAACTATAAACTAGGAGCGTCCTATGACTGCATTACGTCAAGATATTGATCCAAACGGCTTATTAGAATATTCGGTGGTCTATACTGACCGCGCCTTAAACCACATGTCAAAAGTCTTTCAGCAAGTAATGAATGACTTGTCTAGCAACCTAAAGTCAGTCTATAACGCTGATGCGGTGGCGATTGTACCTGGTTCTGGTACTTACGGCATGGAAGCGGTGGCGCGTCAATTGGCCAATGATGCAGACTGCCTGATTATCCGTAACGGTTGGTTTAGCTATCGTTGGACGCAAATTTTAGACAAGGGCAAAATTGCCAAGTCGTCTACAGTATTGACTGCCAATCGTGAAGAGGGTGAGACGCCAAAGCCGTTTTCTCCAGTTGCTATCGATGAAGCGGTTGCTAAAATTAAAGACACAAAACCAGCCATCGTTTTTGCCCCTCATGTTGAAACCTCATCAGGCATAATTTTGTCAGAAGACTATATCAAAGCATTGGCCGAGGCTGTTCATAGCGTTGGCGGTCTATTGGTCATTGACTGTATTGCCTCGGGTTGCGTCTGGCTTGATATGAAAGACTTGGGTATTGACGTGCTGATTAGCGCGCCGCAAAAAGGCTGGAGCAGCACGCCGGGCGCAGGTCTGGTGATGCTCAGCGACGCGGCTGTGCAAAAAGTAGAGAGCACTGAATCTGATAGCTTTAGCTTAGATTTAAAACAGTGGTTAAATATCATGCGCGCCTATGAAAATGGCGGTCACGCTTATCATGCAACCATGCCAACCGATAGCTTACGCCAGTTCCGCGATACCGTTCATGAAGCTAAGGAAGTCGGCTTTGATAAACTTTGCGAGGCGCAGTGGGAGCTTGGTAAGCGTATTCGTAAAGTATTGGCGGACAAAGGCATTGAAAGCGTGGCGGCAGAAGGTTTTGAAGCACCGGGTGTTGTCGTTGCTTATACTGACCGTGATGACATGCATAAAGGTAGCGCCTTTGCTGAAGCTGGCATGCAAATCGCCGCTGGTGTCCCGCTACAAGTAGGCGAGCCTGAGAACTTTAAAACTTTCCGTTTAGGTCTATTTGGTCTTGATAAATTGACCGATGTCGACGGAGCGGTACAACGTTTTGAAAAAGCGCTTGATGAAGTATTGGCAGAGCAGCCTGCATAATTTTTACTATAAGTTAGGTAACAATACTGAGTTCTGTTAAACAGATCTCAGTATTTTTTTACCTATTTATTATATTTTATTATATAATGTATTTATATAAAACGAATTTAAAACTGTGTTTGATAAAATTGGCTTAGGTAAACATTATGAGTATACAAATAGACTGGCAGGCATTTACGCCAATCTCCTTAGTAGGCGGACTGATGCTAGGGGTGGCGACTGCCATTTTGCTGTTAGGTGTTGGCCGTATTGCGGGGATTAGTGGTATTTTCTCAAGCCTCTTAAAACCCAAGCGCGTTGAGATGTGGCAGGTTTTATTTATCGCCGGTCTTATCGTCTCGCCGTTATTATATCGTTTGGTCAAGCCGTTACCAGCGATAGAAGTAAGTGCTTCTATACCGTTATTAATTGCGGCAGGGCTGCTCGTTGGTTTTGGCACGCGTCTCGGTTCAGGCTGTACCAGCGGACATGGTATTTGCGGTAATGCGCGACTGTCACCACGTTCGATGGCGGCGACAGTGACCTTTATGTTGTTTGGTATCTTAACCGTTTATATCGGTCGCCATGTTTTGGGTTTGATTTAAAAATCGCATAGACAGCACGTTATTTATAACCGCTTGGATTAATACATTAGGTGTGAGAAAAAATGCTAAAAAATATAATTGGATTAGTAGCAGGATTATTATTCGGTTTTGGACTGCTGATATCAGGGATGACCGACCCTGCTAAAGTACAAGGCTTTTTGGACGTCTTTGGCGCGTGGGATATCTCCTTGGCACTGGTGATGGGCGGCGGTTTAATAGTAGCGATAATCGGTGTGCAATTAGCCAAATGGCAAAAGACCAGCTGGGTGGGCACTTTTATCTTATTGCCAAGTAAGACGGTGATTGATAAAAAGTTGCTAATCGGCGCGATGATGTTTGGTATCGGTTGGGGACTTGTGGGTATCTGCCCAGGACCGGGTATCGTGCTACTTGGGACAGGACAATGGCAAGCGTATGTCTTTATTCCAGCAATGATAATGGGTATGTTGGTTTATCAATGGCTTGAACCAAAGCTGAATTAGTTGTTTGGCTATAGTCAGTCCTAAATAAAATTAGTACAAGTATGATAACGCGCTACTGGTATTCATTTTCCTTGCTTGCTGTGCCTACCCAGACAGAGGCTGCGCAAAATGAATACCAGTAGCTCTGTGTTTATTTTATAGCAGACTGTCTACAAGAATAAGTTTTACGTTCTTAGTTCAAGAAAAAAGGGTCAGCCTAATCATAAGACTGACCCTGTTTTATGCAAATTGCTCAAAGTGCAAGTTTTTCAAAAGCTATTATTTAGCGCTAGCCGTAACTTTTGGCGTTTCGTGCGCCAATGATTTGGCGGCTTGGCGTAGCTCAAACTTCTGTACTTTACCGGTACTAGTTTTCGGAATTTCAGCAAAGATAATATATTTCGGCACTTTAAATCCAGCCAAATATTGCTTGCAATGCTCCATGACATGATCGCGTTGCAAAGTGCTACCAGCATGAATTTCGATAAAGGCGATGGGCACTTCGCCCCATTTATCATGCGGCGCGGCAACGACCGCACAGCTTTGGATTTCCGGCATTTTATATAAGACGTTTTCGACTTCGATACTAGAGATATTTTCGCCACCTGAGATGATGATGTCTTTAAGCCTATCCATGATTTTGATATAGCCGTCAGGGTATTTGACGCCCAAATCACCGGTACGGAACCAACCATCGGCAAAGGCTTCTTCAGTGGCTTTTCGGCTTTTAAGATAGCCTTTCATCACCATGTTACCGCGCAGTGCCAGCTCGCCCATCTCTTCGCCATCAGCAGCAACGGGTTCAGTGGTCCCTTGTTTAAACAGCTCAAAGCCTGTCATCAAATGCGAGGTCACTCCTTGACGAGATTTTTTCTGCGCACGAGCAGCGACATCAAGCGCATCCCATTCTTCTTGCTCAGCACAAACAGTGACCGGACCATAAACTTCGGTGAGGCCATAAACATGTGAGATATGAAAGCCCATGGCTTCCATAGCAGCGAGCATAGTTTCAGACGGCGGTGCACCAGCGACCCAGCCTTTGACTTCATGGTTAATGGCTTCTTTATACTCAGGCTTACCGCCGGCAATCATATTGTGCACCACGGGCGCTGAGCAATAATGGCTGACTTTATACTTGGCAATCAGCTGCAAAATCAAATCAGCGTCAATTTTACGTAAGCAGACGTTGACGCCCGCGCGCTCAGCGATGGTCCATGGGAAACACCAACCATTACAATGGAATAGTGGCAGCGTCCATAGATACATGGGATGCTTGGGCATATCCCAATCTAAAATATTAGACACGGCATTGAGCATGGCACCGCGATGATGATAGACCACGCCCTTGGGCTTACCAGTGGTGCCAGAGGTATAGTTGAGCGCAATGGCATCCCATTCATCGAGCGGTTTTTCCCAATTATCCAAATTGTCTGAGCTGGCGATTAACTCTTCATAACTCATACTGCCAAAACGCTCGATATCAAGCGCTTTATCGGTCGCATGAATCACGTTGAGGTTGGGAAAAGCTTCATCAATAATCTCAGCATGCTCAGCAAACTCGCTGTCTAAAATCAATACTTTGGCTTCAGAGTGTTGCAGGCAAAAGGTTAGGGCATTGATATCAAGTCGGGTATTAAGGGTACAAAGCACGCCGCCTGACATTGGCACGCCAAAGGCGCATTCGACCATCGCTGGCGTGTTCGGCATCATCACCGCCACCGTGTCATTTTTATCGATACCCAATTTACGCAGACCATCGGCCAATTGACGACAGCGATCATAAGTCTGTTGCCATGTCTGCGTGAGCTCATTGTGCTCTAGGTCGTCGTAGATAATTGCAGTCTTGTCAGGATAAACCTGCGCGCTGCGGATAATAAAATCGATAGGGGTCAGCGGTTGGTGATTGGCAGCGTTTTTGCCAAGACCGGTGTGAAAGTCTGTCATGGGGATAGTCCTTTATCGTATTGCGGGTATTCGATGGTGCAGGGATTTAGCGAAGCGGCTATTATAGAAGCCGTTGTCATAAAAACAATTGTCATAAAAACGGTCGTTATAAAACACGTTAAATATTGACAACGCTCACGCTATTATAGCCAATCGCCCCAAAAATTGGGCGGGTTTTATGAGGTTTGCTTAATAAAAGCCATAAAGTCGAGGTAAACATCTGACTGTCTAGGATTGGTATCAAGATAGTGCTCACTCATCAGTCGCTTGTCCGCATAGCTGATGATAATAGCGGTGTGTTACGATAGCAGCAACGCTAAATCCCGTGACTTTTCTGTTTTCAGAACGTAGTTTGTTAATTCATTCATAAGGAAAATGATATGACCGCCAGCCGCACTGCCAATACCATTGAGACCGCCAGCACCAACGAGTACTACCCGCATTTATTTGAGCCGCTGGATTTGGGCTTTACTACACTTAAAAACCGCATGGTGATGGGCTCGATGCATACGGGGCTTGAAGACCGTTTTTATAATTACGGCAAGCTGGCGGCGTATTTTGCCGAACGTGCCAAAGGCGGCGTGGCGATGATGATTACCGGGGGCATATCGCCCAATCGCGAAGGCTGGTTGCTCCCTGCTGGCGGCACCATGAACACCCGCGCTGACGTCATTAATCATCAACGCGTCACCCGTGCGGCGCATAAATATGACAGCAAAATCATCATGCAAATCTTGCACAGTGGTCGCTATGGTTATCATCCGTTTGCCGTGTCAGCAAGCCCGATTAAATCGCCAATCTCGCCGTTTAAACCGCGTAAGATGAGCATCAAAAATATCGAACAAACCGTTAAAGACTATGCGCGCTGTGCCAAACTTGCCAAACAAGCGGGTTATGATGGCGTTGAAATCATGGGCTCTGAAGGTTACTTGCTCAATCAGTTTTTATCGCGTCATGTCAATAAACGTACCGACGAATACGGCGGTGATATCCAAAATCGCATGAAGTTTGCGGTCGATGTGGTCAAAGCAGTTCGCGAAGCAACGGGTGAAGATTTTATTATCCTATTCCGTTTGTCAGTGATTGATTTGGTCAAAGACGGTAACGTCATGGATGAAGTCATTACCGTTGCTAAAGCGCTAGAAGAAGCGGGCGTGACCATTATGAATACTGGAATTGGCTGGCATGAAGCGCGCGTACCGACCATTGTCACTAGCGTACCACGCGCGGCGTTTGTTGATTTCACTGCTGAAATTAAAAAGCATATTAATATTCCAATGATGGCAGCCAACCGTATCAATATGCCAGAAACAGCGGAAGAAATCGTTGCCAGTGGGCAAGCGGATATGATTCAGATGGCGCGTCCGTTCTTAGCCGATCCGCATTGGGTCAACAAAGCTAAAGAAGGTCAAGCCGATCGTATCAATACCTGTATCGCCTGTAACCAAGCCTGTCTTGACCATACTTTTGAAAATAAACGCTCAACCTGTTTGGTCAACCCACAAGCCTGCTATGAGACAGAATTGGTTTATAAGAAAACCAAAAAGCCTAAAAAAGTAGCGGTCATCGGTGGCGGTGTCGCGGGCATGTCAGCCGCTCATGTTGCAGCTTTGCGTGGTCATGACGTCACTTTATTTGAAGCAAAAGATATCTTGGGCGGGCAGTTTAATTATGCCAAAGTCATACCTGGTAAAGAAGAGTTCTTTGAAACCATTCGCTACTATATCAATGAGCTTGAGCACTTAGGCGTTGAGATTAAACTTAATACCAAAGTCGATAAAGATATGCTCGAGAAGGCCAAGTTCCATCATGTCATCGTCGCAACTGGCGTTGTTCCTAGAAGCCTAAAAGGCAAGTTAGAAGGTGCAGATTTACCACAAGTCATTAGCTATGCTGAATTGCTCTCTGGTGAAAAATCCGTTGGTGAAACCGTCGCGGTCATCGGTGCGGGCGGTATCGGCTTTGATGTTAGTGAATATCTAACCGCCAATCATGGGCAGCCATTAGATGAGCTTGGTCCTGAATTGCTAAAAGACCCAAGCTATCGTCCAAAACCGCAGTCAATCAGCGATTGGCGCGAAGAGTGGGGCGTGACGTCTGATACTAACTATCAGGCAGATGGCGGCTTGATTAAACCTGAAGGCATCAAACCTGTACGCCAAGTGTACTTAATGCAGCGTACTAAAGGTCGCTTGGGCAGTGGGCTCAATAAAACCTCGGGCTGGGTGCATCGTGCTCATGTTAAGTCGCATGGCGTCATCCAAGTATCAGGTGCGCAGTACGACAAAATTACCAACGAAGGTATTTGGATTACTAACAATCAAGGTCAAAGCCAGCTGTTACGTGTCGATAGCATCGTGGTCTGTGCCGGTCAAGAATCAGTGGTTGAGCTGATGCCAAATGTCGGTGATGCACCAGATGCACAATACCATCTAATCGGCGGTGCAAAGCTAGCGGCTGAGCTGGATGCTAAACGTGCAATTCGTGATGGTGCTGAGGTTGCGGCAGCGATATAATTGATGATTTAAAGTCGTAGTGTAAGATTCGCAGACGGCAGGGGAGCAATTTCCTGCCGTTTTTTTGTTTCTAGGTTTTAAGCTTTTAGAGTATATTTCTAGTCCAAAGTTATTTACTCTCGCTCTAATATAATTCCGTCAAAATAGCCGCGCACCCCACAACGCCCTGAACTAAATTGATAATCAACGTCTTTTAAGAGTAACTGACTTTTACCTTGATAGAGTGCAGGATACAACCTTAACCTAACTTCTTTATCTTGACTATTATCATGAATCGCCCAGTGGTTCCGTGACCATGTTGCAATACTTTCTTCAATTCCACAGGTGTGTAAGTTATTAAAAACTAAGTCACTTTCAATTACAGAAAGATGAGGTTTATTATCAACCTTATTAATAGATAAAGTATTCGTTGCGTCTTGCAAAGTATTTTTGCGCTGACCATCTAAATTATAGATTGAAATCTGGAAGTTTTTAGAAAATTCTCCAAACGCATTTTTATTAGGCAAATCAGAAGAATCTAAATCATCGTTCCAGTTAGAATCTGTCTTTTCTCCGATATGTTCTTCATACTCACGTTTAAGGCACTTAGTATCTTTACAGGTATTTCGTTGAAAATTTAACCATAATTTTTGATCTATAATCACATTGTTTTTATAGCTTTCGCTGTCTTCTTCGTTAGCTCCATCATTGAGATTAGCTCTATATTTCTTCGCCATTGCGTCATCGAGCTTAGAAAGCTCAGGACTTTGGCAAATAGTTTTTTCTACCCAAGTGCTGGCTTTTTTACAATCAAAACTTGCTGAGTTTGCATGATTAGATAGTAGACAAACACCTAAAGTAGTAATAATAATTACGGTTGATTTTTTCATGTTACTCTCATCGTTTAATGCTTAATTTCGAAAATTGTTACCATTGTTCTAAAGCTGAATATGAATATAGCATTGTCACTCGTAAATAACCTATAAATGCTACGCTAACCCATCAGCGATACTCAATCGTACTCATTACTCACGCCATCAAAAAAGGATTTTATAATGGTAGTGTTAAAGACCCTGTTTAAATGGATCGTTTTGCCTATTGTAGCGCTACTCATTATTACCAGCTTGAGCTTAGTAGTGACGGGTAACGCTTATATCTTTCGAGGGCTACAGCTTACTTATCTTAAAGGTGAAAACACTGCCAATATTGACGATTATGTCGATTTTGTTAATCGCACTATCCGCGCTAAAGATACTATCGAATGGGAAAAAGTTGCCAACTTTGAGCAGGTCAAACTCACGCCGACTTTGCAAAATGCTTTAGATACCGATGAAACCGTTGCCTTTGCCATTATCAAAGACGGCAAACTGCTGTACGAAAACTACTGGCAAGGTTATGGTGCTGATTCGCACACCAATAGCTTTTCTATGGCAAAAACTGTCACTACCATGCTGTATCTCAAAGCGGTAGAAGATGGTTATATATCAAGCATTGATGAACCAATTACCAAGTGGCTACCTGAATATGCGGACAATCAATATGCGCAGAACTGTACCTTAGCAGATTTCTCGGCGATGACCTCGGGCTATGATTGGACGGAAGATTATTACTTTCCCATCAACCCGACGGCTGAATCCTATTATGGTCATGACTTGGTCAAGCAAATGGTCAATCGTAAGTTTGTAGAAGAATGTGGCGGCCAGTTTGAATACTCATCAGGCGATACGCAAATGCTTGGCATAGCTTTATCGCGAGCGCTTGCGCCGCATGGCTATACTATTTCTAGCTATTTAGAAGAGAAATTTTGGCAACCTCTCGGCATGCGAGGCGATGCTTATTGGTCGCTTGATGGTGCTTCGAGCATCGAAAAAGTATATTGCTGTCTCAATGCCAGCGCATTAGATTTTGCCAAATTTGGACAGCTATTATTAAATGGTGGTGAGTGGCAAGGCGAGCAATTACTTAGTAAAGCGCACGTTGATTTTATGATTACGCCAAACGTGGATGCATTCGCAGACGGGCAAGCGCAAGTTTACGGCCATTCGGTATGGACGGATATGGATAGTCCGATTCCGTTTTATGCCATGCTTGGTCATTTAGGGCAGCGCGTATTAGTTTTGCCAGAAGAGAACGTGATTATCGTCAGGCTAGGTAAACAAAAAGGCTTACCCACTCCAGTAGAAGGTTTTCATTTAGAGCCAGATTTGGGTCAATATGTGACTGAGGTGAAGACGATGTTGGATAATCTACCACTAAAGCAGTAATTTGAGTTTATTTATAAGGCAAGTGAGCAATAGCATAACTTGCTAAGTCCATCACACATCATTAATAATCAGAAAAATAAGCATAGTGATAAAAGTTTCTATTTTTAACAAGGAATATTAAAACCTTCATGAATCATTCAAATAAAAATAGAGAGCATGATGGCTCGCTTAAGATCATTTGGTTAGTGGTATTTTTTGCGGTGCTGATTTGGTCGGGTATTGCACCTAAAGATTATTTCACTTGGGTTTTGGAAGTTGCGCCCGCGCTGATTGGTTTGAGCATACTAGCCGCGACTTATCAAAGATTTACCCTATCAAGGCTCACGTATTCCTTAATATTGCTGCACTGCATCGTATTAATGATAGGCGGTCATTATACTTATGCTGAAGTACCTCTGTTTGATACTATCGCCAACTGGTTTGGTTGGGAGCGCAATCACTATGATAAATTGGGGCATTTCGTTCAGGGGTTTGTACCGGCAGGGATTGTGAGAGAAATTTTACTGCGCTTAAATGTGGTGAAAAATGAGCGTTGGTTATTGGTCTTTGTGATGTCCGTTTGTTTGGCGTTTAGTGCTTTTTATGAGCTGATAGAATGGTGGGTAGCGTTAGCCATTGGCAGCGATGCAGAAGCTTTTTTGGGCACGCAAGGTTATGTCTGGGATACGCAGTCTGATATGTTTATGGCGTTGATTGGTTCAGCTATATTTTTATCTTTTTTTCGAAAATGGCAGAATTCAAGTATCCGTAAATTGACTTAAACGAGCGTAACCCTTGATCAAGCAGCTTTTTGAAACAGTTCAAAAGCTTTGTCATTACCTACAGTAACTGAGTCGCCCTCGTAGTAGGCTAGCACGAGTTCGTATATTTCAGCAGGTGCATTTTGGTTGGAAAGTATCTCTGTATTTGATGGCTCTGCTGAGCAAGCAGCAGCCATCAAATACAGAGAATAACGTGGTCAGTAATAAAGACTGAGCTAGGACGTTATGTTTTTTTAGATGCATTAATGCTCTCCTAGGTAGTTTGTTACAAAGTCTTGTAGTAGAAAACTGATTAAGTATTAGCTCAAAGAGTTTAATTTTACGATGTATAATTCAAAAGCTATTATTGACCTAAATTGTAGCAAGGAAGGTTATAATCATACTTAAGCTCCACCAAAGTACGAGCTTTAAATAAATCAATAATGTAATCATTTTGCATGTCAGTCATATACATAAAAATGGTAGCTTTATCCTTACATAGAATACGGACACGTTTGGCTGTTTTATCAGATCTACTTGAGGTATTAGCTATATAATCATTTCTGTCAATTTTATAAGTCATATCTACCCAGCCTTCTTTAAGAAGAAAGCCATGTAAATGTAATAGTCTATTCTTTTCAAACTCGGGGCTTGCATATCTGGATGTGTACCATACATCCCTATTAGAATGAATATTATCGCTTACTTTGAAGTTCATAAACTTAGCAATATTATCAAGTTCGGATATAAGCCAGCTTTCTTTCTCAACCAATTCTTGTTGGTATATTTCAAGCTCTTTATTTGGTTCTAAGTCTACAGTCCATATAAATAAAATAATAACGAAAGCAATAAGTGAAATATCAGATAACTTATACTCTTTACCTCTTATTTTCACTGATTATTTTCCTACATACTTAATTATATTTTTCAAAACTAGGTTATTTAATCTGTTTTAAATATTCCAAGTAGTTAACTAATTGTTCTCTATATTTCTCATTCGATCTAAATTTTGGAGATTCAACCCACTTGTTACGATTATGAATAATGGATTCTAAGGTAAAGTCCTCATAACCAGACTCCGCTTCACAACAAGGACATATTTCATATAATGGGAATTCACCGTCTAGACCCCATGGCAAGAAATCCTCATCATAGTAACCGCATATTTTACAACTGTGTAACTCTCTATTGAGCATGAAAATATTCCAAATTAGTTGAGTGGGGATGTGTGGAAGCATCAGGCTTAAAAATTGTTCGAGGTGCACCATCTTTCGTTTTGACGGCAAATGTGTTTGTTTTCGGATTATATAAAACCGTATCACCATTCTTTCTTGTTTTATTTAAAGTTCCACGCGGAGGGTCACTCACAAACTCTTGAGCATGACGATAGTAGTCATTTTGAGATTTTAGCTCAGGAAATTCTTTGCTATGTTTACTCCAATGCTCTGCTAGGTTTGTATTAGGAGATCTTTTCTTAGTAGAAGTCCAGTCGAAACCTTTTTCAGAGTCTCTGTAGATATTGTTATTACTTAACGCTCGTTTTCGAATCACGTACTGTCCAGCTTTAACGCTAGTCTTAGCAGATAGAGCACCCCAACCTAGCGGAAATGACATAATATCAAAAACCAATCCCGCTTCATCTCCAATTTTTTGCACACCTTCATGGTATTTCGCACGATCACCATTGACATCTACCCATAGAGAATTAAGACGTTCTTGATAAATTAGTTCTTCAGGAGTACCTGCTCCTGCCCAAAGCCCACCGTCTTTCAATGCTTGTTCAGTAGATACGTCAACCCAAATCCCTAACTCCTCATCAGACATTTCATCTTCAGAATCTTTGTTGTCAGAAGCTGCAAAGTTAGAAAGTACAGTTTCTGGATCAGTTTTAGGAAACACCAAAGGTTCTGCCTGCGCAATACTGCCAACATCAAAGTCAGACTCTGCAAACGCTTGCTGAGTCGCAATCAGCTTCGCGCCGCAGCTGGTGACATCGCCACCACGTGCGATAGGCGCACCATCGACGATAAAGGAAGCATCACCACTAACAATAGTGGTGACCTTTTTACACTTTTTACAGATGACTTTATCGCCTTTACGGGCAACAGGGATGCCGTTATGAGTGGTGCGCGGTGAGCCGGAGATGACCGTCCCACCGTGAGAGGTCTTTGCGCCGACGGTGATATAGGCTGCCATAGTGCTACCTTGCTTAAATGCCCAAAGTGTAAACTCTTAACTCGAGTCTATTATTTGCCTGACATTATAGATGGCTAGAGCGTTAAATATCAAACTTAAGTTTATCTAAGGGTGTGATTTAGGCAGCAAGCTTAATCCATGCAAAGTATAAAGGCGATTAAAATGCTGACGGTAATAAGAAATAGAAACTCTTTACTCACTATAAATAACAAGCAAAAATCTAACCTTCCATCTCGCCAATTAACCAATTAGAGACATCATCAATTTGCGCTGCCAAATCAGGATGCGCTTTGCTTAATTCAGCAAGCGTGGCTTTTACTTCATGTCTATTATATTTAATGTCAGTCAATGTCTCTTTTAACAAATCAATCAACTCAACGTTTAGCGCATCAGAGAAAATGACAACATCGCGTATCACTGCTTGTTTCACATCAAGGTGCAAATCAATAATGCCCCAATCAAATCGCGTCTCGATATGATGGCTAAATTCAGGCGTCTTACCAAAACGCCAGTCCCAATCTGCCATTTGCTGATAGTATTTGTTCAGGTTAGGCTGCTTGGCGAGGCTGGCTTCATCCAATTCTTCTACTGGCGTAGTGTCGCCATAATCTTTGTCACGATAATATTCACAAAACGCCTCGATAATCGCAGCGGATAAAGTTTCGTGGTTAATAGACTCATTAAACTCAACCAAGTTGGCGACGCGAGCACGGACAGATTTGATACCTTTGGCTTTTAGTTTTAGCGGATGCGGGTTGAGATAATCGCCGAGCTTTTGCATATTGGCATTGACCAGTAACGTGCCGTGATGAAAGCTGCGATCGGCGGCATGTTTAAAGGCGCTGCCTGATATTTTCTTATCACCGACTTGCATGTCGTTACGCCCCGATAAATCTGCGTCTATGCCCAACTTTTTTAGTGCATTAATAATGATGGTAAAGTTCGCTTCTTGATCGTAGTCAACTTTGGGTGATAAAAAGGTAAAGTTGGTATTGCCCAAATCATGAAACACCGCGCCACCGCCACTCTGCCGCCGCGCCAAAAATACATCATCGGCTTCCATCTTATCGATTTTGCATTCTACCCATGGGTTTTGCGAGCGCCCAATGACCACGGTCTCGCTATTGCGCCATAAAAATAGCGTGTGCGAGTCGGGATTGAGCGTATTAAATATCCAATCCTCGGTCGCGAGGTTAAACCAAGGGTTGGTCACGGCAGATTTTAAGATGCGCAGTTTCATTACTTATCCTTTTTCTTGAATAATTATTCTAGATTGAATGTTATCAATAGATACTGTCATTGTTGCCGATGCGTGGTTGGAATTCAATGGGTGTGTGGTATGGGAGCGGTTTAAGTCTGAGGTTTTAAGAAGTTAACTTATTTTTAGTCTTTCTGTTATGATTACGACTGATATTAAGTAACAAATAGCATTGGTTCAAACCAGCTAACTGATGCATAAGAAGAGACTTGGTTATGGATGAAAGGATAAAAAACTTAGACACTCCTAAGAAATGTGAGATTTTTGCTAAAAATGCTTTGAATGCAGGCAGAGAAGATTTGGTAAAACAAGCAAAAGAACGAGCTATTCACTTAAAAGCTGAAAACTATGGTGCTGAAACGTCGGCAGAGAAAGAAGCTATAAAAGCAGTCTATGCTTATGAAGAGGTGCTAAGTGCCAAAAATGGTAAGAAAACACGCGCATCTAGAACTTGGCCAATGATTCAAAAATACGGAATAATTAATGCTGTCGAGCGCGCCGTTGATCGTAAATCTGAGACAAAAGGTTATACCGCATTATTAGAGATGGGCTTGGAAGCCTATGCTTTCGAAGCAGTAATACTTCGCTATCCTGAACTGTTTTCCGACAGTGCTGTAGAAATATCTCAACGACGAATGAGCGAGTGGAAAGAAAATGTTTAGAATAAACACAGTTTTAACTTAGTTGGAGAGTTATGCATGCAAATAGATTTGGCAAATTGGATATCTGTGTTTATAGCTTTAATAGCAACGGCCTCAGCTGCCATAACTTATGCGGTCTACCGTTCGTCAACCGATCCAGAAGTTATTGTTTATGTAGATACAGATAAAAAGCGACCATCACTTATTATTTTAATTATTGAGAACATAGGTAAAGGGCCAGCAGAAAATATAAGTTTTGAAACGTCTAGAGATTTACCTGAAAAAGCTTTCACTATAGAAGAACCTCAGAGCATGCCAAAAACAATGATATCTGGGCCTATCGTAGATGGAATTCCTTTCTTAGCCCCTAACCAAAAAATTATTATTTCTTGGGGGCAATATGGAGGGTTAAAAAAATATATTGGAGGTAATAATATTATAGTTAAAGCTAAGTACAGAAGAGCTAATTCTATGACTTGGTTTAATAGATCATCGAGTTCGTCTCAGCTTTTCGTTGAAGCATTTCACGGAACAGATATTTCTGATTCAAACTGGGATAAGAAGATTTCAGAAAGTTTAATAAAAACTAATGAGCAATTACAAAATATTGATAAAGCAATTAAAAAATTAGGTTCAGGGGAAAGCTAGAATTTGCTCACAAGCACAGACCCTACACACAAGTTACCATTAGCCTTATTCCTATTAGTAGAAACGTGTATATTATGTTAGCAAATTCTACACTACTAATAACCTACCCAAAATCTTCCCTTAAAATCTTATCCATATTACGTTCGGCAAGTCCCGTGATAAACACATAGGGATTGACCCCAGCGCTACCGGGGATTAATGCGCCATCTTGCACGTAGATATTTTCGTGCCCTTTAACGCGACCAACTTCATCAGTCGCCAAGCCTAACACACAACCGCCAAGCGGGTGATAGCAGAAGTTATCGCCGAAGCCTTTGGTAAATAATAAGCTTGAAGTAGAGCCACCATTTACTTTGGCGAGCTTATCTAACAGCTCTTTAGCAGCATTGATCGAGTACTCGTTTTGCTCGCGTTTCCAATTCAGTTTGATGGTTTTGGTGGTCTTATCATAATAATAATTGCCGCGTTCTGGATTGTCAGTGATGGCGAGATATAGCGTCGTCCACGTCTCAAGCCCTAGCGGTAATGGCGCGAGTTCGGCAAAGATTTTGTACTTTGAGCCATCTCTATCGCCGTCCCACATATTGATGCCTTTAACCGGAATGGTCGATTGGGTGGTGCCCGCGGCGTGGACAAAATTGCGCCCCGTCATGATGTTACCGTTTGGGCCCCAATGCTGGCCAATATGCTCGTTTAGCTTAGTAAGCTTGCCTTCCGCTTGGCTTTTTAATAATAGCTCTGAGGTGCCCGTACTGCCAGCATTAAGGAAGAGCTTATCGCAAGTGTAATGCTCAACTTTATCGATGCCGCCCGTGGTATTGAGGACATGAACTTCTAATCTGAGTCGCTCATTCTATGAGTCGGCGACTGATGCAGAATGTTTACAAGCCTTTATGGCGCTATCACGCCTTGAGGGTATCATTCCTGCTTTAGAGTCAGCACATGCCATTGCCTATGCGATGAAAATCGCCAAAGATATGTCAGCGGATGAGACGATTTTGGTTAATCTATCAGGGCGCGGCGATAAGGATATTGATTTTATTTTGGATAAGGTAAAGCTATAAAAAATCTGCAAACAGTATAAAAAGACAACAGCTCTCAAGCGTTTAAAAAGTTATCATCGTGGTTTTTTTAGTCTAACGCTTGATAGGATCCACCCATGTCCAACCGCGACCTCATTATTTTTATGACATTGTCCTTTATGTGGTCGCTGTCCTTTATTTTTTACCGTGTCGGCGTGCCAGAATTTGGCTCGCTAGCATTTGCCAGTTTGCGGGTGGTATTTGCCGGTTTGGTGATGCTGGTTTTTGTCTTAATCAGCCCAAAAAACAGAGCAGGCATCCGTGATAACTGGAAAGTTTTGACCCTAGTCGGACTGTTTTCTGCCGCTATCCCCTTTATCTTATTTGCTTTTTCGGCGCGCTCAGTAAATGCTGGCGTGTTAGCAGTGCTCAATGCCTCCGTACCAATGATGAGCGGTTTTATCGCCAGCACCTTTTTTAAAGACAGGCTGTCAAAAAAGCAGATACTTGGCTTAATTATTGGCGTAGTGGGCGTGATTATTTTAATGAGTGAAAGCTTATTTGGTAGCCAAAGCGCTGCTTCTGATTCTTCATTATTACCGATGGGCTATGCATTATTGGCCTGTGTCGGTTATGCGGTCGGCGCCAATATCACCAGAAACTATTTATACGATGTCTCGCCGGTGGCGATTACCGCAGGCTCGCTCATCATTGCCAGTATAATTATGCTGCCGATAGCGGTGTATGAGTTTCCCTATGGCAAAACCATTAGCCTCACTGCTTGGACGTCAGTGATTTGTATCGGCGTCTTTTCTACCGCCATCGCGCTGATTTTTATGAATCAACTCATTAAAAGTATCGGTCCGATGCGCGCGACCAGCATTACTTTAGTCATACCGATTTTTGCCATTATTTTAGGCTATCTGCTGCTTGGTGAAGCTTTGGACACGCCAGCGATTATCGGCTCGGTGGTGATATTATTTGGTACGTATTTGTCTTTAGAGTTGTCTATCAAAAAGATGCTGAAATCCTGAGATATTGCTTTTTTCTAATTGATAAATAGCCTTTTAATCAATGCCACTTATTTAGCACCTTCTGCCATGATAAGTTGAATGGGAATGGGAATGGGAATGGGAATGGGAATGGGAATGGGAATGATGTCAAACGCCTTGGCAAATGGCATCAGCGCTTTCAGCCTTTTTTCTTCTGCTAATGCTTTGTCTGGCTGATAATGATAAAACTTCAGCGTGGTCGGTTGGCGCAAGCGATATGATAACGTCTCGATATTTTTCACCGCCGGTGCCACTGTCACAGGAAGGCGCCAGAGATTTTTTGTACAGCGTGTCATACCACCTGCAAAGCTGTCATGACAAGTAAAATCAAACCCTTCAAGTTTAGCAGTTTCACCTGCGACTAGTAGATGGGTCGGTTTTTCAAACCATAATATGGTGGCAATGCATCCTTGCGCTGAGGTGCAGCCTAGCTCGCCTATTCTTATTCTAAAATATGGCGCATTGAATGCAGGCATGGGCTTAAAGGAAAAATAAGCCAAATCCACTTGCTCTAAAATATCAATAAACTCACGATCTCTCTTGGCGCTCTGCACCAAATAGCTGCGCTTTTCTTCCGCAAATACAATCACATGCTCAACGCCTTTTTTAGGATTTACGAATTCTGCTTCCCTTTCTCGTTCTTTGCGCTATTTGCTCACTGCTGGTACTTTGACGGCGCTAAGTCTCGCTATTAGCTCAGCGCATGCCGCTGGCATCGAATACAGCAAACAATCGGTCGCGCCTTTTTTTGAGCCGAGTAACTATGCTGAGCTATCTTATGCGTATGTTGATCCAAAAATAGAAGGCACCGATGCCGCTGGTAATAAAATCGGTGACATGATGGATGACTTTGATTTGCCCAGCGCCGCCATTAAAATCGCCCCGACAGCCAATACGGCCTTGGCAGTGATTTACGAACAACCCTTTGGCGTCGATACCGAGTACCCAGCAGGGAGTATTTTAACAATCGCATGGGCACCACTGAAGCGCGAGTAGAGACAACTGGCATCACGCTTTTGGGCGGCGGTAAGATTAGCAATAATGTCTGGCTATATGGTGGTCTTGAGTACCAAACGTTAAAAGGCAATATCAAGGGCGCGCAGCCAGTCGGTTTGACTACCGCTGTTTCGCAAGTAATCGATGAAGCGGGCGCGCTTTTTGGTATACCAACGACTACCGCTTATTATGATTTGGTCAATAAACAAAATAACGGCACGATTACGCCAACTGAAGCGGCAACTTTTGGCGCTATCAATGAAGCAGCTATCAATCCTGTGGCGACAGCGCCGACCTATTGCGACAGCGCCGACCTATTATACGTTAGATTTTGAAAACCAAAATACGCTAGTGCCGGTTATCGGTATGGCGTATGAAAAGCCGGAGATTGCTTTGCGTGCCGCATTAACCTATCGCGCACCTGCCAAATATCAGGTATCTGGGGTAGAAAACCTGCAAGTTATTTTGCCGCCTATCGCTGGTGGTGACGGGATAACACCGGGACCAGCTACTGATGAAGTTGCCTTACCCCTAGCAGGCAAGACTGAAGTGAAGATGCCGCAGTCGGTCAATTTCGATTTCCAAACCGGTCTGAGTGAAAAGTATAAGTTGCTAGGTATGGTTAACGCCCGCTGGGTAGATTGGAGTAACTTTAATGTTGCCCCGCCTTTAGCGACATTATCGACACAAGAGCCTTTGGCCGCCTATAAAAAAGATGGTTACGCGGTTGAGGTGGTATTGGGTAAGCAGTTTAATCCAAAAGCTTCAGGCGAAGTACGTGTCGGATATGACCACGGTACTGGTGCGCCGCTCAGTCTATTGGGGCCTTATGACTCTATCAAAAGCTTGGGGTTAAGCGCGCAATACAAACTGACCGAGCAGCTTAGTGTCTCTGCGGGCGGTCAATATATGTGGTTTGAAGGCGGTCCAGTCGATACTAAGGTTGATGGTCGGGTAGCCAATATTGACGATGGAACTGGCTACGCACTTGGCATGAAATTGGGTTATCATTTTTAAAAATTGACTGAGATTGTTTGTTAAAAATAACTCATATTAGTGCTGATAGAAAATAGAAAAAATCACTAACTTAAAAGTAGGTGCTTTTTTTATTACTAAATTTTAGCAAAAATTAATGACTCTATTAGCTTAACACCCTTATAAGGTCACATAAATAATAGCGTTTAAAAGGTTGGAAATACACTTGCGTAGGTGTTTTTGTTTGTAAGTATTACTTGGAATCGCGGTATCTACCCTTATAAAGAACTCGGCTGATAAATGGCTGTCTTAACAACTAGCATGGCTATTTATCAAAGCTCAATAACTCTTATAAATCTATTTTATAACAACAAACAAGGCTCCTCATGGCACACGATACCTTATTCGAACCCGTAAAAATGGGTACCCAAACTCTAAAAAATCGCATCTTTATGGCTCCCTTAACCCGCTTACGCGCGGTCGAGCCGGGCGATGTTCCTACGGCACTAGCCAGTGAATATTACGCACAGCGTAGTGGTGCAGGATTGGTCATTACCGAAGCAACGCAAGTGTCTTTTCAGGCAAAAGGCTATGCTGGCGCGCCCGGTATTCATACCGAAGATCAGACGACGGCGTGGAAAACCATCGTCGATAATGTCCATGCTAAAGGCGGCAAGATTGTCGTCCAGCTATGGCACACCGGTTTGGTCTCACATGAAAGCGTCCAGCCTGATGGCAAAGCGCCTATTTCAGCGTCTGATGTTCATGTGGGCGTGCGCACGACATTGCGTGACAGTAATAATCAACCGATACGCGTTGAATCTACAACCCCGCGTCCAGCCACGCTTGAGGAAGTAAAGCAAGTTATCGCTGACTTTGGGCTTGCGACTAAAAACGCTAAAGAAGCAGGATTTGATGGCGTAGAAATTCATGGCGCGCATGGTTATCTGTTGCATCAGTTTTGGGTTGAGCAAACCAACCAACGTGATGATGAATATGGCGGTGGCCGCGAAAACCGTGCGCGTTTGACCCTTGATGTTATCGATGCTTGTGTCGCTGCATGGGACGCTGACCATGTTGGTATTCGCATCTCACCGCTTGGTACCTTTAATAATGTCGAAGCAGGCTACCATGAAGACGAAAATATCTGGCTTATTGAGCAAATTAATAAGCGTGGGTTGATGTATTTGCACCTATCTGAGCCTGATTGGGCAGGTGGTACGCCTTATAGCACCGAATTCCGTCAGCGCGTTCGTGATGCGTTTGGGCAAATGATTATTGCTGCGGGTGGTTATACCCCTGAAAAAGCCGAGCAGAATATTAAGGATGGCTATATCGATGCGGTGGCTTTTGGTCGTGATTATATTGCCAATCCGGACTTAGCTGAGCGTATCCGCCAAGGTGCGCCGCTTAATGAGCAACATCCGCAAAGCTTTTATGGCGGCGGTACAGAAGGCTATACCGATTATCCTTTTTTAAAACAAGCTTAAATATTATCGGATAGCCATTTTAAATTGGCTTTATCGATTAAAATAAAGCGATAATGAATAAAAAGCCACCTTGCTAATAACAGTAAGGTGGCTTTTTTAATAGATGAAGTTTAGCTATTTAACAAAGTTACCCGTTTGATAATCACGAAACGTTTGTTTTAATTCCGCTTGGGTATTCATGACAAACGGACCATAGCCCACCACTGGCTCACCGATAGGCTCACCGCTTAATAGTAGCAGTTTAACTATGCTTGACGATGGCTTATCACCAGAAAGCTTATCATCAGCTAGCTTGGGGTACGTTAGCTTAATGCTATCGCTTATCTGCGTTGCTGATTGTTCATTGGCGGAATCAATAATAGCGATATCAGTATCAGTCGGCGCTGTAAACTGAATCAGACTGCCTGCGCTTACTGACTTATCATTAACCAGTAGCGTGCCTTCTTGTACCAATATCATGATGTTATGATTGTTTGGCACTTGCAGCATCGTTGAGCCAGTGCTATGCAAGGCAATATCCCACATATTGATTGGCGTAAAGGTACTTGCCGCGCCTGTCGTATTTTGCCACTTACCTGCAATAATCCTCGCTTGACCAATAGCATGTCCATTTTCAATATTGCTTAAGTCAACGATAGGCAAATCAGCGCGTTTTAGCGTTTGATATTTAGGCGCAGTCAGTTTATGGGCGCTTGGCAAATTGACCCATAATTGCACCATGCTAAAAAGTCCACCACGGCGGCTAAAGTCGGGCGAGTGGAATTCTTCGTGCATAATGCCGCGCCCGGCGGTCATCCATTGCACATCACCTTCTTTGATGATGCCACAACCGCCAGCCGAATCGGCATGGCTAATCTCTCCCGAGTAGGCAATCGTCACCGTTTCAAAACCCTTATGCGGATGCTGCCCGATACCGTGCGACTCCTTCTCATGGTTTGGATTTGGCGCAAAGGTGGTCGGCTGACCATAGTCCAATAATAAAAATGGATCGGTATGCTGATAATTAAAATCAGCTTCGTTATCTAAATGATTAAACAAAGTTTTGACATAAAAACCATCACCGACCCAATGCGGTGCTTTATTATTATGAATATGTTTGATGGCGCGCATTGCATACCTCGTCAACCTAACTGTATTAAAGAATACTTATTTATTTCACCGTCATTTTTTAACAGGAATGAAATACCTACTCTTAAGTAATTCTAAATATGTATGGGTTTATATGGTGGTTATATTCAAAATAGTCAAATATTTAGTGTTTTTAAATTTGTATCACTGGCTTTTAAATTAAAGAGTATGTATGACTTAACATCAAACCACTTCGCCGCAAGCAAAACCACTGGCCCACGCCCATTGAAAGTTGTAGCCGCCAAGCCAACCGGTGACGTCAAGCACTTCACCGATGAAATATAGCCCGTCTTGATATTTGCTTTGCATGGTCTTTGACGAGACTTCATCGGTTGTGATGCCGCCGCGTGTGACTTCAGCGGTTCGATAGCCTTCAGTGCCAGACGGTTTTAGCTGCCAGCCGTTCAGCGTTGCGCCAAGCTCTATCAAGCGCTCATCTTTAATATTGGCAAGCTCAGTGTCTTTGATATCATCCCACAAATGCGTTTGTAGCGCTGCCAGCAGTTTTTTCGGCAAAGCATTGTCGGTATTGTCCGCCAAAACCGTCCGGATAAGCTGGCGTGGATGTGATTTTTTATGGGCAAGAAAAAGCGCCGTCATATCTATATCAGGCAGCAAATTGATGCTGATGGTTTCGCCAAGATGCCAATAGTTGGACAGTTGCAGCATGGCCGGACCAGACAGTCCGCGATGGGTAAAGAGCAGCGGCAGCTTAAAGGAGATGCGCTCATTACTGGCAATCACCGGCAGACTGATACCGGCAAGCGTGCGAATCAGCTCACCGGTTTTATCGGTAAAGGTAAAAGGTACAAGGCTGGCATCGGTTGCTACCAGCGTATGTCCAAACTGCTGCGCAAGCTCGTAACCAAAACCGCTCGCGCCTAGCGTTGGAATCGATAAGCCGCCCGTCGCTACCACGAGCGATTCGCAGCGATAGCTTATTTGCGGCAGCTTACTTTGATTGCCGTTATTTTTTCTCTCTTGTTTTTCTTTTTTACTCAGGATTTTACTGGTAATTAATTCAAAGCGAGATCTCTTATTATTCTCATCAGTCTTTACTTGTTCGATGTGGGTATTGAGCTTGACTTGCACGCCCACAGCAGCGCATTCATCAAGGAGCATGGTTAAAATATCTTGCGCCGAATCATCACAAAATAGCTGCCCGTGCTCGCGCTCATGGTAAGGAATTTTATGCTGCTCAACCATAGTAATGAATTCCCAGCTCGGATAACGGCTGAGCGCGGATTTACAAAAATGGGCATTACTACCGATAAAGTGCTCGGGCTCGACGAAGTAATTGGTAAAGTTGCAGCGCCCGCCACCTGACATCAGGATTTTTTTACCGGCTTTATTGGCATGGTCGAGCACCAATACGCGGCGACCACGGCGACCCGCAGTCAGCGCACAATATAACCCCGACGCCCCAGCGCCGATGACGATGACATCGTAGTGATTGTGTGCTGCTGCATTGCGCGGGTTTTCCATGATGATAGGTTCCAAAAAGCGCTAAGCTTTAAAAAAAATAGAAATAAAAAATCGTAAAACTAAAAAGTAGCCGAATGCGGCGTCTTAATCATAAAGGGTAGCTATTGTCCATGTTTTATAGCAGGTTACAAGGATTAAATAATTTTGCTCAGTCAACTTATAAAAATCGCTACCCATGATTAAGTATACAGCTGTGCAGCGAAATTGTTGTGTTTTGCGCTCGACGTCTTGCAACGACGCGGCTTATTTGTCAAACTAACTTAAGTGTCAGACATTATGGAAGATGACTCTTATCACTTGTATAGGCCACCGTTTGCCGTTCATATTTAACGCAAGCCGTTTAATGATAGTCGCAACGACAGCCGCTACAAGTCAGAATAATTAAAAAAGGATGACTACGATGACTCAAAAATCATTTCCTATCGCGGCTGAGTTTGTCGCCGCTGCCAATACTAGCGCTGAGCAGTACAAAAAAGAATACCAACAATCTATCGCGTCACCTGAGGCGAACGATGCCTTTTGGGCCAAGCGTGCCGAGCTGATTGATTGGATAAAAAAACCCACCAAAATCAGCGATGTCAGTTATGACTTAGAAGATTTTCATATCAAATGGTATGAGGACGGTGAGCTTAATATTTCAGTCAACTGCCTTGATCGCCATGTCAAAAATCACCCTTATAAGCCTGCTATTATTTGGGAAGGTGACCATCCATCGCTACACAAAATCATCTCATTTAAAGAGCTGCACGAAGCGGTGTGTCGTCTCGGGAATGCCATGCGCAAACTTGGGGTCAAAAAAGGCGATCGCGTCACTTTATATATGCCAATGATACCAGAAGCGATGGTTGCCATGCTGGCGTGTACGCGCATCGGGGCGGTACATTCGGTGGTATTTGGCGGTTTTTCTGCCGAGAGTTTGGGCAATCGCATTATCGACAGCCAATCAAAATTGGTCATTACCGCCGACGAAGGTATTCGCGGTAATAAACGCACGCCGCTCAAAGCCAATGTCGACCGTGCGTTAGACATGGATGGCACCGATAGCGTGACCAATGTCGTGGTCGTCCATCGTACGGGTAATTCTGTGCCGATGAGCGGTCGGCGCGATGTTTGGTATCACAGTTTGGTCGATGGCGAATCGAAGCATTGCGAGCCTGAAGTCATGAATGCCGAGGATCCGCTGTTTTTATTATATACCTCAGGCTCTACCGGTAAGCCAAAAGGCGTGCTGCATACCACTGGCGGTTATATCACTTATGCGCTTTCTACGTTTCGCGATGTGTTCGATGTCAAAGAAGACGATGTCTACTGGTGTACCGCCGATGTCGGCTGGGTGACCGGTCACACTTATGCCACTTATGCGCCGCTCGCCAATGGTACGACGACGGTCATGTTCGAAGGTGTGCCAGAGTACCCGACGTGGGCGCGTATTGGACATATTATTGATAAACACCAAATCACGATATTATACACGGCACCGACGGCCATCCGCGCGATGATGAAAGAGGGCGATACCTTTGTCCGTGAGTCGGATCGCTCAAGTTTGCGTTTGCTCGGGACGGTTGGTGAGCCGATCAATCCAGAAGCGTGGGACTGGTACTATCATGTCGTTGGCGGCGGTAAATGTCCGATTGTCGATACGTGGTGGCAGACGGAAACCGGCGGTATCTTGTTGGCACCAATACCGGGTACTGTCGATATGAAACCAGGCGCGGCGATGAATCCGCTATATGGCATCGAGCCGGTCGTCGTCGATGCTGATGGCCATGTCTTAGAAGGTGCGGCAGAAGGTAACCTTGCGATTAGTGGCGGCTGGCCGGGGCAGATGCGTACCATTTATAACGATCACGAGCGCTTTTTAAAAACCTATTTTACAGAATATCCGGGCTATTACTTTACTGGTGATGGTGCGCAGCGTGACGAAGACGGTCACTACTGGATTACCGGACGCGTGGATGATGTGCTCAATGTTGCCGGGCATCGCTTGGGTACGGCAGAGATTGAAAGTGCGGTGGTTGCACACCCAGCAACGGCTGAAGCGGCAATTGTCGGTATGCCGCATGACATTCGCGGGATGGGGGTTTGTGCCTTTATTATTCTAAAATCGGGCGAAACCGCAACGGATGCTTTAAAATCTGAGCTCAATCGCCATGTGCGCGCGGAAATTGGCCCGATTGCTAACTTGGATGCTATTTATATGGTGGACGTCTTACCCAAAACGCGCTCTGGTAAAATCATGCGCCGTATCCTGCGAAATCTTGCCGCAGGGCAGTATGTTGGATTGGGCGATTTATCGACCCTTGCCGATAGCGCTGTCATCAATGAGCTGATTGACGTGGTCAAAGCGGAACGCGGAGAGTAAAGAGTATAGTTGGATATGTATTAAAATAATTTTTCCCTTCTTTAAAAGCCATACTATCGTAAATAGTATGGCTTTTTTACCTAGAGGTTATTGCTATTAGCGCGCTTTAAAGTTTCAATGACTTTTGTATTTCTCCATATTTACAAGGTTTACCGTCATTATGCCGAACTCTTCTTTGCAGCCTACGCCGATATCAGCGCCAAAAATTGCCATTATCGGTGCTGGCTTAACGGGACTATTTACAGCCACCTTATTAGAACGCGCTTTTAGCCAAATGAATGACAAATCCTTAATACCAGAAATCACTATTTTTGAGAAATCACGCAGCGTCGGGCGTCTAGCAACACGTTACCGCAGCGATAGCCTTACTGATAAAAACTGGCAATGGGCGTTTGGAGCGCAGTTTTTTACCGCCAAGAGCGCAAGCTTTCAACAATTTATTGAGCCGTGGTTGCAGACAGGTTTGCTACAGCCATGGTGCGCGCAAGTAGTGAGCTTAACGGCAATGGCTGAAAATAATCCCACAGCTGATATTCATCTCAAAGAGCAATGGGGCAGTACGCAAGCGCGTTACATCAGCACGCCAAAGATGACCAGTTGGGGACGAGCATTGGCTGAAGAATTGCAGCATAGCACCATTAAGTTTAACACCCGCGTCGCGCCATTATCTCAATATAAGCAAACGCCAAATAGCAACATCAATAATAAAACTAACGACAAAACCAGTGAAAAAACCAGTAATAAAACTGAGCTATTCGATGAAAATAGCAACAGTCTTGGTCATTTTGATTGGGTAATTTGTACGGCGCCAAATGGTCAAGCCGTCGAGCTGATGGCAGATAGCGGTTTTAGTGAATGCGCAAAAATCACTGAGCCAACAATGCAGGCGTGCTATAGCTTAATGCTTGGTTGGAATGAGAACCAACCAGTACCTGAGGCGCTAAGCTGTTTGGACACGGCGTGGGATGTGGCTTATGTACAGAATTCTATCATTGATAGAATATTTATTGAACATCATAAGCCTGAGCATCATGCGCTATTACCCAGCATGACCATTCATGCGCGCAACGACTGGTCAGAGCAGCACGTCGATGACGATATCAATACCATAAAAGCGCAGTTACTAGCAGCCGCCAAGCAAGCACTAAACTGGAATACAGAGAGCGCGCCAAGCCAAGTTGATTGTCACCGTTGGCGTTTTGCTGCAACCGTAACCGCTTCTCATAAAGAGCAGTTAGGAGTATTGGTTGATGATGAGCGGCAATGGATTGTTAGTGGCGATTGGTGCGGACAAGGTAATATCGAAAGCTGCTATCAAATGGCGGCGCAGACGGTGGCAGCGATGGTTTAATTGACAGATAATAAAGGCTTTAAGGAATTAAACTTAGACGTATTACATCATAATAAATTTGAATTTATATAAATCATTAACTTATAGGCAAAAAAGAGCCCACGAAGGAGGTGTCGTGGGCTGAGGAAAACTTATCATGTGACCGAGCTACTACTGATTAACGAGCCACAAGTAAATTGATCAAGGTTTATTATTGTTAATATAAAGATGATGACGAAATCTATGATTTCAAGAAATTCTCACATCTGCTTACAATTTCCAGTGTACAACTGTATTTATTACACAGTCATCATAACTGAAATTGGCCGATTTACCTAGCTTGCTTACATGTCATTACGTTTTGGTTTATTATCCGCCGATTATTGGCTAAAAATATTCATAACAAACATTTTGCTAAGGATTTTTTGCTCAGTAACACTCGCAATTGAGCAAAGCCAAAACCGACCTGCACAGAAGCATGACGACATGGCGGAAAAATGCTAAGCTAGCCACATTCTTATCGCTCACTATAAACTGGGTTTGTCATGACCGAGAGTACACCGCTGCACACGCCAGAACAAAAACCGCTACCAACGCCAAACGACAGAAGTATCTTTAACCTACCCAACAATCTTACGATTGCGCGTATTTTAATGATTCCGCTGTTTGTGGCGATTGCTTATTGGCCACCCGCCATGGGAATTGGCATGCCAGCGATTTCGGACAATGTCATCGCGCGGGTAGGTATGAGCGAATTTAGCGACAGTTTGCTGCGTCATTTGCTGTTGACCGGTGTGTTTATTATCGCCGCGGTGACCGATTGGCTCGATGGTTATTTTGCTCGTAAGCTTAACGTGGTCTCTGCTTTTGGGCGCTTCTTAGACCCAGTCGCTGATAAGCTCATGGTCGCAGCCGCACTGATTATTTTGGTGCAATGGCATCCCAATATCATTATGGCGATTGCGGCGATTGTGATTATCTCGCGTG
The DNA here is from genome assembly GCF_904846465.1 of Psychrobacter pulmonis. Classification (NCBI taxonomy): domain Bacteria; kingdom Pseudomonadati; phylum Pseudomonadota; class Gammaproteobacteria; order Moraxellales; family Moraxellaceae; genus Psychrobacter; species Psychrobacter pulmonis. Next base: position 347,199 of record NZ_CAJHAT010000002.1, read on the forward strand.
AAATTGCCGTCTCGGCGCTACGTGAGTGGATGGCGGAGCTTGGCAATCGCACCAGTGTTGCTGTCTCGTATGTCGGCAAACTCAAAACCACTTTTCAGATGATCGCTATCACTGTGTTATTGTTAAATTGGCAATCGCTTGAAATGATAGGCTATATATTGATGGTGGCGGCGGTGATTTTGACCTTATGGTCGATGATGATTTACTTAAGAGCGGCTTGGCCGTATTTAAAACAAAGCGGTTAGCTCTTTTTGATTTAACTGTCAGTTTAGTCTGAATAAAAAACGCCAGTTGCATTAAGCGACTGGCGTTTTTTATGCTTTGGTTTTTGATTATTTATACTGTGATTGATTATGCTGTTAAGATATACTCAAATTAGTAAACAAAACATAAGAGAATTTATAAAAGCATTACTAGACGTCATTCAAATAAGGAAATAGGCATGGCATTACATATCAAACAGTCAGGCGCTGCTGTTTTATTACTAACGTTACTAGCAGGCTGTTCCTCAGGGACAGACATGCAGGCACCATCCGTTCAAGATACTGCAGAATCGGAACGCTTGGGTACCAAATGGGGTGATGACGTCAACTCGCAGGTGACCACTGTGGATTTGCGCCGAGTAACTGAAGAGCCCATCGAGCAGATGCAAGTCAATTATGCCGATAAAAGCTATCAAGGTCGCGCCCTAAACAGCCGCTCTCTAGTAGCGGGAAAAATTGATTTTTCAGTGGCAACGGATATGGGTGCTTTGCCTTTATATCGTGATGCTGGTAACTATTATTTGCAAGGTCAGTCTGGTGAAGCTTATCGTTTGGTTTATCGTAATAATAGCGCCAATACTTATGAAATCGTGGCTAGTGTCGATGGTTTGAACGTGTTAAATGGCAGTACTGCCAGTCGCTACGATAGCGGTTATGTTTTGAATCCAAATGATGACTTGGTCATTGAAGGGTTTCGCAAGAGCCAAGATGCTGTAGCAAGCTTTATTTTTAGTAAACCTGATGACGCTTATGCTGCCAATACCGAATCTGGCTCTATCACTAATACTGGAGTGATTGGTACCGTTATTTATGAGCTTTACGATCCTTCTAAACCTAGACCATTACAACCACAAGCTTTTCCAGCAGATAATGGTTATGCCAAGCCGCCAAAATAATGATCAATAATCATTAATGAAAATCAGTTTTTAAAGTAATATTAAAGCTAGGCAATAAAAAAACGCCAGTCGCATCAGCCACTGGCATTTTCGTTTATATACTATTTATCAGTATTTTGTACTGATAAATTTATATCATCTTTATAAAGTTACTAATTTATAAAGTTACCGAAAAGGTTTCACCCATATCTTCAGCGGTTTTACCTTCTTGAACTGCTGCCGCTGCCATCTTAAACATATTGACCACTGAGCTACCGCTAATCCAGCACTCGGCACCGTGTGGCACGACTTTAATCAATTGGACATTTTCATCTTCTTTACCTTCGGCAAAAAAGGCGTTATAAACAGGTGACCATAGCTCATCTAATTTGTCTTTGTCGGTCGATAATTCAGCATTGCCACTGATAGAAACATAGTTTTTCTCGTCTTGGGTAGCGTACGTCAAACCAACTCGGGCATCATCTTGAATGTCTTTGACGACGTCTGAGGTTTTGTCACCGATAAACCAAATCTCTTTGGCAGCGACATCCGCTTTATTGGTGGTCATCGGCCAAGCATGAATGTCACCTTTTTTATTGGTAGTACTCATCATGGCAAATTTTACGTCTTTGATGACTTCTTGAATTTTCGCGATATGCTCTTGGTTACTCATTGGGTTTGTCCTTTTATCATTATAGTGAGTGGTTCTTTGTTTAAATCATGGTTGCTTATTAAGCATTCAGTTTAGACAAGCCAGCGCCGTTTATAATAATTTTTATGAGCAGGTTATAGATATAGCTTTAAAGCTCTTTATATTTATTAGCTTGTTATGAGGCGCTTAACTCATCACAACTGCCAACTAGAATAGCGATTATTACTCTCTTATTTATATAGGTTGCCAGTAATGCGATGTGAGTGTTTGTAAGGTTTACAATAATTAGGTAAAAATTGTGACGCCAGCTGAGCAATATTTCTGTTTTGAAAAGCTTTTTATATCGGTTTTGACCTGCTTATTACAGGGCTTCTTGTTATAATATGCAGACCATTTACTTTGCATGGCAGAGATGCCTTGATCTTACGGATTATGCCTTTATGATGACCATCGCCGGACAACCGTTTCTTACCGATTTTCAGACGCAGCAACTCATCAGTCAGTTTCAGCAAAAAACCGAGCTAAATGTCAGCCAGATTCATACTCAGCAGGTTTATGTGCTATCGCGCGACCTCGTAGGTAATGAGCAGAAAAAAGCACTGGATTTGTTTGGGGTGCATGCCGATATTCAACTTGCCGCCCCTGAAGACAATCAAATACAAGTGATCGTCGGTCCGCGTTTTGGGACGATTTCGCCGTGGGCCAGTAAAGCGACCGATATTTTTAATAACTGTGAAATTGAGATTAAACGCGTCGAGCGCGTTATCGTTTATACCCTAACGATTGACGCAAAAGCAGACGGTGAATTGAGCGCGACCAATAACAAGTTATCTAAAGCCGCTGAGCAATTATTATTTGACCGTATGACCCAAAGCCTAGTTTATGATTTAAATGACGTAAATAAGCTGTTTGATGATGAACAGCCAGCGTCGCTTAATCGCATCGACGTCATCGGTCAAGGTCAATCAGCACTACAGAATGCCAATAAAGAATTTGGTTTTGCCTTGTCGAGCGAAGATATCGACTATCTAATGAATGCCTACGTTAATGAGCTAAAGCGTAATCCAACTGACGTTGAGCTGATGATGTTTGCACAGGCCAACTCAGAGCATTGCCGTCATAAAATCTTTAATGCCCAGTGGACGGTCGATGGCGAAGTACAGCCAAAATCCCTGTTTCAGATGATTAAAAATACTTATAAAGCCAATCCACAAGGTATCTTGTCGGCTTATAAAGACAACGCCGCGGTGATGGCTGGTGCTAAGGGGCTGCGTTACTACCCAGTGCCGACTGATGCCACGGATGTAAATTCTGCCCATCCTTATGGCTTTCATAAAGAAGAAATCGATATCTTAATGAAAGTTGAAACCCATAACCATCCAACGGCGATTGCGCCTTATGCGGGTGCAGCGACAGGTGCGGGCGGTGAGATTCGTGATGAAGGCGCAACGGGACGTGGCGGTAAGCCAAAAGCCGGTCTGACGGGTTTCCATGTATCACATCTGCATATTCCAGAGCTTGCGGAAAAATGGGAGCAGTCGGGTCAAGTAAGCACAAAGGACTATGGAACGCCCGATCGTATGGCCACCAGCCTTGAGATTATGACCGAAGCACCACTTGGCTCAGCCAATTTCTCGAACGAGTTTGGTCGTCCAAACCTATGCGGGTATTTCCGTAGTTTCCAATTAGACACTTCAGCAGCAAAAGATGGCAGCCAAATGCGCGGCTATCATAAGCCCATCATGCTGGCAGGTGGTTACGGTAACATCAAACGTAACCTAATAGAAAAAAATGCCATTCAACAAGGTGATCTCTTGATCGTTCTTGGCGGCCCTGCGATGCAAATCGGTTTGGGCGGCGGCGCAGCATCGTCTGTCGATAGCGGCGAGCTAGATGAAGGCTTGGACTTTGCATCGGTTCAGCGCGATAACGCCGAGATGGAGCGTCGCTGTCAGGAAGTGATCGATCGCTGCTGGGCCTTAGCTGGAAATGAAGCGTCGGGAAATGACGCTGATGCCAGTAATACCAGCAATGCTAGTAAAGACGGTAACCCCATCGTCTCTATTCATGACGTCGGCGCAGGCGGTCTGTCAAACGCTATGCCTGAGCTGGTCGATGACCATGATATGGGCGCCCATTTAAACCTGCGTAAAATCCCGTCGCTGGAAGCGGGAATGTCACCGATGGCTATCTGGTCGAACGAAGCGCAAGAGCGTTATGTGTTAGCGATTCGCCCAGAGAGTAAAGATCAGTTTGATGCCATCTGTGCCCGTGAGCGCTGTCCGTATGCTATCTTAGGCGTAGCGACGGAAGTTCGTCAGCTTATCGTTGATGATGAGATGCTCGATGAGCAGCCAGTCGATATGCCGATGCAAGTACTGCTCGGTGGAACGCCGCAGATGCAGCGTAGCTTTAGCCGTCAAGAGAAAGAATTGCCACCGCTTGAGCTCAATGACTTTAATTTAGCTGAATCTATCAAAGATGTGCTACGTCATCCAACCGTTGCCAGTAAGTCTTTCTTGATTAGCATCGGTGACCGCTCTATCACGGGTATGGTAGTCCGTGATCAATATGTCGGTCGTTATCAAGTGCCGGTTGCCGATTGCGCCGTTACCGCGTCTGGTTTATTAGCGCTAGATGGTCAGCCAATGAGCGGTGAGGCAATGAGCGTTGGTGAACGAACGCCTATTGCGCTGATTAATCCAAAAGCCTCTGCGCGCTTAGCAGTCGGTGAGGCGATTACCAATATTGCCGGTGCCCGAATTAACCAGTTATCAGACATCACTATGTCAGCGAACTGGATGGCAGCCTGCGGCGATGACAATGAGGACGCTGCATTGTTTGACGCCGTACATGCGATCGGTGAAGAGCTATGCCCAGCACTCGGTATAGTGATTCCTGTTGGTAAAGACTCGCTATCGATGCGTGCTAATTGGACGGATAGCAATAAAGACGGCAGCACAGATAAATCAGTGGTTTCGCCAATGAGTCTTGTGATTACGGCTTTTGCGCCTGTTATTGATGTGGCAAAAACCTTAACACCTGAGCTAATCAATGGTGATAGCGCCTTCTACCGTATTGATTTATCCAAAGGTAAACTGCGCCTTGGCGGTTCAATCCTTGCGCAAACGGCAAGCCAATTGGGCAATGAGTGTCCTGACCTTGAAAAGCCAAGCGATTTAATCGATTTCTTTAACTTTATCCAAGCGGGTAACGCGCAAGGCGTTATTAGCGCTTATCACGATATAGGTGATGGTGGTTTGCTGGCGACGATTGCAGAGATGCAATTCACCAGTCGCCAAGGTATCAAGCTGTCATTGGACGATAAAAATTTACTCGGTCAATTATTCAGTGAAGAGCTGGGCGCGGTCATTCAAGTCTTACCAGAAAACGTCGCCGCTCTCATGCAATTGGCAGAAGAATTTAACGTCAGCGATATGCTGAGCCTCGTCGGTCAAAGCTGTGAGGAAGACAGCCTTATCATTCAAACGCCGCTACATATGGGCGATGATACTTTACGCTTTAGCCGTTCTGAGCTGCAACAAGAGTGGACTCAGGTCAGCTATCAAATTGCCCGACGCCGTGATAACCCAGCGTGCGTACAGCAAGAATATGACTTGATTAGCGATGCTAGCCATCAAGGTCTTATCGCTGCACCAAACTTTGACCTCAATCAAAAAGTGGAAGAGCCATATTTAGCTAGCCGTGAAAGCAAGCCAAGAGTCGCTATCCTGCGTGAGCAAGGCGTCAACGGTCAGACCGAAATGGCAGCAGGCTTTACCCAAGCAGGTTTTGAAGCGGTCGACGTGCATATGAGTGACTTGCTTGAAGGTCGTATCAATCTACGCGACTTCGACGGTTTAGTCGCTTGTGGTGGCTTTAGCTATGGTGACGTACTCGGCGCAGGCTCGGGCTGGGCAAATTCTATCTTGTTCCATGATGAATTGCGCATGCAGTTTGTGCGCTTCTTTGCCCGTCCTGATACCTTTAGCTTAGGTGTCTGTAATGGTTGTCAGATGATGGCTCAGTTAAAAGATTTAATCCCAGGTGCTGAAAACTTTCCAAGATTTATTGCTAATAAATCAGCCCGCTTTGAAGCGCGTACCGTTAACGTCAAAGTCGAGCGCACTAAGTCTATCCTGTTCAAAGGTATGCAAGACAGTATTTTACCAATCGCTGTTGCCCACGGTGAAGGCTATGCCACGCTGAACACTACCGAAATCGACGGTATGGCAAAACACGGTCAGCTTGCCATGCGCTTCGTCGATAGCCAAGGTCATCCAACCGAGACCTATCCGCTCAATCCAAACGGTTCGGTCGGCGGTGTCACTGGTCTGTGTAGTACCGACGGTCGCGTCACCATCATGATGCCGCACCCTGAGCGTACGCTACGTGCCTATAATCACAGCTGGAAACCAGAAGCATGGGATGAGGACGGCGCGTGGATGCGTATGTTCCGTAACGCCCGTGCTTGGTTGCGTTAAGATAGTTTGAGTTAATTTTAAACATAAAAAAAGGTGGGCTTAGGCTCACCTTTTTTGTGTTTGGAATTTGGTTTTATGTGGGAGCTAATCCCGCCTTCCGCTTGTATCTGCCAGTATGGGCGAGGCGGTGACACGAGTTGAGATGTTGCTGTTGCCTCGGCACCACCTCAAACTCTAGCCACCGCAACTTGCCCAACCCAGCAGGATACCGCTACAGTCGGGGCTAAAACGCGCCTCTGAATGACCATTTTATGATAAATTAGTCTGAACTTTAATTTTAATCGGTGCGCTAGGTGCACACTACGAGCTTTTCAATAAAACCAGTCGCCATTACGAAGATTTTCTATATCTCTGTCACTTGATTTACGCACCATGTTAGATATTGCACCGTTAGCTTGTCCATGGTCTAGCTTTGTAAGAAAAGTATTGACCTCAGATTCATTCGCATGAAGTATCTTATCTAAGTAATATCGTTGTTCACTCTTGTCTAATGTAGTTTCTTGAAGTTGAAAGGGTCTATGTAGCGCAGCTTGAAGCAATGCCACTCTATATTTATCGTTCTCGATTATTTTGAAGTCTTGAGCATTTATATCTATGATCACGTTATATTCTGCGAAACCACTTTCAACAGAAATACTTAAAGTGTAAGCTCCATTTTCTGCTTTCGCTAGCATACGAAGATCATAAAAGATGATTTCTTTATCCATATTTTTTCCTAATCAGCTTTCCCTTTCTGCGCCTCATCAATCAACTCATGAATCTTTGCGCTTTCTCTTAACACACAAGCCTCATAAGCCGACAGCTGCTCATGTTCTTGTTCTTTTTTTATTTCCTGTTCTTGCTCCTGCCTTGCTTTTTCTTCCAGATATTTCTGTAGCTCGTCTTGCTCATTTTTCTCGTTGTATTGTGAGTTGCTCATGGCTTATGTCTCCTACTATTTTTTTATCCATTAATAAAAGTCATCACGACCAGCATACTTCTTATTGAGTGCACGTAGTATCGCATACGTTTCTAAATCCAGCTCGCCCGTTGGCTGCTGCGGACGGAAATGCAATTGAAAGGCATACACGACATCGCGACTGGCTTTATCCCACGCGTCTGTGTCATTGATTTGATAACCATAATCGCGAAACGCTTGCTTAATCTCAGGTATCGTTGCCGCGGCAAACGCGTCTTGATTCATAAAGAATTGCTTATCAAACTCATCATACCAAGCCCCAATGCCGTACTCCTTATGCAGTCGCTCCCAAGGGAATTTAGCACCAGGATCGATTTTACGCGACGGTGCCATATCCGCATGACCGATGATATTCTTTGCTGAGATATTATATCTTTTCGCCAAGTCTTGTACCAGCTGCGCTACTTTTTGAATCTGAACCTCATTAAATTCGACATAGTGCTCATAAGGATGATAGTCGAGCGCACCGCTTTTTAAGGCGTCTCGATATTCAGGTTTGATGCCTGGGTTGACAATCTCGATACCGATAGAGGTATCGTTGAGTATCGTTCTACCAGCAAAACCGCCCGTGCCAGCATGCCACGCGCGTTCGCCCTCGGGCACTAAGTTATAAATTTTATTATCGTTATTATCCAAAATCAGATAGTGAGCGCTGACGTCACCAGTAGTCAAAAGCCTAATAGCGCGGGCATTATTACTCACCGTATAATGCAAAATAATGGTTTTGATACGCTTGCTTTTGCCCGTGGCTTGATAGGTTTCGCTATCGATGACGAAAGGCTCGCTGGTCGCTATTTGGGCGTTATGAGTGGTCACGCAGCCAATTAAAGGCAGCGTTAAGGCACATGCTAAAAAGATATTTTTTGCCATGAAATGCTAACCCTTCCTAATTTTCTTTGCTAAAACCTTTTTCCAGCTTTCTTCTAAACATTCAATCGCCAGCCACGGCTCGATAACCTCAGCATCAAATTTCTCTTTTGAATTGGCCAGTTGCCATAGCTTTTCTAGCGTCGCAAAAGGATAGGGGCGTTCGATGAGATAAACCGGCAAATCAGCGTGAATCATACCATCACGTACAACCTGAAAATACCAGCCAGCGATACCTTGTTTGGTCACCCAAGAGGCGATATTTGGCACTTTGTTCAGTTTAAACTGTCCGATTTGGTCATTGATTTTGTAGCAGGGGCGGCGAGGTTGCACGATGCGAAGTTGGACGCTGTTGTTATTATCAGTATTGCCATATTGCCCACCGTATTGAAAAATATCCCCAATACACACCGTCGACTCATCCATTGCAGGCAGACCGTTTACCGCTTCAGTCGTTAGGTTTTCACCAAGCGTGCCAACGCGTACCTTTAAGCCAAACTCAGCGTTAATCTTATCGTAAGTTGCCGTTGCTAATTGATGCACCGCTTTTAAGGGGCCGCCATGATGACGCCGGTCGGCTTGTTCATCGGTAGTTAATCCCATAAAGTTGACCGCGACAGGCGCTTCGATCGGCGCTTTATCAATGGCGCTCATCTGCTCACGGGCAAACGGCATGGCTTTACCCGCGCGCACGCAGGTTAAATTGGCGATATGTAGCGGCAGGGTTTGATTGAAATCAGCACTATTTTTTTGGCTAGAAGATGTTATATGCTCTATGCTCATGGAATATCCTAATCGATAGGGATTTATTAGGCGAGTGGTTAATTCATTAGAGATGTTAAAGATGGCTATTATCTTAGCCTAATCGGGCATGTGATTATATGGCTTTAGCGATTTAACCTTTATCTGTACCAAATTTTAAACAAAAAAAGACCAGAGTTGACTCTGGTCTTTTTTTAAACAGTGCTGTTAACAAACAAGATTATTTATTTTTATTACGGCGACCTGCGGTTTTCTTCTCACGCGGTACAGCGACCAGCTCAGCCAATTGATCAGGTGACGACCATAGGCCTTCTAAGTCATAGAACTCACGCGCAGCTGGCGTCATCATATGCACGACAACAGAGCCCAAATCAATCAGCGTCCAGTCAGAATCGGTACCGCCTTCACGGCCAAGTGGCATAAAGCCCGCTTGCTTAACTTCAGCGCCGACGCTGTCTGCCATCGCACGGACGTGGCGTTTTGAAGTACCGTCAGCGATGACGATGCGCTCCATCACGTCCGTTAGATTTTCTACGTTTAAAACAGTGATATTTTTTGCTTTCATATCGTCAAGCGTGTTTTCGACTACCGCTAAGCATTCTTTTAAGCGTTCTTCAGTCATGGTATTGGTCATAAATGGTCTTCTCTTCAATCATAAATATTAAAAATAAAATAGTAAATCATCACATTGCTTGTGCTCACGAGCCCTTGAAAAATAGGTAAATAGGCAGGTGTTTTTGCGGCAACATGGATAAAATAGGTAAAGTTAAACGTATAAGGCGATTTTAACGGAATTGAGCAGCAGAATATAGCTGATGGTCGATAATATATTGATAAACGGCAGGATTTAGCCATTTAGCGAACGAATTGGGTACAGTCGGGTTAATGATAGCATTTATTGGCTGTAAAGTTGCGTTTTGCGAACCTTGCTTGCGCAGCTGTTGACGTACTTGGGTGCTTGATATCGCTGCCACAGGGCGCGGGTCTATATAAATGCGTCCTTGAGCGGCATTTTTCAAGTTACTGCTGGCTGTTAAAGATTTTAAAGCTGGCGCGACAAGGTCAGTAGCCGAGTCAGTGATGAAGTGTTGCAATGCTATGGGAAGCTGAGATTGCAGTGCAGTAAGGTTTGACGTTACTAAGTCTTGATTAATAAGCTTTTCTTGTGCAATAGTATTTTCATCATTATTATTAATAATAGGGTCATTTTCAGCAATGCTAAGCCGATTAAATACCCATAAATTGACATGATCGGTCAGCGTCAAACCGTCTTTCCATTTATCCAAACTCTGCGCGCTGTCCATGCCCATGATAAATATCAGGTCATCGTGCGGGTAGCGCGCGCGTAAGGTTTTTACACTATCAATGGTATAGACCGGCGGCGTTTGCCACAGCTCAAGCTCATTGATTTGTAGCGGGGTATTTTTTATAGCCAGCTTTAGCATGGCCAGACGGTGCTTAGGGTCGGTGCTGTCTGCTTTAAAAGGCGACCGCGCATTGGGCAATAATGACACCTGTAGCTCACGCTGTTGTTGCTTTGCTATTGGTAATAAACTTTGATAAACATACAGCGCCATTTGTAGATGACCATTATGCACAGGATCAAATGAGCCGCCCAAATAGGCACGAATGGCGGGTTTGGCGTTTTTCGTTAGGTGATAGTCTTTAGAATAAGGCATAAATAAATGAGCAAAAAGCGCTATGAATGGACAGTGTCGTTAAGTGAACTATAGCATTATTGGAGAGCGCTCAGTAAGGTCGTATGTTTTAAAGCCCTAAAGATTTAACAAGAATAGTCCATAAAAAACCGACCATCATGATGATAGTCGGTTAAATGTATAGCGATTAAAGATGACTGTAAATTATAAACGGTACCGCTATTAAATCTCGTCGCTATGTGCTTGGATGGCGGTCAGGGCGATGGTATAAATAATATCATCGACCAACGCACCACGCGATAAGTCATTAACGGGCTTATTCAAGCCTTGCAACATCGGTCCGACACTGACCACATTGGCGCTACGTTGTACCGCTTTATAGGTGGTGTTACCGGTATTTAGGTCAGGGAAGATAAAGACGTTTGCTTGTCCGGCAACCGGTGAGTCAGGGGCTTTTTGTTTACCGACGCTCATGACCGAAGCGGCATCATATTGCAATGGGCCATCGACGGCGAGGTGCGGCGCACGCTGACGGACGATTTCGGTTGCACGAATGACCTTTTCAACATCAGCGCCCGTACCAGATGAACCCGTTGAGTAGCTAATCATCGCCACTTTTGGATTGATACCAAAGGCGGCGGCAGACTGCGCCGATTGAATGGCGATTTCAGCGAGCTCTTCGGCGTTCGGGTCAGGATTAATGGCACAGTCACCATAGACCACCACTTGCTCAGGTAGCAGCATAAAGAATACTGACGATACCAGCGAATACTGCGGCGCGGTTTTAATCAGCTGAAACGCAGGGCGCACGGTATTCGCGGTTGTGTGTATCGCCCCAGAAACCAAACCGTCAACCTCGTCCATTTCGAGCATGGTCGTACCTAAATAAACCGTGTCTTTGAGGTATTCAGCAGCGACTTCGGCGTTGGTTTTACCCTTACGGCGCTCGACCACGGCATTGATATATTTATCCATATCAAGGGTATCAGGGTCGATAATCTCAAGGCCCTCAGGCAACACCAAATCGCGATTTTTCGCTACTTGCTCGACCTCACTACGCTTGGCAATCAACACGCAGTTGGCGATACCGCGACTTTGGCAAATGCACGCCGCTTCGACCGTACGTGGCTCTGAGCCTTCTGGGAGCACGATACGTTTTTTGGCATTTTGCGCTTTTTTGACCACTTGATGACGAAATGCCGAAGGAGACAGGCGCATCTCATACTCTTGGCTAAAGTACTCTTTAATCCAGTTGAGGTCTAAATGCGCGGCGACATAACGTGCCACTTCTTCGGCGCGCTCGGTATCATCGCTTGGAATCTCAGAGCTCAAATGCATCAGGCTTTGTACGGTCTCATAACTGTCGCTTTCGACACTCATGATAGGGATGCCGGTTTTGAGCGCCGATTGCCAAAGCTCAGCGACGGTTGCGCTTGGTACCACACCGCCCGTTAATACCAGTCCTGCTAAAGGGATGCCGTTGATACAAGCAAGTCCCGCGGCCAACAGTAAGTCGTCGCGGTCACCCGGCACAACGATAAGCGTACCACGTTTAAAGACTTCATCAACGCGAGCGACCGAGCGCGCGGTCAAACTGATGCGGTTGATACGGCGCGATTTTGCCTCACCGACGTTTAACCAAGTGGCGTCGAGCTCAGCGGCGATATCCCACGTACGCGGTACAGAGAGCGAATCACTAAAGGGCACCACGCCGATTAAGCGAAACTCTTCGGTATTAAAGTGCGGTGACAGGCGCTGCACTTCTTGCATAAAGCCCTCGTCTAAATTGACGATGGCTTCGCCTGGGGCGACCATCTGATTTTCGAGGGTGCTTTGGGCGTTTGGTAAATCGTGCATCCGCATTAAGATACAACCAAGCGTGCGCTCACTGGCGATACCGCCAAATTCACGAGCGTGGACGTCAAGCTTGTCAGCCAGATAGGCAGGTTTACTGGTATCGGCGGTGCTGACAAAAATGATTTTAGCATCTAAGGCATGGGCAATGGCGCGGTTGATTTGCGACGCATAAGAGGTCTCAGTCGTCGATACTAAGCCTTCACAAATCACCACATCGTAGTCGTCGCCTAAGGTATGATAATTGACGACTACTTCTTCCATCAAATCATCAAGATTGTCGTCGCCAAGCATACGCTCAAGGCGCTGACGGCTGATAGATTTGGGTGGATTAAGACCAAAAGCGTGCATTGCCAGCGCGCTTGAGCTGTCTAAACTGTTTTGCTTATCTAAGGTATCGTCTTGTAAAAACGGCTTCATAAAGCCAGCTTTGATACCGTTATAGTCAAAGGCGCGAATCAAGCCTAACGCCGCTGACGTCACACCGATACCGCGACTGATGGGCACAAGTAAAAAAGTTTGCATAATGTATCCTACTATTTATTTTATTTTTTAAGCGCGTTTTATCCTTGTGCCATACAAACGCTCCCTGTTTTCTTATGGCACAAGTAATGGTTTGTTTAGCAATCTGATGCTTACAAACCTAAGGCTTCGCGCGTTTCTTGGGCAATGCGGCATTCTTCATCGGTTGGGACCACCCACAGCTCAATGCTGCTATCGTCGGCATGGAAACTGCCTTCTTTGCCACCGACCAAGCTGGCGTTTTTAGTGCTATCTACCTTGATACCAAAATGCGGCATCATCTCTAAAATACGCGTCCGTGTGGTCACTGAGTTTTCCCCAATCCCGCCGGTAAAGACAATGCCGGTAAAGTCAGGTAGCGCACAGCTTAAGCTGGCAAGGTACTTAGCGACGCGGTAGCAGAACATCTCAATCGCAAGCTTAGCATCTTGATGACCTTCATTTGCTGCTTGCTCGATAGTACGTAAATCATTGGATAAGCCTGAAATACCCAGCAGCCCACTTTCGTTATTGAGCATCTTATCGGTTTCTTCTAAGCTCATGCCTAGTTGGCGCTTGAGGTGAATATGCAAGCTTGGGTCAACATCGCCGCTGCGCGTGCCCATCATCAGCCCTTCAAGCGGCGTCAAACCCATACTGGTATCGAGACTTTCACCATTGTAGACAGCCGTTGCCGAGCAGCCATTACCTAGATGCGCGGTCAACCAACCATGTGGCGCTTTAGCACTGGTGATTTCGCTAGCGCGTTCTGATACATAAGCGTGCGAGGTACCATGAAAGCCGTAACGACGGATTTTATATTCATCATAAAGGACTTTTGGCAGTGGATAACGAAAGGCAACAGGTGGCATGGTTTGGTGGAAGGCGGTATCAAATACCACCACTTGCGGAATCTCGGGATAAATTGCTTGTACTGCTTCGATACCGAGCGCATTGGCAGGGTTATGGAGCGGTGCTAATACTTTTAAGCGTTTGACTTCTTCTAACACATGCTGATCGACACGCACCGCTTCTGAATACTCGCGGCCGCCATGCACCACGCGGTGGCCGACAGCAATAAAGTGATATTGCTCAAGTAACTCAAGAATTTTTTTCAAGGCCAGTTCATGACGACCGCCAGCGATGGCGATTTCTAGCTTTTCGCCATTTAGCGTGGTGTGTTTGATACGAGCAGTGTCGAGGCCTAAGTTTTCTGCCAGACCTGTGATACGCGTAGCATTGTCTTCGCTGATCAGCGCGTACTTGATTGAAGAGGAGCCGCAATTTAGTACTAAAGTGGGGTTGGTTAGATTCGATGTTTCAGAGTCTTTATCATTAAAATTGGTGGTTACGCCAGCGCTCATACTCTATCCTTAGAAGTTATTTTTTGGGTGGTGATTCGACATCGATAGTCACCGATTACATAAAAAAACCAGCCATATTCTTGTCGCCGTAAGCCAGACAGCTGCCATACGCAACAATCCTATCGCTGATTTTTATCATTGCTTTTAGTCTTACTTTTCGCATTGTTTTTAATATTTTTCTTAATATTGTTTTTCGCATTTCAGGCTTGCAGTGTTTTTAAAATACCTTAAAAGCGCATAATTGCCCAAAATTCTCGCAGCAGTTAATGGCTATTAAAACCCATATTAGCGCTTCATTGCCGCTGCAAGGGTTCACTATAATGTACCATATTTTGAGGTTTATACCACGATAACTATAAGGCTTTAATTATGCCGTTTTATACAAGTGTACACCGAATACCATCAACCGCTGCCAGAGATAATAGGATAAAAGCTGTTTTTATAAAATTGTAAGTAAGTTTGTCTGTGGTTCTCTGTCTGTAGCTATTGATAGCGTTTATAAAATCCCATTTTGCCTAGCGTTAGTCGTTAATTCTTATAAATTTATGCGCCAATCAGCAGCAGGGGGCGCACAACTTTATCGAATAATGCTATGATTAAAAAATTGTCCTATTTTTCTACTGCAGCCTTATTTTCGCTGATAGTGATTGTTATCGCCTGCAAACCATTGCAAGATGAAAGGTTAGCCATTCTATGTTTACTATACGCCGTACCTCAAATTTTAACAGCGCTAATTTAAGCGTTGACGTCAAACCTGCTGTTTATCAGGTAACCATAGCGACGCTGGTCATCGGGGCAACTGCCTTGGCAGGTTGTGGGCAAAAAGGCGATTTGTATTTAGCAGAACCAAGTAGCCAAACGGTAAAAGATAATACGGCTGTGCTTGAGAGCACCAGTCATCCGCAAGATGCCGCCTTTACTAAGCTTAATGACAATGCAAATAACGCGCAAAACGCCGAAGATTTTCAGTTGCCGGCGCCAAGTACGGATCCTAACGATTATTAATGCTTGTCTATTAGTATTGGTTTATTAAAAGCCAAATATTCAAACGATTCTTAGCCTATTCAAGCTGCTAAACCCATTAATCCGTTAATCCCTTAATACATTGATTATATTAGAGACAACTTTATGAGTCAGTCAGTCACGACCAAAACTGAGCAAGGATTGTATGTGCATCCTGAAGCCTTAACCGCCCATTTGCCCGCGCTCGATTATCGCGATGGCGCGTTATACATGGAGCAGGTAAGTATTGATGAGGTGGTCAAGCACTATGGTACGCCGTGTTATGTCTATTCAAAACAAGCAATTTTAGACGTTTATCAGGCTTATACCACAAGCTTTGCTAACCTAAAGCATCAAATTTGCTATGCGGTGAAAGCAAACTCTAACCTTGCCGTACTTGGCATCTTGGCGCAAGCAGGGGCAGGATTTGATATTGTCTCACGCGGTGAGTTGATGCGCGTATTGGCAGCGGGCGGGAAAGCTGAGCGCGTGGTATTTTCAGGTGTTGGCAAAACCTATAGCGAAATCGAATATGCCCTTAACCAAGGTATTGGCTGCTTTAACGTTGAGTCGATTAGTGAATTGGCGCTGATTAACGAAGTGGCAAAAGCGCTTGATAAAACAGCGCCGATTTCATTGCGGGTCAATCCAGACGTCGATGCCAAAACCCATCCGTATATTTCAACCGGTTTAAAAGATAATAAATTTGGCATCAGCCATGAAAATGCCGTTGCGGTTTATGAACAAGCGGCACAGTTGTCGCATATTGATATCGTCGGTATCGACTGTCATATCGGCTCGCAGTTGACAGAGGTTGCGCCATTTGTTGCAGCGCTTGACAAAGTGATTGAGCTGATATATAGCTTGCGAGCTAAAGGCATTAAGCTGCGTCATATCGATTTGGGCGGCGGGCTTGGCGTGCGTTATATCGATGAAACGCCAGTGTCTATCGAGGAGTTTGCGCAAGCGTTACTACCCAAACTAAGCGAGCTTGGTTTAACGGTATTCTTCGAGCCGGGTCGTAGTATCGTGGCCAACGCCGGTGTGCTCTTAACTAAGGTTGATGTGTTAAAACCAACCGAGCACAAGAATTTTGCCATTGTCGATGCGGCAATGAATGACTTGATACGTCCAGCGTTATATCAAGCAGAAATGGCGGTGATTCCAAGTGTTTTACCTAAAGAAGGCATTGATAGCGATGGCACACAGCCGTGGGATATCGTTGGCGCGATTTGTGAAACCGGTGACTTTTTAGCAAAAGACCGCTTATTGTCATTAGCAACAGGTGATATTTTAGCCATTACTGGGGCTGGCGCCTATGGCTTTACCATGAGTAGCAATTACAATTCACGCGGTCGTGCTAGCGAAGTGATGGTAGCCGATGATAAGCATCAACTGATTCGCAAACGCGAAACGCTTGAATCTTTATATGCTAATGAAGTGTTGTGGCAGGATAAATAACTCTTTTAACCAATTTAGTGCTTACAAGTTTTTTAATTAAAAAAAACCCATTGTGGTAACGACAATGGGTTTTTTATTGCCTGCTTTAATGAAGGTTTGGATAAGAAATATTTGTTCGGTGATAGAGCTTTAACTTAGCGTTTGATAGCGGTGATAATTATGATTGTATCTGACAGCGTGCTAATATAAGGCATACATAAAAATAGGATAGGATAACAAGGATATGCTAATAGAATTTACAAAAATGCATGGGCTGGGCAATGATTTTATGGTCATCGATTTGGTGACCCAACGCTTAGAGTTGACCAAGGAATTGGTACAGCTGTTGGGTGATCGTCATTTAGGCATCGGCTTTGATCAATTGCTCGTCGTCGAGCCGCCGATGCGCCCCGATGTTGATTTTAGTTATCGCATTTTTAATACCGATGGCACAGAGGTTGAGCAATGCGGTAATGGCGCGCGCTGTTTTGCCCGTTTTGTGCAAGCGCGTAAACTGTCATTTAAGCAGCGCCTGCGCGTTGAGACGGCAAGCGGGATAATCTCCTTAACGACCGACCGTTATGGCTGGGTCGAGGTTGATATGGGTAAGCCCAAATTTGAGCCAAGTGAGATTCCCTTTACCCCAAGAGCGACGACCAAAATCCAAAATGCCTATCATCTAAACGTTAATGGTACGCCGGTGCAGCTTTATGTCGCCAATATGGGCAATCCGCATGCGGTCATCAGGGTTGATAATGTCCTAGAAGCTGATGTTGAGACCTTGGGTAAAGCCATCGAATCACATCCGGCCTTTCCAGAGCGCGTCAATGTCGGCTTCATGCAGGTCATGAATCAGCGTCATATCCGTCTGCGTGTTTATGAGCGCGGGGTCGGTGAAACCCAAGCGTGTGGCACGGGCGCTTGTGCAGCCGTGGCGGTTGGTATCCGTGAAGGTTGGCTTGATGAAGGCGAAGACATACGCGCGCAGCTTTATGGCGGCAGCATGATTATCAAATGGCAGCCGGGTTATTCTGTGATGATGACTGGGCCAACGGCGTTTGTCTATGAAGGGGTGTTTAGCCCAGATGGCTTAATGGCGCAAGCAGGCATTAAGCCTACTCCAGAAGGCTAATAGATAATGACGACAACGCCTAGCTCGAATATTCAGTCAAACATTACATCAAACACTAAATCAAACACATGGCTATCGGCAGAATTGGCAACAACCATCGAAGCAGATAGTACGCTACGTGAACTGCTAGCGCCAGTGCATCGTTGGCTAAATACGCTGTCGGTACGCAATCACTCCGAGCACACATTGGTGGCTTATTTTGCAGGTCTAAATCAATTGGCGCTGTTTTTACGCGGCAAACGTCTGACATGGACGCGTTGTGATAAGCGGCAGTTAGCCCAGCATATCAGCCAACGCCTAGATGAAGATAAGCTGGCACTGGCGAGCGTTCAGCAGGAGCTATCGGCTATCCGTCATTTTTATGGCTGGTTGATAGAAGAGGGTTTAGCGCGTATTAACCCGACTACGGGCTATCAGCTTAAGCGCAGCCCTAGACCGCTGCCGTCTATCGCCGATGTGGATTTATTGACGCAATTGCTTGACCAAGAAATCCCTGATACGCCAGAGCAGGCGCGCTTGTGGTTGCGTGATAAGGCAATGTTCGAACTGCTTTATAGTAGCGGTCTGCGTGTTGGCGAGTTGGTGGCGCTCGATATGGCCGATATAGACTTGGCTGATTTGCGCGTGCGCGTGACGGGTAAGGGCAACAAAACGCGCTTAGTACCTTTAGGCGTCAAAGCCGCCGAGGCGATTAAACGTTATCTACCGCACCGCAATCTTTGGGTAGAGCAGATGGACAATGCGTTGTTTATCAGTGAAAAGTTAGGTACACGTTTATCCACGCGGGCGGTGCAGCAGCGACTCAAAGTTGCGGCTACGCGGGCTGGGATTGCGCAAAATATGTATCCACATTTATTGCGCCACTGCTTTGCATCGCATATGCTATCTGGCAGTGGCGATTTGCGCGCGGTACAAGAAATGCTCGGTCATAGCGACATTAGTACCACGCAGATTTATACTCATGTTGATTTTGCTAAATTGACCCAAGTTTATGATCGCGCTCATCCGCGTGCGTCTCACGCGCAAAATGACGTTGAAATTAATTAAGCTCCGATTATTTCTTAAGCATTTAATCCTACATTTATGCCAAACGGTGACAGTCAAAGATTGGCATCTTTTGCCGTCCTTGCGCTTGTCCTGCTTTATCTAAGTTTGCTAATACCAAGGCATAATTTTTATTAGCAGAGTTTTTTAAGTCACTATCCTCATAGCTATTGATAATCGTGCCGTCATAAGCAGTAATCGTGCTATGTCCCCATGTTTGCCGACTATCGCCATTCTTATAAAGATGCTCACCACCTTGTGCGGCACCAATCACCATACACTGACTGTCTAATGCCCGCGCGCGTAGCAATAGCGACCAATGTGCCTGTCCCGTTAAATAAGTAAACGCCGATGGCGCACTTAACACCTCTGCGCCCGCCTGCCGTAATCGCTGCGCTAAGGCTGGAAAGCGTAAATCAAAACAGACCATCATACCGAGCTGATAAACGGCATCATTTGCTTCGAGTGGAACCACAACCGTTTGCGTGCCAGGCTCAAAAGTCGCCGCTTCATTATAGCTGCCTTTTTTATCGGCAACGGTTGCAGTAAATAAATGAATTTTGTCGTAGCGTGCCAC
Organism: Psychrobacter pulmonis; assembly: GCF_904846465.1. Classification (NCBI taxonomy): domain Bacteria; kingdom Pseudomonadati; phylum Pseudomonadota; class Gammaproteobacteria; order Moraxellales; family Moraxellaceae; genus Psychrobacter; species Psychrobacter pulmonis. The sequence continues at coordinate 366,632 of NZ_CAJHAT010000002.1, forward strand.
ACGCGTACCATCGGGCGCAAATAGCTGACTGACTTGACGTAGCCTTCCATCGGGCACGATGACGCCATCAGGGCGATAAGGGCAGGGCAGCGAGCCTGCTAATAGATAAATACCAAAAGCACGTGCATACTCGGCCATTGCGTCGGATAGTTCATCAAAACGCTCGGCAGTGGCAAACTGTCGACCCATGCTACAGCAGTTTTCTGGTAAAACGACTAACTGCGCACCTTGCTTGCTTGCCTCACTAATAGCAGATCTTATATCGGCTAAATTGGCTTCGATGTCTTGCTGACTGTTCATTTGTACAGCAGCAACGGTGAGTTGTCCGTTATTTCTTATCTCATTCATAGTATTATTCTCGATTTTTAAGCTTTATAGGGCTTTACTCTTAGTTATTTTTATTCTGTTATATTTAAAAGCTCGGCATCCCTGCAAAGCTATTGCAGTTTTATAAGGTGAACAAAAGCTAAAAATGGCTTACCTGAACAGAATATAAATTATCATAGCAACATTGTAGCAAAAAATGCTATCTTCATGACCTGATAGGCTAAAGCGCTTATTAGTGATGATAAGCGTTAATAAGCGCAGGCTTTAACCAGCATAACATATAGAATCTCACCACGATCGAAAGGTAAACAGTCACCCATGAGTATGTCGTTTGGATTGGCGACCACGCTAAATACCTCGCAAAAGCTAACCCCGCAAATGCAGCAAGCCATCAAATTGCTGCAGCTCTCTAGTCTTGAGCTTGCGCAGGAGGTACAGGCGAAGCTTGATAGCAATCCTTTGCTAGAGCGTGTGGAAGAGGATGAAGATGACTATGATAATTTCGACAGTTACGACAGTCATAAGGGTGAGCCGCTCAATGAGTTTGGCGAGCCATTAACGCTAGATAGTTGGAACCGAAATGCTAGCGTTGATTCGTTTGCTAAATCTACCCACTCTTTGGATGATGGTTTCGACTATTCTGACAATAGTAGTGATAGCTTAGATAAATTACAGCAAGCCAGTTTTGATGATGAAGCAATCGACAACCATACCGTAGAGGGCGACGATTATAGCGGTTTTGACAGCGGTAATTATGCCTCTGCCGCGATAGGTTCAGAGAGTCTTTCATCTCATTCGGCTAACGGCAACAATGAGGACTTTAATAGTTATCAGGGCAGTACCAGCGCCACCATTCAAGACCATGTACGCTGGCAGCTGAACTTTAAGCGCCTCTCCGAAACAGATACGCTTATCGCCGAATATCTCATGGATTCTATGGATGAGATGGGTTTTATACGCCTTGATATCGATGAGTTGTTACAAAGCTTTGATACCATCGCCAGCTTTTATCAATGGGACGAGCGCGTCGAGCACGATGAGGTCATGGCGGTACTGCGCATGATCCAATCGTGCGACCCGCTTGGCGTTGGCGCACGCAACCTCAATGAGTGCCTAGCGCTGCAATTGTCCAAGCTTGATACGAATACAAAATATCTTAAAGAAGCCCAAGCGCTTCTCTCAGCCAGTGAGCATTTGGTCAGCAATAATATCAAAGCCTTGACTGAACTCACCGGCCTCGCGCCTGAACAGATTACCCCCGCGCTTAACCTGTTACGTACGTTAAATCCATCACCTGGCCTACTATTTCAAAGCAGTCAGCCCGATTATATGCAGCCGTCAGAAAGCTACGATATTCCTGATGTATTAGTCACGCCGATTCGCCGCCACAATAGCAATCACACCACTGATAACAAAAATGGAAACGACACGACTGCGCAAATAGATGGCTGGCAAGTGCGCCTCAATCCTGAAACCTTGCCTAAATTGCAGGTCAATCAAGAATATGCCAATTTGGTCAAACGTGGCGATGACAGTCCTGACAATCAATATCTGCGCGAAAATCTCACCGATGCGCGCCTGTTTATTCGCAGTATCGAAGAGCGCAATCAAAACCTTTTAAAAGTAGCAACCAGTATCGTACGCTACCAGCAAGAGTTTTTGCAACATGGCGCAACTGCCATGCAGCCCTTGATTTTAAAAGCGATTGCCGAAGAAGTTGATTTGCACGAATCCACCGTTTCGCGCCTGACTACAAGCAAAACCATTTTGACGCCCCAAGGGTTGTTTTCCCTTAAGCATTTTTTCTCATCTCACGTCAGCAGTAGTGACGGAGACATCTCCTCAACCGCCATCAGCGCCATGATTAAACAGCTTATCGCAGATGAAGACCCGAAAAAGCCATTATCTGATAGCCGTATAAAAGATTTTTTATTCGCAGAAGGCATCGATATCGCCAGACGAACGGTAGCCAAATATCGTGAAGCAATGAATATCGGATCATCCACTCAGCGCAAACGAAAATATTAAATGTTGTCATTCAACGACTTATAAATGTCATACCACCAGAATTAAGCCAATTCAAACGTAAATAAAAAATAAAATTTTTTGATTATATAGAAACATTTATGAAACATCATTTTTTATTACATTTACTTACAATTTGATGGCTTGCTACTCTTTGGTTTTCATGACAAATTAGAGTCATACCAACAACGAAAACCCAGTATTGGTTTGGCCGATTTAGTTAATTTAACAAATGATAAAAATGTATTTTAATTTTTTATTTTAATAAAGGAGTAGAAGAATAAAGCAGTTAGCGAATAGAAAATGACAAGCCAAACTTTATGATAAGAAAGGTACTGGATGAATTATTGGTAAGGCAGCATGACAAAAGCTATAAAGCTAACTCACTGCTGATTGTACGTAATAATATAAGCAATAATAAAAGGACGATAATATGAATGTTTCTATCAGTGGTCACCATATCAGTGTTACCGAAGCCATGGACAACGCCGTTCGCGAAAAGCTTGTAAAAGTAGAACGTCATTTCGATCAGATTCAAAGTATTCAGGTAAAATTATCGCTAGATAATAGCGGCTCAAGTGAAGGTGGGAAAAAGACCCATAAAGCCGAAGCGATTATGCGAGTTGCAGGTCAAGAAATGTTCGTCCAAGCCTGCGAAGACGATATGTATAAAGCCATTAATGAGATGGCAGACAAGCTTGATAGACAAGTACGTAAATATAAAACCCGTCAGGATCGTAAGAAAACTCAAGGCCCAGGGCGCGATGAACGCTACGAAGAGCTGACAGTTGATGATGCAGCACCTGCCATGTAATGGGTTCGTCACTGCTCTAAGTAGTATTCACTACAGCAACCGATCTACATAGTAGCTGACTTTATTATTATGACTGTTTGATAAATATAGCCTATAAGATAATTATTATAATTGGCGTATTTACTAAGTAATCATATTGGAATGATAGCTCGTAAAGTTGCTTTATTTGTTAAGAGCACGACAAATAAAAAAGACCTCAACGTATCAACGTAAGAGGTCTTTTTTATTGCTTAATTTTTATCCATGAAAAAATTAGCGGGCTAATATTCGCTTAACCACCACCAACTGCTTGTACCACTTCTATATTCATACCTTCAACAATACGCATTTTATCAAGCTCACTTTTTGGAATAAGTTCACCATCGATTTCAACCGCATAGCGGCCTTTACTAAGTCCAAGCTCATTGACGACCATTTGGACGGTTTGATGCGTGGTCTGCAATTTTTTACCATTAACACTAATATTACTCATAATATGTGCTCCCTAAAAGCTAATAATCCTTTGTTACTCATCCATTGACCCATTTTGTTATTCAACTTAAGCAGTATGGCCTAAGCGAAATGTCGAGACCGCAAGCCATAGCCAACCGGCAATCATCAGCATACCGCCGATAGGGGTAATCGCTCCAAGCCAGCGCGGTGCCCCAAGCGTCATGGCATATAAACTGCCCGCAAAAATAAGTGCGCCGATTTGTAGCAGCCATGCTGTGGTTTGGGTCGTATAATTAAGGCGAATAAGAATACCAACGAGCAATAAGCCTAACCCGTGTACAAACCAATATAGAGTTGCCGTCTGCCACCATTCAAGCTGCTGGATACTGACCGAATTTTTAAGCCCATGAGCGCCAAACGCGCCCAAGGCGACGGCGATAGCCATATTAATAGCGGCGATACTTATCCAATTTAGCATGGTAAAACTCGTGTTATAAATAGGATTGTTATCATAGGTAAGTTTTAACTAACAAACTAAAGCTTATTGGATATCATCGGGCAAAATAACGCTATCGATGGTCATGGCTTCACGGATTTTATCCATGGCGTTTTTTTCGATTTGGCGTACGCGCTCTGCTGAGATAGAGTAAACCGCTGCTAGTTCATGTAAGGTTGATTTTTGCTCAGAAAGCCAGCGCTGCTCAACGATATCGCGTGAACGATCATCTAGCGTATCCATCGCTGCTAGTAGAGCCGATGAGTTGTTCTCTTCCCAGTCATCCTCTTCAACCATCTCTGCAGGGTCGATACCATCTTCTAAAAACAGCTGCGGCGCGTAGCGACCATCGTCATCATCGCTCGATTGCGCTTCAAACGACGCATCATACGAGGTCAAGCGTGACTCCATTTCTAGCACTTGTTTACGTGTTACATTTAAATCGTTGGCAATGGCATCGGCTTCTTCGAGCGTTAATTGGTTGTTGGTCTTTTTCAGGCTGCGTAAGTTAAAGAATAATTTACGGTGCGCTTTAGTAGTAGCAACTTTGACAATACGCCAGTTACGAATGACGAATTCGTGAATCTCAGCCTTAATCCAATGCACGGCAAAGGATACCAAACGCACGCCTTTATTAGGATCAAAGCGTTTAACCGCTTTCATCAAGCCCAAGTTGCCTTCTTGGATTAAATCGGCTTGCGGCAGACCATAGCCTGAGTAGCTACGGGCAATATGAATCACAAAGCGTAAATGCGACATAACCAGCAGACGCGCCGCTTCAACATCGCCCTCATCATAATAGCGGTGAGCAAGTTCTTGCTCTTGAGTCGGTGTCAAAATCGGAATTTGATGCACGGTATTAATATAAGCGCCCAAGTTTACGCCAGGCGCCGATAAATGTGTTGGCATAGCAGGCACTAAGTCACGGGTACGTGTGTCGCCAAGTGCGCTCGCATCGTAAGGCGGACGCGCCGCAGCGGCTTTCAAGGCCGCATCGCGTGCTTCGTTTTTTTCAGGTGCTGCGCTGTCTTTTTTACGGGTATTTGCAGCGTTATTAGAAGTATTAGCCATATTCTTGACCTTGGTTAAATAGATAAGCAATGAGTCAGATAAAAATCTTATAGTTATAATTGTAAAGGATAGCGCCGCTTAGTTGCTATCAGTTTTGGTAATGATGAAGTGATATATTGTATCAACAGCAGTACTGGTTTTTGTTCCTAGCATTTTGTCGCTACTTGCCGCTGTTGCTTGATTGATAAGCAATAATAAGGGATTTGCTGTGCCTGTTTGCTGGCTCTGCTGACAAAAAGCGCTGATATCAGCTTGTGAGTTTGGGTCCGTGGCAACGACATATAGCGATTCACCAACCGCTACTTCTCGTAGCGCCACTTTAGTTTTTAATAGCGGCATAGGGCAGGCAAGACCGCGCCCATCGACCATATTTTTAATTATGATTGGCTGTCTTTGCTCTGCGCTATCCGTCGAGTTAAGATTTTCTACTAAGTTAAGAGTATCTGCTGGCAATAAATCGAGCAGCTGCGTTATCGATTGCTGCTGCGCGTCAGATACGGTTTCGACAAAACAAATAGGATATGAGTCTCGTACAATGACAGATTGGTTATCAGTAGACATAAAATAAACCTTTAAAATATCAATGTTTGAGAAAGTATCACTTGTAGTCCATGGACAACAAGCGCTTACCACGACCTACTATTATAGCAAATTGCCACTACTCAATTGCAGTTGAATATAGTTATCATAATCATTGGTCAATCAGCATATCTAATAACAACCGGGCGATAGGATAAACTTTACATTTAATACTTCGCTTTATAACGCTTAAGTTTACACAAGCATGTTGCACAAGCGTGACGCGTGGCAGCGTTATTGGTAGCCAGATGCAGACGGCAATTGACCTTAACTAAACAAGCTCGTATAGTCAAAAAGACGTTAGGATTACTCGGATAGGATACGCACTTGTATTATTTTCATAGACCAGCATTGCTTAAAAAATCGCTGTTTAAAAGAACGCTAAAAACGTTAACAGGCGTTTTTGTACTAAAGGTGGGTATATCGGCTACCTTGCTGGCACTGGCAACTACTGCCAATAGTGCTGGCACGCAAGTCGCGCCATTTACTTACGGTTCATGGCAGACGTCAAGTGCTGAAGAATTAGACTTACCCAATTTGCGCGGGCAGGGGCTAAGCTTTGCTGAGCAATATGAAAATAAACTGCTTGGTGAATGGTCATTAAGAAACATCAATAGTCGCGCGAAGATGGAGCACGACCCTTGGATTTATGAAACCATAAAAGAGATGACGTGGCGGCTAAACGCGCAAGCTCGCCAGCAAGCGCCGCTAGGTTTGGTTATTATCGACAATCCTAGTATCAATGCTTTTGCAGCGCCCGGTGGGGTAATCGGGCTCAATACTGGAACGATACTGGCGGCAAGCAGCATGGATGAGCTTGCCAGCGTCGTTGCTCACGAGGTGGCTCATATTAGCCAGCACCATTATGAGAGCGGCGCGGATGAGCGCAAAAAAGCCTTGCTGATGCAAATAGGCGGCATGCTGGCAGCGATTGCAGCCTCAGCGGTCGATGGCGATGCGGCGGCGGCAGTCATGATGGGCAGCCAAACCGCTACCATGAATAGCAGCATGGCTTTTAGCCGTAGTAATGAGCGTGATGCCGACCGTGTGGGCATGCAAATCATGAACCAAGCGGGTTACGATCCACGCGCCATGCCGCGCTTTTTTGCAACCATGAATCAAAAAAGCCAATTGAACCAAACCGCCAATCAATTCCTGCCCAGTTTTGTGCGCTCGCATCCTTTGAGTAATGAGCGTTTAAGCGAATCGCAAAGCCGCGCCCAGCGTTATGATGCTCTGCCTTTATCCAAGCAGCAGCGCCATCAAGCGTTGTTTGATTTGCTCTATTGGCGCACGCAAAGCACCGGCGAGCATGTCTCTGAAACCGCGTTGACGACCGCTGCTAAAAATAGCGTTGGCGCAAAATTGGCGCTGATGTATTGGTATGGCGAGCAGCAGCGTTTTGGCGAGGCCAATGAGATATATACCGAGCTGTCAGCGCTACCCGCAGCCCAGCGGCAAGTATTGGAACCCTTATTGTCCATAACCCAAAGTCAAATTCTCACGGAACAAAACAAATGGCAACAAGCGGCTGAACTGCTTGAGAGTCAGCAGCGCTTATATCCTGAACGCCGCGACTTGCGTCTTTATTTAGCGGAAGCACTGACCAATAGCAATCAGCCAGCCAAGGCGCAAGCACTGCTTAAGCCACTGACCGAGCAGCAGCCAAGCGACCGCTATGCGTGGCAAAGCTTGCAATTGGCCAATGAAAAAATCGCCAAAACTACCGAGTCGCCGCAACTGGCAAAAATTGCCACCATCAATGCGCTGCGTTATCGCAGTCATGACCAGCTGTGGAGCGGACATTATGAGCGCGCGCTGACTTCCTTAACGCAAGCCAAGCAATTGACCGAGCAAATGCAAAAAACCGCGCAAGCGAGCAGCGCCCGACCGTTACTTGCCAGTATTAATGCGGAAATCAAAGCGGTAAAAACCGCCAAAGACTTTAAGCCTTAGGCGGTTGTTTGCTAGCTTGGGTCGATACGCAGATTAAGAATATATAACTTTTTTTAACTTCACTTAACCTTGCAGAGCATCTTTTACCAATTTAGAGATTAATGCAGGGTCAGCACGGCCTGCGGTTTTATTTTTTAACACGCCCATCACGCTACCCATATCGCGCATTGAGGTGGCGCCTTGCTCTTTGATTTCAGCATTCACCAAAGCGGCAAGCTCGGCATCATCCATTTGTTTTGGCATAAACTCATTGATGATATCAATCTCGAACTGCTCTTTGCTGGCCAAATCATCGCGGCCGTTTTCGGTAAAGATAGACAATGACTCATGACGCTGCTTGAGCTGCTTTTGTAGCACTTCTAATACTTGCGCATCGTCAAGTTCGGTTTGGCGATCAATCTCAATCTGCTTGACCACCGATTGGACGTTGCGCAGTACTTTGACGCGCTCAAGCTCACGCGCTTTCATCGAGGTTTTGATGGTATCTGATAACGTTTGTTTAAGCTGGCTCATTGTTATTATTCCTTATAAGTATGGGTAAAATAGTTTTTGGTAAGTGTTAAATAAAAATCTGCTGAGCATTTATCAGCAGCAATAACAAAAATTGTAGCATAAAAAACGCCACTGTTATTCATCGATAACAGTGGCGTTAGTGTAGCGCTGGTAGGTAGCTAATCGTATTGGTGATTAGTACATACGAGTGGTACGAATAGTTTCGCGTTGTAATTTTTTCTTATAACGCTTTACAGCAGCGGCTTTTTTGCGCTTGCGTACTTGCGTTGGTTTTTCATAAAATTCACGCTTACGTACGTCTGATAGAACGCCGGCTTTTTCACAAGCACGTTTGAAACGACGGATAGCGATGTCAACTGGTTCGTTTTCTTTAACCTTAACTGCAGGCATGAAATCTCCTTGATTAGGATGAGATATAAGGGCATTAGTTTGGCTGTGTATTAGTATTTAGCCGTAATATCTCAAGATTATCGGCATCAGCTCAAACTAGGATAGTCTTGCGCACTAGCACAAGGGCGCTTATTTTAATCAAAAACTGCAGTAAAGTCAAAGGCTTTAGCGTATTTATGTAAGATAAGGGCTTAAATAGAGGTCAAATAATAGACAATAAAATTTAATTGCACCGTACAAATATAATAAGATTTAACTGAAGGCGTGAGTGTTAATATTTTTAATAATCTTTTAACAAATAATCAATAAATTGTGGACAAAACAGCTGTTTAGCAATAACGGCTTATATGGAGTCTATGGTATCCTATCCTATACTCAGTCTGTCGCTCATATTTAAGCTGCTTTAAATTTCAAGATTTAGCTATTGAAACTAGACGCTTAAAAATATGCCTAGATAGACGTTACAAGGCTTTTATAGCTATTATTTTGAGGATCTTTGAATGAAAAATGGCATGAAGAAAACAACGATTGGTACTGCATTGTGGGCGACATTGTTTCTGACGATGGGCGTCAGTCTAAGTGCTTGTAGCAGTGACAAGGAAGAAGCGGGCACTGAATCAGGTGAAGTCTTAGCAAAAGATAAAGTCGATGAAGCTTCAGAACTTGCACGTGCAAACGCACCTGAAGCAGAAGATATGGACTTCCCAGAAACAGCGCCGATGCCTGCTGCTGACACGGCAGAAGGGACAGAAGAGGGTGCTACGGGTACTGACACTGCAGTAGCAGAAGATGGCGCAGCGACAGATGCGGCAGGAGATATGGCTACTACAAGTACTGATACAGAAGCGGCTACTACTGATAGTGCCACGACGACAAATACCGATGCAGCCGCTACGACTACTGATACGACTGAGCCTGCAACGAACTAATAGTATTTAGTAGCTATGAGTAATTAAGTAAGTAAGCCGCATGCTCATTTCATAATAGCGATTCATCATTGCCAGCGATGACTATTAATATGCCAGCTAAGATATTTAAGTTTATATTAACAAACTATAGATGAAGGATTAACTATGACTATGCAGCAAAATACAATGAAGAAAAAATCCGTTGCTAAATTGGCGCTCACAAGCCTAAGCTTGAGTGCACTTTTGGCATTGAGCGCTTGTAGTGGCGGCGACAATACAGCGGCTGAAGAGCCAGCTACTACCAATGAAACTGAAACGGTGGCTATAGAACCTGAAGCGCCTGTAACAGAAACCGAAGTGGTCACCCCTGAGCCTGCGGTTGAAGCAGAGCCTACGGAAGTACCTGTCGTAGAGGCTGAACCTGAAGCTGCTGCTGAACCAGAAGTGTTGGCGGCTGATGCTGGTGCTCAGCTGTACGAAAAGCAGTGTAAAGTTTGCCATGAGAATGGTTTGCTTGACGCACCGAAATTTGGTGATAAAGAAGCTTGGGCACCGCACCTTGCCAAAGACATAGAAACGTTACACATGCATTCTGCTAAAGGCTTTAATAAAATGCCTGCGCAAGCGGTTGGAGACGTCACTGAAGCACAAGTTCATGCCGCAGTTGATTATATGGTTGCTGCCGCTCGCTAATATTACGTATTGAAATTTGCTAGAATGACCGCCATTGTAAGCTAACAGTGGCGGTTTTTTATTAATGCTACAAAGCAAATATAAAGGCACATAGATGAAAGTATTGGGTTTAGAGACCTCCTGTGATGAAACAGGTCTGGCGATTTTTGATAGCGAGCAGATAGATAGCAATAATAAAGGCTTGCTTGGGCAAGTGCTGTATTCACAGATAGAGCTGCACGCACTTTATGGCGGAGTAGTGCCTGAGCTTGCCAGCCGCGACCATATTCGTAAGCTAGTGCCTTTATTTAACGAATTGCTAGAGCAGTGCGATATCACTAAAAATGAGATTGATGCGATTGCTTATACCAAAGGGCCGGGACTTATAGGGGCGCTGATGACGGGCGCATTATTTGGACGTAGCTTGGCTTATGGCTTGGATGTGCCAGCGATTGGCGTTCACCATATGGAAGGACACCTGTTAGCGCCTTTGATGGGAGCGAATCCGCCAGCGTTTCCATTTGTCTCCTTACTGGTTTCTGGTGGTCATACTTTGCTGATTGCCGCATATGGTATCGGGCAATATGAAATCCTTGGTGAGTCTATCGATGACGCGGCGGGTGAATGTTTTGATAAAGCGGCTAAAATGCTTGGTCTGCCATACCCTGGTGGACCAAATATTGCCAAATTGGCAGAAAATGGCAATCAAAATGCCTATGACTTACCGCGCCCGATGCTACATCGCGGTTTAGATTTTTCCTTCAGCGGTATGAAAACGGCGGTGCATAATCTTATCAAGGACACTGATGGCTCCGACAGCGATCCAAAAGTGCGCGCCGATATTGCGGCAAGCTTTCAACATGCAGTAGTTGATACGCTAGTGAAAAAATGCGTCAAGGCACTGAAACAAGTCGAGATGAGTCGCTTGGTGATAGCTGGCGGCGTCAGTGCCAATAGCCATTTGCGTGAGACGTTAGAGCGCGAGCTTGCTAAAATCAATGCGACCGTCCATTACGCACCGCCAGCGTTATGTACCGATAATGGAGCAATGATTGCTTATGCGGGTTACGAGCGTTTGCAAGCCGGTCAAGCAGATGATTTGGCTGTTAGCTGTGTCCCACGTTGGCCGATGACCGAGCTGCCTGCGCTATTATAAATGCTATCTTATACTTAACCTATTAAACTTTATCTTACTTAAGGATAGCTTATGCAGTGGCTTGCAATTGGATTAGGTGCTGCTATTGGTGCTTGCCTGCGAGGCTGGCTGGCGCGTTTTAATCCGCTGCATCACTGGATACCGCTTGGTACGCTTGGCGCTAATGTCTTAGGTGGGCTATTGATAGGGCTTGCCTTGGTGTGGTTTGAACGTGTAGGCAGCGGCTTGTCTCCCAATATTAGACTGTTTGTGATAACTGGTTTTTTGGGCGGACTGACGACTTTTAGCACCTTTAGCGTCGAAGTATTTACCTTTATTCATAATGGCAAACTACTGGCGGGCTTAGGGTTGATTGGGCTACATGTGGGGCTGACGTTATTAGCAACCGCAATTGGCTTTTATTTGTTTAAGTTGGTTTTGTAAGAATAAAAACTCAGCAATAAAAAAGAGCTGTATTAATGTTTAATACGGCTCTTTTTTTAAACGACTTTTTAAAAAAGCACTAGCTATACCGGTTTTACAATTCCTTCTAATAAACTGGCAAACCCTTGCATATAAGCAATATCTTGGCTTGCGGTGCGGGTTGCCGCATAAAGTTGGCAGTAAACGCCTTTACCGAGCGGCCGCGAAACCACCCAGCCTTTTTTTTCATACTCGCTTACCACCCAATCAGGCAGTGCCGCCACCCCGCGTTCACTTGCCACCAATTGAATTAGCATCGCCGTGAGCTCGGTGGTACGAATCGCTTTAAAACTGACCGCTTCTGGGGTCATAAAATTGGCAATGATATCGAGGCGCTTAGCTTCCACCGGATAGGCAATCAAGGTTTCAGCAACCAAGTCTTGGGCATGAATAAATGGTTGCTCAGCCAAGTCGTGAGTCGGCGACAGCACCAAACGGCTCTCGTACTCAAACAATGGCTGATAACTGATACCTTCTATCGGTAAATTACTGGTGGTAATCAATAAATCGATATCACCTTCTTGCAGTAAATGATGCGGCTCAGGCTCAAAACCGGTGGCAAAATCCAGCTCAACATCTGACCATTCGCGGCGATAATGATTGAGAATGGGCATCAGCCAATCAAAGCAGCTATGACATTCTGACGCTAAGCGCAATCGACCCGCTTGACCATGAGCTAAGCGTTTTAAATTGGCTTTGGTGCGTGTGACCTGCGGCATGATACTGTCTGCCAGCGCCAGTACCGTTTTGCCCGCTGGCGTAAAGGTCAGCGGACGCGTGCGCCGATTGACCAAGCTAATATCGTAGTAATTCTCTAACTCTTTTAACTGATGCGAGACCGCAGAGGCGGTGACATGCAGCTCATCGGCAGCAGCGGCCAATGATCCATGGGCTCGCAGCGCAGTTAGCGTATTAAGATGACGAAGCTCTAGCATAAAATAACCTAACCACTGACGTTAAAGAAATAGGAAAATAGGTGTTTATAATTTTGAAAAATCATAGGCACTTTTTGCCTAAAATTACATTGCCATTATTTTACCGTAAAAATTAAAACTAGCGCCGACGCAGCAGCAATTGCGAGATTACCACCAAAACTAATGAAGCGACCAATAAAATGGTCCCAATCGCGTTGACCTCAGGTTTAAGTCCCACGCGCACCATAGAATAAATACGGAGCGGTAAAATCTCATAGCTAGGACCGGTCACAAAGGTCGATACCACCACATCATCAAGCGATAAGGTAAAGGCAAGTAACCAGCCAGCCATCACCGCAGGAAAAATTACTGGAATCAACACCGTACGTACCATTGTTGATTCGCTAGCACCTAAATCTCGCGCCGCTTCCATCAAACGCTCGTCTAAACTGCTTAAACGCGCAAACACAGTGATAACGACAAACGGTAGGCAGAAAGTAATGTGCGCTAGTAATAGCGAGACAAAACCAAGCTGCAGGCCGATTAATAAAAACAGCGCCAATAGCGATATCGCTAGGACAATTTCAGGTGACATCATCAGCACAAATAACAGGCCATTGAGCAGCCCTTTACCGCGAAAGTCATAACGATGTAGCGCAAGCGCCGTTAATGTACCGATAACGGTCGAAACCGTAGCCGCAACCAAGCCTAAAACAATAGAGTGCCAAAAGGCATCAAGCATCGCCTGATTATTCAGTAGCGACTCGTACCACTTTAAACTAAAGCCGCCCCAGTTATAACCAATTTTTGATTTATTAAATGACATCACTACCAAAACAATGATGGGCAGGTATAATAAAATATAAATTAGACTGAGATAGCCTTTGGCGGCAATATTACCTAATTTGATAGAGCGTTTATTTTTAATTGGAGTACTATTCAGTGAACTATCAGACATTAGGCCACCTCGTTAAAGTCAGTCTTGCCAATACGGCGGCTACTGGCACGATAAGCGAGTAATAATACCGCCATCGCAAGGGTCAATAGCACACTAGCGGCGGCACCAAACGGCCAATCACGCGCATCTAAAAACTGGTTTTTGATAATATTACCAACGAGTAAGTTACGTGAGCCGCCCAAGATATCGGCGACATAAAACATCCCCATCGCTGGTAGTAGTACCAACAGCACCCCGGAGATAATCCCCGGTGTGGTTAAGGGTAATACCACGTGCCAAAAGGTTTGGCGCTTTGAAGCACCCAAATCTTGCGAGGCAAGCAGCATATCATTACGCAAATCACTGAATACCGCATACAGTGGCAGCACCATAAAGGGAAATAACAAATAGGTTAAACCGGCAATAACCGCGCCTTGGGTATATAGAATATCAATGGGCGCATCGATAATACCAAGTGTTAATAAGGATTTATTAATCAAACCATTGCTGGCAAATAATAGTTTTAGCGCATAGGTGCGCACCAAAGAGTTGGTCCAAAATGGCAATATCAGCATAAGCATCAATAGTGGCTGCCAGCGTTTATCCACTCGAGAAACAAACCAAGCAAAGGGATAGCCAAGTAATAAGCAAATGACTGTGGTGATACCCGCCATCCATAATGAATGCACAAAGACGTCAAAATAAAGCGGGTCAATCATGCGCACGTAGCTGTCGAGAGTGACCGGTAAACTAATAAAAGCGGTGCTATCACGGGTCAAAAAGCTGACGGCAATCACCAGTATATTTGGCAATAGCGCAAAAATGAGCAGCCAACCCCAAATTAGCCATAGCGTGGCCGTACGAAAAGGGCTTTTATTACTCAAGTTTTTATGACTTGATTTTTTATTACCTACGTTAGGACGTGCCATTAGCTGATATCCTTTTGGGCAACTAATTTACTAGGGCTATTGTTTATCCCGTTATCAATGCCGCTAGCAAGCGTATCTTCTTCTGGCAACACCCATTCCCAGCCATCTACCCATGACACTTTAACGCCTTCATTAAGCTTATAATCAAAACTTGGGTCATCTTCATCAAAGAATTCCGAGGCTTTAATAATATGGCCGTTGGTTAGCTCAATAATCGAGTCTAAGGTACTGCCTTTATAATTACTTTCAATCACCCGCCCCAGTAAGCCGCCATGTTCTTTATCATTGGGGTCATAGATGCGTAAATCTTCAGGGCGCAATAGTAAGTTAACGATATCACCAACTTGCACGTCATTGGCAAAGTCAGGGCGGCGCAGATTGCGTAAGGTCGTCGGCCCCTCTTGCGCTTGTGCTTCGCAGACCTCGACCTCAATACGGCCATTGGTCACGCGCCCATCACGATCGGGCTGCTCAGGGTAGACGCCTTTGACTTCCGCTTTAAACAAGTTGGTTTCACCGATAAATTTGGCGGTAAAGAGATTGGCAGGGGTTTCATAAATCTCGATGGGCGTACCAATTTGCTGAAATCTGCCGTCTTTCATTACCGCAATGCGATCCGACATCGACAGCGCTTCTTCTTGATCGTGGGTGACAAAGACAAAGGTAATACCAAGCTCACGTTGTAGACGTTTAAGCTCAGATTGCATTTGCAAACGCAATTTATGGTCGAGCGCCGATAAGGGCTCGTCGAGCAATAATAGCTTAGGACGATTAATCACCGCGCGCGCAATCGCCACGCGTTGCTGCTGACCACCAGATAAATCTTGCGGTCGGCGATTGGCAAGGTGTTCAAGTTGTACCATCGCCAGCATCTCACGTACCCGCGTTTGTATCTCATCTTTTGGCACTTTTTTGAGTTTAAGCCCATAAGCGACGTTTTGCGCCACCGTCATATGTGGAAATAACGCATATTGCTGAAACACAGTATTGACCGGACGCTTATCCGCTGGCAAGCCTGCCATTTGTATGCCATCAAGATAAATCGCCCCTGCATTTGGCTGCTCAAAACCCGCAATTAAGCGCAGCAAAGTCGTCTTACCGCAGCCTGATGGCCCAAGCAAGGTGATAAATTCGCCATGTTCAATATCAAGGTTAATATCCTTTAACACTTCGGTTTGATCATAAATTTTTTGGAGACCAGTCAGTTGCAGCAGCGCCTTGTCACTATTAGGCGACAAAGGCGCGGTTTGCAGGTTTACATTCGTTTCGGTCATAAGGTTGATTCCTAAAACACCAAATGCGCAGCAGCACTAAAATAGTAGATACTGGCAGCAATTTGCATGTTGTTAAGTCTGGCGATAAGCGTTGGCTATATATACAATCTGGTTGCTGGGTATTATAACAAACCCTTGTTATAAGTCAGTGCAAGTTCGTTATTGGTTGGTTTAGGTTGTTAAAAAAATAATGAGCTAAATGCTTGGCTGCAAATTTCTTGTCTTGAAATGCTTTGGCTTGCAATGCTGCCATCTTACAATAAAGAATTTTTACCATTTTTTTGCCTTGCTTGCGCTACAATAATTTTATGTGTGCCACATACAAGGATATTTGCAATAGCAAACGGCTAAGTTTAAGAGATAAGCTTAAAAGATAAGCATAGCTGAAAGCTGTATCTTAAAGTAGAAAACAGAATGCTAGCGCAATTTATAATTTAAACCATTTTGATAAACAAGGACCCCTTATGCCTAACAGTAACCGCCCAAAAACTGGACAAGAAGCACTAGCACTACTCAAAGAAGGTAATGTACGCTACGTAGAAAGTCTGACCAGCACTGACCCTTGCATGCAAAAACGTCCTGAGCTGATCAGTGATCAAGATCCATTAGCGATTATTTTGGGTTGCTCGGACGCCCGTGTCCCAGTTGAGATTGTGTTTGACCAAGGTTTGGGCGATTTGTTTGTCATACGCGTGGCGGGTAATGTGGTTGCGCCATCTCAAATCGGTTCGATTGAATTTGCGGCAGAAAAATTTGGCACCAAACTGGTGGTAGTGCTTGGGCATTCGCATTGCGGAGCGGTGACCGCTTGCGTCGATGCGCTGATCAATCCTGAGCAAAACTATTCGCCAAATTTACAATCAATCGTCGATCGTATTCGCCCAAGTGTCTATAACTTACATGAGCTGGCAACGGCCAACGGACAAGATGTCGATGCGGATGAATTGGTCGATCGTTCTATTCGTGCCAATGTACGCATGTCGGTTAGCCAATTAAAGCACGGTTCGCGCGCCCTAGAAGACTTAACCAGTAGCGGCCAGCTACTCGTCGTTGGCGCTGAGTATAATTTAGAGACTGGAAAAGTACGCTTTTTAGATACTTAATCGTTGTTTACTATTAAATTTCTTATCATTTAACGACTAAAATAGTGGCGACGAATGAATTGTGAAGGTACCCACTATTAACGCGATTGCTAGCTGAAGATTAAAAACACTTATATATGGGAAAAATTATGATGGATTCAACAGATTTAGAGGCTAATAAAGACGGTATCGCTCAGCCTGAGAGCAGCGTAAAAGCAGAAGGTGTGCAGCCGATTTCAGCACAGACAGCAGGTTATACTTTTAACCACACCATGCTACGCGTCAAAGACCCTGCCAAATCGTTGGCCTTTTATACGGGGATTTTAGGCATGACGTTACTGGCGGTAAAAAAATTCCCTGCGATGGGTTTTGATTTATATTTTTTAGCCAAGTTGACTGACAGCGAGCGGGAAAATCTGCCAGCGGGTGACGATTTAGAAATTTTCGCCTTCCGTCAGCGCGGTATTTTAGAGCTGACTCATAACTATGGTACCGAAACCCAAGCGGACTTTAGTTATCATGATGGTAATGGTGAACCACAAGGCTTTGGTCATATCTGCTTTAGTGTGCCAAGTCTTGACGAAGCGGTTGCTTGGTTTGATCAAAACAACGTCGAGTTTAAAAAACGTCCAGAAGACGGCAGTATGAAGAATATCGCCTTTATCAAAGACGTTGACGGTTACTGGATTGAAATCGTCCAAGCCGACTTAATGGGTTAAATAAGTCACTCTTTAACCAATAAAAAAGCCGCTATATTAACAGTAGCGGCTTTTTTGTATCTGAAAGCGAATACTCATTAGTCTTTTTTCACTTTAAAATCGGTATGGCATGATTTACAGCTGTCACCGACTTGTCCAAGCGCAGGTAAGACTTGATCGACACTGGTTGCCGTTTGTGCCGCTGCATTTAAGTTAGCAGTGGCTTTTTGGAAGTCATCAGCTTCAGCGCGAAAATCGTCAACATTGCTCCAAACCGCTTCAGTAGCATTACCTGCGGCTTCTTGGTTTTCAAAGTGGCTCCAAGGATTGGCAGAGTCTTTTGCTAAAAATGCCGCTTGTTCTTTAAAGACTTCGGCATCAAACGTATCTGGCGCTTCAGCCATATCACCCATGATACCCATCGCATCGCCCCAGCTTTTCATGGTGTCTTGACGCGCTTTGACGTCAGGGTCAACTGGCGTACTACAAGCTGTTAGACCTAAGGCGGCTGCTATCAACGTTACGCCGACGATAGACTTGAATGATTTATTATTAGAAACCTGTGCCATCTGTATTGCTCCTTTATACGTGGCTAATAAAAAGGTGCCGAAGCACTTGCGTGCTCGCCACCTGTTATATTGCTACTATGAATTGAATATTATGTGGTTGTTCTAAATGTTAAAGACAGCTAAGTTCTGGTCTTTTACCATATAGCCTGTTAAACCAACATGACTTTAAATCTATAACGCTTTAAACCCATATTGCTATTAATTAAACCTCAACAGGCTAAAATAAAGTAGGATAATAAAGTACCTTTTTGTAATGTCATTTTGTAATGGCATTTTAATCAGCTATGAATGTTCGCCAAAGCGCGTTTTATAAGCTAAAAGTCAAAATGCCCTGTTTAACAGTTTAGCTACTCTTAAATAAAAACAGTAAATAACAAAGGTCAGCAGTAACGCTGACCTTGATAGTGTTTTTCTGAAATTTTAAAGAGAGCAAATAGGGCTGTTTATCCAAGAACCAAAACGCTGTCTGCGGCTTATTATGCCAATGACGACTATAAAGTCAACCAATCACGCGGTTTTAGATAAAAATTGGTCAATTCAAACTCAGGCGTCCCGGGGGCAGGTTCAAAGCGATAATGCCAACTGGCAAGCGGCGGCATACTGACTAAGATGGACTCAATGCGTCCATTACTTTGTAGCCCAAATAGGGTGCCACGGTCATAAACAAGGTTATATTCGACGTAGCGTCCGCGGCGATAAAGCTGAAATTCACGTTGTGCTTCGGTATAAGGGGTGTTTTTACGCTGCTCAAAAATTGGCAATATACCTTCAAGATAACCATTACCGACCGCTTGCATAAATTTAAAGCAAGTCTCAAAATCCCAACCACGGCTCTCGGTATTGACGTCGTCATAAAATAGGCCGCCGATACCGCGCTGCTCATCGCGATGGCGCAGATGGAAGTACTCGTCACACCACTGCTTAAAGTCAGGATAGACGCTGTCGCCAAACGGCGCGCACAGGTCGTGACAAACCTGATGCCAATGTACGCAGTCGGCAAGCACCGGATAAAACGGCGTCAAATCAAAACCGCCACCAAACCACCAAATAGGCTCTTCGCCCTCGGCTTCAGCAACGAACAAACGCACGTTGGCATGGCTGGTTGGTACATTGGGGTTTTTAGGATGCACAACCAATGAAACACCCATCGCTTGCGCTTTACGGCCAGCGATATCAGGATGCCGCGCAGTTGCGGAAGCGGGCAGGTTATGCACATGAATATGGCTAAACATCACGCCCGCTTTTTCAATCACTTCACCACCTGCGAGCACGCAAGAACGGCCGCCGCCGCCCTCAGGACGTTCCCAATCGTCAGGCACAAAGGTTGCCGGCTTATCATTGCTGCTGCCGTCGCGTTCTTGCGCTTCTAACGCTTGGCAGATATGCGCTTGCAAATCCACCAAAAACTCACGCACGCGCGTGATGTCATTGTGGGTTGGCGTCACGGCAGAATTCGTCTCTGGCAAATTGTCATGATTATCTATATTTGGTATGGTCATAAAATATCTAATTATTTACTATTTATTAAGGTGTAAGGCGGTATTGAAATCTTTATCGAGCAGATGCCCCATGCGGTCGCGTTTGGTCGCGAGATACTCAGCATTCATATCGTTCACTCCAACCAATAACGGCACGCGCTCGACGACATTAATACCATGCTCGGTTAAGTAAGCCACTTTATCGGGATTATTGGTAATCAGGCGCACGCTATTGACGCCGACATGAGCAAGCATTGGCCCGCACATATCATAAACGCGCGCATCTGCTGGTAATCCCAACATAAGATTGGCATCTAACGTATCATGCCCTTGATCTTGCAAGGCATAAGCACGGATTTTATTGGTCAAGCCAATGCCGCGTCCTTCTTGACGCAAGTATAATATCGCCCCGCAGCCGGTTTCTTGTATCGCCTGCATCGCGGTATTAAGCTGGGGACCGCAGTCACATTTTAATGAGCTAAAAGCATCACCCGTCAAGCATTCCGAATGAATGCGAATGAGCGGAATGAGCGCTTCTTTTGACGTCTGACTGTCTTCGATTGATGCCGTGTCCTGCTGATTTAAAACCTCAGTTTGATTGGCCACAGGTAAACCGACAGTAAGCATCACATGCTCTTGACCGTCTGCATTTTCAAAGATATGAATATCAAACTCGCCGTGACGAGTCGGTAGTTTGGCATTGGTGATAAATTGATATGACATTAATGTCCTGCATAAGCCGATCATCGTGACGCTAGCGGTCGGTTAAAGTTTTATAATAATAAAGGTGTGACATAAGCGCTGCTAACTAAAATAGCATACGAAAGCTGTTTGGTGGAAATACACACAAAGTTCACAGACGGCGCACGATGATTAAAGCGACAATTAAAAATAAATGCTATTATGCCATACTATTTTGACGGATACAGTGACAAGTCTTAGCCCTTGCATTACTATGTCGTCACTGTCGCCCGATATGCGCTCAATATGAAAGCAAAATTAGCAGGCGCTATAGTGTTTTATATGAGGACATAGTCTCATTTTAAAATGTCTATAAAATTGAAAGTTCTAAATTTTGAAAGTTTGTTTTATTTTAAATCGTTATTCACAGCTATTTTAAGCGCTGTATTAATAAACTTATAGTCGATGACATTTGTTGATTTATAATGTCCGCACTATTATTAACGCCACCTAGATGCTAGCTAGTTATAGCCCGTATCTAAGGTAGCATCTTGTTAGCAGATTGGTAGGTATCGTACGTTTTATGCAGCAGTCACCTCATTCCCCACAGTCTAAGTCATCATCTGCGTCAGCCATTGATTCTGCTGCATCGCTATCGCACCTGCAAAAAACTTATGCAGTCATTCCACGTGAGCGTCCGCATACGCCGCTACTTGATACGGTAGACGCCCCGATTGATTTAAAAGCGTTTAGCGAAAGTCAGCTCATTACCTTGGCGGATGAGCTACGGCTTTTTCTGCTTTATTCAGCTGGTCAAAGTGGCGGTCATTTCGGGGCCAATTTAGGCGTCATTGAGTTGACCATTGCCCTGCATTATCTGTTAGATGCGCCCCAAGATCAGATTGTTTGGGACGTCGGTCATCAGGCCTATGCCCATAAAGTGTTGACGGGTCGCCGTGAAAAGCTTGGTACTATTCGCGCAAAAGATGGTTTGACCGCTTTTCCAGAACGCGTCGAGTCGGTTTATGACACTTTTGGCGTTGGGCATTCATCGACGTCTATTTCGGCGGGTCTTGGCATGAGCCTGGCGCTACGCTATCAAGGCCGCGCGCAAACGGTTGCATGTATTATAGGTGATGGCGCAATGACCGGCGGCATGGCGTTTGAAGCGATGAATGACGCCGTCCAACAAGATGCGGATTTGCTGGTCATTTTAAACGACAACGACATGTCGATATCTTGCTCGATTGGTGGTTTTTCACGGCATTTAGCGACATTGTGGGAGTCAGGCTATCAGGTTGATATCTCTGATGCTGGCGAGCCGATATTATGCCAGCGTCCTGACATGCAAGCCTACGACCGCCGTAAACGTCATAACGAGCTGCGCGATGTGCCGCAATTAGAAGACAATCTATTTAAAGCCATTGGTTTTACTTATTTCGGTCCGTTTGATGGCCACAATATCCCTGAGCTACTGCGCGTACTATCGCTTGCCAAGCAATTAAAAGGCCCAGTGTTGGTGCATATCTATACCACCAAAGGTAAAGGGTTTGCGCCTGCTGAATTGGATCCAGTTGGCTATCATGCTATCAGTAGATTGCCTGCTGAAGATAGCGAGAAGAAAGCGCTAACCGCTAACTTAGCACCGAGTACACCGCTATTGAAATACTCGCAAGTCTTTGGTCAGTTCTTATGTGATAAAGCTGCTACTGACGAGAAATTGCTTGCGATTACCCCAGCCATGGAAGAAGGCTCGGGCATGATTGAGTTTGCCCGTCAATTTCCCAATCGTTTTTTTGATGTAGCCATCGCTGAACAGCATGCGGTAACGTTAGCAGGCGGCATGGCAACCCAAGGTGTCAAGCCAATCGTCGCCATCTATTCAACCTTTTTGCAGCGTGGCTACGATCAGCTGATTCATGACGTGGCATTGCAAAACCTTGATGTGATGTTTGCTGTTGACCGCGCCGGTCTAGTCGGTGAAGATGGTGCTACTCATGCCGGCGTGTTCGACTTTGCCTTTTTACGCTGCGTGCCGAATATGCTGATAGCCGCGCCAAAAGATGAAAACGAATGTTATCACTTGCTCAATACTTGCTATGAATATCAAGGCTGTACGGCTGTGCGCTATCCGCGCGGGGCTGGCGTTGGCGCGACGATTACCCAGCCCGCACAGGTTTTTTCCATTGGTAAAGCGGTAGTAGAGTCAGTTTTAGGTCAAGATAACGCACCTAATAAGTTGGCATTATTAGCCTTTGGTACCATGGTGGCGACGGCTCAGCAAGCGGCAGAAAGCTTGATTAACGATAATATAAACTCAAACTGCCAAGTACATGTGGTGAATATGCGCTGGGTAAAACCTTTAGATACGCACTTGCTTGACAGCTTAATCAAGCAAGGCGTTACCCATATCGCCACTTTGGAAGAGCATACAGTTATGGGCGGCGCGGGCAGTGCAGTAAATGAATATTTACTTAACGAATCAATAGCGTTTAAAAATAGCCGTCCAGTAATCTGTAATATCGGTATTCCTGATCGCTTTATTGCTCATGGTTCACCAGCAGAGCAAATGGCTGATTGTGGTCTGGATGTTGCAGGGGTCGTGAGCCAGCTGCAGCAATTGCTAAAATAAAACCCTATCGCTCAAAAAAAATTGCTAAAATAGCGGATTGAAAAATAAAGCATTTTTGTTTAAACCTCGCCTACTTGCCGTAGGTGTGAATTATTTGACAACTTGGGCGGCACTACTGCTGGCAATCATTTATTTGGTTCGCTAGGCGGCGATGGTTTTCATGAGTTATTAATCCGATTTGATTTTAAGCGGCTTTTATTTTTCGTACATTTTATCAGTCCTATCTTTTAAGTAGTATTCATTCATCAAGCAAATAGGTTATTTATGGAACCCATGGTCGTTATCGCAGCGCGTGCTGCTGAAAAAGTTGGTAAAGAGATTTTATATGCGCATCAAAACCGCCACAAAATCGAGCTAGATATTGAGTCAAAAGGGCTTGATGGTTTAGTGACGCGCATTGATCGTTTTAGCGAAGAGTTGACGATTGAGACCCTAAAAGCCAGCTATCCAAATCACTCGTTTTTGGGTGAAGAGTTTGGTATGCAAGAAGGTCGCGGCGAAGATGCTGACTGGTGCTGGATTATTGATCCGCTAGACGGTACTAAAAACTTCGTCCATGGCGTACCGCAGTTTTGTGTTTCTATCGCGGTGCAACATAAAGGCGTGACCCAGCACGGCGTCATCTATGACCCTGTACGTGATGAGATGTTCTCGGCTAGCCGTGGTAAAGGCGCACGCTTGAACAATCGCCGTATGCAAGTGAGCGAGCGTAAAACCATCGACGGCGGCTTATTTACCACTGGTCATCCGCTTGAGCGTAAACGTAATGGTGAAGTCATCTCTTATGCCAAGCAGCACTTTGAAAGCTTACAAAAAATCTCTGAAGCGGGCGGTCAAATTCGCCGTTTAGGCTCAGCCGCGCTAGATTTATGCTATGTAGCAGCTGGTCGTTTTGACGGTTATTTTGAGATGTCTATTAAGCCGTGGGATATTGCTGCTGGTGAGCTTATTGTGACCGAAGCACGCGGCGTGGTCGTTGACCATACAGGCGCACACAACTCAATGACCTCAGGCTCTATCTTTGCTTGTAACGTCAAATTACTAAAACCGTTAATGCAAGTCGTTGTCCCAACGTGGGGCGATATTTTGTAGTTTTAACTTATTAAAGATTTAGAAAATTAACATTGAAAAAGCTGGTTCCATTATGGCGCCAGCTTTTTTGTTTTGCCGCTTTTCTTGTCATTACTTTTATCTGTCACCGTAATGCCTTGAAATTCAAGCTCTTTGCTGGTGCGCTCTAATAGTTGCAACTCTTCTTCTATGAGGACGAGCATATCTTGTACATGCGGTAAAGCTTTACTGCAAGCGGTAATGCCAAATTCAATCTTATCCAAATAGCTGGCGAGAGTGATATTCATCGCTTGTCCATTGAATACAATCGATGCCGGATACAAAGATTGCAGACGCGCGCCGTTCCAATATAGCGGCTTTTCTGACCCAGGGACGTTGGAGATAATCAGGTTAAAGGCCTGTTTTTTCGGAAACAGCCCAGTTGCCAAATTGATACCTTCCCACGCATAAGAAATCACACTGTAATTGATAACCTGCGCTTGATTCATACGGCGGAAGCGGCGTTTGCCGTTATTCATACTGCGATGAATCAGCTCGATGCGGCTGAGTGGATCGTCTAAATGCGTGCCCAAATTGGCAAGAACAAATGACAACTGGTTGCCCGCCACACTATTATCGGTACGTAATGACATGGGTACAAAAGCAATCAAAGGCTTGCTTGGTAGCGAATCTATCGACAGGAGATAACGGCGAATAGCGCCAGCACAAACGGCAAGCACCACATCGTTTTTACTGATATTTAAGCGCTCAGCGATATCATTAAAGCGCTGTATCTCATAGGACTGCGCGGCGATGCGCCGCGAGGCTGAAATGCGTTTATTAAGCACACTCATCGGCGCTGCAAAGGTACTGACATAACTGTCATCACCGAAATTTTTTAAGTTATCGAGCAATTCTGTAAATACCGGTTTAATGGTTGATATTTGCTCTTTGATAATGCGCCGCGCCGAACGCTCTTTCGGCAAAATCGCATCGACTTGGTTACGATGACGTGCCATCAGTGACCAAATCGGTAGCGTCACCGGTTCGGTTGGCGATTGCGATAAGGATTTTTTGACCAAGCGCATGGCAGCGATGCCATCAACGATCGAATGATGGATTTTAAAATATAAGGCAAAACGTTCAGGCGCGCCTTCGCTTTCTGGCTCAATTCCTTCAATAACATGACATTCCCATAGCGGCATTGCCCGATCTAACAGGCGACCATGCTCTCTTGATACGTACATCAAAAGCTCGCGTACACGCGCGGGCTGTGGTAGCGCTACATGGTGCAAGTGATGCTCAACATCAAAGTGTTTGTCTTTTTTCCAAAATATCAAATGCTCAAGCACTTGGTTAAAAGGAAAGGTCGGCGGCACCTCAGAGTGCTGCATTTGTTTGACCAATTGACAAACAAAACTGCTGTCCGCATTTTCGGGCAATTCGAATAAAAATAGACCCCCAACATGCATGGGTTGTTTACGCGACTCAAGAAGTAAGAACAACTGGTCGACTGCTGTGAGAAGTCGCATAATAAATCCTTTTATGACGATGAATAAAAAACGGCAATAAATTATATAAGTATTCAGTTAGGCAAAGGTAAAGCATAGTAAAACTAAAAAATATAGCAAAAACGATTAAAAACCTAAAAGTAGTCACAAAAATATCTTAATATAAAAAAGCATGGCGCACGGGATTTTTATTATTTCATTATGTGTTAAGCCGTGCTTTTAAAGGTTTAAGCTAGAAAGTTTGCCCTGCAGGACTCAACTTGAAAAATCTAAGCTAAAAACTACTGAAAGAAGTAGCCGGTCTGCGGCGAACTGGCAGCGGCCATTTTGCGCATCGGCATACGACCTGCTAAGAACGCCTGACGCCCTGCCCATATAGCATGTTTCATGGCCTGCGCCATCAACACGGGATTTTGTGCATTGGCAATCGCTGAGTTCATCAGCACGCCATCACAACCAAGCTCCATCGCAATCGCGGCATCAGAAGCGGTACCGACGCCAGCATCAACCAATACGGGTACTTTAGCATTTTCAATAATAAGGCTTAAGGTATGGCGATTAAGCAAACCAAGACCAGAACCAATCAAGCTACCAAGCGGCATGATCGCCACACAGCCCATGCTCTCTAATTCTTGAGCGACGATGGGGTCGTCAGAGGTATAAACCATGACTTCAAAACCATCATCGATTAGCACCTTGGCGGCTTTTAGAGTTTCCATCACGTTTGGATAAAGGGTTTTTTCATCGCCTAATACTTCTAGCTTCACCAGATTATGCCCGCCTAATAGCTCGCGAGCAAGCTTACACGTCCGAATCGCGGTTTCGGCATCAAAACAGCCTGCGGTATTGGGTAAGATGGTATATTTATCCGGTGAAATCACATCTAATAAATTTGGCTCATTGCTATTTTGACCAATATTGGTACGGCGAATAGCAACGGTGACAATCTCAGCTTCTGACGCGCCAATCGCCGCACCCGTCTCAGCCATGTCTTTATATTTACCAGTACCGACCAACAATCGAGAAGAGAATGTACGACTACCAACCGTAAAGGTATCATTCGATAAGGCATTTTGTGAAAATGATTGAACATTGGCAGGAGTATTTGCGGCTTGTGACATAAGGATAATCCTAATAGCGGGCTGACAAAAGTGACTAACGAGGTTATTAAGTTTGTTACTGTGTTTAATGAGAGTTTTTATTAAATAGTAGTAGAGGCAAAACGTAAATAGGCGTTATGTGGCCAAAGGCTTGCGATGTTAAATGCTAATAATATAACTGCTTTAAAAGCAAAGTCATAAATTCAAGCAAAGCCTTGCTAATTGCCTAAAACAAAATGTTATTATAACAAACTCATACGCGCCTACTGACAATCTTTACCCAGTTTAACGATTGTAGTGTTTTTTGGCATGTATTAGATTGTGTTTTCAAGACTGTTTTCAAAGTTATTTTATAAGCTGTTTTTTAAGTTCTTTTTTTAAATTAACCACTCACTAGGTCGTCTTTATGCTGCAGCTGCCGTACAGTTTTGCAAAACGCCATCAAATTTTGGCCATTCTTGCTATTGATCCGGAGTTGCCGCCGACCTTGGTGTTGACCAAAACTACGCCATTGTCCGCCATTAATGAGGCGGTGCGTTTTTTACAGCAGCAAGGCGTACGCGGTGTACCAAATTATGAAAATATCAGCATTGAAGATTTCGAAAAACGTATGAATGCCGCCTATGCCGGTAATACGGGCGAGTCGCAGCATATTGCCGCTGGGCTTGAAGACCATCCTGACCTCGATAGCCTGGCCGATAGCGTTCCTGAAACAGAAGATTTGATGGATCAACAAGACGATGCGCCGATTATTCGTCTGATTAATGCGCTGTTGTCTGAAGCGATACGTTTAAATGCCTCAGATATTCATATTGAAACTTTTGAGAAACGGCTAGTGGTACGCTTTCGTGTCGATGGAGAGCTAAAAGAAATTATCACGCCAAAACGCCAATTGGCGCCGTTACTGGTCTCGCGTATCAAGGTCATGGCCAAACTGGATATCGCCGAAAAGCGTGTACCACAAGACGGTCGCATCAGTTTAAGACTGGCAGGCCGTGAGGTCGATGTACGGGTATCGACGCTGCCGTCAAGCTTTGGTGAGCGCGTGGTCATGCGTTTATTAGACAAGCAAGCGGGTCGTCTCAATATGACGTATCTTGGTCTATCTGATAATGACTATAGCGAGCTTAAGCGCTTAATCCATCGTCCACATGGCATTATCTTGGTGACTGGACCGACCGGTTCAGGTAAAACCACCACGCTATATTCGGCATTGACCGATTTAAATGACCAAACCCGCAATATTTTGACCGCCGAAGATCCGATTGAATTTCAGCTCGATGGTATTGGGCAAACGCAGGTGAATAATAAAGTTGATATGACTTTTGCTAAGAGCCTGCGTGCCATGTTGCGACAAGATCCAGACGTGGTGATGGTAGGTGAGATTCGCGATTTACAAACCGCCGAAATCGCCGTGCAAGCGTCTTTAACAGGACATTTGGTATTATCGACACTGCATACCAATACCGCCATCGGTGCGGTCACACGTTTGCAGGACATGGGCGTAGAGCCATTTTTATTATCGTCATCGCTGATTGGTGTCGTCGCTCAGCGTTTGGTACGGACGTTATGCACACATTGTCATAGCTGGCAGGCTGCCGATAATGAACAGGCCAAATTATTTACTGAAATTGGTATTGCGGCAAATGCTACAAATACGGCTACTGAAAAATTAACAGAGAATATTATTAATTTGCCGAAACCAGTGGGCTGTGATAAATGTAATAATTCAGGCTTTAAAGGGCGGACGGCAATTTATGAAGTGGTACCGATTGACGATACCTTGCGCCGGATGATTCATAGTAATACTGCCGAGTACGAGCTAGAAGAATACGCCCGTCAGCAGACGCCATCGATACGTGCTGATGGACTACGCAAAGTCATAGAGGGTCGGACGACGTTAGAAGAAGTGCTGCGGGTAACCAAAGAAAGCGCCCTAACTGATGACGCTATGATTGTATGAAAAAACGATGGTATAAGAAAAAAGATTGTATAAAGCAAAACAGTCATTGAGTCAAAAGTCGGTGCAATTGGCTCAGTAACCGCTAATCAAAAAGTCAGTTTGGTTTATTTGTAATAGTACTGCTATTTCGCGGCGATACATTCAACTTCAACGCTTGCGCCCGCTGCAAGCTCTGAAACGCCAAAGGCTGAGCGTACAGGATAAGGCTTAGCCAACTCTGCTTTATAGACTTTATTAAAGTCATCAAAGTCGTCCATATCAGTCAGCATCGCCATACATTTGACGATGTCTGATTTTTGATAGCCGTACTTTAACAAGGTTTCATGGATATTATCGAGCGCTTGTTTGGCTTCCTCTTTTACGCCGCCTTTGACCAATTTACCGTCTTTAAAACCAATCTGTCCTGACATATATAACGTATCGCCGACACGTACCGCTTCTGAAAATGGATAATTGCCGCCATCACCGAGAAATACTGGGCTAGATTTGGTGACGGTTGCATTATTAGTTGTTGGCGCGGCATTGGCCGTAACCGCAAAACCTAAACCTAATGAACAGGCGCTAATCAGCACTACTTTAGATAAATGAGTCGTCAGTTTATTGATATATCTAGACATACTTGTCTCCTTGTTATTGTGATATTTCTTAAATCCATTTTTTGGTAGCTGTTTGCTTCTTTAACAAATTAAAATTAATTGCTTTCTAATTCTAGCGTTGAGTGTTTGCTGCTTGCTTCACTCTCGTCTTGCTCAGACTTAGATTGCTCATCTTTGGTTTTTTCATTGTCATTTTGCTTGTTTTCTAGCGCTTTAGCGGCTTTACCTTGACGGCGTGCTTCTAGCTCAGATTTGGGTATCCAAGCCCACGTCATCTCAACGACGATAGGGTCACGGTCGCTATCTGACTCGCGGTCATGAATCACGCACGGTATGACCATCTCACCCTTTGGCGTATTTAAAATATCCAAGCGTTGCTCGTCAGATAATGATGCCACCGCGGCGATTTGACCTTTTTTAATCGGGCGATAAAAATTCACCGAGTAAGATTTAATCAATAATACGCGGTCAGAGGGTAGGTTTAAACCCAAAATAAACCCTGTTGCGGTTTCCGCAAGTAAGGTGATAGCAACCGCATGAACCGAGCCAATATGGTTTTGCACCGCTTTGGTATTATTTAAGCTGACCACCACTTGATTGGGATCGACGTTTTCATAATAAATACCTGTTGTGCCCACGTACGGCACCACTTTACCAAAGGCTTTTGATAAAATGCTGGCGCGCGCGGCCGCAGGCAGAAACTTGGTGACAGATAGCAGTTTGGTAAATTGGTTGCTGATGGGTTTTAGCGTAGTGTGTGGTTGTGCAGCTGGCACTTTGGTGTTGTCAGAAACTTTGACTGGTAGTTTGCTACTTAGTTTGCTAGGGAGTTTTTTTAATAATCCTGACATACAACATTCCTCAAGTTAAAGTGGGATTTACAGTGTTTTACCAGTGCGATAAAAAATATTGAGATGATTGATAAGTTAGCGAATTCTTTTATCTTAGCAACGATGTTAGTTATGGTACATTAAGTGCCGTATCGCTACTATTATTAACATGAACTGCCGCGCTTATAAAATATGACTAACGTAACGATATCTTAGAGGGCAGAAATATCGACGCTGGCTGTATTGTCGCTTATTGCCTGCTAGGTCGCTTAATTTTAGCGAGCCACGTTATAATCGTCAGGTTTTAGCACAGCTAAACTATTTTGCCGTGTTTTTCTCATGTTCGACAATGCCACGCTAGATAAGGCCATGCCAAATATGTCTTTTTCCAAACCGACCAATATTATCTATACGGGCGTTGCTGGTACAGGTAAAACCTATCGCTTGCTCCAAATCGCACAGCAATATACTGACTACTTACCAAAGATAAATGACAAAGAATTATTGAGACAACTTTTGCAGCCGTTAAGCTGGCGTGACGTTGTTTGTTTAGTATTTTTAGATTTTAAGTCTAGAAAACAGGACTTGGTTAAGGTACCAGAAATTGTCAATCATGAGTTTTTTGTCAATAAAGCAGCGCAAAATGCGCGCGATAAAAATTTAAGCAATACTGCTTGGTCTGTGCTAAAAATGCATACGCCTACGAGCTCACAAACGGTAAGTTATAAAAATCGAGCCAGCCAAGCCTATTTTGATAAAGACCATAGCGGCGCATGGTATCTGCTACCAGAAAGCATGGATTTGTTAAGTAACTTAGCGCAGCAATTAACGGAATTTCAGCAGGCGCAGCGTGAGAATAACAGCCAAAATCAAGAGTTCCGTCAGCAGCGCTTTAGTATGGTCAGCTTTCATCAGGCCTATGGTTATGAAGAGTTTGTCGAAGGTATCCGCCCGGTGATGGCGTCGTCCGATCATACAAAAAACAGCTCATCTCAAATGAGTTATAGCGTGCAAGATGGCGCGTTTTTGAAATTATGCCAACGCGCTGCTAATGATCCCGAGCAGCGTTATGCGATGCTGATTGATGAGGTCAATCGTGCTAACGTATCACGGGTCTTTGGCGAGCTATTAAGTTTGATTGAACCCGATAAACGCGCTGGCATGGCAAATACGATGACGGTTAATTTGGCCTATTCAGGGCGAACCTTTAACGTCCCTGCCAACGTTGATATTTATGCCACCATGAATATCCAAGACCACTCATTAGCGCCGCTTGATATGGCATTACGACGGCGTTTTCGCTTTATTGATTGTCCGCCGCAGTCGGAATTATTACCTGTTATTTATCTCAATCAAGACTTAAAAGCTGATAATTCAGAAGCGTTTAAGTCAGAAGAAACAATAGATTTGGCGAAAATCTTAACCGGTTTAAATCATCGTATTACGCAAACCCTTGGTGCAGAGGCACAATTAGGTCATGCATTCTTATGGTCAGTAAACAGTCTTGAGCACTTGCAAACGGCACTTATTGAACAAATCATTCCGCAATTGGCGCAAGCAGCGGGTGGGCAAGTCACTGTTCTGCAATATATCTTTCAAGATGAGCAGCAGCCGCTGAGCGCGCAGTTTATACAAGATAGCCAAGCGCTGATTGATAATGCCAATAACTTAGCCAGTCCTAATAATTCAACCCCAATGTTTGCCGACCAGCAGTCTTTTTTCGGGCAGTCTATGAGTAGTAGCAGTTATAAAATTAATGCCGATTTAATCAATCATACAGCTGAGTTTGCCAAGCCGTTTGTCTATCAGCGTTTATATTAACAAGGTTGCTAGCTTGTGATGAGTAGAGTATTACAGTCTGATGACAAAGCGATAGGCAGTCATATTAATCACAACGTTAATAGTGGCAATAGTAATAGTGCGAGTATTGCTAATAACGTCAATACGGCTGCACTTAATGCTAATGTTATTACGGTGTTTGAGCATCAACGTTTAACGGCCTATGATTTTGCCCACGTAGCGGACTTTCACTGGTTAATAACGCAAGAGCTTGCCGTTTTTAGCATTAAACGTCAGCAAGGACAATGGCAGCTAAAAGTCGGCCATTATATTGGTATTATTTTATTGCCTAGTGGCATGACGCTTGAGATATTGCCTAAGTTAATAGCAAAAACGTCTAGCAAACATAATCAGCAACAGCCATACGGTTTAGCTAAATCCAATGACATCAATCAAACGCGGCAATGGGTGCAGGATATGCTGGCGGATTTAAGCAGCAGTCATGATAAAAATAAGCTTCCTAATACAAAAAACTTTGGCCAATTTAGCAATCAGTTAGCAGCGCTACCGACGACTAAAGCAATGCCATTATCTGATTGGCTGATTGAGCAGTTTTTACAGCGTTTGACGCATTATCAGCCGACGAAGCACTATCAGGCGCAAATCCATAACCAAGCAGCGTTACAAGGTCGCTTGCTGATTAAAGAACAGTTGCGCCATAACAGCATGCAGCCGCATAAGTTTGTCTGTGAAAGCAGTGTACTGAGCCAAGAGATGCTGTGTAATCGCTTGATTAAAAGCGCGCTGAATTTACTTACTCCGTTATCTCCGCCATCAATGTCACTGCCCGCATTACAGCAGTGGCGACAAGTAGCAGTGTTAAGTCGTTATGAGCTACAGCGGCTTGAGTCTTTTTATCAGCAAGCAAAGAGGCAATTGGCACTGCAGCCTTTATCTCGGCAGCAATTACAAGCGGCGCAGCAGTTATTAGACTTGGCTTATTGGCTCTTGCAGCAATGTGACGCTCATACTGGCAATGGCATTAAGCCGCAAACATTAGCCAAGCAAAACGCCGCACAACCGCGCCTATGTTTATTGATTGATATGAATCAAGCGTTCGAGCAATGGACAAGCCTGCGCATAGCGGCCCAGTTTCAGCAAATTGATTTGGCTTATAAGCCTTTGTTTCAAGCACAGCGAGTGTGGCTACATGATGTAAAAGGGCAGGCGTGTTTGTCCATTCGTCCTGATTTATTGATTTATAAAAGTGCTCATTTGCAGACTGGACCTAACATTAAAGCGCTGGGTGAGGATGACGTAAAATCAGAAACGCATACCTCTGCTTGCTCACCCCAATCAGGCAATTATAGCCATGTGATTGATATTAAATGGAAGCATTTACCGCATGCAGGGGCGATTAGTGCGGGCGACGCCTATCAGTTGAGCAGTTACGCGCAGGCTTATCACGCCGAGCAGGGCTGGCTGGTTTATCCGGTACAGGACGATAGCAGACAACCAATCCTGCTCCAGCAACAAGCTTATAATGACGCAGACAATGATAAAAGCTACAAAAAGCCATCCAATCATGCCAAATTATGGATGATACCCTTTAATGTGCTGACCGGAAAAATAAACGGCGGCTTGCTTCCAGATTTGAATGTAGTATAATAAGCGCTGTTGGCAATCTAGTATTAAGGTTAGTAAAAAACCAACGTTGCGACACCGTCATTTTTATAAAAAAGGCGTATTTTTGAAAGAATTTAACGATTCTTTAAAATAATCAAAAATAGGTGTTGACACAATCGGCTTTACCCCTTAATATGTGCACCTCGATAGCGAGGAACATTAACAAGTTAGCGGTATTACCAACAACGAGTTAAGTAACGAATTATCGAGATAATAGAGAATTTCGGAGTGTGGCGCAGTTTGGTAGCGCATCTGGTTTGGGACCAGAGGGTCGTAGGTTCGAATCCTATCACTCCGACCATCTATTTAAAGAGCCTTACAGGCTTTTTTTTATGTATGATGATATAGTTTTTTATGTTAGTTATTTCTGATATGATAAACCAATCAAAATATATAAAAGTCCTCTAAGAGCGCCTGTAGCTCAGCTGGATAGAGCATCTCCCTTCTAAGGAGGTGGCCGCAGGTTCGAATCCTGCCAGGCGCACCATTTAGCCTGTCAATCTTGCCTTATCAGGCAATAGTTATGGCGGTTGTAGCTCAGTTGGTAGAGCCCCGGGTTGTGATCTCGGTTGTCGTGGGTTCGAGTCCCATCAGTCGCCCCATATTTTATTCTGCATCTCCTTCCTCATTAAATTCAAAAATATCAAAATAACACTGCTTGCCTTTACTGGCATTTTTTTGTGCCTGTTTGTTTTATATCAATGCATACTTTTTAAGTTATGATGATATGCGAACTAGCCTGCTGTTTTAATTCTAATAAGTTATAAACTTCCTAGGCATTTAATTATCTAAGCATCTGCTAGCCTTTTTTCACTTCTTTTCTTATGATAGATAGGCTCGCGAATGTTCTATCATTTGTTAAGCCTTGTTCAATTAAGCTATCACATTAAATCATTTACTTGATATTCTTATTCATATTTTTGCTTTGATTTTATTCAAAATAAAATGCCTATCAAATAAAAATAAAATTTTTTGCCCCATTATTTTAAAAGATTTTGCAGTCATCAGTGCTTTGTTTCTATTTTTAAATTTTTCTATATTAATTACCAATGATTGAGGAAGTGATGGATGGACGCACTAAGCGTGTTGCTACAAAATGTACATTTATTCGAAACGAAGTATTATCGATTGAATGTGACGGGCAATTGGTCTTATTCACTCACTAGGCAAGATACGATTTTATTTTATTTGGTGATGTCGGGTGGTTTTTGTATCGACGTCGGCAATGGCCCACGAGAAACGCGCGCCGGTGACATGATTATGATTCCAAGCGCGCATCAGCATGTGAGTTATGCGCTAAATTATCATAGTGATGAGGCGCAGCCGTTAGATGAGTTATTGATGAGCTGTAAAGAGCATACGCTGGATTTGAAGGGTGACGGAGATTCTGAAGCGTCATTGATATTAATCGAGTGTAAGTATGATAAGGCGATGATTCGGCCTTTATTGTCCGTACTGCCATCGATTCTGCCAGAAGTTAATGATGAAGATGATGGCCGGTTTGAGGTGATTGATGTCGAGATTAGGCTACTGACGCTAGAGGCTGAGCACGAGCGCATGGGTAAAACCGCGGTGATCAATCATTGGGCAAGTATTATGATGATTGAATGCTTGCGGGTATATATTGAAAGTCTGCCTGAAGCCACTGAAAATTGGCTAAAAGCGATGAAGGATCCGTTTTTGACCAAAGCGCTGGTTGCAATGCATGAGATGCCAAGCGAAAATTGGACGATTAATAAGCTCGCTGAGGTAGCAGGGATGTCGCGCTCAAGCTTTGCTCAGCGCTTTAAAGAGGTCGTTGGTATACCGCCGTTGACCTATTTGATGGATTATCGCTTACGCTTGGCCGCGCGTTATTTGCGTTTGCAGCAAAACAGTATTAGCCGTATTAGCGGTTTGGTTGGTTATGCCTCGGATTCAACCTTTAGCCAAGCGTTTAAGCGTGTTTACGGCATCTCACCTAAAGCTTATCGGCAGCAGTATCAACAACAAACGCTCTCTTAATTAGCTGTTAATTGCTATACCTTTTTAAAAGCGCTCAGGCTATTTATCGGCTTTAGCGCTTTTTTGCTCGATGCTCATTATTAATTAAAACTCCCGCTTTTTACCATAGCTATTGCTTATCACCACCTTTATCACTGATTTCGATACTGAGTATTTCGGCGATGGCTAGCTGACAATGCACTTAGGTTAAGGTACTATAGAGTCATGTTTTGCCCAAGCTTCATAGTGAGATTCTAGCGCATATTATGGCACTGTCTACTGGCTGCTATCGGTAAGTAGTTGGTTTTAAAAGCTAATAGACTATTCATTTAGGATAACTTGGGCAAAGTTTATTTTTACAGCTAATGGTATTTTATGACTGAACCGACCGCTAAGCCAACCGTGACTTCAAATAGCCAGCATACTACTGCGTCCGCTACTTCGACAGCCAACGCTGATAAAAAAGACGTAAAAGGTAAAGTGAGAAACAAACCGCATACGGCAAAAAATAAGCAAAAAACCAATATTACGCCTGCGCTTGATAAAGCGGCGCTGCTCGCGTTATTTACGTTATCAAATACTGAGTCAAATGTTGAATCAGGTTTTGAGCAAGCAAGTCTAAATACTCTTAGCAGCAGTGAGTCGAACAGCAGCGAAACCAATGTCGCCACGCAGCGGTTAGCGCTTTATCGTCGTCAGCATGAGCGCACACGCCAGCTATATATGGCCTCCGCCGCTACTCGTCCTACGTATCTGGTGCAAACGCTAAAAACGCAGTTTGCAGAATATCAGCAATATTTACTGGCGCAGCAGCTTGATAAACGTGGTTTGATGGATACCGATGG
The DNA here is from genome assembly GCF_904846465.1 of Psychrobacter pulmonis. Classification (NCBI taxonomy): domain Bacteria; kingdom Pseudomonadati; phylum Pseudomonadota; class Gammaproteobacteria; order Moraxellales; family Moraxellaceae; genus Psychrobacter; species Psychrobacter pulmonis. The sequence goes on from NZ_CAJHAT010000002.1 coordinate 402,970, forward strand.
GCTAGAGCGTTTATGGCAACAGTTGCACGTGGTCGATGATATTATCGAAGATATCGTCCGTCATATGCCGGCGCAGCAGCCCGCTGGTTGGCAGCTGACGACGCAAGATGGTCATAATCCACTGCGTTTCCCTACCGTTGGTAAGCTCAAACACGATAAACCTATCGTAGATCAAGGCAGCTTAAACAGTTATGTGCTTGGGCACTTTGGCGTCAGCAGTTTTACCTATGACCGCGCTTATTATATTGGACACGTGGTTGGTTACTTATTTAGCTGCTATTTTTGCGCCCATCTGTCTATCAGTTATGGGGTTACCGCCCTTGCTCCGCAGATCGTGAGCGACTACGAATACGCCAGTCTTGAGACGCCGCATATGGTGAGGTTGCTACAAGGCTTGGATGGTTATTGCAAAAAACGTATTTATCAATTGGCCGTTATTTGCGCGCGCCTTAGCGTCTTTGCCAGTGACAAGCGTATCGAGCGCATGCTGATTGCTGAGGTCAATGATTTTGATAAAAAATTGCAACAACAGCATCTAGATATTTTATTATTACAAGGCTTAATGCCAGATAGCAGTGATTCTACGCCGCTTTTTTAAGACATTTATTCTTTAAAATCTATTATAAGATTTCTGTTTATCAGCATGTTAAATTGCTCACCTTAGGATATTTGCTGCTATGCCCGCTTATCATTATAAAGCGTTAGACGACCATGGCAGTGTCCAAAAAGGCTTACTTGAAGGCGATTCTGCGCGGCAAGTTCGCCAACAATTGCGTGACAAACAATGGACGCCGGTTGAAGTCACCGCCGTCAACGACCGTCGAAGCCAAAGTAAAAACCGCTATAAAAAACCATCCGCCTATGAACTAGCCCTACTGACTCGTCAATTATCGGTCTTACTTGCCGCCGGTATTCCTTTAGAGGAAACGCTGGCTGCCGTCGCCAAACAATCACCAAAAACCCATATTAAATCATTAATGCTGGCCGTGCGCTCGCATGTGCTAGAAGGTTTAAGCTTAGCACGGGCGTTGCAACAAGCCGCCAGTTTTCCGCCGCTTTATATTGCCACCATTGCGGCAGGCGAAAAGTCTGGTCATTTAGATTTAATCCTTAATCAATTGGCAGATTACACCGAAAACCGTTTTGCGCTACAGAAGAAAATTCAAGGGGCGATGGTCTATCCGATTGTGCTGATGGTGATGGCAGTCGGGGTCATTATGGGGCTAATGAGCTTTGTGGTGCCCAAAATTGTCAAAGTCTTTGAGCAATCGGAGCAAGCGCTACCGCTGATTACCCAAATCGTCCTGAACTTATCAAACATCATTACCCAGTGGTGGTGGTTGATGCTTCTGGTATTGGCAGGCGCGGCGTTTTTGTTTTATCGCTTTGCCCAAACCCAAACAGGCAAATTAGCCATAGACAGTATGATACTTAGACTACCAATACTGGCGCGCTTATCAAAAGGGCTTAATGCGGCGCGTTTTGCCAGTACGCTTGCGATATTGGTGCGCTCAGGGGTACCGCTGATTGAAGCGCTGCATATAGGGGCGGCGGTGACGACCAATTTACACATTCAAAAAACCATTATCACCGCAGCCGATAGAGTCACCGAAGGCTCAAGCTTATCGAGTCAGTTAGGAAAATCTACCTACTTTCCGCCAATGATGGTGCAAATGATTAAAAGTGGGGAAAACTCAGGCGAGCTTGAAAATATGCTCAGCCGCGCCGCCAATATGCAAGAAGCCGAAGCGACCAACTTTATCAGCACCTTGCTGTCGTTACTTGAGCCGCTCATGTTGGTATTGATGGGCGTGGTGGTCATGATTATTGTCATGGCAGTGATGCTACCGATAGTGAATATGAATGATTTGGCAGGTTAGTAAACGCTTAAGCTTTGTTAATTTCTCTGTAGCTGGCTCAAAATCCATTACCTTTATCTTGCTAAAGCTTCCGCTAAATTTCTTAAGCCTTGCTTAGTGTTGTAGATTGTTGACAACGGTATGTTTTTACTAGAGCGCAGCCAATCATCAGGCTATAGTAAGCGCCAGTCAAAAGCTTTGCTTATAAACTGCTTAGTATAAAGGATAGCGGTTATCCAACATTTCACGGCATGTATCCATAAAAGTAGATATTCATAACAATCCATTGCAGCGCTGGATAAAAATAAAAGCATGGTTTATAGTGATAAACGGTTGAGGGTTCATTAATCTAAAGCCAACCCACTAAAACGCTCTGAACAGCATATTCATTAGTTATATCACCTGATACCAAAAGCGATGACCAAAGCGATGACTATAATTGACACGATGCAAGTAGATACCATGCCAAAAAACGCTAGGAATGACGATAAGTTGCAGGCAGAAAACATGAATAAAAATATGCCTGCTGCTCTGAAAGGTCGTCCGTCAATGTCTCATAGCCAGTCTGGATTTACCCTTATTGAGATTATGGTAGTGATTGTGATTTTGGCCATTCTCGCAGGTCTAGTCGTACCAAAAGTGGTCGGACAAAGTGATAAAGCGCGCGTCAAAACCACAGAAACGGCGCTGGCAACGGTATCCAATGCGCTTGATATGTATAAGGTTGATAATTCACGTTATCCGACGACGGTGCAAGGTTTAGAAGCCCTAACCACACCGCCTGCTGACGCCAAAAACTATCCCGATGGCGGTTATATCAAAGGTGGCTATCCGACCGATGGTTGGGAAAACGAGTTGCAATATGTTGCGCCAGGTAGCGAAGGTCGTCCTTATGATTTATTTTCATTAGGCGCTGATGGGCAGCAAGGCGGCGAAGGGCAAGATGCTGATATTTATGCTCAGTTGTAAGCTGCGATTTAAAGTGATTAGATTAAAGTGATTAGCGCTGAGCAACATAGCGTTTTCTAACACTTTACTGATTAAAGCGGCGTTAAAATTTCTATATATCAACCAATAAGGCTTTATTGGTTGATATTTTTTATGAAAGCATAAAATAAGTACTATGTTAGTAAGTACCATGCTAAACAGACGGCCACCATATACGTTTAGCCTTTTTAATTAAAAGTCATTACAAACAGTTGTTAAAAGTAACCTTTAAAACCCGCTATCAAAGGTAGTTATTTATGTTTATCAAAACAGCCACCCCAGTTATCAATAAACGCCTTGCTAAAAAACCTCATCTATTGGCAATGGCGCTTATAAGCACTTCGTTGATGACAGGTTTATCAACAATTTCAATGAGCGCGCAGGCAGCAGGGCTAGGTGAATTGTTTGGCAATAACAATGCAGCACAATCGAAGTTCTTGCCGGTCGATAAAGCTTTTAAAGTAGATAATATTACCAAAGCGACGTCTAAAGGCACGCAGTTATCGATTACCTTTGATATTACGCCCGGCCATTACGTTTATAAAGACAAGCTGACGCTAAGCTTTCCAAAGGGCATCAGTGCGACGCCATTTCGCTTTAGCCAGTCGCCAATTTCTATTAATGATCCTACCTTTGGGAAAGTGCCTGTTTTTACGCAAAAAAATATCATCGCTACCACCACCCTGAGTACCAATAATGGTAAAGGTGCCAAAAATGTACCCGTTGTCATCGGCTGGCAGGGCTGTGCTAAAGCGGGTTTATGCTATCCGCCCGAGAAAATTAAAACCACGGTCAATATTGGCACAGCTCGTAAATAAATAATGATGTAAATAGAAAAGTCCATACAGACAGTGAATTGGTCAATTCGAATTTTGGTAATAATAGGTAGCCCTTCATGTCCCTTAAGAGCGCAGAAAAGTCTCTGTCATTAACGCAAAATAAACCGTCAAAAAAATCTTATCTGTTGGCGTTCGCTTTAAGCGCTGGTTCATTATTGACAGGGCTAGCAGCGACTGGGCTGACGGCCGTGCCAGTGGCATCGCAAGCGGCAGGATTGGGTGATTTATTTAGCAGTGATAAAAGCGCGACCCAACCGAAATTTTTACCCGTTAACGAAGCGTTTCAAGTTAGCAGCAGCAGCAAACCGACCAATAATGGCACGCGCTTAGCCATTAACTTTGACATTACGCCTGAGCACTATGTTTATAGAGACCAAATTAAGCTAACGCTGCCTGCTGGCGTGAGCGCTGCACCTTTTACCTTTAGCCAAAAGCCAGTCTCCATCGACGATCCAACTTTTGGGCAAGTATTGGTCTTTGACCAAGCCAATATGGTTGCTAGCACTATATTGAGTAGTAATGGTAAGGTGATAAATAATGCCGCCGTGACAATAGGTTGGCAAGGCTGTGCCAAAGCGGGTCTATGTTATCCACCGGAGAAAATAAAAACCACAGTCAATATCGCTGCTGCTTCACAATCGGCAGCCAATAGTTCAAGTAGCACTGCTACAGATTCTGCGAGCAATAATAGCAATGCAGAAACTGCGCAAGCCTCTACAGAGGCGACAGTTACCAATAATATTGCTACAGAGCAAACTACGCCAGATGACGAGGTGATTGATTATGCATTGTTAGATGACGAAGCGTTAGATACAGAGCTTGGTGCGACCAATACCATCTCTGGTGCCGATGAAGAAGCTGTAGGCGATAATGTTACAAGTGAAGCAGCGAACAATGACGCCGTCATAAATAATGCTGCTGCAACAAACAATACCGTTGTTGGCGATAGTGCGATTGATAGCGACCCTTTTGGCTTAGCCTCGCATCCGTGGTTGGCATTGGTGTTATTATTTTTGGCAGGATTGGGCTTGGCATTGACGCCATGCGTATTACCGATGCTACCGATTGTTGCCAATATCGTCGCGCGTGAAGACAATCCAACGGTAAAACGCGGTGTTATTTTGACCACCAGTTATGCGATTGGTGTTGCTATCGCTTATGGTATTTTGGGTGCGGTCATTGCTATATTTGGTGAGTCATTAGGTATTATCGGTTGGCTACAAAATCCGATTATTTTAATTGCCTTTGCCATCGTTTTTGTCTTATTAGCCCTTTATATGTTAGGCGTATTTAGCATTCGTCTGCCAAGATTCATCAGTAGTAAAATGCAGGGTTTAAGCCAAGCAGGGGATAGCAAACTTGGTAGTACGGGCGGCAGTTTAATTGCGGGATTCTTATCAGCACTCGTGGTATCGCCTTGTGTTTCGGCACCCTTATTTGGGGCGCTGCTTGCTGTATCAACGATTGGAAGTCCATTACTTGGCTTTGCCGCTTTATTTATGCTCGGTTTTGGTTTATCGGCGCCGCTTATTTTAATCGGCGCGACCCAAGGTAAAATCATGCCCAAAGCAGGCGAGTGGATGAATTGGGTCAAGCAAGGCTTTGCTTTACTGCTGTTTGCCGTGGCGTTGTTATTAATTGAGCGCGTCTTTATCTCGCCTGTGATGCTGATAGTGTGGGCGTTATGGTTTATGGTCGTGGCGATGTGGGCGTGGAGCTGGCTAGGTAAAGGTCGAATGTTGACCCAAGCGCTAAGCTTAATCGCCGGTATTTGGGCGACGTGTTTAATCGTCGGCGCCGCATTGGGTAATGACGACAGCTTACATCCGCTCGCGTCATTAAGCGCCGCGCCAGTGATGCAGACGACTGCTGGTCAACCAGCCAGCAGTAATGCAACCGATAAGACGGTCACGACGCTCGCTGAATTAGATGCTATTGTCGCCGCCAATCCTAAAGTGCTGGTCGATGTCACCGCCGAATGGTGTATTGAGTGCCGGATTATGGATAAAAACTTATTTCATAATCGCCCTGCGCAAATGCAAGATTGGCAATTGGTCAGACTTGATATCACAGAGACTACAGCGGATTCAAAAGCAATCTTAGCGCGTTATAAACTATTTGGTCCGCCAGCATTGCTGTATTATCAAGACGGGCAATTGGTCAATCAGCAAGTGGGTGAAATCGGGCGCGCAGCGTTTGAGCAAACCTTAACCGCGCTAAACTAATCGTTTAAATGTAGATAAATTCCACGTCATTTCTACTCATTAAAAAGCCAACTTCCTGTGATAGTAGGACGTTGGCTTTTTCAATCTTACTAAATAGCCTTTTTAACATAGACGCTAAATCCTTGGTTTAGCATTATTTATTACTACTTACTTTGCTACTTACCTTATTATTTACATCAGTATTTGCTCGCAATAACGCTAGTATAGTGCCCTTATTTTCATTACAATAAAGCAACATTGCGAAAGGCGCATTACCACAAGTAATAGCTACCTGACACGTCCATATTTATTGGTTTTCTTTGGTTTTTACTCTATTTTAGCAATCATGCTAATGGTTATATCAATTATCTCATAGACTCTGCTGGCACGCATGCCAGTTAGATAAAGGACACTTATGTTTTCTCCTATTACGCCGCAGCGTCCCTCTTTAGTGCTTAACACAGCAGGCAAAAATAATAACAGTCAGCGGTCCAAATGCTATTTAACCATGGCGGTTGGGACGGCGCTTGCTTGTTTTACCTTACAAGCCAACGCCGCTAATGGCACTCAAAGCTATGAAGAGCTACCGGTAGAGAGTATCGCATTTGAGTATGATACTGATGAGGCGGCAAAAGTTGTTAATAAGCGCGTGGTCAATCCAAATGCAGCGGCTCAAAGCGACATGGTGATTAGTAAGGAGTTTGTCGCCGAGCAAGCAAGACTGTTTTATGAATGTACACAAGTGCAAACCAGTGGTGCGCGTTTGGCTTGTTTTGATAAAGTCGCTGAGCAAGGTAAAACGCCGAGCTACACCACGACTAAACAACCCGTTGATTTGGCAAAAACCCTACAAAGTACCCTTGCTGGTAATCCGCAAGTTGTCCTAGTAGAAGAAAACACCACTATTTCTGCAAACAGTAATACTGCGGCAAATAACGAAGCTGGTGTTGGCGAAAGTTTGGATACGGTTGGATTGACGCAAAGGGAAGCGGAGGTATTAGAAAGCGTGGGTGTCACCCAAACGGATATCGAAAAATTCACCCCACTAAGTTTATCTTATGATTTGGATAAAAACAGTGAGCGCGGGAAGTGGACGGCTAGACCGTACCGTCCGACCTATATACTACCGCTATTTTATACCTTTGATCCCAATTTAGGCCCAAATACACCGTCTCTACCTAGACCAGACGAGCCGTTAACGTCCAATGACACGCGCAACACTGAGCTAAAGTTCCAGCTGTCTTTAAAGACTAAAGTCATGGAAGATTTGTTCGATACCAGTGCGGATTTATGGTTTGGTTATACCCAAGAGTCGCACTGGCAAGTGTATAACGAAGACAACTCGCGACCATTTCGCGCGACCGACTATCAGCCAGAGATATTTTTGACTCAGCCAGTGTCAGCCGACTTGCCTTTTGGTGGTCGTCTACGCATGTTGGGTGCGGGTGCAATCCACCACTCTAACGGGCAAGATGAGCCATTATCACGCTCGTGGAATCGTGCGTATCTCATGGCAGGGGCAGAGTGGGGCAAGTTGTCGGTTATACCGCGTCTATGGGCGCGCGTCAATAACGAGAGCTCTAGCAGTGAGGACAATCCAGATATCGAAGATTACATGGGCTATGGCGATATCAAGTTCTTATATGACTTGCCTGAGCAGCAAAGCCTAAGCGGTACCTTGCGTTATAATCCGAGTACCAACAAGGGTGCTGCCCAAATCGACTATGTCTATCCATTATCTAAAAACGTTAACGGCTATATTCAATTATTCCAAGGTTATGGCGAATCTATTATTGATTATAACCATGAAAATACTTCGATTGGTTTTGGTATCGTGCTAAATGACTGGAAAGGTTTTTAGGATAAACGCGCCGATAGGTATCGATAGATGCGCCGTTTAGCGCCTTATCAAAGCGGACTATGGCTGGCAGAGTATGGAGACGTACGCTGTCAGTTATGTCGTATTTATCGCAGTACACCGCAATCTCAACTGCCACAAAACCATTCCTCAGCAATTCCGCCTAATAATCACTCCTTTTTTACGAAATTACGCCAGCACATTAATAACCGTTTTGATAGCGGCTTGCTTTGCTCACATTGTCATAACAGTACCACTTGGCTACCCAAACCCTTCGAGGTTGATATCGCAGCCGGTACTGTTCTCTCTATTCAAGCAGCGACGTATTATGATTACCCAATACGGCAAGCGATTCGGTCTTTTAAACATCATGAAGATATGACTAAGCTGCCATTATTGATCCATATCCTGCGTCAGTTACCTAGACCGCAGGGCTGCCATCGCGATAATAGCGTCATTGTTGCCATGCCGACGACCAATCAACGCCTTACAAAACGCGGTTTTGATCCGGTGAGTATTTTAGCCGCGCAGCTTTCTAAGCATTGGCAAATCCCACTATGGCAAGGCGTAGAACGTATCGATAACACTGTCAGCCAGCAAGGGCTCAGTCGTGCTGAACGGTTAGTTAATTTAGACAATGCCTTTGCTTTAAGAGAATTGCCGCCCGTTAAGCGCTTGCTGCTGTTTGATGATGTCGCAACCACAGGTGCTAGCTTGCAAGCGTTAGGTCGTACCTTATACGGTCAATCTTTTAGACCAACAGATCATACTCCTCAAAGCACGAGCCGTTATCAATTATCTGCCTATGCGTTAGCACATGGTAGTCAGTCGTAGAGATTTATCGTGTTCAATTAAAATTACTCTTGTGTTGCTAATATATTATCTTAACTTTATATTATTAGTATGGTTTGGCTACTTTCTTATATTTATCAAATATTTATAAATATAAAATTTAAGTAAAGTTTTACACATAGATAAAGCTAGAACGAAAGCTAGTTTAAACATGTTACTAAGCAATTAGATAATTTTGTGGAATAGAAATTGCATAGCTATAGATGAATATATTGATTAATTTGTAAGTAAGTTAGCATAGTTTATGAGTACTCGTGACCACTCTAAATATTATATTAATGATAGATAGTATTTCTTATAAATAGGGATTTGAGTGAAAGCATCTGCAAATAAAGTAGCACGAAAATTACGAATGAGCAGCTCAGGATTTACCCTGATAGAGCTGATGGTAACGATTGCCGTGCTTGCTATTATTATTAGTATTGCTGCGCCTAATATAATTGCTCAATTAGCCCAAAATCAAGTGAAATCTACTTCCACTATCGTCCAGACTTCCATTGCAAGAGCAAAGTCGGAAAGTGCTGTAAATCGAAACACTATTATTTGGAGATACGATGACACTACTAATTCAATTTCTCTAGTAGATAATAGTACTACACTTACCAGCTATACGTTAAGTAGTAATAGCTCACTAACATTTAACCCTGCTACACTCACTACCTTTACTATCAGTAAAGAAGGCAACATAACAACGCCAACTGGTGCCGCTGTTAATCTAGTGATCGATATAGGAGATACAAGAGCAGGTGCTACAACCCAAAGAGTTCGAGTGAATACAAAGAGAGCGTTTGAATGTTCAGGGACGAATTGCTAATGAATATACAGCAAAAAGGTTTTGGTTTAATAGAGGTAATGGTGTCGCTACTTATCCTAGCAGTTGCTATGCTTGGCTTTACGGCAATGCAAGGTCAAGCCATAAAAGCTACTGATGAATCCCTTGAACGTACGCAATCTCTTGTCATGATGCGTAACATGGGTGAGAAGATTAGATTAAACCCAACTGCAATTACTGCTTATCAGACAGCTATCAATACGCCTACAGCGAGTGCGCCCGCTATAAGCTGTGGCCTTTATGGTTCTGATACCACAGTATGTACCCCAGCTCAGCTAGCAGCAGCAGAAGCGTATATTTATACGCAAGATATGAGCAATCATGGATTCACGGTAAATCTACACGCCTGTCCTAGTACTGGTGGTCAGGACGCTACAAACGTTATGTATTCATGGTGTCTTATCAGTGCTTGGGGCAGTACTACACCAACTATAGGTAGTGATGGTGATGTTGATTGCTTGACTCCTCAGGTTACTAATGCAGATACTACAATTACATTAGGTGGGGCTTATCATCCAAAAGCCACTTGTATGTTTATGGAGGTGACTTAATGAATAACTCAAATTACTCCTCCTGTATTAATAAGTCACAAAATGGCTTCACCCTCATTGAGTTGATGATAGCCTTAGTACTAGGGCTCTTGATCTCTGCTGCTGCATTACAAATTTTTTATACGAGTAGTGTAAATAATAATCGTCAGAAAGCAGGCTCTGAGATTCAAAATAATACGATATTTGGAATAGATGATTTCAGTCAACATCTACGTAGAGCCAACTATGGTGCAAACTCAAATACAACGAGTGCCTACTATCTCAATCATCTAACACCGCAGGGTGGAGTCGTTTTAACTAGGCCAGTTAGTACAACGGAAACGACGGGTACGCCACCTAATGCTACTACTGTAACAACATGGACGGGGTCTAATCTAAATGGTCTTAAAAACGGTAGTAATGCTCTACCGACGACTATACTATCTGCCAATGCTCCAACTAACAGCGCTAGTAATTTAACGACAAATACTAAAAGCGATCAACTTACTATTCAATATCAAGCATATCAAGACGGTATGTTCACTTGTGATGGCGAAGAAATCGATAAAGATGATTACGTTATAGAGCGCTATTTCGTCCGCAATGATACTACGGTAACGCCAAACAGTCTTGGTCTTGCCTGTGCTTCATTGACTTACACTTATGATGAGGTACTTGCGACAACATCGGGTATCGATGTCTCATCTGATTTAGCGGATGTGACCGGTAATGGCACTATTGTCATACCAAATGTGGATTATTTTAGAGTACTTTTAGGGACTACAGCTCAAGACGAATTTACTTCTGATCCTACGAATTTAGCTCTCGTCTATCAGCCTTTGCCTAGTGACCCAACGACGTTAGCAGGTCGACGCATAGTGAGTGTCCAAGTTGGATTGCTGATTCGTTCGGATACGCCAACGGTGTCTAAGCAGGAAAATAGTAGTTTGCGTTTTAATATATTAGACAGACGTAATCAGCAGCTTAATCCAGCTGCTAATAGGGGTAGCAAGTACCTCAGAAACGTATATGAAACCACTACTCTCCTTCGCAATGCACGAGGTAAGCCATGATTAATACTTCTAACAGCACATTTATCAGAGGTTCAGAATCGGGCGCAGTATTGATTGTTGTCTTACTAGTGCTCATCTTAATAACCTTAATCGGCACTATAGCGATACAACGCAGTACGACAGACTTAAAACTTGCTACGGCTTCTCAAGTCAATAAATTGACGTTTCAATCTACTGACGCGGCATTCAATAAGCTAGAAAAAGAAGACCGTTCTATAGGTCAAGGCAGAAGTGTCGATAATGTCCGAGGCTACGTCACCAGACCAGGCAAACAGTATGTTGGCAGAGAGGTTGTCTTCTGTGTACGTCCTAAGACCAATAGGTTCTTCAATGCAACCAAGCTCACTGAAAAAACCATAGATGGCACAGGATATATCTCTGGTAAAGACGATGGATTTTGCAATGTTGGTGACTCAGCAGACTATGTAGGTGAAAGCCGTACGGTTACGCAGATCACGTTTGCAAAGAGCGATGTCAAAGAAGCCGAGCCATACAGCCAAGAAGGGGATCTGACTTGGACTGATGATCAGATATCAGCTACAGGGCAGTCGCCTTTTGAATGTGCTGATTTTGAAGTATATGCCACTTCATTACTTCCAGCCTTTTCAAACGCTTCTACTTCAAAAATAAACGCGTGCTTGAAAACTGTAAATACAGATACTCTAAAAGATCAGTGTGAAGAAAAGGTGAAGTCTGAAAATTCAGATTATGCTACGCGTCCTGAGTTATTTGTGAAGTGTAGTATTGATGCTTGCCTTGAGAGTCTTAATGTACCTTTCAATACCCAAATGCAAGCTTATAAGTCTAAACCTATCGGTGTGCGTTGTTTAAGCTGACATATATACAGGTGAATATTATGAAAAACAATATGAAAACAAACATGAGTAATAAATTCCCTTCATGGCAGTTTAAAGCAATAACGGTTGCCGTGGTAACAGGTATGCTGGGTAGTGCCGCTTACGCTAGTCTTGAGCGCCATGGTGATCTTGAGATATACAAAGGCCCACAAGCAGCACTGCCTGTCATTACCTTGATGCTCGATATTTCCGGTAGTATGGATATAATTGATTTAGCTAACAATAATACTTGTAGTAATAATATTCAGACTCAAAGCTCGACTACTGATTATCCATATGAACGTAAGTATTGTAATAGCGGGGGTAGAAGGTATTATCGCCGTATTGATAACCTCAAGATGGGCGTCTCTGATTTGGTTAGAGATCCTGAGCTGCAAGGTATCGTGAAGATAGGTATCGGCACTTATCCTCGACAGTCTAGTGGTAATACAGATAATGGTCATATCGATGTACCCGCAAAAAAACTTGACGCAGCCCATAAGTCTACTATCGATAGCTTTGTTCTTAATTTGAGGGCTAGCGGCGGTACGCCTGCAGCTCAGGCCTACGCGGAAGCCGGCGCCTACATGATGGGCACAACGACTAATAAAGCTACTTATAATGCTTTTAAGCTAGAAAAAGAGACTTATCGAGATGATAAGGGAAGTATTTTTAGTTCTGATACCAATCGTACTGATAGTATCTGTGTAGGTTGGGAAAGTATAGATATAAACTCGCTAAGTCCATCTAATAATTTTATTAGATGCAACGATTGGCAAGATATGTCGTCTCGACTCGATAGTAATGAGCTAGACCTGAATGGTCATGTTATGTATAGATCAACTGGTATTGGGATTTTTTCCAATAAAATTGACTTTTATAAAAAAGAAGTAGCAGCCAATGATCCACTGATAACTAGTAATAATATTAGTCCATATCCACTTTTCGATACTACCATCACGGACAATGCATATAGTGGCTTCCCATATTCTGTAGTCACATCGAAAACTGCTAATGGTAGATTCTACGATAAACCCCTACCTGCGAGTAATGAAACTTGTGCTGGCAATGGTATTTATTTCCTGACGGATGGCGAGCCAAACGCTTCCAGCAAAGAGATTGCCAAAACAGTGATGGATAATGCTTTAAAACCAGTAGGTTCAAGTACTGGAGCACTGTCAGTAACCTGTAGTGCTGGTGGTGTTTCTGGATGGGACTGTATGTCTGATTTTTCAGATAAGCTGTTGAATACTGCCAACCCTAGTGGCATATCGATTAAGACGGCTACGGTTGGCTTTGGTTCTGTCTATAACAGTATTCAGAATGCAACAACCTCTGTTGACTGTAATGCGGGAACCAGTACCAATGCTAAGAACTTATGTAATCTAGGGATTAAAGGTCAAGGTGGTTTTTATTATGCAGAGAGTGCACAAGATATCGTAAATAGTGTCAAGTCCTTAACAGGTAGGCTAACAACAGTTATCCCTCCTATCTCTACTGGTAGTATGGCAGTGCCTCTAGATGACCTTAACGTCTCAACCTCGCGTAAGTTTGCTTATCTGCCGATACTTGATCCAGACCCATTATCGCCAAAAAAACTATGGCGTGGTAATCTGAAAAAATATAATGTAAAGAACGGCACCTTGGTAGATAAAGATAATAAAGCAGTATTCACTGGCAAGGATGGCGTATTTGCCCTAAATACTTCTGACTTGTATAACACGATTATCAATACCAGTCGTGCAGATACTAGGCGACCTGATATGGGTAAGCCCCAAGTTGGCGGTACCTATCAGCATATCTTTGAAAACAGTAATAGCCGCAAGCTCTACGTTAATCAAGGCGGGACGCTCAAAAACATCAGCACAAACGCGATAACAGCAACTGCAAAGCCAGTAGGCTTCAATGCACTGACTAGCTACACCAATCCTCAGAAGCAGCAGCTTTTAAACTTCTTAGGGTTTCCAGTTGCCAATGCACTGAATGTGAATGATTCTACTGCAGTTGGCGTCGCTTTTGATCGCAATAAGAAGCAATTGGGCGGTGTATTGCATTCATTGCCACAACTTCTTTCCAAAAAAGCAGAGCTAGAAGCGGATGGTTCGATTGACAATACCAAACGCGAGGATTATGTACTGTACGGCTCGCTTGACGGCGCTCTTCATCTAATAAAAGATTCCAATTATGGAAACAATACTGCAGGCGAAGAAGTCTTTACCTTTATACCCAAGCATGTCCTAGAGCAACAAGGCGCAAGCTTCGTGGATCCTGATAGAGTCTCAACAACCCATCCTATATTCGGTGTCGATGGACCCTGGACCGTATTTAATAACTATAAATATACCGATACCGAAATCACGGCGCTACAGTCTCTCGCATTTGGTGGATTACGAATGGGTGGGTCGATGTATTATGGACTCAATCTGACAGATATCAGTAGCCCGAAGATGATTTATTCAGTCGGCTCGACTTACGCGATAGAAGGTAGTGCCAATGCCAAAGGTGTCAAAAATGATACTGTTGCTGATGCGACGACTAATACCAATGATCAAAAAGCCTATGCGAGAATGGGGCTTAGCTTTGCAAAGCCAGGAGTCGGCTATGTAATGAAAGGCGGCAAACGAGTCATGGTTAACTTCCTAGCAGGTGGTTATGATCGCTGCTATGAAGATCCTAAGTTCCAGTTAGGCACAGCTATTACTACCAACACTGTTCCAGATTGTAATGGTAAAACCAAAGCGCAAGGTAACGGTCTGTATATGGTACAAGTCGGTCAAGAACAAGTCGATAGCACCTCAGCGACTAATCCTGATGCAAGTAATGAGAGCAGCTTTGATACGACTATCGGCAATGGTGATCTACTGTGGTGGACCAGTAGCGATAACAATGGCGCTGGCAATGCCAACTTCACTCAAGTAACCGATATGAATCACAGTATCGTGACCGAAGTACGAGTACTTGATCGTAATTATGATGGTCTGACGGATCAGGTGGTGTTTGCTGACCTAGGTGGTCGTGTATGGCGCGTAGATATTAACAGCGCTGAAGATGCTAGTAACTTCAAGGTCGAGCGAGTCGCTAAGATACTTGACTTATCGGCTAGCGGTACCAACGCTGCCTCTGCTGGCACTGACGCACTACCGAGAATATATGAGAAACCATTAGTTACATTCACTAGAATTGGTGAAAACCCTGGAATCGTCGGGTTATTGACTGTAGGTACAGGTGATAGAAGCTCTCCTGTGAGAGCACAGCGTGAAGTGGCTGATCGAATCTATACCTTTATCGATCGCGATATCGCAAGATCAGATTTATTCTGTTATGACGTTCAAGATACGCCAGATAATGAGTGTGCTGATGTGACCACGACTTTGAAACAAGCAACCGCCGTTACACCTGCGAACTTGGTCCCACTAACTACTGATGCCTCTGGTCAGTTCAGTAATGATGCTACGATCAAAACGCAAATGGATGCCTATACTAAATTGGGCTGGTATATGCCATTGACAGTGTGGTCAGAAACCAGTGGCACAGGTACACAAACCATCACAACTAATAATAGAGGTCTCAAAATGTTCAATCAGCCTGATGCTATAGCAGGGCTGCTGTTCACGACTGTTTACAATCCTAATGTTGGTGATACATCGGGTAGATGTTCTGCTGGGGTGACGGGTCGTACTCAAAGAGAGCAGTTATGCTTACCTTATGGGGTATGTCTAAGTAAGGCAGTCAATGCAAGTGGTGCGCTTACTGGAGATTGGACAGTACGAAAAACGCGTTATTTATCTAACGCTGGTATCGGTATCGTAGATAATGTTATCTCAGATGGTAACTTCGCGGGGGATACCAAAAACAGCGTCGTGGTTCTTGAGAACTTCTGTCCAGGTGGGGATTGTAGTACTGGTAAAGTAGAGCTTAAGGTCAATCCGCTCACAGAAGGGGTCAACTGTTCTGGTACCAACTGTAAAGTTGTCACAGACTCTCAGATAGATCCGATGCAGTGGAAGGAGAGGTAAGTGAGCCGCCATACTGAGCACGGTTTTACCCTGATCGAATTAATGGTAGTGGTAATGATACTGGGTATCCTTTCTGCTATCGCCATACCTTCATATAGGCAATACGTACAAAAAAACGCACGTAGTGAGGCCGAGTCAAGTATGTTAGGTATGAGCGTAGAGCTTGAGCAGTGGCGAGCAAAAACCCTGACCTATGGTGGCTTTACGCCGCGTCAAGGTTGGTCTACCACTGCTAATACGATCTATGTCCCTAGAGGTAGCACTGTTGCTAATCACAACTATGCGATACAGATCATGAATGTCAACTCAGTCGGTACGCCTAGCGCAACGTCATTGTCCACAGCGCAGCCGGCGAATAGTTGGGTTATGGTTGCCACGCCACGTGCGGGGAGCTTGGTCGCAAACAGTCCTATGCTGGCATTCACTAGCCAAGGTATTAAATGCGCCTCAACAGTCAGCAATATTATGCTACTGGCGGTAACAGCACAGAACTGCGGCGCAGGGAGTAAACCATGGTAAAGCATAGTATGCAGGGCTTTACACTCATTGAACTTATGATAGTTGTCGCTATCTTAGGTATCATCGCTGCTATTGCCTATCCTAGTTATCAGTCTTATGTCATAAAGACCAAGCGCGTCGATATGATGACGGAAATGCAGCAGATAGCATCAAGAATAGAAGCCAATAAAATCACATATAGACGCTATGATCGTATCCCGCTCAGTGAGATATTTAGCAATACGGTGAGTGGTGCAGGTACTACCTTTCCTAATAATGGGACAGCGCTGTATAATATAACTGTCGAACCTGTTAGTGGTACGACATTAAATGGCAGAAATTGGACACTGACAGCTGAACCAATATCAGGCGGCCAGATGGAAGATGGCAGTCTGACTCTTAACCATTTAGGAGTTAAATGCCGAATGATAGATAGTGTCAATATGTGCGGTAACGGTGGTCAGTGGAATGACTAAAAAATAGTCTGGCAACTGACAATTATTGTCAGTTATCGTGAGCCAGAGTAGCCACCATTGACATAAACTGACACTTTTAGGTATGCTTAGCGTAACAATTAGTGTCAGTAGATAGCAGTATGTTAAGTATTTACATCAAAGTATCAATAAATAACGATAAGTATTGAGCACTTAGCATATATACCTACTGCGGTTAATGATATTGGCATGATATATGCATCTAATCATGATATATGCATCTAATAGAGCACGAAAGACCAATACACTATATCCAATACATTATATAACGAGAGATAGCGCGAGCGAATATCCGTTATCTTTATCCTCTCTAAAGGAGTTCTTATGAACGCTCAAAAAGGTTTTACCTTAATCGAACTAATGATCGTTGTTGCTATTATCGGTATCTTGGCTGCGATCGCTATCCCTGCGTATCAGAACTATACCATCAAGTCTGCTACCAATGCTTGTTTAGATGAAGCATCGAGTTATGTTCGTACTGTAACCACAAATGCAACAATTAGTGAAGCTGTTGTTGCCCCAGCATTGTCAGCTTGCACAGCATCTAGTGAAACTGACTTTCCGGGTACTTATGTTAGTCCTCAGTCTTTATCTAATACGCCTGTTACCTTCACGCCTAAAGATCCAGGTGCATCTAATGAGATATCTTGTGATATGCCTACAGGGACTTGTTCAGTTAGCACCTAATTTGTCTTTAAATAGTTGATCGATAGTAGTGTTTAACATATAAGAACCCCTCAAATTTGAGGGGTTTTTTATCGAGCTTTATTGTTCATTGCAGCATTATTTAGTTGACTATGATAAAGCCTTACACTTATCAGCTGCCTTTGTATATTAGTCCATTTCATCTCAGGTGTTATCCATGAAGCCAATAGATCATAACAGACACTGGTCAGTTAGCGCTATGCTAGCGTGTATAACGCTATTATTAATCGTGCCCTTTGCTATCTCGGGGCACTATGCTGTCTATAGTAGTCTGTACCAAGACTTTGTGGTGGTCGCACTATGTATAATGGTTGTACTACTGGCGACCATCACTAAGTCGCTGCGTACTAGTGCTCCTCGTGTTAGCTATGTGTTACTTGCGATGGCAGGTTACTGGCTCTTACAGCCATTATTGGCCGATGTCATCTATAACGAAAGCAATATCAAAGCGGCGATTCTGTTTGTGCTGTTTGCAGCTATGGCTTGGAGTATCCACGCTATCATCGATAGGTCACAGTTAATCAGTGTTATAGCATGGTCTTTACTGATTGGTGCTAGCATACAAGCAGTGGTGGTTGTGATGCAGGCGATCGGCTTAGAAGTGACTATATTAGGTGTCTTTAACGTGAGTGCAGACAATGGTATGCAAGGTCAGCTGGGTCAGCGTAACTTATTGGCACATTATCTATGTTGGGGTATCGTAGCAGGTAGCTATCTGTCGATACGAGGCATTAGAGACAATAAGTTTTATTACCTAAGCGCAGTATTTACTATTTTACTGGCTGTAGTATTGGGATTAGTCGGATCTAGAAGCATTGTTCTATTTGGTATCGCGATGACAGTTATGGCGCTATTGCAGATACTATGCTACCGCCAGCTTACTGTGACGTCCAAATGGCTAATCGCTACTAGTGCTCTGATACTGATTCCGCAAGTGTTATTGCCTGCTATACTCTCTAGTTTTGATACTGCTACTCAGACAGGGCTTCAGCGTGTTTTATCAAGTGGTACTGATACTGCGCGTGGGTATGAATTAAAAAAAGCGCTATTAGGGTTTATGCAAGCGCCTATATTTGGCCAAGGATGGAATGAGTCTACTTTTCAGGCATTTTCTAGAGCTCTAGACATAATGCCTCTAGACTTACATCAGCAAGAAAAGCTACCAGAACATTCACACAATATTATTAGTGAGCTGCTAGTTGAAATGGGAGTTGTCGGTACTCTTATCGTCGTCGTAGGCACGATATGGGCACTCATACCTGCTATCAAGACGTCGTTGAAACTTGAAAATGTATTTATACTAGCCTTACTGACTATTACGGCTATACATAGTATGGTTGAATATCCGTTATGGAACACTTTCTTTTTGATGGCAGTTGTATTGTTTTTGACCACCATACCAAATCAGCGCTTTGAGAGTCCTAAGCGTTATGCGGGCTCTTTATATCAGTTACCCATCCTAATCATATCCTTGGCCAGTTTGGCAGTGGTGTGCTTTTTTATGTTTATATATCAAAACAACTATCGTCTATATGCTGTAAACGCTACTAGTGAAGAAGAACAGTATAACGCTAGAGCGAATGCTTTTTATTCGGTGTTTTTGAAATTACCTTTGTTTAGAGAAGATGAAGATAAGTTAATTGTACAGAATATAGATATCATGGCAGATAGTCTCAGCGACGATCAGGTCGCCGCCTTACTCAGATATAGCGAATATAAGCCAACGCCGCAATCATCTCAGTACAGAGGATTGTATGAATATAAAGTTGGTCACAAGGAAGCGGGTCTTGACTGGTTGCAGCGCTCATGGCATTTTTACCCGAGCCAATTGGGTCAATCGCTAGTCTTTATTTACAATGCTCACCCAACTCTTAAAGGTTTAGAGAATAAAGTTTACAACGCTTGCTTACGCTATCAAATTACGAATTTTTATAACAATTTAAAGTCTTGCCCCACGCCTCCGTCAACGTGGTGACAATATAGTAGTTAAGATAATGGCTTAACTTAGCTATCACGTGAAAAGCATGTAAAGCTTTGACTAGAATAATAATCACCCAGTGTCTTATTCAACGGATTGAACAAGCCACTCCATTATTACTTATATTTTTGTTGTTTCCTACTTATGACTAGTCCTCGCTCGCTATTAGATGTATCAAGTAACCAACTGGCATTTAACCGTTATATCAAACCTCTGTTGAATATAGAGCTATTACTGATATTTTATAGCTTACTTTTCATCTTTGGTTTTACGACGCAGGATGGTTATTTGTTTTATAATGAATATAGAGTTATTCAAATAGTCCTATTATTATTCTTTGGTTTGATTGCTTGCTTTTTTCAACGCGATAAGATCGCTAAAGGTGAGCTCTTCTTTTTTGCTCTTGTCGCAGTTGGTAGTACATTTTGGACGCAGCCTGCTTTTGTCATTTCTGAGCTGTTACTAGCGTATTTAATGTACAAGAGCTTTGGTCTTTTGCAATATCGTCAGTTGGCTAGCAAACTGTTAGTACTCAGTAGCTTGACGATGTTTATTCAATTGCCACTTGCGTTATGGGATTATATTCAGACAGGTAAGTATGCCGCGATTTGGTATCCATTGACATGGAATATTCGGGTCTATGACAGTTATTTTTTACTGGTTTCAATTTTTGCTGTTTGGCTCTATTTGACAAATCAACGCTATCGTTACTTATATCTGCTTTTTTTATTTTTGGCATTTCTAGCTATTTTACTCGATGCTGGACGCTCAGCTATCTTGGCCTATACTCTATTTATCGTCACAGTTAGTATGTTCTATCGTCATGTTCGTTATCCACTTATCCTAGTCTATATATCGTCTTGGCTAGTCTACTTATCAGTCAATTATATCGCTAATCTTAACGCTGTCAGATCCTCAGATATGGATTCACAAATATTGAGAGTCACGACCAGTTTACGCGACGATTTATGGATGAATGCCTATCAGTGCTGGTCAAAACAACCGCTATGGGGTTGCGGTTTTTATCAGTTAGATAGTTATAAGCACTTGGCAGCACATCCTCATAATTTATTCATTCAAGTGTTAAGTGAAACTGGGTTGTTAGGGTTTTGTTTTCTATTTTATATAGGGATAAATATTTTAAAACGTATCAACTGGCAGTCTAGGAGTCGTTATTTTGTTATAGCAGCCTTATCCGCAGTTGGCTTGGATATGTTTTTTTCGGGCGTACATATCTATCCTGTGACTCAAATGGTACTACTATGGTTATTTGTATTTTTACTGAAAAACCCCGAGTTTACTTCTGATGGTCTAGTACCTTCAACACCAAAAAATCTTATAATAACTTTGTTACCATCGCTATTTTATGTTGTGGTAAGCCTTTGGTTCATTGATTTGTTGATAACTACCGAAGTGTTTTTATCGGAGGTTCCTTTTACCCCGCCACGTTTTTGGGTATATGGCTACCGATTGTGATATAAACTCTAATATCTGTAGTTAATTGAGGCTTAATGGCAGTCTATAACTGCTATTAAGCACTATATTCGATCCTCATCAGCACCAATGGCATAAGATATGCAATAGGATAAGTCAATATCTACTAAAACTGTGATTACTATGGCATCACCATTAAAGCATTGCTATAACTCTCAAACGGGTTTTACGCTATTAGAATTAATGATTGTAATTGCTATCATAGGAATTTTAGCATCTATTGCCATACCTACTTATCAGTCTTTTATTAGCAAATCACAAGCGAACGCATGTCTGTTAGAAGCGAGAGCCTATAGTACCCAAGTTTTTGTTTTGATTAATGATCAAGATGATGCTACCTTGCCTGTAGCCCCAGTTTTGAATGCTTGTCAGTACATTACCGATGCGACGGGCTGGACGTTGGCAACACAACAAGTAGTTGAAGCTACTGCCAAGCCTTCTTCGAATGCTCGTATACAGTGTGATATTCCAAATGGTACACCTTGTCGATTATTGCCTTAATATCGAACGACCATCAAGTATAGCAAACCCATTTAATAGTATACCGCCCGTTAGATATGCTGTTTTCTTTAGTCGTAAGAAATAAATTATGTTGCATAATAAGTTATAAATACTTACTTTTGATATATTTGGATAAAAATGTTTAGTATTTAATAATTATGTTATTTCAATGATATTATGACTCCTGCATAACTTTGTTAAAGCAAAGACCTGTATAAATGACCGTTATTTCATAAGGCTATCTAAGTGATATGCAGCAACATATTTGGCAATACTTAAGTATACGAATCCTAGTAGGTTGGTTGCTTGTCTGTTTATTACCAGCGGTATTATTGTTTTTGAGCTATATCGTAGACGATAATATACTGATTACCCAGGTCAATAGTGTCGTTGCCAGTAGTATCGCGCTTATTTTGAGCTTAATAGGGTTGGAGCGCCTGACCCAGTTTCCGGGACAGAAATCCATGGTAACTGTTTTGCCAACTCTATTAGGCGTTAGTTTAGTAGTAGGATTAGTACTTTTTATCTTTCGTTTGCCTTATTCCGTTTATTATCTAGTACTTAGTGGCGTTCTAGGACTACTCTTTTGCTTTATCTCGCAAGTCTATCTCCGCGCAGTGACGCAAGTGACTATAGGATATATTCCTATCGGTCGTTGCCAAAGCTTATTAGATATAACAGATGTGCGTTGGGTTGAGCTGACGCCCTGTTTTGAGCTTGCTAGTCATAAGCGTTTGCCTTTTCATGCGGTAGTAGCAGACCTCGCAGACAAGGAGTTGTCAGCAGAGTGGGAGCAGCTATTAGCTGAAACGGCTCTACAGGGCACGCCAGTCTATAATGTCTTGCAGGTGCGCGAGTCGCTGACGGGTCGTCTCCCTATCAAACATCTGTATGAGAATAACCTCGGCTCGCTGCTCCCTTCACAGAGCTATCTGCTTATAAAGCGTCTGTTGGATACGTTAGCTATATTAATTACTGCTCCTATCGTAATACCTTTGGCTTTATTGGTTGCAATAGCTCTAAAGTGGCAAGGTCGTCATAGCAGTAGCACTGTACTATTTACGCAGCAGCGCATTGGACAAGGTGGTAAACTGTTCACCATGTATAAGTTCCGTAGTATGCTGCCATGTGCTGAGCAAAATGGTGCTCAAATGGCGACCACTGATGACATGAGAGTGACAAAATTTGGTAGCTTTATCAGGCAGACTCGTCTTGATGAGCTACCGCAGTTCATCAATGTACTAAAAGGTGAGATGAGTTTGATTGGTCCTCGTCCTGAGCAGCTCGACTTTGTTGAACGCTTTAATGAAACCATTCCCTTCTATCGCTATCGCCATATCGTAAAACCCGGTATTTCAGGGTGGGCGCAAGTGATGCATGGCTATGCCAGTGATGAAGATGAGACTAAGATTAAACTTGAGCATGATTTTTTTTATATTAAGAATTTTTCTATGACACTGGATTTATTGATTGTCATAAAGACGATTCAGACGATGATGACGGGATTTGGGGCGCGGTAGGATGTTTGACGATAAAGTAATACTAATCACAGGTGGTACAGGTTCTTTTGGCAAAACAGTGACACCTATGCTACTAGAGCAGTACAATCCGAAAAAAGTTATAATATTCTCACGTGATGAGATGAAGCAGTGGGAGATGGCGAAGGACTTTACTGATGAGTCTCGTATTCGCTTTTTTATTGGCGATGTTCGTGATAAGGACAGACTATATCGAGCCTTAGATGGCGTAGATTATGTTATTCATGCTGCTGCAACCAAAATTGTACCGACGGCTGAATACAATCCCTTTGAATGTATCAAAACTAATATTAATGGCGCAATGAATCTAATCGATGCTTGTATTGATAAGGGCGTTAAGCGCGTAGTAGCGTTATCTACAGATAAGGCTAGTAGCCCTATCAATCTATATGGTGCTACTAAGCTTGCTTCAGATAAGTTGTTTGTAGCAGCGAACTCTTACGCTGGTGAACATGGTACTCAGTTTGCGGTAGTTAGATACGGTAATGTGATGGGTTCTCGCGGTTCCGTGATACCATTTTTTAATAGTATTAAAGACTCAGGAGTGCTACCCATAACGGATGAGCGCATGACACGATTCTTGATCTCATTAGAGCAAGGTGTTGAGCTAGTATGGCATGCTTTTGAGGATATGGTTGGCGGAGAAATCTATGTCAAAAAGATTCCTTCTATTAAGCTTGTAGATTTGGCTAAAACGATAGCACCCAACGCTGAGCTCGATATAGTTGGTATTCGCCCAGGAGAGAAGCTACACGAACAAATGATAGGTAGTGAGGATGCTTATTATACCTATGAGTATAATAAGTATTTTAAGATTTTACCAGCTATCAATGACTGGTGGCGCACGCCAGAACGTATCAAAAATGGTAAAAAAGTGCCCGATAATTTCACTTATGCTAGTGATACTAATCCAGAATGGATGACTACATCAGAGCTAAACATATGGTTAAGAGAAAACGAGCAGAAGATAGGTAAATTTTAGATAGTGAGAAAGCTATGATTCCTTATGGACGCCAAGATATAAACCAGAGTGATATTGATGCGGTCATCGATGTATTACGTTCTGATTTCTTAACTCAAGGGTCTCAAGTACCTGCATTTGAGCAGTCAGTTAGGGAGGCTTGTAACGCAAACTATGCGGTCGCTGTGAATAGCGCAACCTCTGCTCTTCATATCGCTTGTCTAGCTTTAGGACTCAAAGAGGGCGATTGGATATGGACGACCCCAAATACCTTCGTTGCTTCTGCAAACTGTGGGCTATATTGCGGCGCTCAAGTGGATTTTGTCGATATTGACCCGCGCACTTATAACCTATGTACCGTAGCGCTAGAGAAAAAGCTTGTCGCCGCAAAAAAAGCAGGTAAGCTACCTAAAGTAGTTATACCTGTACATTTCAGCGGTCAGCCATGCGATATGCAAGCTATTCATGCGCTATCTCAGCGCTATAATTTTAAGATTATCGAAGATGCCTCTCATGCGATAGGTGCACGCTATCAAGGCGAGCCTATCGGCAATAGTCGCTACAGTGATATCACCGTATTCAGCTTTCATCCTGTGAAGATTATTACGACAGGTGAAGGCGGTATGGCTCTTACAAATGACAAAGAACTATCTGACAAGATGTTGTTACTTAGAAGCCATGGTATCACCCGTGATGAGCATTTAATGACGCGACCTTTAGATGGCCCTTGGTATTATGAGCAAGTGGCGGTAGGCTTGAACTACCGCATGACCGATATACAAGCGGCTCTTGGCGTCTCGCAAATGCAGCGATTAAGTAGCTTCGTCGCTCGGCGTCATGAGTTAGCCAAGCGTTATCACAAGCTACTGCAAGATTTGCCGATCACTTTACCTTGGCAACGTGCAGACAGCTATTCAGGCATGCACCTCTATGTCATCCGCTTAAATCTATTAGAAATTACGTTATCTCGACTAGACGTCTTTAATCTACTTAAAAAATCTGGCATTGGTGTCAATGTCCATTATATTCCTGTCCATACCCAGCCCTATTACAAAGATAAATTTGGATTTAAAGAAGGGGACTTTCCTCATACAGAGCAGTACTATAGAGAAGCTATTAGTTTACCTATGTATCCGACTCTGACACACCAAGATCAGGATTATGTTATTCAGAATTTGAGAACAATACTTAAAGGTTCACTATGAAACAAGAAGATGTCTTTTTATCATCGGAAGCTGATGAGTGGTATAAGAGAAACGCATCCAATCTAGTTAGTAAAAGCAAATCTGAGGATCGAATTTATCTAGCGATAAAAAAGCATTACCCTCTAGAAATGCAGGGTAAAAAAGTATTAGAGATAGGCTGTGCTAATGGCTATCGCCTCTCTTGGCTTAAGACTGACTTAGGTGCGAGCATTGTGGGTGTTGAGCCAAGTGGTTTAGCTGTGCTAGATAGTAGAGATAGATACAAGTTTAGTGAAAATGAAATTAGAGTGGATACCGCCCGAAGTTTTTTTGTTGATAATGAAAGCAAATTTGACTGTATTATCTTTGGACATTCTCTATATTTGATCGACCCTGAAGACTATGTTGAAGTGATTCACGGGGCAATGAAAGCACTTAACCCAAATGGGGTTATATGTATTTATGATTTTTACTCTCAGCCTCAAAGCCAAGGCTATCATCATAAACAAGGTATCCAATCATATAAGATGCAATTCGATAAAATATTTACTTGGCACCCTCAATTCAAACTTATTTATCAAGAAATAGAAACTCATAATGGTGCCTCAAACCTAGGTAATCCAAAAGAGGACTGTGCCCTAAGTGTAATAAAAAAAGTAGAGGTATCGTTTGCATTTCCGAAACTTGAAGGAGATATCGAGAAAAAATCATGAAGTTAGCATTAGGTACAGCTCAGTTTGGAATGAGTTATGGGGTTACTAACACGACGGGTCAAGTAAATAGTAATGAAGTGGGTGAGATCTTAAAGTTTGCGACTGAGCAAGGGATCTCAGTGTTAGATACTGCTGTAGGATATGGCAACAGTGAAACTGTGCTAGGGAGATATGACTTAACTCGCTTCGATGTCATTAGTAAATTTGGCATTTTACATAAAGAAGGGAAAACTAAATCACTGCATATGCAGGCTATAGAATCGCTAAAAAAGTTAAATATTGATAGTTTTTATGGATTACTGCTACATACAGAACAAGATGCTGTAGGTCCACAAGCAGCTGAAATTTTTGCTCAGCTTGACTGCTTAAAAAGTGAGAAAATCACCAAAAAAGTCGGGGTCTCTTTTTATAGTCCTGATGTTGCAAGAGAAGTCATTACTAACTATCCTCTAGATATTATTCAAATTCCTTCTAATCTTATAGATAATAGGTTTATCGAAGCTGGTATCTTAGAGCTCGCGGTACAAAAAAAGATAGAAGTACATATCAGATCTATTTTTTTACAAGGGTTGTTGGCTGTGTCAATAGAGCAAAGACCTCACTCTTTTCATACTTATCAAGCACTATGTCTCTTTGACAAAGAAGCTGATGATTTGCATTTATCTCCAGTTGAATTGGCACTTAGTCATTTATTTCAACATGAAGAAGTAGCTAAAGGAGTGATAGGGTGTGTCAGTACTGAACAGATACGAGAAGTTATCACAGCTTATCATAGTATGAAGTCGAAGATAGGGCAATTAAACATAAAGAGCCTTTCATCTACCGATACAAGCTTAATCAATCCTAATACATGGTAATAGTATGAAAGTCATAGCTGTTTTACAGGCGAGAATGTCTTCTAGTAGACTACCTCACAAAGTCTTATTACCTTTGCAAGGCAAGCCTATGCTGCTTCAGCAAATAAACAGAATTCAAACTTCCAAGCTCATTGGCATTCTGGTGGTAGCGACATCTATAGAGCCAGAAGATGATGCTATTGAGAAACTTTGCTTGGACAGTGGCATTCATTGCTTCCGTGGGTCTCTTGATGATGTGTTAGATAGGTTTTATCACTGTTCTAGGATTTATGAAGGAGAGCATATCGTTAGACTGACTGGCGATTGCCCAGTAATAGATTCTGGAGTCATTGATCAAGTCATTGCCCATCATTTAGAGTCTGGAGCAGATTATACTTCTAATACCAATCCACCTAGCTATCCAGACGGCTTAGATGTTGAAGTGATAAAAAAAGAAGCTTTGAGCGAAGCATGGCGTAAAGCAAAGTTACCGTCACAACGAGAACATGTCACGCCCTTTATACGCGATAGTGGACATTTTAAGTTAGAGAATTTGTTAGGTGCTGAAGACTTATCTAATCTGCGTTGGACCGTAGATGAACAAGAGGACTTTGAGCTAATCACTTATATATATGATAAGTTATATCCTTCAAATCCTAACTTTCATTACCAAGATATATTGGCACTATTAAATACTGATAAAGATAAATTCAATGTGAATGCTCATATTAGTAGAAATGAAGGTTTAGTGAAGTCAGTCAACCAAGATAGCAATTATTTACTATAAGTAGACTAGTATGAATAGTGGTCAAAAGCTTTGGAAACGTGCGAAGACAGTAATACCAGGTGGCAATATGTTGCTATCTAAACGCGCCGAGATGTTCTTGCCTGAACAGTGGCCCGCTTACTTTAGCAAATCTAAGGGCTGTCAGGTCTGGGACATGGATGGTAATAAGTTTACCGATATGTGCATCATGGGTATAGGCACCAATATACTCGGATATGGTAACGAAGAAGTAGATGATGCGGTGCGCTCAGTCATCGACAATGGCAATATGTCTACACTTAATGCGCCAGAAGAAGTTTATTTAGCCGAAAAATTGATTGAATTACACCCTTGGGCAGATATGGTGCGTTTCGCTCGTACGGGCGGCGAGGCAAACGCTGTAGCTATTCGAATTGCACGAGCAGCATCGGGTAAAGATAAAGTTGCTATCTGTGGCTATCACGGTTGGCACGATTGGTACTTATCAGCTAATTTAAGTAGCGATGAAAGTCTTGCTGGTCATTTATTACCAGGTCTTAGTCCCGGAGGAGTCCCAAAAAATTTAGCAGGAACAGTATTTCCATTTAATTATAATCATTATGATGAGCTCGAGGACTTAGTCAACAAGCATGATATCGGGGTGATAAAAATGGAAGTCGTTCGTAACATGGGCCCTGAAGATAACTTTCTGCATAAAGTTAGAGAACTAGCTACTGATAAAGGTATCGTCCTAATTTTCGATGAGTGTACCTCCGGTTTTAGAGAGACTAACGGTGGCTTGCATAAGAAGTATGGTGTAGAGCCAGATATGGCAATGTTTGGGAAAGCACTAGGCAATGGTTACGCTGTGACTGCGACTATAGGTAAAAGAGAGGTGATGGAGGCAGCACAATCTACATTTATAAGCAGTACTTTTTGGACTGAACGTATCGGATCTGTGGCAGCACTTAAGACCCTAGAGGTCATGAATACTATGAAGTCTTGGGAGATTATCACTCAGACAGGATTGAATATACGTAAGCGCTGGCAAGACTTGGCAAATCAATATGAGCTTGCAATAGATCATTTCGGTTTGCCATCATTAACTGGATTTGTGTTCGATAGTGAAAACCACTTATTTTACAAGACCTTGATGACTCAGGAGATGCTCGCTAAAGGCTACTTGGCAAGCAATATGGTTTATGTCTGTACCGAGCATAGTAAGTCCGTAGTAGATGACTATCTAGATGAGCTGGAGCCTATTTTTGCTTTGATTAAAGAATGTGAAGAAGGTCGCCCGCTTGATGGATTATTAAAGGGTCCTATCTGTCACAGTGGCTTTAAGCGACTGAATTAGTACGATGAATCCTATGAACATAGTCTTTCGTTGTGATGCCTCACTCCAAATCGGTACGGGTCATGTCATGCGCTGCTTAACCCTAGCTGAAATGCTCAAAAATCAGGGCAATGAATGTTATTTTATATGTCGTAACCATACGGGTAATCTAATAGACAAAATACAGCAATCAGGTTTTCAAGCTTATGTGATTGGTATTAATGAGAATAATCACATTAAGGAGAAAGCATTATTTAATGAAGATAACACCCTTTTTCATGCTGATTGGTTAGGCGCTACACAACAGCAAGATGCGCAAGATTGTTTAGCTATTTTAGGGCAACTACAGGTAGATTGGTTAATAGTTGATCACTATGCATTAGATAAAACTTGGCAACAGCTATTAAAACCTTATTATAAAAAACTTATGGTTATCGATGATTTAGGGGATAGAGAGCACCTAGCTGATTTGTTATTAGATCAAAATTACGGTTCAACTTTTGAGAAATATCAAGATCTAGTCCCTGAGAATTGTGAAGTTTTAGCAGGATGTAAGGTCGCATTGTTGAGACCTGAGTTTGCTATGTGGCGTGACTTTAGCCTCAAACGTCGTAAAGATGATATGGAAGTCAAACACATTATAATTACGCTAGGCGGTGTTGATCCTGATAACTACACGAGTAAAATACTTGAGCAACTTGCGAAGACAAAGCTGAGCTCGCAAGTAGTTATTACGGTGGTTATGGGTGCAACTGCTCCGCATTTACAAGCTGTGCAACAGCAAGCCGCTATTATGCCAGTCAAGACTACAGTAGAAGTCAATGTTAGTAATATGGCAGAGCTGATGAGTAATGCTGATTTAGCTATAGGCGCTGCAGGAGCTACCACTTGGGAGCGTTGTTGCTTAGGATTGCCTACTATTCAATTGATAACTGCGGAAAACCAGCGTCAAATCACAGAAGATTTGGCAGCAGATTATGTTATTAAACTGATTGAAAATATTAGTGAAATTACTCAGCTAATAACAACTATAGAGCATTGGCTATTACCTATAGTTATTCGTGCTCAATCTATCACTGATGGGTTAGGAGCTGAGAGAGTGGTTAGTAATATATTAGAAGGTGTTAGTTATGATAGTAGATACTCCTAGTTTTGGCGAAGTAGAGTTATTAACTCTTACTAGTTTGTCCTATGAAGAAAAGCTTAAAGTTCTTGAGATGCGCAATCATTTAAAAGTAAGGTCGCAGATGCATGGGCAAGATATTATAGATGAGCAAGGTCATTTAAAGTTTATTGAATCGCTACAAGAAAGTGCTGAAAAGCAGTACTTTATGGTCAAACATCAAAAGAGCATTGTTGGAGTTATCTATTTTACGGATATTGATCATAATACGCAGAATGCGGTATTCGGTGTCTATGCTAACCTCTACAAAAAAGTGGATAGAGCTGGTTCTATATTAATGGAGTCAGCTTTGGCATTCTTTAAGAAAAGCACTAAACTCAAAACGATAAATTTAGAGGTTTTTGAGTCAAATACTATAGCAAAAAATCTATATATAAAATTTGGTTTCTCTTTGGACAAGTCTTTTGATAAAGGTAGTGAAAAATTAATTACTATGCAATTGACTAAGGATGACCTATAACTAATGCAATAAGAACTGCGAATACAGAAATATTGCAAATTATTTATCTCGACTACTTTATGAGTAATATCATAATTTTATCACAAACGAATTAGATATCAGTCTGATAGTATATGTTTTCTATACTATTAATAGTAGCAAGCAGGTTGTATTTTCAAATTTGGATAAATACTAACTGAGTTATAGAAATTCATATTCTATAATGCCGTAAAATTTATAATAAATACTGTGTAAGAAAAAAAGAGATTTGATAAATGAGTGAATACAAACTTATAAGAGTAGATAGTTTATCAAGAGATAAATTCATAAGCACATGGGAAAAAGCATTTGATAGAAAGTTAGATAGAGCTATATATGACTGGATATTCAATGATAAAAATATAATTTATGCCCTATCAGATGATGATAAAATAACTGCAGGATATTGTTTGTATCCTTTCGATTGTATCTATAATAAAAAGAGAGAAATTGCTCTCTTATGTAACAATGTTTTTGTTCATCCAGATTATCAAGGTAAAAATTTATTTGTGAAAATAGGAAAGCTGGCTCTCAATGATGTTGCATCAAAAGGACTAGGTGTTATTGCATATGGAATTCCTAATCGACTAGCTTTACCCGGTCATAAGAGAACTGGTTGGGATGTAAGACCAAGGATTAATTTCATTAGCGCTAACCGTAAAAAAAACACTGAATATGAGTCAATTTTTAAAAGAGGTAGTTTAACAGGTGCAGAAAAACAAGCTATAGAACTATGCTCTATAAAGTCTTCTAGGAATAGAAATTTTTCTATTTTGAAAACCAAACAATTTGTTAATTGGCGTTTTGAGCAAAAACCGAATGTAGACTACTGGTATGGCTTTGAATACGATGACTCTGGTGATCTTAATGCATATTGTGTTTGCAAGTACTTTAAAGATAAAAGAAATTTACACTTTATAGATATAGATGGTATTGACTCAGTTGCTATAAAGAAACTAATTACAAGAGCTCACAGTGTTCCTGAGGACTTTTCTAGATTGGATATTTGGGATTCCTCAGTACATAAAAATAGCTTTTTAGAATGCGGTTTCCAAAATGAAGATGTAACTGATAACTTGATATTAATCAATCCTGCTACTATGGAGTTTACAGGTACTTTGGATGATATTAATATTACACTTTCTGATAATGATGTTTACTGATAATAAAATATGATAAATATTGCAGGATATGAGGTTGGACCAGAGTCTCCTCCATTTATAATCGCTGAGATGTCTGGTAATCATAACCAGTCCTTAGATCGAGCTATGGCTTTAGTAGATGCAGCTGCTAAATCTGGAGCTCATGCACTAAAACTTCAGACAGCAAGTCCAGATGGTATTACTCTCAATATAGACTCTCCAGACTTTACTATAGATGATCCAACTAGCCCATGGCATGGTGAAAATCTATATAAACTATATCAAAAAGCGGTTACTCCTTGGGAATGGCATAAACCGATATTTAATCGTTGTGCTGAGCTTGGTTTAGTAGTATTTAGCTCACCGTTTGAGCTTGCAGCTGTCGACCTTCTTGAGGAGTTAAACGCTCCTTGCTATAAAATTGCATCGTTTGAGCTGGTAGATATTCCTTTAATTCGTAAAGTTGCTACAACAGGCAAACCGCTAATAATGTCTACAGGTATGGCAAGTGTCACAGATATTCAAGACGCGATAAGTGCAGCAAAATCAGTTGGGAATGACAACATAATCCTATTGAAATGTACTTCTAGCTATCCAGCTACTGCTGCTGATGCGAACTTAGCTACTATTCCACACTTAAGAGATATGTTTGGATTACAAGTTGGTCTCTCTGACCATACATTAGGTATTGGTGTTGCATGTGCCGCCGCTACACTTGGCGCAACAGTGATCGAAAAGCACTTTACATTAGATCGTAGTGATGGTGGTGTTGATTCTTCTTTTTCGTTAGAACCTAGCGAGTTTAAACTACTCGTGACTGAAACTGAACGTGCATGGTTGAGTATGGGTGACATTGTTTACGGCGGTACAGCTGTAGAGCAAAAATCTTTAAAGTTTAGACGCTCTCTTTATATAGCCAAAGATATGAAGCAGGGAGATATTTTAACAGTAGACAATCTTAGAATAGTAAGGCCAGGCTATGGTTTAGCACCCAAACAAATAGATATTCTACTTGGAATGAAAGTGAATCAAGATATTGCAGCTGGATCAGCTATGAAGTGGGATTATGTAGGATGAATAGGAGGATTCTCGTAGTAGCTGCTCATACTGACGATGAAGCGATGGGTTGTGGTGGTACTATCGCTCGGCACGTAGCAGAAGGTGACGAAGTACATTTATTATTTATGACTGATGGTGTTGGTTCACGTGAAATAGTGGCTGAAGAAGCCAATGAACGCTTAGGTGCTGCTCAGCAAGCGGCTGACATTTTAGGTGTTAGTTCTTTCACTAATTTGAAATTCCCTGATAATCGTATGGATAGCGTAGCACTTCTAGATATTGTTAAAGAAGTTGAGCTGATTATCTCAAATATAGCGCCAGAGATTATATATACCCATCATATAGGTGACTTGAATGTCGATCATCAAATTACTCACAAAGCTGTTATGACAGCTTGTCGTCCGCAGCCAAGCTTTTGTGTAAAAACTATCTATGCTTTTGAAGTGCTTTCGAGTACAGAATGGCAGTCGCTTAGTGTAGCGCCTTTTTTACCTAATGTGTTTATAGATATTACTGATTATTTGGCTACAAAAATTCGTGCTTCAGAGGCTTATTTTGAAGAGATGCGAGAGATACCTCATACGCGCAGCCTACATCACATAGAGCTATTAGCTAAACACCGAGGCTATAGCGTTGGTGTTCATGCTGCTGAAGCCTTTATGTTAATAAGAGATTCTCTTTAAAGCCGAGCGAGCTAAAATCGCTATGTAGAGACACCAAGACCGCATGGCAAACGCTCGGTCAGGTCGATTACGGTCTCAAGTCAAGCGAGCCAGGCAATGTCAAATTCCGCCGTTCTCTATACTTTGTAAAAGATATGGAGGCAGGTGATATCATAGATAAAACTTGCATACGAAGCGTACGTCCTGGCTACGGACTAGCACCTAAGTATTTCGATAGTATTCTGGGGAAAAATGTGATTAAAAATATAGTTAAAAATAGCGCAGTACAGCTTGATGCTATCCGCTAGCTTATTAAAAAACACCTCGTATGCGGCTATCGATAAAATAAGCACTATAAGCATAGGTCTTATTTTTATTCCTTTGGGTATTCGGTTTTTAGGTGCAGATTTATTCGGCTTATATATCATTCTAATGATGTTCACTCTGACAGGTGCATTGAGCTTTTTGGATATTGGCTTTGCCACTGGTGTCGAATATTTTGTTAGTTTAAACAGTCAAGATCATCTAGAGCTGGCAAAAATAATTAATACCTCTTTATTGCTGTTTTTCTTGCTAGGCACCTTTAGTACCTTAATTTTCTACTATTTTTTACCGTACGTTATCAGCTTCGTATCTACCGATATCGTATCTGTCACAGAGCTAAGCCGCTATCTAACCCTTATCAGTTTTATACTTTGGCTTCAGTTTATCATGACAGCTTGTACGGCCATTTTACAAGGGTTATCTAGGTTTGATATTATCTACCAAGCTAATATCGTTTATAACATTATACAAAACATACTTGTATTAGCATTAATATATATAAATGGTGATTTGAGTATGGTGTTTGAAACCATTGCTATCGTTAGCATTATAAAATTTATCCATTTATATCTTTATTTACCAAATAGAAAAGCAGGTAATTTGGTAACCTTTGAGAATATAAAAGAAATTGCAAGCTATAGCTTTTTGATATTTATCAATCGCCTTATTGGCTTAGTGAATAATCAAATAGATAGACTATTAATTATAAAAATACTGTCACCACTATGGATGACAGTATATGAAGTAGTCACTAAACCGATAGCGCCTTTGAGCCACGTAGTACAGATTAGTAATGCCGCTTTACTTCCTAAAATAGTCGAAAAACACGCCATAAAAGATATAGCTGGTATCAAAAAGCTTTATAAAAACATAGTAAGGTATAACTATCTGCTCATATTACCTATTTCTTGTTTTCTTGCTCTTTATATAGAGGAGTTATTAAACTTATGGGTGGGTAAAGAGTATATTGAGTATGCAAATATTAGCCGTGTCGCCATTCTCACTTATCTTATGTTACCTATCTTAAGTACTTGTAGCTTAGTTATAGCTGGTATTAAAGAGGTCAAAGCAACGTTTAAATATACGGTTATCAGTATGATGATTAATGCTATCTTGAGCCTGTTATTAATACAGTCATTTGGACTAATAGGACTACTTTGGGCGACCTTTGTCGCTACGCTCTATTTACTAATCGTCTATCCAAAGATACTGGACACAAAATTACTCATTCAATCTAAGATACATACCGACTCTACAAAAATAGCTTTATTTCACCTGCCATTGATAATGCTCTTACTCCTCAATCTTGCTATAGCCACAAGTATCTACTTGAGTATAGCCTTAGCCTTTATACTCGTAGCCATTCAATACTTGGCAAACTTTATTTTTTATTTAGATACAGATGAGAAAAGTATCCTAAAAAATATCTTTAAAAGTAATAAAGCTATCACTGATACTCCAAAAATCTAGCAGGGATCGAAACTGGTATGGATACAAACGAAAAGCGTAGGGTTTTTTTATATGGTTTCACTGGTGAGTTTGGTCAGCATCTTTACGATAACCTCAAACAAGACTATGAGGTATGTCATTGGATAAGTACTAGCGAGGGAGCTGATAATTATTGGTCTTATGTGAGAGTGGATAGTAGATTAACCACCAAACATAAAAGTATAAAAGCCCTTCAAAATTATGAACATTTTTATGACAAGAATTTTCAACAGTATCTGCTTCTAGTACAAAGACGCGGAGAGCACTGGCGAGATTACTTCGAGGTCAGAAACGAGTTTTCTATACTGTATTATCGATTTAACGACTTATTAGATAAGCATGATCCAAATTTAATCCTTTTTGCCAATTTACCTCACGAAGGTGCCGATCATATACTTTATAGTCTCGCCAAGCTGAGAGAGATTAACACCTTGCTTTTCTATCAGAGCTTACATCCTAATAAATTTTTTGCTATGACGAATATAAAGGATTTTGGTGATTTTCAAACGGTTAATGTAAGTAAAACTAACAACATTGTGCCTTATATCAAGCCAAACTTATTTTATATGAAAGACGTTAATAATAAGCTTGATGCAGAGAAAAGTAATCTGCGACACCAGCTTATGTATAAGTTGGGAAGCTATCATACAAAATTGAATAAGTTAGTTGAAGGCATTAAGGAGCATGGAAACGATAGAATTTACTCTAAAAGTTTCTATAGACAGGCGAACCTAAGACTCAATGATATCATTTACAACAAAAAAATTAGCGACACTCATCTAAAGCAAGATGATCTCAATCAGCTTTTGACAAGTGAGAAGCTCATATATGTACCCTTGCATCTTCAACCTGAGCTAACGACTTCAGCTCTAGGGGGTATATACGAGGATCAATTGAATATGATCGAGATTTTATCCTCTGAGACTAGCGACTACACTATCGTCGCAAAGGAAAACCCTAAGCAAAACAGCTTTCAGAGGAAGCCTTTGTTTTTTAGACGTTTGGCCGTCCTTGATAATGTTGAGATAGCTAATTATGATGTAAATTCTACAACATTAATTGAACATTCTAATTTGACTGCTACGATATCGGGCACTGCGGGATGGGAAGCCTTGCAACTTGGGAAAAAATGTATGGTTTTTGGTCAGGCATGGTATCAAACCTTGCCAGGCTGCTATCGATATAGTGATATCTCATTAAAAGAGTGCCTGAGGGTGCCCAACCCTAATATCGTAGAAGTGAAAGGCGCATACGAACTGCTCATTGGTCGGTGTATGGATGGGGTAGTAGATGAAGAATATAGTGAGCTGGTAGAAGGCTATACCGCATTGAACAACGCAAAGGTGGTATCCGAAAG
Organism: Psychrobacter pulmonis; assembly: GCF_904846465.1. Taxonomy (NCBI): domain Bacteria; kingdom Pseudomonadati; phylum Pseudomonadota; class Gammaproteobacteria; order Moraxellales; family Moraxellaceae; genus Psychrobacter; species Psychrobacter pulmonis. Next base: position 439,532 of record NZ_CAJHAT010000002.1, read on the forward strand.
TATTAAAGCAATATTAAGTAGCCCTAGAGTACTCTGGTAAATTGGCTAAACTTACAATCAGTATAGAATTTTAATTTTCATCGTTATTTTAAACTTAATTAATCACTATAAAATATGCTTGATAGTACAGCTTATTACCTTCAAAAGATCCTATTATGAATATACTAATACTAATAAACCCTGCTACCAATTATAAAAGATTTTTCTATCAGCTATCTAAAGCTTTTGAGGACATGGGACATAATATATATTACGCGGCTGACTCAAAGCGTACTATATATATGAATGCATTAGCTGCTATAGATAGAAGTTCTGATACTTTTTATTTCGATGAGTTTTTTAAAAACACTTACTATAGCTGCGATGATAGCCTGTACGAGAGTACTTGGGGAGAGTCACTGTTTTCTGATATAGATAGAGTGATAACCAAAAATAGTAATATTAAGCATACCAGTGAGTATTGGATTAAAGCTAAAAACAGTTTGGACAAGTTCTTCGAACAAATAATTGTAGAAAAAAATATTGATTTTGTTCTTTATGAAAACGTATCTAACAGTTTTGAGTATTCTGCATACAGAGTTGCGAATAAGTATGATAGAAAATATATAGCTTTATCAAGCTCTAGAATCCCAGGTAGATACGAGCTACATACCTCTATTATTGATAGAGAAGTCGAACTAATAAATAATCTAAGAAATAATACCCCTATCAATAGTGAAGAACTAGATTGGTATGAGCGTTATCGAGAAAATATATTAACTGTACAACCTGACTATATGGTCGATAATGCAACTTCCAAAACCAGTTACAAAGATATCTTTAACCTTAATAACTTAAAGAAGTTTGCTAAGGCCATCAATGCACATGGAAGTTATAATCATCAATACGATTACATGAATAGTAGTCCTCTATTTAGCATGCTACACGGCTTGCGATATTCTATGAAAAGAAACATCAATGTTAAGGCATTGGAACAGTATTATCTAACTTCTGAGGCGTTAAGAAAATCTATAGAGGTAGATGAGTTTTATATTTATCCGATGCATTATCATCCAGAATCTTCTACATCAATATTAGCCCCTTCTTATACTAACGAGTTTAATAATATTTTAAATATATCGAATAATTTACCATTTGGTATTTATCTCTATGTCAAAGACCATGCAAATGCTGTAGGTGTACAATCTACTGATTTTTATAAAAAAATACAGCTACTCCCAGCAGTCAAACTAATACATTATGACAATAATATTAAAAATTTGATAATCAAATCAAAAGGTGTGATAACAGTAAATAGCACGGCTGGCTATGAAGCTCAAGTATTAGGTAAGCCAGTCATACTACTAGGTAGGGTATTTTATGAGTCATTTAAGAATGTATATAAGGTAAATAATTTCTCAGAAATATATGAGACCATAAAAACTATGGGCGAATTAGACAGTAAAGAAGTGTTAAAAGACATCATTGCTTACTATAAATACACCTATAGTGGGGTCCTAGACTTTGATAAAGAAAATTATAGCGAAGATTACTTTGCTGACATGGCTAAAAATATAATCGAAAGATATAGGATTGGTTGAATGTACGAAATATCAAACTAGGAATGTTACGGGGAGCATGATTTATCATTAATTTTTCCTTACTCATGTCGGTCTATCAATATGACAATGCTAAATTTTTTGAGCATGCGCTACAAAGTATTGAAGCAAATTCAGTAAAATCTACAGATTTTGTGTTGGTCTGTGATGGAGTATTGACGGCTGAGCTTAACGAGATTATAGAAGATTATACTAGTAAGTTACTTATCAATGTCGTTAGATTGCCACATAACGTAGGATTAGGGAGAGCGCTACAGACGGGTATTAACCATTGCCAATACGAGTGGGTCGCTCGTTTTGATGCGGATGATATTTGCGTCTCAGATAGATTCGAAAAACAAATTGCTTATATAAAAGAGCATCCTGATGTCGATGTAATGGGCGGACAAATTATCGAATTTGCTAACCTTCCTAATGAGGAAGGTACTCGTAAAAAAGTAGTTCCTACCAGCCATAGTCAAATTGATAAATATGCTAAATCACGTAATCCAATCAACCACATGACGGTTATGTTTAAAAAGTCTGCAGTGCTAGACGCGGGCAATTACCAACATGCCCTCTTATACGAAGATTATGATCTATGGGTACGTATGCTGATCAAGGGCTTTAAATTTGTAAATATTGATGAAGCACTAGTCTATGTACGCACTGGTAACGATATGTACCGAAGACGTGGAGGACTAGAGTATGCAAAGCAAGAGATAAAAATGCAGCATAGTTTCTATAGATTAGGCTTTTTTTCTTGCTTGCAACTGGTAAAGAATTTAACTTTAAGAATGCCTATTAGGCTTATTCCTAGCAGCATTAGAGGGCTAATATATTCTAAGATTTTGCGTCAGTAATTGGCATTACTTTAATCTCAACAAAAAACCACCTAGCAGTATCTCACTACTAGGTGGTTTTTTACTCAAAATTATATCGAGTTATTCTAAATATCTAACTACTTCTCTAAATACTGAATCTTACCTTCCACACCATCCCACTTTTCAGCTTCTGGCAATTGACCCTTCATCTCTGTGATGTTTGGCCATTTTTGTGCCAGCTCTTCATTTAGTTGGGTAAACACCTCTTGCCCTTTTGGCACTTCATCTTCTGAGAAGATGGCATTGGCGGGACATTCAGGCTCGCATAGTGCGCAGTCGATGCACTCATCAGGGTCGATGACGAGGAAGTTCGGTCCTTCATAAAAGCAGTCGACAGGACAGACTTCCACACAGTCGGTGTATTTGCAAAGAATGCAGTTCTCTGTAACGACAAAGGTCATAGTACTGTCTACCTGTTATTGGATTGGGCGAAATAGAATAGATTAAAAATAAGGCACATTTTAGCGCTTTTAGCACTAATTGACAATTCCCTTTAATGACTAATGATTTCCTTTAGATGATAAAGTAAATCATGCGCCTGCTTTGGCGTTAGGTTATCAGGGTTGATCGCGCTTAGCTCGTCTTGTAAGCTAAACAAATGACTTTGTTGTGGATTATGACCTGATTTTTGAGTTTGAGTAGTATTACTGCTACTTACACCTTCTACTTTACTCTCATGATTTTGCTGCTGTTTATCGTTTAACGACTTAGTTAATTCATTTTTATCATCAATGGTTTCCGCATTCTTATGTTTTAAATTGTCTATTAAATAACGTTTAGCATCATTAAGCACTTGAGTAGGAATTCCCGCCATTTTTGCTACATGCAATCCAAAGCTAGAGCTTGCCGCGCCATCTTTGATTTGGTGCAGTAGTAATAACTGACCATCGACTTCGCTAGCAGCGACATGGACGTTGCGAATATCGGCATGATTGCTTGCATTATTTTCTATATTTTTTTCTGTGTTATTTTGCGCCAATTTTGTCAACTCAAAGTAATGAGTGGCAAATAATGTCAGGCAGCCAATCTCTACCAGCCGGTTGACGCAAGCATGGGCGATTGCTAAACCATCAGTGGTCGCCGTTCCGCGTCCGACTTCATCCATCAGCACCAGCGATTTATTGGTTGCTTGATTGAGAATATTAGCGGTTTCAATCATTTCTACCATAAAGGTTGATTTGCCACCGGCTAAGTCATCAGCTGAGCCGATACGAGTAAAGATACGGTCGATATCACCGATATGAGCGCTGGCTGCTGGCACAAAACTACCGCAATGGGCGAGTAGAACAATTAGCGCGGTTTGGCGCATATAGGTCGATTTACCGCCCATATTAGGACCGGTAATCATTAACAGTCTTTCAGGATTGGTATGACTGCCTAATGCGCAATCATTAGCAACGAAATGACTGCTATGTTTCGCATTGCTGCCTTTATTAGAGACAGTAAAGGCTTTGTCAGCATTGACTGGATTTAGCGCTGCTTCAACAACCACATGACGACCTTGTTTAATATTGATACTAGTTTGGCTGTCATTCTTTGACCTACTGTTTTCTAAGCTACTATTCTCTTTTGAGTCATTACTCATGACTGGACGCTGCCAGTTATAAGTCATTGCAAGCTGCGCCCAATTACTAAGCACATCTATTTGCGCGATAGCCCCACTAAGCTGTTGCAGTTCGGCTAAATGGCTACTTAATATAGTCAATAGCTCGTTATACAGTTGCTTTTCACGAGTCAATGCTAAGCTTTGCGCACTTAGATATTCGGTTTCAACTTCTTTTAGCTCGTCAGTGATAAAGCGCTCACTGCTTTTCAGGGTTTGCCGCCGGATAAAATGCGCCGGTGCATTTTTTGCCTGCATTTTGGGTAATTCAAAATAAAAGCCGCTAACTTTATTAAAGCCGACTTTTAGACTGGGTAATTGACTCTCTTGACGCGCACGCTCTACCATCTTGTCTAACGTTACTTGGATATTGTCATGCAGATGGGTAAGGCGATCAAACTCTGCATCATAGCCTGCTGCAAGCATACCACCATCACGAATATGCGCCGGTGGCTCTACGATAATAGCGCGCTCGATTAGCTCAGCAACGGACTGTACGGCAGGTAGCTGTGCAGGCAATTGCTGCATCAGCATGGGCAACAGTCCTCCCTGCTCATGGCTAATACCTGCATTTATCAGTAGAGTATTAAGCTGCGTGCTACTAGCAATACCATCAGCCAATTTACGCAAGTCACGCGGCTTGGCACTCATCAGCCCGATACGGCTACTGATACGTTCAATATCACCAATGGTATTTAAGGTTTCACGTAAACTGCTGACTAATGAATTATTTTCTAAGTTTTCATTAACCTGCTTATTTTCATCAGCTTGATTGTCTGTCTGTAAAAGGCTGGCTATCGCATCTAAACGCAGATTAATACGCGCATGTTGACGTAGCGGGCGCTTCATTTGTTGCACGAGTAAGCGCCGCCCCATCGGAGTTTGGCAGTGATTGAGTACGGATATTAATGACGTTCCTTTACTGCTAACGGGGGTAAAGAGCTCAAGGTTTTGCTGACTATTAGCATCAATAATTAAATAATCGTCGCTATATTCGACGATAAGTTGATTCAGCTGTGGTATATGGCGCTGCTGGGTCTGCCGTGCATAGTGTATTAATGCCGCACAGCTAGACTGGCTAAGCGTAGCATCGTTAATACCAAGCCCATCGAGACGCTGAACGTCAAATTGTTGACAAAGGGTTGCGCTGGCATGCTGACGATGAAAGTCATTGGCGGCGACTTCGATGATAGGGCAGTCAAGATTTTGCCGTAGCCATAGCAGCCAATCTTCGCCGCTACTACCATTACTATCATTTAGCGCTTCGCTAATAATACATTCGCTTGGGGCAAAGCGTGCCAGCACCGTCAGCATTTGGGCTTGTAAAGCTTCAATATCATCATGGTTTGCGCTGAGTGTTTGCGTCGTTAGGGTTCCAGCGGCTAAATCCATTTGGCTAATAGCTGCTTGTAAAGGTTGTTTGCTGTTCGATTTAGGAATTTCGATATCAATGGCAACGACAGTCGGGGTGTGGTTGGGCGCGATTAGGGCATCATCGGTAATGGTTCCAGCGGTCAAGGTTTTAACTACTTCACGGCGCATGATGCTACCAGCCGCCGATTTACTTTTATCCTTCTTTTGCTTCTCGCCCATCGTCGGCGTATTGGACGAGCTGCTAGTAACTGAATCGTCAATTTGCTCACAAACAACCACGGTTTGCCCCGCGGCAATCAGGCGCGCCATATAGCTATCAGCTGCATGAAACGGCACGCCAGCCATCGCAATAGTATTACCGGCTTTATCGGTACCGCGGCGGGTTAGGGTGATATCGAGTATCTGCGCCGCTCGCTTAGCATCGTCAAAAAATAACTCATAAAAATCACCCATCCGGTACAGCAATAACGCTTGTGGATAGTTGGCTTTCATGGTCAGATATTGCACCATCATTGGCGTATGGTCGGCCAAATTGTAAATAGCGTCGCCGATTAGCAACTGATCGTTATTTAAATGCTCAGTTTTTACGTGCTCTGATTTTAAGGTTTTAGATGTATCAAATGTTAGAGCGTTAGGGTTTTTCGCGGAAGGTTTTACGGTCATGCAGAATCTCTTATGATGCTTAAATGGGTTTGCTTAGAAACAATGGCTGTTTTTTAGAATAAATCAGGGATGCAGGTTGGCAGTTATTTGCGTTTATTGATATCGCGAAACAGCTGTTAAATTAAGGATATAGGCGCTATTTTAACACGTTCAGCGACCTTTTTACGTCGGCAAATATCTACTCGCTGCCCTTGTATCCATCGGCGTCATAACCATATATAATGACGGCACACTTAATTGGGCGATACTTCATTAAGCGACTCATCATTAGTCAGTACCTTATTATTGCGTGCTTTGTTAATCCGTATTTTGACAATCAGTGCGTTATTAATCAGTAAGTTATTTAGAGGTATTTAGTCAGTGATGATTGTCAGCATTGTAATGACCAAGCGGCACTATATAAAGCCTTGGCGAATGCGCACTAATTATCGAATATTTCCATAGGTCAAAAATTATGTTATCAAAGATTATAGGCAGTGTCGTTGGCACCAAAAATGACCGCGAACTCAAGCGCATGCGCCGCGTGGTCAGCAAAATCAACGCATATGAGGCTGACATTCAAGCCCTGTCTGATGAGCAATTACAACAAAAAACCGCAGAATTTAAAGAAAGACACCAAAACGGTGAAAGCTTAGACGCCTTATTACCAGAAGCGTTTGCCGTCTGCCGCGAAGCCTCGTTACGCGTCAATGGCATGCGCCACTACGACGTGCAGCTCATCGGCGGTATCACCTTGCACGAAGGCAAAATCGCTGAGATGAAAACCGGTGAGGGTAAAACCTTAATGGGTACCTTGGCGATGTATCTCAATGCCATTAGTGGCAAAGGCGTGCATCTGGTGACGGTCAACGATTATTTGGCGGCGCGTGATGCGGAATTAAACCGCCCATTATTTGGCTTTTTGGGTATGACGGTTGGCGTTATTTATTCGCAGCAGCCACCACAAGAAAAAATCGACGCTTATCAAGCGGATATCACCTACGGTACCAATAACGAATATGGCTTTGATTATCTGCGCGATAACATGGTCTTTAGCCTCGCTGAGAAAAAACAGCGTCCGCTAAACTATTGTATTATTGATGAAATCGACTCTATCTTAATCGATGAAGCACGTACGCCGCTGATTATCTCAGGGCAAGCGGAAGATTCATCACGTATGTATGCGCTGATTAATACCATTATTCCACGGCTTAAACGCTCAAAAGATGAAGAAGCCAATAAGAATAACGAAGACGAAGATTTTTGGATTGATGAAAAAAATCGTCAAATTGAAATCAGCGAAAAAGGCTACGAGAAAATTGAGCGCTTCTTAATCGAAGTGGGCGAGCTTGGCGAAAACGAAAGTCTTTATAGCCCGAGCCGTTTGCCGCTACTTGCTCACGTCCAAGCGGCAATCCGCGCTCATCATGTGTTTGTCAAAAACGTCCATTATATCGTTGACGACGGCGAAGTGATTATCGTTGATGAAAACACCGGTCGTACCATGCCCGGTCGCCGTTGGTCAGAAGGTCTGCACCAAGCGGTAGAAGCCAAAGAAAACGTCGAGATTCAAGCAGAGAACCAAACCCTTGCGACGACGACTTTCCAGAACTACTTCCGTCTGTATGACAAACTATCCGGTATGACCGGTACCGCTGATACCGAAGCAGCAGAGTTTAAATCAACGTATGATTTAGACGTCATCGTGATTCCAACGCACGAGCCGATTGCCCGTATCGACATGGATGACCAAATTTTCTTAACCAAGTTAGGGAAATATAAGGGTATCATCCGCGAGATTAAAGAGATTCAAGCCAAAGGTGCGCCAGTCTTGGTTGGTACGGCGACGATTGAAGCCAGTGAAGAGTTGTCTTATCTGCTTGATCAAGAAGGCATCAAGCATAACGTCCTAAACGCCAAGCAGCATGAGCGTGAGGCAGAAATTATCGCTCAGGCAGGTAGTCCCAAAGCGGTGACCATCGCCACCAACATGGCAGGTCGTGGTACCGATATTATCTTGGGCGGTAACTGGCAGTCGTTTATAGAAGACATTGAGGCGGTCAGTCCGGAAGAGATGGCGCGCCTAAAAGCAGAATGGCAGGTCAAGCATGACCAAGTCGTTGCGGCTGGCGGCCTACATATCATTGGTTCTGAGCGTCATGAATCACGCCGTATCGATAACCAGCTCCGTGGTCGAGCCGGTCGTCAAGGTGACCCTGGGATGTCGCGCTTTTTCTTATCGCTTGAAGATGACTTGATGCGTATATTCGCCGGTGATCGCGTCGTCAATATGATGCGGGCGATGGGTCTAAAAGAAGACGAAGCCATCGAGCATAAAATGGTTTCAAAATCGATTGAAAATGCGCAAGGTAAAGTCGAAAGTCGTGACTTTGATGCCCGTAAAAACCTATTGAAATACGATGACGTCGCCAATGAGCAGCGTAAAGTAATCTATGGTCAGCGCGATGATTTGCTGGCAGAGATGGATTTATTGGAGGCCATCGAAGTTATGCATCATGAAGTTTATAACGCCATGATTGATCAGTTTATCCCGCCAGGCTCTATCGATGATCAGTGGAATATCGACGGCTTAGAAGACGAGCTTGAAGATGAGTTTAAAATTTCAATGCCGATTAACGATTGGCTTGATGAAGACCGCCGCCTAGATGAAGAAGGTTTACGTGCCAAAATTATCCAAACGGCACTGGATCGTTATCATGCCCGCCGTGAGCAAATGGGCGAAAAAGATGCCGCCCAGCTCGAGCGTCATTTTATGCTACAAAGTTTGGATAAGCATTGGAAAGAGCATTTAACCCAAATGGATCAACTACGTAAAGGTATCCATCTGCGCGGCTATGCGCAAAAAAATCCTGAGCAAGAATATAAGCGTGAATCGTTTGAGTTGTTCCAAATGATGCTTGGCGCGATTAAATCTGAAACCGTACAAGACTTATCGCGCGTCCATATCCCAACCAAAGAAGAATTAGAAGCGTTAGAAGCTCAGCAGCGTGAAAATGCCGCGCATATGCAAATGCAGTTTGAACACAGTGATATCGACAATATGGATGGCGGCGTAGAGCGACCAGCGGCGCAAAACCGTAGCGTTGCTGCTGGCGTAACAGCAGGGTCTATTGCGGGCAGTGGCAGCAAAAATGCCAGTGAGCCTGACCCATACGCTGGGTTGAATATAAGCCGTAACGCACCCTGTCCTTGTGGTTCAGGCCTAAAGTATAAGCAGTGTCACGGTAAAATCTAAATATTGATAATCAACCATTGTTAAGCTATGATAAAAAGTCCCTGTCTTATTTAGATAGGGACTTTTTTATATCTATAAGATTTATAGCCATAAGAATTTCGATAGGAAAAATTATTCTAGCAGTATCTTTTCCTTTTAATCTTTAGCGTTTTTAAGTTAGTTTGGCTCTGTTAATATTTTGACTGTGTTAACAAATGGTCTAACTATTAAGAATATAAAAGTAACAGCAATTTTGTGGTGATTAATTACAAATTCAGCATAGGCGTAAATTTACAGACAGGCTATAGTATTTAACATATTTTTTTGGAGAGTGTCATGAATATAGAATTATTAAAACAACTACGTACCTCTGTCGTTCTTACTGGTCTACTCGCTGGCGCGATGACAGTCAGTGCTTGTCAGCAAAAGCAAGAGCCAGAACCAAGTCTAGAAGACAGTATCAGTGAAGAGCAATCGGTGCCTATGTCCGCAGAGCCTGCCGAGCCAAGTGATGTGGTGGTAGATGCCCCAGTCAGCGATGTGGAAGAGGATACCGTAGCGTCTGTTAATTCTGGCGTCAAGCAAATGAGCTACTCATGTTCACCGGCACTAGCCGTCGAAGCCACTTACAAAGACGCTGACAAACAAGTGATTCTTGAGACTGCTCAAGGTACAGTAACTCTGACCAAAACCAATGATGCGACCAACCCTGAAGTTTTCAATCTAGATACAGCGTTTGACGGTGGTGAAGGCTTTATCCAGTGGCGCGTGGCGCATGAAGATCGTGAAACTGGCGTGATGCGTACCGCTGGCGCCGATTCAGAAAACGTCAGTACTTATGAATGTAAAACATCACCAGCGTCTGACACTAAAACGGCAGAAACAGCCGTCTAACAACAAATACCTCGCATAAAAAAAGCAACGTTAACGTTGCTTTTTTTTGGTTTGGTCTTACGACTGCTTACAAAAACGCTTTATGCTTTATCAGCCTATTTTTTATAAACGCTATTTTTTATCAGCGGCATTGCTTTGTTGCTCATGGGCTAGATAACCTTCTTCTTTAACGTCTAGTTCTTCGTGTTGGAGCGCTACTTGAATGCTATCGGTATGGGTATGCGTGGTTTTATTAATCTCTATTTCTTGAATCACATGAGTGTCTTTGGTAATCGTCGCTACCTGACGCGATAAGACAATCTCAATCGGCGCGTCACCAATCTCAACCTGCTTGCCATTGATGGTCACGACTGCTTTACTATCTAGCGACGGCTCAACATGACGCAATATGTCCTTATCATCATAATCACCTGATAGTAAATCCTGACTCTCTGCGTCTTGATAGTCGGTACGCACGGTAATATATTCTTCTACCAGCTCAATAGGCACCTCAATGATTTTGGTGCGTCTGTGCTTGGTTACCGTCACTTTGCCAACATCCAAGCGTTCTTTATTAATGACAGGACGCTCTTCTAATAATTCTAAATAGCCACCATTGCCTGTATCGGTTTGATGGTTTGCTAAATTAGTAGATAAATTATTTTCTAAGCCTTCTTGTGAACGACTCGACACAGTTTGCTGCTGATGAGTATCGGATAAATCAGTAGCGAACAAATCTGGCGCAGGCAATTTGTTCTCACCGCTATGATTAGCAATTTGCTCTAAGTGCGAAGTAGAGTCAGTTGCCAAAGATGCTTGCTGATTGGTTTGTTGCGGTTTAACTTTATTGTCGTCGTTAATCATGGTAGTGCTCCTTAAATGGTGAGGCAGCTTAAAAAGAGGTATAAAAAAAGACCAGAGGCAAGCTCTGGTCTTAGTTACTGAGCTTGTCACTCAGCTGCTCATTACTATCGCGCGATGCATAGCTAACTGTTATTTTTCTAATTATTATTTCTTATTATCAATTGCTAAGAAATCTTCCTTAAGAATTATGCAAGGTGCGCAAGTATGGCGTATTACATACCACGAGCGCGCCGGACATCTTCGGCTGTGATATCATCGCGGTCAAAAAGGTTACCTTCGCGGTCAACCACATTACCATCACCATCGATATCTAATTCTTCACGTTGGATGGTTTCAGCGATGGTTTCAGTATGACGCTCAGTTGTCTTACCGACATTTACTTCTTCAGAGACATAAGTTTCTTTATTAACGCGGGCACGTTCCGCTTCTAGCTCAACTTCCACAGTTTGGTTGCCATCAATATCACCGATACGGCGGTCTGTTGGGCGGTCTACATTGGTACGCTGGATATTAGCGTGCTCCTCTTCTAGCTCGACGTCGATATTACGCTCTTCAGTCACCACATGCTTACCGACTTTTACCAAGCCTGCTACGATACGATCTTTATTAACTGTCAAGCGCTCTTCTAATAGCTCTAGCGTATTTGGGGCATTGTAGGCATGGTCTGCAATTTCCATACGCTCAGCTTCTGGAATGCTATCAGCCACAAATGATTGACGATCTTTTTCATACTGTTCTTTATAGCTGTATTGATAGTCGTGATCGTATACTTCCATCGCTTCGACTTGCGCTTGCGTTAGGCTATCGAAAAATACGTCATCACCAACGATACGTGCTAAACCTGCTGGTACCAATACTTCTTTTGAGCTAAACCAACCGCCTGCATCAACGATTAAATAACGAATGCGACCGGTAGTATCTTCTACTAAAGCGCCTTCAATTTTACCGATTTTTTCTTCATTGACGCCATAGGCCGTTTTACCTGTTGGGTCATAATAGTCATCACCAATAAGGTCACGGTGAGTCGCTTGGATATCTCTTAAACGAATTAGTTGGCTCATTATTATCTTCCTTTTATATGAGTAAATGTTATTTAATTAAATTAGTAATTATTGTTTTAAAGTAAAATGCGTTAAAAATCGCATTACTGAGAAACTGGTAAGTTGTTGTCTTAAGCCAAGACGGCTCTAGTGGATAGCTAAGTTATCAATCTAATTAATAGCTTTAGTAAATAGCCTTTCCAGTAACTTGTTCATATCGTAACAGTGCAGTTTTCAATGAGATATATGAGCAAGGTAGCAAAGTGTGCACTTGAGGTAATTGCGTGTAATAGGCTGTAAAACTCACTATCACTATATAAATTTAAGTTAAGGCTTTCTTACAGCAATAAACAAATTTCTGTGATTTGTAAGTTTTAAGCGTAAAAAAACCGCATAGCCAAATGCCATGCGGCTTTTAAATAGTAAGAAAATCAGTTAACGCTTAGAACTATTAACTCAATATTAAAGTCTTAAAATTTTTTAAGGCGCTAAAATTTAAGAAGTTAAAAGGTTAAACGGTTTAAAATTAAGCCAGTTCAATCGCCACGGCAACCGCTTCACCACCACCGATACACAAGGTTGCGACGCCTTTTTTGCCGCCCGTACGTTTTAGCGAGTTGATAAGCGTCACTAAGATACGCGCACCTGAACAGCCTACAGGATGGCCAAGGGCACAAGCGCCGCCTTCGACGTTGACTTTAGCGTGCTCGATGTTGAGCTCATCCATCGCAGCCATCGTTACCATGGCAAATGCTTCGTTGATTTCCCATAGGTCGACATCAGCAACTGACCAGCCTGCTTTGTCCAATACTTTCTCAATCGCGCCAACTGGAGCAATGGTAAATTCGCTTGGATGACGTGAATGAGAAGCAGCGGCTACGATACGTGCTTGATAATCTAAGCCTTCCTCTTTTGCTTGTGACTCTTTCATCATTACGACAGCTGCCGCGCCGTCTGAGATTGAGCTGGCGTTTGCCGCGGTAATCGTACCGTCTTTAGCGAAAGCTGGGCGTAGGGTAGGGATACGCTCCGCATTGGCAAGGGCTGGCTGCTCATCAGTATCGACGCTTTGCTCGCCTTTACGAGTTTTGAAAGTAACTGGCGTAACTTCATCTTTAAAATGACCATCTTTAATGGCTGTCAACGCACGGTTAAGCGACTCAATGGCAAAATCATCCATTTGCTCACGCGTATAGCCTTTTTCATTGGCCATTTCTTGGGCAAATTGACCCATCAGCTTACCAGTTTCAGCGTCTTCTAGACCGTCTAAGAACATATGGTCTTTGACTTCTTTATGTCCCATGCGATAGCCGCCGCGCGACCCTGGCATAATATAAGGAGCATTGGTCATCGATTCCATGCCGCCTGCAACTGCCACGTTAAAGCTGCCCGCTTTAATACCGTCGTGCGCTTGCATGACCGCTTTTAGACCTGAACCACAAAGTTTATTAATGGTAACGGCACCAGTAGCATCATTTAGACCTGCTTTACGCATGGCTTGACGGGCAGGGCCTTGGCCAAGACCGGCGGTCAAGATACAGCCCATGATGACTTCATCAATATTATCAACGCTTACGCCTGAACGCTCAACAGCGGCTTTAATAGCAGCAGCGCCCAATTCTGTGGCGCTCATGTCTTTAAGTGCGCCTTGAAAGCCGCCCATTGGAGTACGTGCGCCGTTTAAAATTACAATTGCATCATTTGACATTATTCTTCTTCCCTTTTAGGTTTTGAAACGAAAGTGCTATTTTTAATCATTAAAATAAAACAGTTAAGCTAAAGCCATCCGCTTAGGTACTAATAGCGGTCTGGCTTAATGAGTCATACAGCTTAAGCGCTGGATAAATTACGCCAGCTCATCTAAGCGGATACGCACTACTTTATCAGTAATAGTATCGAGCTTTTCGATTTTTTCAATGGCAATATTCATCTGACTTTCAACCACAGGCAGCGTCAAGATAATTACCGGTACTTGACCAAGTTTATGGGCGGGTTTTTGTAAAATGGCATCGATATTGATACCCGCATCGCTTAAGATGCGCGTGATATCAGCCAATACCCCAGGATTGTCATGCGCATGTACACGCAGATAATAACCGGTAATCATTTGCTCAGCGCGTAAGATAGGCGTGTCTGATAATTGTTCTGGAATAAAGGCTAAATGTGGCACATGGTGACCATTCGTGCTTTCATTGTTGCTATCTTTACTACCAAGAACACGAACCAAATCCATCACATCGGCCATCACCGCAGAAGCGGTTGCACCGGCACCGGCGCCATCGCCGCAATAGAGCGTTTGTCCAAGCGGGTGAGAATTGACCAGTACCGCATTTTTGACGCCATTAACGTTGGCAAGTAGGGCATTTTGTGGAATAAGCGTCGGATGGACGCGCAGCTCAATACCCGCCGTACTATTGTCACCTGAGCCATCGCCTTCACGGCGTACAGCAAAGCCTAGATGCTTGATGCGATAGCCAAGCTCTTCAGCGTAGTTGACGTCCTGTAAAGTAATACCAGTAATACCTTCACAGTAAACTTTGTCAAACTGTAGCGGAATCCCAAAGGCAATAGAGGCAAGAAGGGCGAGCTTATGAGCAGCATCAATGCCTTCAACATCAAAAGTCGGATCGGCTTCGGCATAGCCAAGCTCTTGCGCCTCTTTCAATACATCGGCAAACGGGCGACCTTTATCACGCATTTCGGTCATGATAAAGTTGCCAGTACCATTAATGATACCCGCTAACCACTCAATCTTATTGGCAGCAAGGCCTTCGCGCATGACTTTAATAATTGGAATACCGCCTGCCACTGCTGCTTCATAAGCAACATGTACGTTGTGGGCTTCCGCAAAGGCAAAAATCTCATTGCCATGTTCAGCGAGCAGCGCTTTATTGGCGGTGACCACATGTTTGCCGTTTTTGATGGCATGCATAATCACGTCTTTAGCCAACGTCGTACCGCCAATCACTTCGATGACAATATCGACATTGTCACTGGCAGCGGCTGCCATCAAGTCACTGTTTTGAATAATGTTAGGGTCGATATCATCGCGCTGACGACGGGTACCGACTTCGGTAATCACAATATCGCGTCCGCTACGGCGTTTTAACTCATCTAAATTATCATTGATTAGGTTGATCACGCCCGTTCCGACGGTGCCGAGACCAAGTATCGCTAGTTTGATGGATTTGCTCACAGTATCCTCAAGAGATTATAGAGTTGGATAAGAATGCTTCTATACAGGCTCTTACATAAAAACGCTGATATAAAAGGGTTGATATAAAGAGTGCTGATATAAGGAAGAACGGTGTAAAAATATACGACTAATATCGCCAAGCGCTTTATCGTATCATACCGACAAGCGCTTGTGGCGTCTACCCAAACTCACTGTCGCCAAAGTCAATAATATCAGGGCAAACGACTAGCTGGCATCAATCGCTGTTTGTGCCAATTGTGCAGCCGGTAAATAACCACCGATTTGTTGTCCAGACTCGGTAAAGATAGCGGGGGTACCACGGACGCCCAGTGCCATACCAAGCTCGATTTGCGATTTTACCGGACTATTACAGCTAGGAGCTTGGACGTTAGCGCCCATTTTTGCCTGATTCATGGCGGCAATACGATCTTCGCTACACCAGATGGCTTCCATTTTTGGAATACTGCCTTCGCTGCGCGGCCATGCCAAATAACGCACTTCAATACCACGCGCATTGATGTCATCTATCTCTTCATGGAGCTTGGTGCAATAAGGACAATCGGCATCGGTAAAGGAATACACGACAGACTTGGTTTCGCCTTTAGCAGGATAAATAATCATGTCTTTTTTGTCGACTGCTTTTAGCGCCTCTTGCGCGGTTTTGGCAACCAAAGCACCACTGATATCAACTGGCGCTTCTTGCCCAACGGCGATGATTTGTCCTTGGATAATATGTTTGCCAGATTTATCGGTAAAAAACGATGGTAAGCCCGATGCCGTTACCCAGTAAATATCGTCCATATCCGTTGGTACGGCTGAAATGATTTCTTCTTCAATCCCTGAGGCTTTTAGATTTGTTTGTAAGGCTTTGACCACTGCTGCATCATTATCGGCGACTTGTGCGGTGCTGACTTTGGCATTAGCGCTATTGACGATACCTGTATTGCTGGTCGCATCTGCCGCATTATTCGAGCAGCCTGCTGCCACCACGACCAGCAATGCGCCCATCACCATCCGTGATAAAGGCTTGCGTGAAAACATAGCGCGAGCAGGGGTGGCTTTAGAGAAAGAAGGTAAAAACATAGATATTTCCTTTAGGCGGTGATGCCTAAGCAAGATATAGATATAAAAACAGGGACATAGATGGTGTATGAACGCTTATCCCGTATACGCTAGATTTTGTTGTCAGAGCGATATATTTCAAGGACAAGGGGGCAATTTATTGATAATAAAAGATAAGTAGCAATACTGGTTATATTAACATATTTTTAGAAATAACCACCAAAGGCTATTTGTTGACATTGTCAACTTTATTAACGGTAAATATTATCGGCAAATGTATTATTTACAAATAGCCATTAAAAAGCCGATATAAAATACATTTGCACTATTTCATCTAGGTTTATGTGTAGGCAGGCTACTGTCATCAACATTAAATTATTCATTAAAATAATTTTTCTATTATTATTTTTCTTTCTAACTTTCTAAGGAGACCCTATGGCTGGTGCCAGTTTATTAACCCTACTTGATGATATCAGTGTGATACTCGATGACGTTTCGGTCATGACTAAGGTCGCCGCCAAAAAAACCGCGGGGGTATTGGGTGATGATTTGGCGTTGAATGCCGAGCAGGTCACCGGCGTCACAGCAAATCGTGAGCTGCCAGTCGTTTGGGCGGTTGCTAAAGGCTCGTTCATTAATAAGCTTATTTTGGTACCAGCAGCCATCCTTATCAGCGCCATTTATCCGCCTTTAATCACCTTTTTGCTGATGTGTGGCGGCTTGTTTTTGGTTTATGAAGGCGCTGAAAAAGTCATTCATCGCTTTTGGCCGCATGCCCTGCCAGATGATGAAGAGCAAAATGCCCGTCGGCAAGCCAACGCAGATCAAAACGTTGATTTGGTCGCCTTTGAAAAAGAAAAAATCAAAGGGGCGGTGCGTACTGATTTTATCTTATCGGCAGAAATTATTGTTATTGCGCTTGGTGCGACGGCTACAGCTACTTTGCTACAGCGTAGTTTGGTGCTGTCTATTTTAGCCATCGGTATTACTGTTGGTATTTATGGTTTGGTCGCGGGCATCGTCAAAATTGATGACTTAGGTCTACATATGATGGAGAAAGATGGCGATTTTACTCAAAAAGTCGGTAAGATTTTATTTGCGGCAGCACCCAAACTGATGAAGTTTTTATCTATCGCTGGTACTTTGGCGATGTTTTTAGTCGGTGGCGGTATTTTGGTACACGGTATTAACTTTTTGCATCATGAAGTTGAAGACATTGCCCATTTGACTGGGGTGTTTGAAAGCTTTACCACTGCCTTATTAAATGGCGTTATCGGTTTTATTATTGGCGCTGCTATCGTTGCGCTATTTACGGTTATCAATAAGATACGTCATAAAGACGAGCCTTCTACCCATTAAGTTTGTTTTTCGAAGATTAGGATTATCAAAACGTGGCATTGATATATAGTGAGTGAAAAGTAATATTGATATCAGCAATACCGTCGCGTTTTTTAGGATATTTCTACTTTAAAAGATCGTTATAAAGCTATATTCATAGAAAAGCCCCAAAGTTGCTAACAACTTTGGGGCTTTGATATTTTATAAAAGAGCATTTATAACGGCTATTAGCTTTCGCTATCGGAGTCATCAGCACCTGAGCCATCAGTTTCTGATTTTTCCGCTTGCGTCGGCTTTTTATGCTCCGCTTTCGGCTTACGCGTCCGCGCTTTTGGCACTTTTGGCGTCGTTAAATTAAACATGCCTTTTTGTGGCAGTAATTGCTCGGCCACGTTTTCGATCATGTTTTTATAACTGGCGATGGTCGTTTTTGACTTCGCCGCCTGAATTTCCTCTTTTGTCGCTTGCTCAGATAGCTGTTCAGTTGACTCAGACGCTTGCTCGTTTTCGCTTTGCTCGACATCAGACTCAGCATCAGCAGCTTTAGCTTCAGTATCTGCTACTTCAACGTTGTCCGCTGCTACAGCATTAACCTCAGGTTGCTCAGCGTTCTCTGCTTCTAGTGCTTGCTCTACTTTTAGCAGCTCTTCACTATCAGCGCTGACATCTTCTGTCTGACTTTGATTGGCCAGCGCAGTCGCATCTATATTCTGAGCGTCAATGTTAACGTCAACGTCAGCATTGCTGTTGGCTGCTAAAGCATTATTTTTAGGCGCTTCGGCGACTGTGGTTGCAGCTGGCTCCTGATAGTCAGGATGCTGACCACGTGGGTCGTTGCTCGCCCGCTTGCTAATAGGGCGCGGCTCAACGGCTGTTTTACCCTGTGCTGCGGCAAACTGACTGGCGGCTTGCGTCATCGCCTCAAAGCTTGCGAGATAATCCGCTGCTAAAGGCTCATAACCATAGTTACTGAAGTCAAAATCTTGCTTGGCAGTTTTGCCAGTCTCGACTTTAGACTCGTTGTTACTATCTACCTTCTCGTTAACAGCGTTAGCTTGCTCTAGGTGCAAAGCGATAGCCGCATTAAAGCAATTGATCACACCTTCAGCGGCTAAACGCGCTTGCGCCTCTGGTAGGGTTGCGCGGATAAACTCGCCAACTGTGCCGCGGATAGCTGGAACGTTCACAGCGCGTTGCTCATTTACCACAGGCGATTGATTATCCGATGCTGTAGTTGTCGAGGCTTGAGCCTGCTGACGACGAACCACGCGAGGATCATTGCTGGCTTGACCGAACTTTTCAGCCGTTACATAACGCTTGGCAAATAAAGCTTGATGGTCAAGCTCAAACGCTGCTTGATTGCTACTATCAGTATTATCTGTATTAGCATCAACATCAGCAGCAGTTTTCTGCGCTTCGGTAGGTGCTACATCATCAGCTTTGTCGCTAGTTTTGACAGCACTACGACTTTTAGAGGTCGATTGCTCATCCGCTGCTGGTTGTGTAGCCTCGACATTACGCTCGTCTACAGAGTTAGCGTCAGACTTTTGTACTTTGTCTTCAGTGGTGCTTGTCTTAGCGTCGTCCATTTTTGCTGCCGCTACCACCGCATCGGCACTTGCAGGATTGTCACTTTTAGCAGCGTCGGCAGTCACAGTTTGCGTACTGGTTTTTGGACTACTATCAACCGAGTCACGGCTGTTTTTAGCAGCTTGACTGTCAGTCATTTGCTCAACGGCTTCCTGCTTATCCGCATTTTCCGGAGTGCTGTCTTCCTTACTTGCTTTCTGCTTATCAGCTTCATTGCTAGCTTTCTCAGCGCTTTGCTTTTCAGGCGCTTGGCGCGTTGCTGTTACCGATTTGCTGTCATCTAAAGACAAATGCACAACTTCGGGTGACTTGAGCTCCGTAGCCGCTTCATTGACCTGTAACACCACTTCATTAGGGTCTTGGTTGCGGCGGGTACTGGTCTGATTTTTGTCATTGCTATGACTGGTCTCTTTATTGCTGTGCTCGTTATTCGCACTTAACGTCTCACCGCGCTCAATTTTTCCGCGTGAGGAGCGCTGGCTATTTGATTTACGCTTGGCACGCGTTTGCTCATCTGTGGTATTAGCGTCTTTCCTAGCAGCGTCATTGTGCTCGCTATTGCTATTGTCATGTCCATTACGACCACTGTCTTGACGGTTGTTGCGATTACGGTCGTTGGTGCGTCGATTATCATGCTGACGTTTATCTTGACTATCAGCCTGCTTGTCGTCAGTGCCGGTTGAGCGGCTGTCGTCTACGTTGTTGCTAGCAGCATTACCATTGGACTCATCTGACTGCTCTTTTCTTTGACGCGTTTTAGAAGGTCTTGATTTACGCGGTTTACGTCTTCTTCTGTCTTCAGCGTCGTTGTTATCATCGGTATTGCTATTAGCAGCTTGCTGACGATTAGTATTCAGCTGTTGCTCAGTGTTCTGCTGATTGCTTGCCGTTTGCGGTGCTACTGTGGCTTGAGCGTTAGCATCTAAAGCGCTGCTATCTATTTGTCCAAACGAACCAAGACTTTGAGCGCCCGTATTTACCAGTGCTTCAATGGCTTCGGCAGCATCACGACTACTGACCTTAGGCGTCGTCGATGCTTGCGGCGCTTGGGCAAATAAATTCGATAACCAAGCGACTGCTTGCGGTTGGGCAGCAGTCGCGTTGTTGTTTTTCGAAGCGACTGGCGGCGCGGTAGTCGCAACAGTTGGCGCGTTTTTTGACTGCGTTTGTGATTGAGTTTGTGGTTGCGGCGCACGTGCTGGTGCAGCAGCATTAGCATTAGCATTAGCATTAGCATTAGCATTAGCATTAGCATTAGCATTAGCATTAGCATTGCTACGATGGTCATTGCTATGACTGGTCGTGTTTTTCTGCTGACTGTTGGCACGAGGAGTCGTTTGACTGTTTTTATTGCTGCTATTATCAGCTGCTTGACGTGGCTGACGCGTCGGCTGCTGCTCAGGGCGCACTGAATCAGCGGTCTGCCAATCGACGTTATAACCTAGGTCGCTGTGCTCTTGTTGCTGGGTATCGGTAATACGCTCATAGCTCGATGGGGCAAAACCATCACGATTAAAGTGCAGCTTAAAGTTTGGCGATTCTAAATGCGCGTGTGGCAAAATCGTGATACGCGTACCGCTGTCTTGCTCCAAATAAACCAAGCTATCGCGTTTCTCATTTAGCAAGAAAGCCGCGATATCGGTTGGCACTTCGGCCTGTACTTCGCCTTGACGTTCTTTTAAGGCGATTTGTTCAATTTGACGCATAATTGACAGTGATAACGAGCGCAAATCACGAATCATGCCATTACCGTGACAGCGCGGGCAGATATAGCCAGTTGATTCCTCGAGTGATGGACGCAGACGCTGACGGCTCATTTCCATCAAACCAAATTTAGAAATATCACCAAACTGTACACGCGCGCGGTCATATTTGGTCGCATCAACCAGACGTTTTTCCACTTCTTTTTGGTGCTTATTGTCATTCATATCAATGAAGTCAATGACAATCAAACCGCCCATATCACGCAGGCGCAATTGACGCGCAATCTCATCGGCTGCTTCTAAATTGGTATGATAGGCAGTTTCAGCAACATCTGAGCCTTTGGTCGATTTTGCTGAGTTGATATCAATAGAAACTAGTGCTTCCGTTTGGTCAATAACGATTGAGCCCCCTGATGGCAAGCGAACTTCACGTTGATAAGCCGTTTCAATCTGCTTTTCGATATTAAAGCGCGAAAACATCGGCTCATAATCGGTATATTTGCGCAATTTTTCTGCTTGTTTTGGCATCACGGCATCGATAAAACCGGCCGCTTCAATGTAGGCGTTTTCGTTATCAATCCAAATCTCGCTAATATCATCGCGTAGATAATCACGTACAGCACGGGTGACAACGCCCGCTTCTTGGTGTACCAAACGCGGAGACGGATATTTTTGATTTTGCTCTTGGATGGCTTGCCAGATATTAAGCAAGTGATTTAAATCGTGTTGCAAGTCTTCTTGGGTCTTGCCAATACCAGCAGTACGAATGATGACACTCATGCCTTTTGGCAAATCAAGATTGCTGAGCATGCGCTTCATATCTTCGCGTAATTTGCCCGAGATTTGACGCGAAATACCGCCGCCACGAGGGTTGTTTGGCATCAACACCAAATAACGCCCTGCCAAAGAGACATAAGTCGAAAGCGCTGCGCCTTTATTGCCGCGCTCTTCTTTTTCGACTTGGACGATAAGCTCATCGCCTTCTTTGATCAATTTTTTGATGTTTTCATCGCGTGGATTGCCGCTTAGATATTCAGCAGAGATTTCACGAATCGGCAAAAAGCCTTGACGCTGTGAGCCATATTCGACAAATACCGCTTCAAGCGATGGCTCGACACGGGTAACGTGACCTTTATAAATGTTGGATTTTTTTTGCTCGCGGGTACGGTTTTCTAAATCGAAATCGTAAAGATGATTACCTTTACAAAGGGCAACGCGAATTTCTTCGTTTTGAGTAGCGTTGATTAAAATGCGTTTCATGTTTGAATCCTATGAGTACGCATAACAACGACGGGGCAGGCTTTCGGGCAGGGGAGCAAGTGCGGTTAAGGGTAAATTAACCTGAGTAGATGTTAATGAGCGGGAGAACGTAAAGCAGAAATATCGGCAAGCACATGAGCTTTTCGTCACTGCTGTTAACCTAAAATGTATTAGCCATTTATCCTGCTAATGTCGGTAACGTTCGTATAGATAAGGTAGGGTGTAAAGCTACTATCTATATCATATTATGAGTAGGCTTGGTCTAACGATTAAGGCACGTGCGGGTTTGTGGTCTTTTTGACAGTCATTTATCCAAGTTTAATCCGCACACCTTGTAAGGGCGGCGATGGATAAGGACTGAGATTTAAGAGGTCACAATTACCAAAAAAGCATCGTGTTGTCACAATTAATCAATCAAGGTCTAGCAATCATAGCGCTGTTAATAAAGAACTGTTTTATCGGTAAGTGCTAGTGCATAAAACAGTACCGTGCAGCGGTTATCCTTTTAGGTAAAGCAATTGGTCATTCTTTATTTATCGTTCTTTTGGCTATCACGTCAAAAATATCTGGGGTAACTCAAAGCTAGGTGGCGCTGCTCTAATCATCAGCGGGGCGTACTTGGCAAACAGAATAAATGACCGGCTTATCGGCGCGGTGTCTCTTGTCTATCCTACTTCGCGTGCTCTGTTTGACCACCAATACTTAGGCAGCTATCGATAATCAATCAATGATGCTCGATTCTGGCTCTAAGCGACCCATACTTGCTCAACTGTGCGCTAAAGGACTGGCTGATAATTAGTTATGCGTGATAAATAATTATCAAAATAAGTCGTGGTTAGGCGGTAGTGAGTAAATGTTATGTTGTTATCGCGCGATAAAATGGTTATTAGCCAATTCATCAAAGCGATGTCGTTTAATATCAGCGTGTTTTGTCTTGATAAAAAACTATATTACTAAAAAACGTTGTACTAAAAATTTTGGGTACTGATACATCCTATATATAGATAATTATCAGCGTTGTTCTTACAATTTATGGGGCATTATAGGGTATATCAAGGGATATAACACCCTTAAAATCAGATGAAACGCACAAGTTTGGCAACCTTTATAACTGCCATTGCCTGACTAACCAGTAGTAGCAACGGCGCAATATTGTCTGTAACAACAAGGAATTATTGTCGCAGCCTCTGCTTAATTGGCGCTCAACATGCTAAACTATAGCAAATCTTTGTGTAAATACCTAACTAAAAAATGACAAACTCAAAAATGCCAACCGAACAGCCTATCCACGAAGCGCCCGCTATCTTTAATAGTAAAACGCGCCCGCAAAGTGCCGACGACGAAATCAGTAACTTTGAAAAGGTCAATTACCTTGAAGTCACGCGCCATCAGCACGACCAGCGCTTAGACAACTTTTTGCTCAATCGCCTAAAGGGTTTGCCAAAATCCCACATCTACAAGATGATTCGCTCAGACGAAGTGCGCGTTAATAATAAACGCTGTAAAGCGCATGACAGATTGCAACGTGAAGACGTGGTACGTATAGCGCCTGTACAGCTGGCGACCCGTGATAAACCGATTATCAGCGCTGAATTTGCCAATAGCTTATTGGCGCGAGTGGTCTACGAAGATGAGGGTCTAATCGTACTTAATAAGCCTGCTGGTATTGCTGTGCATGGCGGTAGTGGTTTAGATTTTGGCGTTATTGAAGCCATGCGCGAAGTGACAGGTAAAAAATATCTCGAGCTGATTCATCGTATCGATAAAGATACTTCAGGTCTGCTGATGATTTCTAAAAAGCGCTCGGCGTTAAAAGTGCTCCAGCAGCATCTTGTCGATAGAACCATTCAAAAGCATTATCTTTGCCTAGCGAAAGGTCAACCTGCGCTCAATGAGCAGCGTATCGACGCGCCATTACTGCGCTATACGCTGGCTAGCGGTGAGCGCCGCGTAAAAGTAGATGCGCAAGACCCACAAGCCAAAGAAAGCCAGACCGATATCATTGTGCATGGCCGCTTTACGCTGAACGATCAGCCAGTGAGCCTGCTTGAAGCAAAACCTTTGACCGGTCGCACCCATCAAATTCGCGTACATTTGGCGCATATCGGTCATGCTATTTTAGGTGATGATAAATACAATGTGCATGACAAATCGGGCGTACATCGTTTGTGTTTACATGCGTGGCGTTTAGATATTCCTGGCTATGAAACCATTACCGCGCCATTACCAGATGAGATGAAAGATTGGTTACCAGCAGATATGCAGCTGCCTGAATAAGTTTTAAAAATTTCTTTTTAAAGGCTGTTTAAAGACTGATAGTCAATGCAGTTTTGAAATGACTATTTAACACAATCGTCACAGTTGCTTATTTGCGTATACATTCGCCAAATAAGTACCTGTGACGTTTTCATATTTGCCATTTGTTATTTTTAAAGGGTTAGCCCATGACAGCATCTATCGCTAGTAAACCAGCGCCAACCAATATTTCTGAATTAGCAGCCGAGCATCATTTAGCGGGTAAAACGCTGATCATTTTTGATTGGGATGGCACCTTGATGGATTCGATTGGCCTAATCGTTGAGTCGATGCATATAGCGGGCGAGGCGCATGGCTTTAGGACTACAGACCAGGCCGTCAAAGACATTATCGGGTTAAGTTTAATGCACGGCATTGAGATTTTATATCCGCAAGCAAGCAATACGCAAAAGCTCGCCATTCAGCAAAGCTATGCAGAATACTATATTCCGAATAGCCATCGTACGCCATTTTTTGCGCCTATTGAAAATATGCTCCTGACGTTAAAGCAGCAAGATAAGCAGCTTGCGGTCGCTACTGGTAAGAAAAGAAAGGGGCTAGATCGAGTATTAGAGGCTTCTGCTAGCCATCACTATTTTACCATCACGCGCTGTGCTGATGAATCCGGCTCCAAACCTGATCCGCAAATGCTGAGCGATATCTTAGACTACACCAAGCAGTCAATCTCGCAGGCAGTATTTATCGGTGACAGTATCTACGATATACAAATGGCCAATCGTTTGGGCATGACCAGTATTGCGGTCAATTATGGCACAGCGTCAAGCAGCGAGCTTGCTGCCGAGCAGCCAACTTATCAAGTGGACACGCCGCAAGAATTAGTGGCATTGTTATGTGCATAAATTAAGTGCTTAACCAAAACCTCATTTAATCTTAACAAATAGATTTTTCAAAAAATACCCATAAAAGAAGGGTTTATCGTTATAAATGATAAACCCTTCTTAATTTCTGCTTAGCGTTTGCAAAAGCGGCGGTCTTTAAATCAGGTTAGCCTTTAAATAAGCCTCTAAATCATCAAATACGATAATTTATTCAGTACGTTTTTGCTTATCAGCGCTTTGGTCGCTAGTTTCTATTCTATTTTCTTGGTTTTCAATAACAGACGCTTCAGCATTTTTATCCTCCTTGGCCTGATATTGATACCAATTACCCATGACGCCTGCCAGCTCATCAAGACCTTCTTTTCTTAATGCGGAAAACAACTGTATCGTGCAGTCTAAACCCAACTGCTTAAGTCTTTTACGGGTATTAAGCAGGGCAGTTTTAGATGCGCCATATTTAAGCTTATCGGCTTTGGTGAGCAAAATATGCACGGGTAACTCGCCATCTTTTGCCCAATGTAGCATTTGCTCATCAAAGAACTTAAGCGGATGACGGATATCGGTCATCAGTACCAAACCTGCTAGACTTGAGCGCGATACCAGATATTCTTCAAGCTCAACCTGCCATTCTTTTTTCATCTCAAGTGGCACCGCCGCGTAACCATAACCCGGCAAATCAACCAAACGCGTATCGGTATCGCCGATACTAAAAAAGTTAATCATTTGCGTACGCCCAGGCGTTTTAGACGAACGTGCCAGTTGGCGCTGATTGGTTAGGGCGTTGATAGCGGACGACTTTCCCGCGTTCGAGCGACCAGCAAAAGCGACTTCAAGCCCAACATCGGGCGGACAAAGACGAAAAGTCGGCGCGGACGTCATAAATTCAGTTTGCTGAATGCGCTGACGGGCTTTGGTATTAAAATCCGCATGTTCGGCGGCGACATCTTTAAACGGGGTACTCATAAATGACTCATTAATCTTAAAAAATTAGATACAGTAGTGAAAAGTTTGTGAATAAAATAGGGCAGTAAGCAAAGCCAAAAATAGGTGAGCGGCAAAAGTAGGCCGTTAATAACATGAGCATTTTAGGATAACGCCTATTCTATACTATTATAGCGCTTAGTTATTGAAATAAAGGCAATTACCCTCATATTAATGACAACATAACCGTAAATAAAATCGTGTTTGAGCCCCGATTTTTATTTAAATAAACGTTGTTAACAAAGCTAAACCATATTTATATATATTAATATGACATATATTGTTACAATATTTAGTCAGATAAAGTGAATGACAATTGCACAATAAACGCTTAATAAAATCATGGATTAAGCAAACGAAAAAGATACGAGGTGTCTTATGTTTTCAATCACCGACATTTTTGCCAAAAGCTATCGTTTCTTAGCTGCCAGTAGTGCTGCTTTAATCATTGGTATGGCGACGATCAGTAGTGCAGGCGCCGCCGATATTGCAACATCCTATAATAACTCATGTGCCGCCTGTCACGATAGTGGCGCACTCAATGCGATTAAAAAAGGCGATAGTGCCAAATGGCAACAGCTTATCAAACAAAAAGGTATGCCAGCGTTGGTTAAGTCTGTCAAAAATGGCATGATTCAAATGCCAGCGGGTGGCTTATGCCAAAACTGTAGTGATGAGGATTATCGCAAGCTTATCGAGTATATGAGCAAGTAATAAGCAAGCGTTTAAAGCTCAAATAACTGTCGAGATAAACGATATGGGGCGCTAGGTTAACAAACCTATCGCGCTTTTTGTTTTTTTTATTAAGTGAATAAATGTCGAACCGCCAGAAAAAATAACCAATGCTACGATTAAGTAGGCAAATAGTAAAAAGTCTTGCTATAATAATCCAAAATAAACCCTGATATTAGTAAGTACTTTCGGGCTGCTTGTGATAAAGACCGCGTAATACATAGCGTAGCTGATCAGATGCTATCTTTGTAGTGGGTGCGGCTTTTGATAATGCAATCACTCTAAATAATGCTTACGTCGAGTTAGTAGGATTTGTATCAATGAAAAAGTTAATCGCTGCCGCCAGCTTATGTGTTGCAAGTTTCAGCGTACAAGCTGCTATTATTGTTCCTGAACATGACGTCAATGCAGGTAAGCAAATTGCCGAAACCGTTTGTGCGGCTTGTCATGGTGTTGATGGTGTCAGTCCTGTGCCAGCACAGCCAAATCTTGGCGGTCAAAACGTAAAGTACTTATATAAGCAGTTGGTCGATTATAAATCAGGCTACCGTAAAAACGGTATCATGCAGTCGCAAGTTGCCAATTTGTCTCAGCAAGATTTAGCCAACGTTGCAGGTTATTATGCCAGCCAAAAACCTTGGGGCGTCGCATTTGGTAATCCTGCGACGACGCAAGAAGCGACTAAGCTATTTTTAGGTGGTGACAAATCCCGTGGCGTTATCGGTTGTGCAGGCTGTCATGGTCCAGATGCGGCGGGTAACGTTTGGGCTGCATTTCCGCGTTTAGGCGGACAGCACGCTGAATATATTGCCACTCAGCTAAAGCTTTTCCGTGCTGCTGGTCGTGTTGATGATATCGATAGCGACGAGCAAAAACGTGTTAACGATGCGGAAAAAGAAGGCGAGATGGGTATGATGCAGATGGTTGCGGCCAAACTATCTGATCGCGATATTCGTATCTTGTCAGATTATGTGAGCGCGATTCACTAATCTGCTCCCTATGTAGCGGCTCGCACTTTGACGCGCTTAGTGAGATTATATAATAAGTGAAACAATTTGCTGCCGCCGCTATAATTTAGCTCTTAAACCCCGATTTCGGGGTTTTTTTATAACTATTAGTCCTTATATAATTTGCATAAGCTTTGATAACCCTTATAAGAATTAAGCGGCTTTCATATGACGCTATCATAGAAAATATAGATGTCTATCAGTACTTTATAGCCTTAACTATTATTCACTTTGAATCGCTTGGATTTAGATTATGATGATTCGCTATGCTTCTTACTTTATCGCCGCGCTGCTACCGTTATTGTTATTTCGCTGGTTTGCGCCTGCATCCATAGGCGAGATTGACTTTTGGTTGCTGTGGCTGTTGGCGATGGTATTGGTTTCGCTGCCCGTCGTTTATGCGGAAATTGCGTTGGCTTATCGTAGTGCTGAAGCACCGTTAGCAGGTATGCAAAAGCTTACACGCGAAGCCGATGCCAGCACCTTTTGGCGCAGTTTTGGCTGGCTTGCGGCATTGGTTTCTATCCTCATTGCTGCGCTTGTCATATCGGGAGCAAGCACCGGCATTTTAGCCGCCTTGACGGAGCTCAATAGCGTACCTAATATACCAAGCTTCGCCATTGCTGCAGGATTGATGGTTATCGCCGTCTTATTAAGCTTACTAGGCGTGGCGCCGTTACCAATTGGCTTAGGTTTAATGCTGGTCGGTTTATTATTGGGTGTGGCCAACGGTCTGCCAAATATCGCTTTTGCCATGACCGATGTCAGCTTGAGCGAGTGGGCGCGCGCCGTCGCTTTGGCATTAGTGAGCGTCGGTGCGGGTACAGGTTTATACTGGTTTGGTCAACACCTAGTGAGCAAGCAAACGGTCACGGCGGTAAGGGCTGATAATCACAATGCGCAAACCACTCGTAATAGTGCCGCGCAAGCATATCGCGCAACCAAGCTGGTATTACCGATTTGGATATTACAGCTAGTGGTTGGTGTGGTCGCTTTATTTATCAGTGGCATGGCGCTACCACCGATTGGGCAGTTACTTTATTGGGTTGGGGTGCTGTTTGTGGTCAGCTATTTGCTCCATTATAGTACGCAGCAATTGGCGCATAAATTTGGTTTGCTAGTCAGTGTGGTGTTAACGTTTGTGCTAGCGCTATTGTTAGTTGTCGCCATACCGACCAATTGGCTAGTCGGTATTTTGGTGATTATCAGTAGTATCGCCGTGCTGTTATTGTCCGTCTTTGCTGGTTGGCAGATGAAAATTAGCCACTTGCGTAAGTCTTTAAACTTTGGCAATGAAGCTTTTTATAACTTGTGGCGGGTGGCGATACGCCTTATTGTGCCGCTGGCATTACTGTTAGCGTTAATCGGTTGGGTGATGCAGTGGTTAAGCTGAGGACTGCTGCTAACCATAGTACAGCTGATAAAGATGAGGTTAACGTTAACCTAACTCAGGCTGAGCAGAGTGATTTGATAACAGTATTTCTGGCGTATGCAGAAGAGGCGACGCGTCAGCATTATCAAACTGTTCAAGTTAGGCAGGGCACAACTTTGTATGAGGCCTTGGCTCAGGCAGGTTGGCTAAAACAGTTTGAAGAGCTAGCAAGCTGGTGCGAGCAGGTTGCCAATACGATGACGCCAACGGCTAAGCGCTGGCATGTTGGGGTATACGCGCAAAAGCAGCCACTCAATTATATATTGCAGCCGTCTGATCGGGTAGAGGTATATCGCAGCTTAAGCGCTGATCCCATGTCTCAGCGCAAAAATAAATCTCGCGGTTAGTTTTTAGAAATTTCTATCAGACTTATGATGCAGGCAGGCTATCGATACCTTCAATGCGGGTCACTATACCGTTATCATCGAAATAAACAATCAAATGCTGGCTGGCATTTTTGACATCGGCGATACCTTTACGGCGACCTTCTGTTCCGGCTTTATAGTCGTAAATGTAGTCCCAGCGTTTTGGCGTGAGCGTGTCTCTGATTGCTGGGCTACCAAGAATATAAAGCACCTGATTTTGATTCATACCCACTTGCACTTTTTGCGCTTGCGCTTGGGTAATGGCAGTGCCTTGGGGCAAGTCAATCTTATAGACACTCAGTAACGAGCAGCCAGACATAGCCACAGTAGCACCGAGCATAGTCGTCATGGCAATCTTACGTAATGCGTTTGCAGAGCTTAACGAACGAAAATTAAAGGTCTTTATCATGGTAAAATGACTCATAAAAAATGGGTTAGGCGCCGCTAAAAACCGATAATGTGGGTCTTGCAGGCAATCTTGCACAAATGATACGTCATTTACTTGCAATTGCCTACCACTTACGACATTATTTACCAAGTGCTATTTTACCGCCTTTATTATTTATATTTTAAATTCAAACACTTGGCAGCGATTTTTCGCAAAAAATGCTCTGCATAATCGTTCATTTTTTATTATTTTTATATTTTATCAGCACTTATTATTAACTATTGATGTTTATTTAACTCCTGTTTTTTGAATTCATTTGCTAAGACTTTCATAGTCAGAAGGGATATTATGGCTTCTTTTACCAATCAAGATTTACGTAAAGCGGGTTTAAAGGTAACGTTACCACGTATCAAAATTTTAGAGCTGCTTGAAAGTGCAGAGCTGCATCATATGAGTGCTGAAGAAGTGTATAAGGCGCTGATTGATCAAGGCGAAGATGTGGGGCTGGCAACCGTTTACCGCGTATTAACCCAGTTTGAGCAAGCCGGTATCGTTGAGCGCCATAACTTTGAAAACAATTTATCAGTGTTTGAGATTACTCAAGAAGAGCATCATGACCATTTGGTTTGTGATGTCTGCGGCAAAATCGTCGAGTTCCATAACAAAACCATTGAAGAAGAGCAGACCAAAGTAGCGGCAGAGCATGGCTTTAAGCTATCTGGTCATTCTTTGGTGCTGTACGGTATTTGTGATAATCAAGCCTGTAGAGACAACGCTAAATAAGCGTTTGAGAAAACGATTATCTGATATTGATAATTTATAGTCTATTACTGTCTAAATATTAACTGAAACGCCAAAAAAAGCCCTCATATGTGATGAGGGCTCTTTTTTGGAAAATTCTAGGTGAGTAAGTCATGCCATACTAAGTGATATCTAACGATAAACTATCGGCACCTTCATCTAGGTTGACGTTGCCATTTTTACCACTTAACTTAATCTTTAAGCGTAAATCGTTAGGGGAGTCTGCGTGCAGAATGGCTTCTTTATAAGTGATTTCACCATTTTCATATAAATCAAACAGCGCTTGGTCAAAGGTTTGCATGCCGCTATCACGTGAGCGCGTCATGACATCTTTGATTTCGTGCACCTCGCCTTTACGGATATAGTCGCTGACCAGCTGTGAGTTTAATAAAATCTCAATAGCAGCGCGGCGTCCTTTACCATCAGGCGTTGGAATCAATTGCTGAGCAATAATAGCTTGCAAGTTCAAGGACAAATCCATAAACAACTGATTATGGCGACTGGTTTCAAAAAAGTGAATGATACGGTCAATCGCTTGGTTGGCGTTATTGGCGTGTAAAGTTGCAAAGACCAAATGCCCCGTTTCAGCGTATTGAATCGCGTAGCTCATAACCTCGCGGTTACGAATCTCACCAATCAAAATCACATCAGGCGCTTGGCGCAAGGTATTTTTAAGACCTGCCTCAAAAGAATGGGTATCGATACCGACTTCGCGCTGGGTAATGATACAACCGCGGTGCTTATGTACAAACTCAATCGGATCTTCGATGGTAATAATATGACCGTGTGAATTCTGATTACGATGTCCAATCATCGCCGCAAGGGTAGTTGATTTACCTGTACCTGTCGCGCCAACGAGTAAGATAATACCGCGCTTTTTCATGGCCAGCTCTTTTAGCGCTGGGGGTAGGCGCAGCTCTTCGACGGTGGGGATTTTATTTTCGATTTTCCGTAAAATCATCCCCGCCATGTCGCGCTGAATAAAGGCACTGACCCGAAAGCGCGCTTGCTGCGCTTGATCTGAAATCGCAAATTGACACTCGTTGGTTTCATCAAACTCTTTTTGCTGGCTTGGGGTCATCACCCCTTTGACCAATCTCATGGTTTGGTCAGCGGTTAACGGCGTTTTACCAACGGGCAAAATTTTGCCATTGATTTTCATGGACGGCGCGACATCAGCAGTAATAAAAAGGTCAGAGCCGTTTTTATTAATCATTAATTGTAAAAGCTTATCAATGTCCATAACGTACCTACATTTGGAATATATAGTTTAAAACTGCTGCAATAAACTTTTAAAGCGGGCAATAACAACCGTTGAAAATAAATAAAGCTAAGTAAAAACTTATGATCGTTTATCTATAACTTTAACAAAAATTTATGTTAAAACTTTTAATACTATGTAAACCCATACTAAATAAAGGCTTCAGGTTGTTTGGCATAAGGGCGAGCGACATCTTTACTGATTGTGCCTTTTGAAACCAAGTTTTTAAGCGTTTGATCAAGAGTAATCATGCCTTCACCTGCACCAGTTTGGATAGCAGAGTACATCTGCGCGATTTTATTCTCACGTATCAAGTTACGAATCGCAGGCGTGCCCAGCATGATTTCATGAGCAGCAATACGTCCGCCGGTTTGCCGACGTAGTAGCGTTTGTGAGATGACCGCTTGTAGCGACTCTGAGAGCATCGCCCGTATCATGTCTTTTTCGGCTGCAGGGAAGACGTCAATGACGCGGTCAATGGTTTTGGCAGCAGAGCTGGTGTGCAAGGTGCCAAAGACCAAATGCCCTGTTTCAGCGGCGGTCAATGCCAAGCGAATGGTCTCAAGGTCACGTAACTCACCAACGAGGATAACGTCTGGATCTTCACGTAGGGCAGAGCGCAATGCTGGCTCGAAACCTAAGGTATCGCGGTGGACTTCGCGTTGGTTAATCAAGCTCTTTTTAGACTCGTGGACAAATTCAATCGGGTCTTCAATGGTTAAAATATGCTCTTTACGGGTTTCATTGATATAATCGATCATGGCAGCAAGCGTGGTAGATTTCCCTGAACCCGTTGGACCTGTGACCAGTACCACACCGCGTTTAAAGTCAGATACTCGTTTAAAGACGTCACCCATACCTAAGTCTTCCATAGTAAGAACTTTAGAAGGAATGGTCCGAAAAACAGCGCCAGCGCCGCGGTTTTGATTAAAGGCGTTGACACGAAAACGTGCTAGATTTGGAATCTCAAAAGAGAAGTCGGTCTCAAAAAACTCTTCAAAGTCAGCGCGTTGCTTATCATTCATGATGTCATAAATAAGCTGATGCACCACTTGATGCGTCATTTCAGGCATGTTAATACGGGTCATCTCACCATCGACACGAATCATCGCTGGCATACCGGCTGAAATATGTAAATCCGACGCTTTGTGCTTAACGGTAAAGCGCAACAAGTCTTCGATGTTTAAATGATGCTTTTCAGCCATAGTGAAATATCCCTATTGATAGACAAAAATGAGCCAAACAAGAATGGACAAAGAAACGCTTAAAAATTATGATACTTTACGATTCTATGCCACTATTTAACTTAGCTTATTTAAAAGAGTTGTAGTCTTTGCTGTTACTATTAATATATTTTTCAGTAGCATGAGTTAGACTATGTAACAATATGATAACAAGCCTGCTGCTATTTAACCATCTACTATATGAATAAAATGTAAAAATAATTCAAATATACTTTGTTTTGTTAATATAAGTTTATGTCTGTTTTTTATCAAAATTTTAACTGCTTAATTTCATAGCTCCTTCTATTTATAATTAATAAAATAATCCCCTAATATTTCTGTGAGTTTTTTATGAACACTACCTCTACACCACAAACTAACGCTACGAGTTTAGCTAGTAAAAAAAATAATGGAGATGATTTTGATGCGGCAAAATTGATTGAAAATTGGCAGCAAGTAAGCGAGCAGATGGCGCAAGCGTCTGTACAAGGGCAAAGGCAGAAAGAAGACATTACTTTATTAGCAGTGTCTAAAACCAAACCTGCTAAGATGATTGCGACGTTAGCGCGGCAAGGGCAGTATAATTTTGGTGAGAACTACTTGCAAGAGGCTATTGAGAAAATACAAGCTTTACGACAACAGGCAGACTGTGAACACATCGTTTGGCATTATATTGGCAGTATTCAGCGTAATAAAACCCGCGATATTGCTGAGCATTTTGATTGGGTGCAAACGCTTGAGCGTGAGATTATCGCCAAACGTTTACATGAGCAGCGCCCAGCCGAGCTGCCAGCGCTTAATGTGTTGATACAAGTCAATATTGATAACGAGGACAGTAAGTCAGGATGTCTGCCAGCTGAGCTGCCAGACTTGATAAGCGCGATTAAAGATTACGAGCGCTTGCAATTGCGCGGGCTGATGATTATTCCCGCAAAAGCCAATACCGATGCCTTTGCTCGTACTAAGCAGTTATTTGATAGTATCGAGCGAGAATATCCGGAATTAAAGCAGTGGGATACGCTGAGTATGGGCATGAGTGATGATATGAGCGCCGCGATTGCCAATGGTTCTACGATGGTACGTGTCGGCACGGCGATATTTGGGGCGCGTACCTGATTTCTGTATTCTTATTAAACCCATTAATTGAGGGTCAAACTCTCTAAATTTATACGGTTATTTATCGTAAAGTGCACTTCGAAATGCCACTTTTACAAAACTTTTTCTTCCAGTTTAGTGACGAGTAGCTGGGTGATTTTCAGATTGTCAGTCGCGATAATCTCAAAGCGATAGTTGGCGTATTCGATGGTATCGGTTTTCTTAGGAATTTTGCGCAGCATATACATCATAAAGCCGCTAATGGTTTCATAATTTTGACTGCGCGGTAAATTAACGATATCGAGCGCGCGAACCACATCTTCAATGGGCGTCATGCCATCGATAAGCCAAGAGTTATCGGTGCGCTGTACGATAGGCTGCTCCTCAACTGTGACCAGCTCTCCCATGACAATACTCATTACATCACGCAGGGTAATGACACCAACCACCAAGCCATATTCATTGACGATCACGGCAAAGTCGGCGCCGGTCGATTTAAACATCTCCAAGACTTCAAACAAAGACAAGGTATCAGGTACAAATAATGCCGGTTTTAATAGGGCTTTATCGGTTAGGCTGACTTCTTGTTGATTGAGTACCAAAGCTAGAAAGCTGCGCGACTCTACATAGCCGATAATTTGCTCTAAATCGTCTTCCTCGCAGACCAAAAACTTATTATGTGGCTGGGCAATCATGACCTCAACCACTTCTTCGGTGCTGGTTTCACTATCAAAATAGACGATATGCTCACGCGGATTCATGACTGAGGTGACGGTACGCTCTTGCATCTCAAAAATATTTTCGATCAGATGGTGTTCTTGTTTTTTAATTACCCCAGCTTCGGCGCCCGCATCCATCACTGCATAGATGTCTTCTGGTGTCATGTCATCTTGGCGCGTGGTTGAGATACCAAAAAACTCAAAAATGAGGTTTGCTGCGCCATCAAAGATCCAAATAACGGGCTTAAAAATAAATGTCAGCGCCATCATAGGGCGTACCAGCCGCACCGCAAAAACTTCTGCATTAGACATCGCCAAACGTCTGGGCATCAAATCGGCAAGTAGGGAAAACAAGCTGGTAATCACGACGAAAGAGATAACCGATGACACCGCTTCATTCTTAACCAACAGCTGTAAATACGGGCTAATCGCCGACTCACCAACCGCACCTGCTGAAATGGCGACGGCATTAAGCACGACTTGCACTACCGTAATAAATCCACCAGGATTCTCTTGCATATGCAGCACATCAAGGGCGCGGACTTCGCCTTCTTTTGCCATGATTTGCAGCTTAATCTTGCGACCAGCAGCGATAGCAATTTCTGCCCCAGAAACAAAGGCACTTAAAGCCAGTAATAATAAAAGAAAGATACTAGCGGTTAGCAAACTCATGACGGACTCGGATAACGATAGGTAGGGTAGTTAAATTGAAAGTAATAGTTGAAATAAAGAAAAGTAGAGAACTGGGTTTAATTATTTATTCAAAGAGTCTTATATAAAGAAAAATTTATCAATAAAAACTAAAAAAGCTGGGTAAGTACCCAGCTTATTATGAAACATTCTAATTATATTATATCAAATTATATAGAAACGTAAAGTTATTCAACCTTTTAGCCTTTATCTAAAGGGTAGTATATTCAGACTACAGAGACATCTAAAAGGTTGAAATAGCAACTTTAGTCGTTGACGCTTAGCCTTTTACCGCCCATTTATTGACTAAAGGAAAACGGCGTTCACGGCCAAAGGCTTTATGGCTGATTTTAGTCCCAATCGGCGCTTGAGCACGTTTGAATTCGCTATTATCAACCATTTTAATCACCTTAGCGACCAAATCGGCATCAAATCCTTTATCGACAATATCTTGATAGCCCATATCTTCGTCGATATACGACATCAAAATACCATCTAGCACATCATAGTCTGGCAAGCTATCTTGGTCTTCTTGATCAGGACGTAGTTCGGCCGATGGCGGACGTATGATAACGCGCTCAGGAATAACTGGCGTGTCTTCTAAACGGTTGCGATAGCTGGCAAGCTTATAAACTTGCGTTTTATAAACGTCTTTTAGTACGTCAAAACCGCCTGCCA
Organism: Psychrobacter pulmonis; assembly: GCF_904846465.1. Lineage (NCBI taxonomy): Bacteria > Pseudomonadati > Pseudomonadota > Gammaproteobacteria > Moraxellales > Moraxellaceae > Psychrobacter > Psychrobacter pulmonis. Next base: position 476,279 of record NZ_CAJHAT010000002.1, read on the forward strand.
TATCGCCGTATAAAGTCGAATAACCAACTGCTAGCTCTGATTTGTTACCCGTAGTGATGACTAAATGCCCAAATTTATTAGACAAGGCCATTAGTACCACACCGCGAGCGCGCGCTTGGATATTTTCTTCGGTGGTATCAGCAGGCGATTTGTTAAATAATGGCGCTAAAGTATGACGTATGCCTTCAACGGCGTCAAAAATCGGGCAAACCGTATAAGAAACGTTTAAGCGGCGGGCTTGCGCTTGCGCGTCCTCTAAACTGATTTGAGAAGTATATTCGTACGGCATCATCACCGCATAGACTTTATCAGCACCCAGCGCATCGACAGCGATACATAAGGTTAACGCTGAGTCGATACCGCCTGACAAGCCAACAATAATACCAGTAAAGCCGGATAGGTTGACATAATCACGCAAACCGACGACCAACGCTTGGTACATCTCCGACTCGCGGCTTAATGACAATGGCGCTTTTGTTTGCATATCGAATTTTGCGGTTTTTACGTCAAACGTCGTCAGCATGAGCTGATTCATAAAGCGCGACGCTTCATGAGCAACGCTGCCATCAGATTGGATGGCCATAGAGCCGCCGTCAAATACCAAATCATCCTGCCCGCCAACGGCATTAAGATAAATAATTGGCAGATTATTTTCGCGGCTACGTTTGGCGAGCATGGTTTTACGATTGTCTTGTTTTTCAATCTCAAACGGTGAGGCATTTAAGCAGGCCACAAGGTCAGCACCTTGTTTTTTAAGCTCAGCAATCGGACCTTTTTCCCACAAATCTTCGCAGATTAGCAGACCAATGGTAATGCCTTTATAGTCAAATAAGACTTGATTGCGACCTTTATCAAAATAACGACGCTCATCAAAAACGCCATAATTTGGTAAGATTTGCTTATGATAAAAGCCTTTTTGATGACCGTTATGCAAAATCGCCGCCGAGTTAAAGGTACCATGATGATCGACATGCGGATAGCCCACGATCATCACGATATCATCGATATCACTCAGGCTAGACAGTGCGCTTTTGACACGGCCAGATAGGCTAGGACGTAGCAGCAAATCTTGCGGAGGATAGCCTAATAAAGCAAGCTCTGGGAAAATGATGACATCAGCGCCTTGCTCACGGGCTTGTAGGGCAAGGGCGCGCATTTTTTCAGCATTGGCGGTGATATCGCCGACCAAAAAATGCGATTGTGCTAACGCAAAAGTAACGCTGTCTTGCGATTTAGAGCCTGTATTGGCCTCGTTTGACGAATTAAAGTTGGGATTGTCAGTATCTTTGGTGGTGTCTTTTGACATTGTTATTGTTCCTATCAATAGGTTGTGTAAATGTATTGAATCTAGCTGGGTTTTAAATAAAACCAAAGCAAAATAGGTTATGAAAGTAATGCAAAATATGAGTATGCACTTATGCCCCCATATCAAGGCTCATAAATCGTGAGCCTATGCTGAGCGCGGCACTTGGATAGCCATTAATACAATGAATATCGGTATTACTAAAATATGCGGCGCTGCTCTAAATGGTAGTGCTTAAAACCGCTTAGAATAGGGCAATCAATAAAGGTTTTCAGAAATAGTGTTAAAAACGCTAGGGCTGATTTTGCTATAAACCAATAACAGCAAACCTGCTTAACAGCGTTTAAATTTGCAAATTAATCCCTTTAGTATAACATCAATTGTCTGCACAAATAGAACTGCACAGTGATTTAGCGCGCAAGTTGTCAGCGTAGAAGTCATTAAAAAGCAAATAAATAACTATTGTTTTAAAGCAATGATTCTAATAAGGTATTTTTGAAAGTACCTATTAATACTTAATAATATTGGTGCCGATAGCGTGCAGGTAATTGTAAGTAAAGATTACAACATAGCCTTATTTATTTGGTAGGCTTTGAGGCATAATAAGCCGTTATTATGTTTGGGCTTACTCTTCTAAATATAGAGAAATGGCAAGTTAAGAGCGATTTTATGAATCACAATTATTTTTATAGATGAATACTGTTTTTTATAACCAAATAACATGTTTATAAAAGCGCGCTATGGTACGGTAGCGCTATTATTAGACTTATTTTTCGCAATGATTTCGCCTAATTCATGAAGCGAATATCTCGCAAAGCTTACAACGTAAAATTTATAACGCAACACACTCGCTAAGGGATATAAATGATGGACGCGGTCTGTAATTTTTATCCACCTATTTATAAACGTTACAGCAGCGCCAAATTGACTGTCTGCTGCCCGCTCTTGGTTTATACGCTATGATCGAAAACTGGACAAAAGAATTTATTATTCAGCGCTTATTGGCTATTACTTTGCTGGTAGTGCTGATTGTATTGTGTTTTCAAGTCGTACAGTTTTTTATTGTACCGGCACTGTGGGCAGCGATTTTGGCGTACGTCACCTTTCCTATTTATAATTTTTTTCATCAGCGCGTTCGCTTTAGCTCAAACTTTAGCGCCACTATTATGACGGTCAGCATCACATTGATGATTGGTCTGCCGCTCGTTGCTGGTGTCTTTATCTTGCAGCAAGAAGCTTTAAGCCTAATTAGCAACTTAATTTATCGCATCAAGGTTGGCTATTTGGATGTGCCAGACTCTATCAAGGACTTACCCGTCATCGGACAGCAAGTCAAAGATGTGTTGTGGAGAATTAATAAAAACCCAGAAGGCACGCTAGAGGCTTTTCGCCTGTGGGTACAGTCGCATCTGTATTATGGCAAAGTCGCGTTCGATGTCGTTTTCAGTGGTCTTGCCAAAATGGGGATGGCGCTGATGACGCTGTTTTTCTTTTATCGCGATGGCACCAGTTTGGTACGTCAAATCCGCCAAGCCTTACGCAATATCATTGGTAATCGCATCGATGGTTATATTGATTCGGTCGGTACGACCACGCGCGCGGTAGTGTATGGCATTGGTTTGACCGCATTGGCTCAGGCTTTGCTCGCTGGTATTGGTTATTATTTCGCTGGTGCACCAAGTCCTATTCTACTGACCATTGTTACTTTTATTATCGCTTTAATTCCCTTTGGTACGCCATTTGTTTGGGGCGGGGTGTCTATTTGGTTATTAAGCCAAGGTCATACTGTAGAAGGGATTGGCTTGGCGCTTTGGGGCATATTGGTTATCAGCTGGGTTGATAATCTTATTCGTCCTATCGTCATCAGCGGCGCGACCAAAATTCCTTTTATTATTATTTTTATCGGGGTGTTGGGTGGTCTGACGGCGTTTGGTTTTGTCGGCTTGTTTATCGGTCCTGTAGTATTGGCAATTGGCCTTGCAGTATGGCGTGAGTGGATATCGCAGCATAAGAATGATTTATTTGCGCAGCACGAAGATATGCTTGTTGACGCCCAGATGCACCCTAAAGTTACGGCACAAAATAAAGACGAAAATATCGTTTCTACGGATTAGGGCGTGTGCTTAATTTAAACAGCAATTTAAAAACTATTAAAACCAACCTATAAAAAATACACCTTGCTAATCCAGCAATCATTGATAATAAACCTTTAGAGATAGGGATAATTAAAAATGCCACATGCGAGCGCTGCAAATAATGAACATATGCGTCCTCTAACTATCATTGCTGATAGCAATATCGCTAGCCTTGATGAGTTTTTTAATGCGTCGACGCTTGGGCAAAATAATAAACGACCAGTAAATATTATTAGCGTTGCTGGGCGCGCTATCAATGCCCAGTTGCTCGCAGAGTATCAGCCTGACGTACTGTTGATACGCTCGGTTACGCCAGTTGGCGAGCCGCTATTGGCAAACAATAATACCGTTCAATTTGTTGGTTCGGCGACGATTGGTACTGACCATGTCGATCAAACCTATTTGGCAGCGCGCAATATTACCTTTGCCAATGCCGCAGGCTGCAGTAAGCATTCGGTTGCGCAGTACGTATTGACCGCTATCTTAAATTTACGTCCACAATATTGGCAGAAATCGACGCCGCCCGCGACCTTGGGCATTATCGGACTGGGTAATATTGGTAGTACTCTTGTGGAGTACGCTCATGATTTAGGCTGGCAAGTATTGGGTTACGATCCGCTACTGCCTGCATCGACCATTAATAACGCCAGCTTTGAGCAAGTATTGAGCCAAAGTCATGTGATTAGCTTGCACGTGCCGTTGACCGATAAAAAACATGCCACTAATCCTACTGGTAGCGACTATCCAACTCGTCATTTAATTGATAAAGAAGCATTAGCTGCGATGCCAGCAGATACTTTGTTGATTAATAGCGCGCGTGGGCCGGTCATTAATGCCGATGATTTGCAGGCAGATATTGCCCGTACTGGACGCCAAGTGGTACTCGATGTATTTGAACATGAGCCTGAGATAGCAGCAAATTTATTATCTAAACTTGCGATTGCCACAGCACATATTGCAGGCTATACCTTGGAGGGTAAGCTCCGCGGTACACAAATGATTTATGATGCGCTGTGTGAAAAATTAACAGTGGCCCCTGTGCAAACCATGCATAAATTGCTGCCACTCAATATATTTTTATGGTCTGAGCTAAAGGCGCATCCAGATAGATTGGTGAAGTTTTATGACATCATGGCAGATGATGCCGCCCTACGAGATAAATTAATAAACGGACAAATAAGTGGCACTGATTTTGATCAATTGCGCCGAGATTATCATTTACGCCGCGAATGGCAGTTTTAAAAGACAACCAGCTTTAAAGATTAAAACTCCATTTCAAAGCCTATTTTAATTATTTGATTTTTTATTCGAAAACTACAGTAGAGAGTAATGACCCAAGCAAATAACCTTTCCTCTAAACCCAGTTATGCGCCAACCATGACGCTATCAATGGCACAAAAGCGGGCGCAATTTATCAATGCTATTCGGCAGTTTTTTGCCAGTCGTCACGTGCTTGAAGTGCAGACGCCGTTGCTCTCACAAGCGGGTAATACCGATACCTTTTTGCAATCGGTCGCCACGCAGGTCACGTATCAAGACAAACCTTGTACCTATTATCTGCATACGTCGCCTGAGTTTGCCATGAAGCGCCTACTTGCCAGCTGGCAGATGCCCATTTACCAGATTTGTCCGGTATTTCGTGACAATGAGATAGGCGTGCGCCACAATATTGAATTTACCATGCTTGAGTGGTATCAGCCGAACTATAGCCTAGAAGATATGGGTACTGAATTGGGCGAGCTATTGGAGGCGATTTACGGTTATCCGATTGTGCTGAGTCATTATCGTTACGTCGATGCTTTTATGGATTTTGTGGGTATTCATCCCTTAACGGCGAGTCTTGCCGCGCTACAAGCGGTGGCAGAAGACAAAGGTTTAACAGGGTTTGATTTTAATAGTGCAGAAAATGGTGCCAGCAATAGTGAAGAAGATATTCGCCAAAGTTGGCTAGATTTATTGTTTAGTCATGCCGTCGAGCCAAATTTGGGGCACGATTTGCCGACGTTGATTATAGAATATCCGCCGGCGACGGCAGCATTGGCGAAAACGGCTATCGATAAAGACGGTAATACGGTTGCTAAGCGTTTTGAGCTGTATATTAATGGCACTGAGATTGCCAACGCTTACGATGAGCTAGCAGATGGGCAGGCGTTAAGAGCGCGCTTTGAGCGTGATAATCAATTGCGCAAGCGGCATAATCTGCCACAAATGCCAATCGATGAGCATTTATTAGCAGCATCTGATGATTTGATACCTTGTAGCGGTATCGCCGTCGGTATTGATAGGTTGCTGATGGTCATCACAGGTGCCAGCAGCTTAGAAGACGTCATTCCATTTCCAAGTAACCTAGCTTAGTTGTTTTTTAATATCATTTAACGTAACCGTTAATTTTTAAATAATTCATAATAAAAAACGCATAAACCAGATAGTTTATGCGCCTTTTTATTTCTGTGTTTTTAACAATGCTTCAAAGCTACATATTATTTATTATAGCTTTTATTTGCTAAAGTTTAGCCAGCGCTGCATCGATGGCGGTCTCACCATTATGCATACTAAAGACTTTTTTGATCGTATTATCAGCATTAAGTACCGCTGCTAATGTTGTAGCCACATCTTCAATAGCGTTTTCGCCCGCATTATCATCGTTAACAATGATTTTACCAGTACCAGCGCGCTCTTTTAGCGCACCTGCTTGTACAATGGTGTAATCAAGCGTGCTATTTCCAACCAACCACTGATCGGCGTAATGCTTACAGATATAGTATTCTTTTAAATCGGCAATACCAGGCTGATCCCATTTGCTGGTATCTAAGGAAAATACCGTACTTAGTATGATATAACGTTTGATACCTTTATCTTGAACTGCTTGCATCGTCTTGACCGCACCATGCAAATCGACTTCTAAGACATCTTTCCCACCGGAACCAGCAACAAAATAAACCGCATCGATATCTTGCTCAATCTGCTGTTGAATCACGTCTTTCTCAGCAGTAATATCTAAATCTAACTGACTATAATTGTCATCGCTAAATAATTTTTCATCTTGACGGGTTGTGCCAATCACTTGATGGTCAGCCGCTAATAACTGCTTAACCAAATCAGAACCTACTCGACCACTTGCCCCAATCACTAATATTTTCATTATCATTCCTATTATTATATGAGTTTTATATGCGTTATCTCTACTTTAAAACTTGTTATTTAAAAGCAGTTGTTTAAAACTGATCGTTTTAAAAGTTGCCTATAGGGTAACAATAATGACGAGCACACTTCGTTATGAAGCGTGCTGATTGCATAGTGTTTGGTTATGGAGTGTATAGGGTTTGCAAGACTGAACTTTGTGACGGTTGATATTTATAGAGATAAGAAACTTTTTAAGAAGTTTTAAAAGGTAGGGTTTTCAAATTGATAAGTAAAAGAAATGACCGCACCAATTAACGCACCAAGCGATTAAGCCCGTCGGCAAAGGCTTTTTTGTCGCGGTCGCCGTAAGGTTTCTGCCCGCTCATTTCTTGCAACTCAAGCACACCCGTACCGCGCATGGTATCCATAAAATCGCGCATATTAAGCTTTTGCTTGATGTTGTTTTTATCGTAAACCACACCGCGGGTGGTCAAAACCATACCGCCTTTATCTAAAATATCATTGGCCAAAGGAATGTCGCTGGTAATGGCCAAATCACCTGGCTGGATTTGCTCGACGATATAATCATCGGCTTTATCAAACCCTGACGGTACCACGGTCATGACGAGCAGTGGTGATTTGCGCAATTTAATCGGCTGATTGGCGACAAATATCGCCATCGTTTGGGTACGTTCAGCCGTTTTGATGATTAAGTCTTTGGCAATCAGTGGCACCGAATCGGCATCTACCCAAATCTGCATTATTTCTCAGCCTTATCGGTCTTTAATAATGCCTCTGTTTGGCTACCTTTGACTTCATTTTCATTATCTTCTGAAATACTGTTAGGTTTCGTATTGCTTGCTTCCTCTAGCGTACTTGTTTGCTTCTCGGTAATAGTAGGGGCCAGTTTTTTATCAAGCCCCACTTTATTTGGCAAGACCGCAACCAGTTTTGCTAGCGCAGGTTCTAAATCCGCCACGTCATTTGGCATCAATGTGATATGGGCAATTTTACGGTCTTCGCGCTCAGCCTTATGGTAGCTATGATAATGAGCGCCATCGATATTGAGCACCGCGCTGATATCAGGATATTGACCTAAGACGTTGAGCATAATTGCTGGATGGACGTTGTCGGTATCGCCCAAGGGCAGATTGACCACCGCGCGGATATGGTTTTCAAATTGACTGGTAATCGCACCTTCGATACTCCAGTGTCCAGAGTTATGGACGCGCGGAGCAATCTCGTTGGCTAGCAGATAATCGTTACCGCGAGCATCTTTACTCACAAATAGCTCAAGCGCCATCACACCGACATAACCCAAGTGATTCATCACCGTGCTAATGGCATCGGTTGCTTGCTGAAATAAATGGCTGGTACCAACGGCAGGGGCGCGAGTTTTGGCTAAGATACCATGATGATGGTGATTTTCGACCAAATCATAGCAGCGCACCTGACCATTTTGCGCGCGTACAGCAATGATAGACACTTCACGGCTAAAGTTAATAAAGCCTTCTGCGATTAGGGGCGCAGGTGTTGGTGTCAATGAGCCTTTACCGCTAACCGCGTCTTTTAGCTCATGCCAAGCGGCTTTGATATCGCTGTCTTCTTTAATAACGAATTGACCCTTACCATCATAACCGCCGCGGCTGGTCTTGAGCACAATAGGCAATCCTAGCTCGTCGCAAGCTTGTTTTAATTCAGCTTCAGAATTGACCGCCATAAATGGCACGGTGGCGATATCAAGCTCATTAAACATGCCTTTTTCTTTTAAGCGATCTTGAGCGATATCAAGGGCAAGCGGTGGCGGGAACATACCTTGTTTGCTGCCTGATTTCGATAGATGCGCTAACTGTTCAACAGTCGCCGTTGGCGTATTTTCAAACTCTAAAGTAAAGACGTCAGCTGCGGCAATAAACTCATCTAATTGCTCGCTAGAAAAAACTTTTCCGTAAAGGCTGGCAGGGCAGTCGGCATTGTCTTCTAAAAACACGCACTGATAACCGAGCGGCAGGGCAGCTTGGGCGAGCATCATACCAAGCTGACCGCCGCCTAAAATACCGATGGTACGGATGGTCTGGGTAACAGGATAAGCATTGGCGGTAGTCATGGCAGGCTCTTTACATTTAAAGTGAATAAGGGTTTTTAGTGGATGAATAGCTAAAAATTAAGGTTAGAAATAGGAAAAGGTGCACCGTATGCACCTTATCTTTAGTAAAACTCATTTGGCTATAAATATCAAGTTTAGCGCATGGTAAGTATAAAATATTACTAGCAAGAGTATTGATAACAGCGGTTTTTGCTAAAAGGTTAACTCATCTTGCTTACTTTACTGATTAATAATACCGGGCGTTGGACTTGCAAGAATGGTCTCTGTTTGCGCTTGACGCATGTTATCAAGCTTAGTGGCAAGCGATTCATCATGCAATGCCAGCACCTGAATGGCAAGGAGGGCCGCGTTATAGGCACCAGCAGTACCAATGGCTAAGGTGCCAACAGCCACACCTTTTGGCATTTGTACGATAGAAAGCAGACTGTCCCAACCGCTAAGCATGGATGATTTAACAGGCACCCCAAACACAGGCAGCGGCGTTTGACTGGCACACATGCCGGGCAGATGCGCCGCGCCGCCCGCTCCAGCGATAATTACCTGCAAGCCATTATTTTTCGCGCTTTTGGCATAATCAAACAATCTATCTGGCGTACGATGGGCTGACACCACTTCACATTCAAAGGCAATATCAAAGTCAGCAAGCAACTGCGCCGCTGCACTCATGGTCGCCCAATCCGACTGCGAGCCCATGATAATGCCAACTTTTGGTTGACCGGCAGGGGAGGTAATAGGGCCGTTTTGCTCAATAGCAGCGTTTTGTGTAGTAGGGTTCACAGTAGCGGAGGTGGTGCTCATGCTTTGATATCCTCAAAAAGACCATCATACAAAAGTTTTGCTGCCTTCGTAAAGCCAAGTTTGTCGTTTAATGTCAAAGCTGACTAAATAGCAGTTTTTTATGTCGCGGTTTTATCGATTTATAATGGGCCTTCATCATGGCGATATTGCACAAAGTTACTGGCTTTCAATGGTAATGGCAGCTCAGTATCCAGCTGATAACAGGTCATATAACCGCTATCTATGGCTGCTGAATAATCGGTGCAAACCACTTGGTTGCTCAATGGTTCAGGATTGCCAGTGAGCCAATAATGCCCAACAAACACGGGTTTGTGCGTTTTAAGGGCAAATTCAATGTTCTCTGCCATGGCATCGTTTGGAATCTGCGCCAAGCCCGATTTTGGCGCACGGGCGATTTCATGTATAGGCCGCTTATTTAGCTCATCAAGCCACCAGCGCACGCGTACTTGTGAGCGCGCTGCACCGTCTTTATCGACCATAACCAAACCTTCAGGTAACGCAGTTTCCACACCTTTTAACACACGCTCAAGCGCCTCATAGGCGGGGCTATGTTTTTGTGAGCTGGCAATGACCGCTTCGGGGGTTAGGCAATTATCAGTAGTTAATAAAGGTTTTAATACCGCCATGCTATCGACATCCCAGCAAGCGTGGACAAAACAGGCATAATCGGTCTCAAGCCAAAGCGGTATCTCATAAAAGCGCTGCAACCAGTATTGATGCGCTTCTGAGCCAAAGGACACTTCGGCTAAAAACGCTTCATGTTGGCGTACATGAACATCGCTATGCGAGCGTAAATAGCGCTCGGGCTGCTTTGGGTCAAGCATCGCAAAAGCCAAGGCGTTGTATTCATGATTGCCCATCACCGCATCGGCCACGCCTGCATCTAGCATCGCAAAAACAATTTCAAGAGTAGCTACCTGCTGCGAACCACGGTCAATCAGGTCACCAATAAATAGCGCCCGATGACCTACTGGCGGTACAAAGTGACTGCCATTATGCACGTAGCCTAACTGTTTTAGCAGCCCAATCAATTTGTCTGCATAACCGTGAATATCACCAATAATATCTATAATCATAATTATTTATTAAATTCTTAAATATTTTGTTCAAAATAAAATTACTAAAAAACATCGCTAACTGCTTAACTACTAAAAATTCATTTATAAACCAAGCTTCGACTTTCACCACTTGATTTTATTAAATGTTCTACAGCCCAGGAGACAATAGCGCATTTAAAAAGTGCGGCAAGACGCGAGGTTCTAAAATAATGGTCGCAATCACTCCAAACGCGCCGCCCCACATATGCGCCATATGATTGATATTGGAGCCACCGCGTTTATCGGCGTAAATACTATAAGCAACGTAAGCGACGGCAAACACTATCGCTGGAATAGGAATAATGGCGAATAGATAAATTTTTTCCCACGGTGCCAGTAAAATAAATGCAAATAGCACCGCTGAAACCCCACCTGAAGCACCAAGGCTTAAATAGCTGGCGCTTTTTTTGTTTTTAAGATAGCTTGGCACCATGGCGATTACGATAGCCAACACATAAAAAACCACAAAACCATAACCGAATAAAAATGACTGATACAAGCCTTCGATAGCCCGGCCAAAAAAATACAGGGTGAACATATTGAACAGCAAGTGCATCGCATCGGCATGAATAAAGCCGTGGGTCACAAAACGATCCCATTGACCGTTATTCACCGCCGGCGGATAAAAAATCAGTCGATTAAACAGGGTTTTGTTTTGCCACGCCAATAAACTGACAATAACCGTAATAATGATAATAAGCGTCGTGTGGTTGAACAAAGGAGAGTCCTTAGGCCGAGCCTGATAGGGGGCAGTGTTATAGAGCGTAGTGCTTAAAGACCAAATAAGTTGGATAAAAAATAACTAAATATGGATGCTGAAAATAGCTAAAGCTTACACCAACAGTAATAACAGTGATGCTAAGGCAAAAAACCAATAGACGACAAAATTATGCTTTAATAATCGTTTATATTGAATAATATAACAGCGTAACAGGCAACTAAGTAATGCTTCGTATACTGACCGTAACGTTTAACGACAGAATAAATATTTACTAAAAATAAATAATAGATCGGTGATATTTATCCAGTTTTACGCTTGTTGAAATTTTAAAAAAAGATTAAAAATAATAGGCAATTTATATGCCAATATTAGCTTGTTAAGTACTGACTAAGTATCGACTAAGTGCTGACCTGTTAAGCGCGCATTTTTATGGGCGTGCTACAGTCTACAGCGTATAAAACCGAAGTCAAAAAAGAATCGCTGTCTCATATCTTAAATTAACGCCGATAAAGGCTGGAACTTATGAATATCATCGACCAATTAGAGCAGATAGTAACCCCAGCCGTCTTAGGTAGCCAAATTAATAATGAACAGGTTATTGATGGCCATCGTATTGATCACGGCAGCGTGTCTTATGTCAGCTTATTAGAGCAGTTTTATGCCATTTTGGCGGCGCGTTTGGCATTGCCGCAAATTTACTCGCAGTTATTGCGTGATGATGAGCCAATTGCCAATGAAAATATAGTAGAGACGCCATTATTTGAGCAATTATGGCAAGCCCCAAGCGCGCGTCAAACCATTATCGAAGAGCTGGCAGTGACCCATCATATTGATAAGCTGACTACCACAAAGCTTATTATGAATGCTGCGCCACTGGCTTACCGTGAACTTAAGGTCATGGCTAACGGGCAGTTTTTACCAGCATTTTTACAAAATGAGCAACCTTCACTGCGCCATTACCTGCCGATATGGGCAGCACCGCTCATTACCGTCGCACAAGATAACCCTGATGAATTGTTTGATTATCAAAACGCCATAGTCAATGCGGCGACAGAAACTGTTTTATTAAATAAAGATGCTACTGAAGCAAGCGTGGTAAGCCCTTCTGCGAACTTGATAAAACAACCAAGCGTGGCAACAGAACTTGCTAGTGAAAGCTTCGATAACAGCCTAGCTGTGAGTGCCATTCATGCCAATCCTGCTGAGCATCACTTAGCAGAAAACAGCAGTTTAAAGCGCGAAAAAGTACGAACCCGCAACCAACGTAATGACTTATTAATACGGGTGTTTTTATTATTGGCCGCCATCGCAGCGATTGGATTGGTATGGGCATTTTTAATTAAGCCTAATGAAGTCCCGCCTGTAGAGCCAGTGGTGACTGCACCCGCTGTGGTAGCGCCTGTCGCTGAGCCAACCGCGCAGGTGTTGACGCCCGCTACGCTTATCGTTGGTGTGGATAATAGCGGCAGTCTTTATACCTGTAGCGCCTCCGTCGGTGACGCCGCGCTACAAAGCACCCTCCAACAAGCGCTCAATAGCAGTTTTGGCGAGCAGGCAGGGATGTGTCAGTTTACGGTACAAGAAGGCGTGGCTAACAATATTGCCAATATGCCTATCGAAGCACTACCCAATATCCTGACATTATTAAGAGCGACACCGTTCGCCCGTCTACAGTTGCAAAATGACCGTATGACAATAGAAGCGCCGGATGGTATGCAGCTACAAAGATTGTCCACTGATATCCGTACTTTGGCACCAGCGATAATGGTAGATAGTACCGCGCCGCTACCATTGCCTAATAATGCAGAAAGCGGCATAGACACCGATAATATGGCGATGAACGGTGCAAGCAATCAGTTTGCCCAAGATGGAAGCAGCATAAATAACCAGTACGTTGGCACTAATAATATGAATAACAGTAATGCAAATAGCAATAACGACTATCAAGCTTCTGATGACGTCACCGGTGATAGCGTGACGCCTGCACCGGCACGCAATAATGATTTTAATAATCCGCCTAGAGCTAACGAGCCTAGAAACAATGAACCTAGAAGCAATGAACCTAGAAGCAATGAACCTAGAAGCAATGACCGTCCCGCATCAACGCGACCACCGGGACCTTTTTCAGAATCAGAAGTAGACGATATGGCCAATAGCGTTATCGTGGCGGAGCCTGCGCAAGCAAGATGATAGTTTAAAACGTCTAACAAACAATGAGCTAAAGGAGGGTAGGATCAATCATTGACTATCCTCCTTTTTATTTTTGCCTAAAAAGATAGACAGTCATTTCCAGATATAATGGATATGTTAGTAATTTGTACTGTAAAGACTTCGCAGTTACGTGTCACAACTGAAACATTACTTAACGTAGCAATTGCACAACAGCCCATCGATTGTGAATACAACCTTAATACTTTTATAATGACAAAAGTTGAATGTAGATAGTGCTGATATTTATTAAGCCGCTTTTTAATACCTAATGTTTATTAAATGCTGATATAAATATTAATATTAAAAAATATCGTTATTAAGAAATATCAGTACTATTAACTTTTCAGTTTTTTGAGAATGCAGTTTGGTACAAAAGAATTATTCAAAATAACAATTATTGAGGAATGACATTATGGACATTATCAGTCACTTAACGCGGACGGTTAGCCCTGCAGTATTAGGCGATGATCGCAATCCCGCTAAACAGAACTTACTTGAACAATTTTATGCTATTTTTGCCGCACGTCTAGCAGACAATACGACTTATACACGTTTTGCTAATGAAAATATCGCCCGTGATGACCAAGGGTTTTATGACCGCGTATGGACCGATGGCGCCCACCGCGACCAAATTGCCCGTGAGCTTGCGGGTAAACATAACGTTGATGCAACTGCAGCCCGTGGTTTGATTGCGATGGCCGCACCGTTAGCGTATCACGAAATCAAAAGCTTGGCCGGAACCACGCCCGTGCCACAGTTTTTAAATGACAATCTTGCCAGTTATCAGCACCATATTCCGGCATGGGCAAGCGCCGTTCTGCCTGCAGGTATGATTGCCGCACCAGCTGGTGCTCATGTGTCTGATACGGTCAGCACTGCACCTATTCGCCGTGAAGAAGAAGAAAAAGGCAGCTTTATGAAAGCGCTGCTACCGATTATCGGTTTGATTATCTTAGGCGCATTAGCGTGGGCGCTACTCAGAGGTTGTCAAGACAATCCTGAGCCAGTCGGTACGCCAGTTGCCACTGAGCAGCAAGCGGCTAATGACGGACAAACAGTGGTTGCAGCCGATATAGAACCGGCTTCACTACGTATTGCGACTGGTGAAAATAGTGGACTATATGCCTGCCGTATGAACGTTGGTAACGAGACGCTACAAGGCAACGTGATGGACGCGTTGACAGCGACATTTGGTGATGAAGCCAATAATTGCCGTGCGGATGTCGATGATAACTTCTCAATTGACATGCCTGCTGCCGCTCAGCTTGCGTCTATATTACCTATCGTCAAAAACGTACCGAATGCGAGCATGTTAATCAAAGGCGATACGATTACCGTTAATGCGCCTGACGCTGCGGCATTAGATAAATTGGTTACAGATTTACAAGCAGCGACGCCAGCGATGACCGTCAAGCCAGAAGCGCCATTAGATGCCCAAGCTGAGATTGATAATAGCTTAACAGCTTCTCAAGCAGCGATGGATAACCTTGGCCAAAATCCTGACCCTCAAGATGTGGCTCGTGCGCTCAGCCTACAAGTGGTGAATTTTGAAGTAGATAAAGCCGTTATTCCTGATGCCAATAAAGCGCTATTAGACCGCGCTGTAAAACTGATGGAACAAGTACCAGATATGAAGCTGATGATTATTGGTCATACTGATAAAACTGCTGATGCTGCTTACAATATGAAGCTGTCAGAAGAGCGTGCCCAATCTATGAAGGATTATTTGGTCGCGCAAGGCGTTGATCCAACTAAGCTGATGACTAAAGGTATGGGTGAGACCGATCCTATTGCTGAAAACGCCACTGAGCAAGGTCGTTTCCGTAACCGCCGTATTGAGTTTGTGGTCTATGATGAGACAGCAAATGCAAACGATGGCATGGCGATTAGTAACAGTGCCCTTGACCCAGACTTAAATCCATTAGACAGTGATAATGATGATCTAATGCCTGATGCTGATGATGCCAGTCGTGGTACGGCATTAGACCCAAAAGCCAGTAATTAATAAATGTTCTACTGACTTATAGTTGTTTATCGATAGCTAGTATTAATATTAAAAAGACCGCATCTTATGTTTAAGGTGCGGTTTTTTATTACATCAAAAAAACTGAAATAAAAACAATTTGGTTAAATAAATTACTTATAAGCAGTTGGATCTTTTGACTCAGTAGGTGCTTTCGTTTGACTGGCAAAAAAGGTCTGTAAGATATTTTCCTTTGCTTGGTGCCAATAGTCAAACTGCTGACATGTCGATTCAAGGTCGCCCTGCCAAACAGGTATTTGTCCGCGCATGGCTTTGATACGCTTTTGGTCTGGATAGGGCAGCTCTTGGGCTGCTTTGGCTGCTTCGTGAGCAGCAACGCGGTCATTACAAACCAGAGCAATATCACAGCCTGCTTCAATTGCTGCTTTGACGCGGGCGCTGACATCACCGGCAGCTTGCGCACCAGCCATTGATAAATCGTCAGAAAATAAAACCCCATCAAAATTCAGATGTTTGCGAATGATGTCTTTGAGCCAAATTTTTGAAAATCCAGCGGGTTTATTATCGACTTGTGAGAAAATCACATGCGCCGGCATTAAAGCATCAAGCCAAGGCAGCGTCTGCGTAAACGGCTGCATGTCGCAATTGATAATCTCATCTAAACTACGTGTATCGATTGCTTCTGCCAAATGCGAGTCAGGCGCGACGGCTCCATGACCGGGAAAGTGCTTACCCGTGGTTGCCATTCCCGCCGCTTTCATACCGCGCATAAACTGGCTTGCTAAAGCGATGATGGCTTGTGGGTTTTGATGAAAACTGCGATCGCCGATCACTTGGCTGATACCGCCTCTATCGAGCACCGGCGCAAAGCTCAAATCAATGCCGACCGCCAATACTTCTGCTGCCATCAAATAACCACAATCGTAAGCAAGGCTCAAGGCGCGACTAGGGTCTTGGTCAAATAATTCGCCGAGCCTGCCCATCGCCGGTAATGGCGTAAAACCCTGACGTAATCTGGCAACGCGACCGCCTTCTTGGTCGACGCCAATCAATAAATCGGCATTGTGTTGGCGGATATCGTCACACAAAGCGCGCACTTGCGCCGCATCTGCCACATTGCGGGCAAATAATATCACCCCGCCTACTTGTGCTTGTTTGATTAAACTGACATCTTCAGCAGTCAGTGCGGTACTATCGATATCAATCATTAAAACGCCGTACATTGCGTAATCCTTATCAGGCTAGAAGGTTGTTTTCTCATTTGCACTATATTATAAGTCAAATCGAGACAGAGCTTAGAGATGAGAGGGTTTTTTCTTATAGATAATCTTTCTGTTACGGATGGTTTGTCGCTACTCACTTTTACCTTATATTAAGCCAGTGATTGCAAGGGACGCATAATAGCGGTTTGCTTGGCTTAAATAAGTTAGGTTTAAATGATAAGTTTAAACAAGATGATTCACGCTTATAACCAAATGCACCAATGGATGCGCTAAAAAATAGCCAGACCGCGTGTAAGATTGTTTATACAGATTGAGACAGTGGTGTATTTATAGCTGTGCTAGTATTGATTGATTTTTAACCATAAAAATAATGCCTTATCCTAAGATAACTATCCTATATTTGCCTGCTTTTAATGCTAGCGTAACCTATGGTTTAATGGTAAATATAATAGGGTAAAAAATCACGACATTTTTTGGCTCATAGTCTATTAAATAACCTTTATTGGTAATAACAACTCAGCATACTTTTAACTTAAAATAATTAGGTATATACGATGAAAAAACAACCAGCACAGTGGTTACTTAGTGCAGCGTCAGTGGGCGTCGCTGGTCTTATCCTTACTCAAAGCTACAGTACCGCAGTGGCTGATAGCAATACGGCAGGCTTTAAAGCCACCCCTGAGCAACAGGTTACCACCCGCCAAGTAGCCGCTTTGCTGGATCGTAGCCATTATCTCAATCAGCCGCTCGATAGCGCCATGGGTAGCGAGATTTTGTCTATGTATATTGACAGTCTCGATCCAAACCATACCTTGTTTTTGCAATCTGATGTCGATGAATTTAAGAAAAAATATGCCGACGAATTTGCTGCACGCCTAAAACGTGGCGACCTATCGGCTGGAGTGGCGATTTTTGAGCGTTACCGTCAGCGCTCTAATGAATATTTTACCCTATCAAAACAACTGCTGAAAACAAAGATAGATTTGACCAGTAAAGATAGCATTGTCCTTGACCGCGAAAAGCTCAGTCATTTTAAAACCAAAAAAGAACAGCGCGACTATTGGACACGCCAGCTGAAGTTTCAGTTGATGAGCATTACCCTAGGTCAAGAAGACGAAAAGGCGAAAGAGAAAGTCTTTTTAAGCAATCCTGACATCACGCGCGGCCAAGACTTGCTGCGTAATGATGAGCGCACGCCAAGTGAGATTTTGCTCAATCGTTTATCACGTCAGCAAGAGCAGCTTGCCCGTCTAAAAGATGATGAAATCATGGAAACCATCTTAAATACGGCAATGCTCACTTATGACCCGCACAGTAATTATTATGCGCCAATCCAAGCCAATGAGCTACAAATTCAATCGAGTCTGCAATTAGAAGGCATCGGGGTTTCTATCCGTCCTGACCGTAAAAACCCAGATTATACTCGCATTGTCACTTTGGTAGATGGGGGCCCAGCAGCCAAATCGGGGCAGATTAAGCCCAATGATTTGATTATTGGTATTGCCAAAGACGGCGAGAACATGGTTGATGTGGTTGGCTGGTCAACACGTGAAATCGTCGGTCTGATTCGCGGTAAACGTGGCACCTCGGTGACCATTAAGGTGCGTCAACCAAATACGCCCGATACCAGCGCCCGTAATGTGACGGTAGTACGCGATATTATTCAGCAAGAAGAGTCGGGCGTAAAACAGCGCGTCGTTGAAGTACAGCGTCCCAATATCGATAAAACGCCAAAACGTATCGGTGTGCTTGAGATACCAAGTTTTTATCTCAACTATCGCGCGCGCCGCAATGGTGAAGAGTACCGTAGTGTCAGTGACGATACCGAAAAAGCCCTTAAAGCGCTGAATAAAGAAAATATCGACGGTCTAGTGGTTGATTTACGTAATAACCCAGGCGGCTCGCTCGATGAAGTTGCGAAAATGCTCGGCTTCTTTATTAAAAGCGGCCCATTGGTGCAAATTCGTGACAATCGCGGCAATATTCAAGTCTACCGCGATGACGATGGCGGCGAGCAGCTTTATGACGGCAAAGTGGTTGTTTTGACCAATTTAGCGTCTGCCTCTGCCAGTGAAATCTTTGCTGCTGCGATTCAGGATTACGGTCGCGGGCTGGTGGTCGGTAGCACCACAACTGGTAAAGGTTCAGCACAAATCCAGCTAGACAGCTTGGCTTTGGGTACAGCGACGCTCACGCAGCGTAAGTTCTACCGCGTCACTGGCGGTAGTACGCAAAATAAAGGCGTGGTCCCTGATATTGAATTGGTTAATATCTACGATGATGCGACTTTTGGCGAGCGCGCGCAGAAAAAAGCCTTACCATGGGATACGATTAAAACTGCCCCTTATAAGCCTGAAGGTAAATTCTCTGCCAATACCTTAGCAACGCTAAATCAGCAATCAAAAATCCGTCAGCAGCAAAACCCGCACTTTGTGTATCTATCGACGCTAAATGATATTCGTAATATGGAAGATGAGAAAAAACCGATTCCTCTTGATATCAATAGCCGCCGCGCCAAAATGCAGTTGATAGAAAAACGCTCATTGGAAGCGGAAAATAAACGTCTGATTGCAACGGGCGAGCGTCCTTATGCCAACTGGAATACTTACCAAGCAGCAATGGATGCAAAGTTTGAAGAGCGCAGTCAGATGAAAGAAAGTGAGCGTCCTGAGCTACCTGAGGATGAAGCCTTCATTAAGGAAGCGGCTTATATCATGCTTAGCGCTGATCCAAAGATGCAGGCTAGCCCAGAAGAGAAGCTATAAAAAAGCAACTCTTGAACAGTCATTATCGGCAACGTCAATGCGTGTAAGCATATGCTTACACGCATTGACGTTTAGACCTCTTACTAACCTCATGCCAATCTGCGATTATAACTGTACGGCACGATTGAACGAAAAGGTTCATAGATACTAGGGATTGGTATCGCAAAGGTCGCATCAGGGATAGGTGGTTTGCTGATTAGGGAAGATAAGGCTGGATGCCTGAACGTTATAAGATGCTCCGGGATTAAGTATCTGATAACATTAACATGGATGGTTGGTGATAAAAGCCGCATAATACTTGTTGTTATGCGGCTTTGTTACGTCTGTAATCTTTAAAATTTATTCAAAAAAAAGGTCAGTAGATTGCTCTACTGACCTTTATAGCTAGACGACCCTAGCATTACCAATAACTATTCATTAATAATTAACTATTCGTCTAAGCATCTTATCGTCTGAAAATATTACGCCAAACTCAAGAAGAAATTAGTGCTCAACGCCACCAGCGCCATGGATATGGCCGTGGTTTAGCTCGTCTTCAGTGGCTGCGCGTACTTCTTGAATTTCTACATCAAAGGTCAAACGCTTACCAGCTAACGGATGGTTTGCATCAACCGTCACTTCTTTATCGTTGACGTCAGTCACAGTTACTAGCATCACTTGACCGCCAGCTTCTGACTGAAACTGCATACCAGGCTGGATATCATCAACGCCTTGGAAGTTTTCGCGTGGTACATGTTGTACCGCTTGTTCTTGGTATTCACCGTAACCATCAGCAGGCTCTACAACGGCATTGACTCTTTCGCCAGCAGATTTGCCTTCTAGTTGTTGCTCAAGACCTGGGATGATGTTGCTATGGCCATGTAAATACGCAAGCGGTTGACCTTCTGGAGACTGGTCAAGGATATTGCCTTCGTCGTCTTTTAGCGTGTAGTTAAACTTGACGGCAGTGTCTTTTGCGATAGTAGTCATAAATTATCCTAAATATGTCGTTATTGAAATTTAAATACGGTTGCAATAAACCTAAAAAAGCCAATCAGCCAGCCAAATAGCCACGTCATTAGTTAATTATCATCAGTTTATTAGGGTAACTTTAGCAGTTAGCATCTTTAATTGCGATGCCTGCCATTGGTTTCAAGGTTAAAATCCGAAAAAATAGCAATTATTGGGCGAATTAATGTAAATAAATATGATTTTTCAGTTTTGGTGGTTGGTAAAGGTAAGAGGCTAAAGTTTGCCAGTTGCGTTTTTACAGGATGGCTCATACCATAGTCATAAACATAAGGATAATAACGATTATGAATTTATCTTCTCAAGCCTCACCGATTAATAATTCGAATCAGCAGAGTGCAGGTATCTCTTATCAATTTGACTTTGCCCGGTTTTTAGAGCATTTGGTCGATGTCGCGCTGACCTTTACCGCTGATACCGACGCGCCAAGTCTATGGTTGCCAACATGGATTCCGGGTAGCTATTTAATGCGTGAATTTGCCCGTAATATCACTGCGGTACATTATGAAATTTTAGACAGTCAAGTCGTTTCTAACGATAAACAAATCAACACGTACCGCGCGCAAAAAACCGATAAAAATACATGGCAGTTGCCAGAGGCGCAGGCAGGGCAACGCATATGCGTCCTTTATGAAGTGTATTGTTATGATTTATCGGTGCGTACGGCGTATGTCGATCAGCAGCGTTTGTATGGCAATTTTACCTCGCTTGCATTAGCGATTGGTGGGCAAGAACAACAAGAGGTAGAAGTTGATTTAATCGTGCCAGCTGCATTTTTAGCTGATAAAGACGCTAGTCTTGTGCGCTTGGCATGTGGACTTGAGGCAGTACAGGCGCAAATTGATAAACCGCAAATATATACTCTACAAGCAGACAGCTATCACGAACTTATCGATCATCCGTTTGAGATAGCCGAACAAGATAGCTTTGTTTTTATCATTCAAGATAATAGCCATCAGACGCTTAGCCATCATTTTTATCTTTCAGGTAAGCATAGCGCTAACATGGGACGCTTGCAGCAAGACGTCACCCAAATCTGTCAGACTTATCTAGATTGGCTTGGTGATGCGCCCTTTAACGATTACACCTTTATGACCTTTACCAGTGGGCAGGATTATGGCGGGCTTGAGCATATCAACTCGACAAGTTTGATTACCCCGCGCCGCGATTTGCCCAATGCTGATGAGCCAAAAGTACCAAGTAGCGACTATCAACGCTTTTTGGGCTTATGCAGTCACGAGTATTTTCATGCGTGGTGGGTCAAAACTGTCCGTCCAGATGTGATGCTAGAGGTGGATTTACGCCGCGAAGCTTTTACGCCGCTGCTTTGGGTGTTTGAAGGTTTTACCTCTTATATCGATGATTTTATGTTGCAGGCGTCAGGTGTCATTGATAAAGCAAGTTACCTTAAATTACTGGCTGAGCAAATCAATCGCTACTATCAAACACCGGGGCGCACGCATCAGAGTGTCGCCGAGTCGAGCTTTGATGCTTGGATTAAGCTGTATCGCAACGATGAAAATACCGGCAATGCAGGTATCAGTTATTACAACAAAGGCGCGTTGGTGGCGTTATGCTTGGATTTAACCCTGCTTACAAAAAGTGCTGGGCGTTATCGTTTGTTTGATGTGGTTAAAGAATTTTATAGCCAAGCAAAGCAAAAGGATAATAAACGTATTGGCATCAGTAGTGCCGATATGGGTGCAGTTATCGGGCAGTTTATGCCGTTAGCAGATTGGGAAGAGTTTGAGCGCCGTTATGTTAATGGCGTTGAGGAGCTACCACTAGAGACGCTGCTTGCGGAAAATGGTATTAAGATTCATACCAACACTAAAGAGACTGCCGATAAAAATATACCGTGGGGCATGCGTTGTAGTGAGACGCCGCTTGGACTTAAGGTTAATCGCGTCAACCGTGACAGCGCTGCCGCTAAGGCGGGTATTTCAGCGCATGACGTCATTGTTGCAATCGATGGGATTAAAGCAGACACCAAGCAATTAGCAACGCTTAGTAAGGCCACGCGCGCTGTGGAATGCCATTTATTCCGCCGTGATGAGCTGATGACGGTGAAAGTTTTACCTAAATCTGATTTCGCTGATAAAGACGCGCATGACGATAATGAAAAAGCATTTCCACATAGCGTCAGCTTACGTCTAGCAAGGGCTAGTACCGATTGCGAAGGCGATGGGGACTCTGTCGTGTACGCCAATACTGAAAATACATGGCTAAATGCGCTAGCACGCCATCAAAGTGAATAGATAAATAATAAAGCGTGAAGACATTAAAAACCCTTGCTAAGCTGCGTACTTAGCAAGGGTTTATATTTTTAATATTCAAAGTACTATAAATAACAGTTAAGACGTTATAGCTGTTTAACTTGTCGCTTTAGTGGTTTCTTTGATTGCTTCTTTATCATTTGCTTCATCATTGATAACGGTGTCATCACTATTGATAGTCGCGGTATCAGGCGCTTTATTTGCCGCAATCCAGTTTTGTATCAACTCAATCTCAGGCTGCTGAGCA
Organism: Psychrobacter pulmonis; assembly: GCF_904846465.1. NCBI lineage: Bacteria > Pseudomonadati > Pseudomonadota > Gammaproteobacteria > Moraxellales > Moraxellaceae > Psychrobacter > Psychrobacter pulmonis. The sequence continues at coordinate 499,277 of NZ_CAJHAT010000002.1, forward strand.
TCGATAATGTCTTGTGCCAATTTGCGCATTTCTTCATCGGTACCGTATTGGAGTTGCACTTTTGCCATGTCTACTGCGCCAATATGATGCGGCAGCATACCGCGCGCAAATGCCATATCAGCGACAGGCTCAGCAATACCGAGCATCATATCGCTATGCATGGTATTCGTTCCCTTTACATACGCTTCTTGCATGGCTTCGGTATTGGGTTTTGGTTTGGGCGCATCAGGATGGCTTGCGAGCCATTTATTAAGAATATCAATCTCAAGCTGCTGCGAGTCGATGATGTCTTGTGCAAGTTTACGCATGGTTTCATCAGTGCCGTACTTTAGCTCGATTTTTGCCATATCTACCGCACCGCGATGATGCCCGAGCATGCCTTTGGCGAAGGCGGTATCAGGATCGTTATAACCCATGCCAACCATCATTTCATTATGCATACTGGTCATAGCTTTAGTGTAGTCTTTCAGCGTATCTGACATTTTTTCAGCGTTTACCGCCTCATCATTGGCAGCCATGTCGTGCTCAGCATGGGCAACCTCGGGAGCTGTTTCAGATGGTTCATTAGTGGCTTGAGTGGCCTTTTCTATTGGCATTACCTCATTATCCTCAGTTGCTGGCTGGCAGGCGATTAGCAGCAGGGTAGTAGCCACACTGGTAGCAAACAAAGCAAAATGACGAGAGGCAATCATGATATATCCTTACTATCAAAAAAACAGAAAACAGGCTCAACGAAGAATAAGACAGAAAGCAAGATAAATAATGGCCAAATTTAAACCGATATAAAACGCGAAAATACGGCAAGGTTGGCAAGTCAGCGCAGTTTTGCATCTTAACAAATAAACCTTACGCGTTCGAGACACGCCGTTTAAAAAGTCGTAATATTTAAATCAGAGCAAAATTGGCTCATATAAGCGGATAAGGTTTAATTTGCCACGCTAATCTAATCGACAATTCCTAACTGCCGACAGCGCTCACTATTTAGGTAAATACGCACAAACTCACCAACACCAAGCGAACCAAGCTCAAATCCTGCCACCGACCAACGAATCAGACGCAAGCAAGGCAGTCCAACATGGGCGGTCATGCGTCTGACTTGGCGATTTTTGCCCTCATAAATAGTTAGCATTAGCCATGACGTTGGCACGTTTTTACGCTCGCGAATGGGCGGATTACGTTGCCATAAGTCAATCGGCAAATCGCCTTCCTCGACCAGTCGTGCAACTGCTGGCAAGGTTTTGCCGTCTTTTAAATGTACTCCCGCCGCCAATTGCTCTAGTTGAGCCGCGCTTACCAAACCTTCGACTTGTACCAAATAAGTCTTCCCTTGTTTTTGCTTGTTTTGGGCGAAGTTCTTGGCTGACGGCGGCTGAGTAATGGCTTTATTTACCCGTCCGTCACTGGTCAAAATCAGCAAGCCTTCTGAGGTGGCATCAAGTCGGCCGGCAACGCGCAGCGATTTGTCAGTGAAATATTGCGATAGAGTGGTATGGTCATTATTGCTGTCATCACGAAATTGGCTTTGGACGCCGTAAGGTTTGTTGAATAAAACTAGGCTAGAGGTCGACATAAAATGGCATTTCCCAAAAATAAATTGATTGCTACAACATGGCTAATTGATGTTGCGCATGGCAGTCTAAGACGATTTTACGCAAAAGTAAAAAAACGGGTTTTTGCTAAAAAATAACCCGGCTAAGCGTGCCTACTAATAACCATAAACAAGTTATAAGATAACCTTGTTAGCATTGTGGTATTTATAATATTGATTGGTAAAACTGACGTATGCAAAAGAAAAATTATCAGTCATGCTTTTATGTTAGTACACTATTTAAGGTAAATGGTGATATTTTAATGTCATTAATCTGATAGAGATTATAAAAATCAACATTTTTGCTTTACGCAACTTTGGCGCTTTAGTCATAGAAATAATGGCAAAAAATATGATTTTTAAAATGATTATCTAACATATTTTTAAACCTATTGGCTTAGCGGCATTTTACGCAAATGGTTGGTATTTAACTCGCTACCATACTGCCATTTTAAAGCCAAAATATCTGAGCTAGCATAACAGAACGCCAAGGAAACTGGCGCAACCAATATATAAGTATAAAAGGAGTTTGACCCCATGCCCTATGATAAAGTTATCGTCCCAAGAGACGGCGCAAAAATAACCGTCAACGCTGATTTGTCCCTAAACGTCCCTAATCATCCGATTATCCCCTTTATCGAAGGTGATGGCATTGGTGTTGATATCACGCCGGTGATGATTAAAGTGGTCGATGCCGCCGTAGCAAAAGCCTACAAAGGTAAAAAATCGATCGTTTGGATGGAAGTTTATTGCGGCGAAAAGGCATCTAAAATCTATGATGGCGAATACATGCCGACCGAAACGCTAGAGATTTTGCGCGAGTATGTCATAAGCATTAAAGGGCCTCTGACCACGCCAGTTGGCGGCGGTATGCGCTCATTAAACGTCGCGCTACGGCAAGAGCTTGACCTGTACGTCTGTCAGCGTCCCGTACGTTGGTTTGAAGGTGTACCAAGCCCTGTACATAGCCCAGAGCTGACTGATATGGTGATTTTTCGCGAAAACTCAGAAGATATTTATGCTGGTATCGAGTGGAAAGCGGGCAGTGATGACGCCAAAAAAGTTATTAAATTCCTAAAGGAAGAGATGGGGGTGACCAAAATCCGCTTCTCAGATGACTGCGGTATCGGCATCAAGCCTGTATCAAAAGAAGGCTCGCAGCGTTTGGTACGTAAAGCTATCCAGCATGCCATCGATAATGACTTACCGAGCGTCACTCTCGTGCACAAAGGTAATATCATGAAGTTTACCGAAGGCGCGTTTAAAGAATGGGGCTATGAGCTTGCCGCTGAACGTTTTGGTGCGGAGCTGCTCGATGGTGGACCTTGGATGACGATGAAAAATCCAAAAACTGGTAATGATATTATTATCAAAGACGTCATAGCTGATGCTTTTCTGCAGCAAATCCTGATGCGCCCTGCTGAGTATTCAGTCGTTGCAACCTTGAACTTAAACGGTGATTATATCTCTGATGCGCTTGCTGCTGAAGTTGGCGGTATCGGTATCGCGCCGGGTGCCAATAAGGGCGGCTCAATCGCTGTTTATGAAGCTACCCACGGCACAGCGCCTAAATATGCTGGTCAAGATAAGGTCAATCCAGGTTCGTTGATTCTATCGGCAGAGATGATGCTGCGTGATATGGGCTGGATAGAAGCGGCTGACCTTGTTATCGCAGGTATCAAAGGCGCGATTAAAAATAAAACTGTCACTTATGACTTTGAGCGCTTGATGCCAGATGCCATTTTGCTCAGTAGCTCGGAGTTTGGCAAAGCCATTATTAAGCATATGGATGTGTAAGGGCTTTATAGCATGTGATTTTATAATTTATAGCGCAAACAATAAACCATCTATATTTTTATAGATGGTTTTTTTGTGCTTATGGTTTTTATACTGATTATTGAAGAATAAGTTTAGCTGTCATTTTTACCACGACTTTTACCGCTACCATTCGCTGTCCATTTAACCACCGATAAGCTGGTTGAAGCCATTAAACCGAGCACTAAGTAGCCAATTAACGCCTGTAAGCTTGCAAACACCCGAGTGATGCCTTGTGGCCGAAAATCGCCATAGCCTGTTGAGGTAAAAGTGACGACGGCATAATAGCAGCACGCCCAAAAATCTTGCGAAATAGGATTGCCATCGAGTGTGGTGTCGACGATGCCGACTTCGTAATAAAGGGCGGAGAAGGTCAGTAAAAATAAAAAGACGTTGAGCGTTGTCATTGCAAGCTCTTTCCATAAATTGCCATCATCGCCATAGATACGCTGCAAGGTGCTAAAAAGCGACCACATAAAAATACCGCAAAATAAGAAGGCAAGGCCGATAGTAAATATATCGCGCCACCTATTGGCTGGTAAAAAATGCGTCAGTAAATACCATAAACTGCCAGTGAGGATATAAATAAAAAGAGTTCCTCTGGCGGTTGTTATTTTTTCTAGTATCATAAGATGTCATCCATACGCTCAGTATTATGCTGAGTCTTAGGCCCAGTAAATGCTCAAAAATAATTTTAACATTAGCGTCATCTAACCGTAGCAGTAGGGCGCTTTATATAAGACATTGGTGTAGGTGTTTGCTTTGAACGCTTTAAGCAGCACAGAACCTATAAAAACGCCCCAATAGCCTAGGACTATTGGGGCGTTTGTTTTAAACTGACGTTAACAAGACTTGTTCAGCCAGCTTGGTTTTATTTGCAACCAAGCATTTATGACAATGAAGCAATAGCTTCGTTGAATAACGGACTTGGGCGCATGGCTTTTTCAGCCAATGCTTCATCAGCTAAGTAGTAGCCTTTTAGATCCATCGACTTACCTTGAACTTCATTCAGCTGCTCAACGATAGCGGCTTCATTGTCTTCAAGTTTTTGGGCCAGCGGCGCAAACTGTGCTTTTAGCTCGCTATTTTCATCTTGAGCAGCCAGTTCTTCTGCCCAGTATTTTGCCAGATAGAAATGACTACCACGGTTATCAAGCTCGCCAGTTTTACGTGATGGCGATTTGTCATTTAACAGTAGTGTTTCGGTGGCTCTATCAAGGGCGTCTGCCAATACTTTCGCTTTGGCATTATCATCATTTTTCGCCAAATGCTCTAAAGATTCGGTCAAGGCTAGGAACTCACCGAGAGAATCCCAACGTAGATGGTTTTCTTCGAGGAGCTGCTGTACGTGCTTCGGTGCTGAACCGCCTGCACCTGTTTCGAACAAACCGCCGCCTTTCATTAGTGGCACAACTGACAGCATTTTCGCACTGGTGCCCAATTCTAAAATCGGGAACAAATCAGTCAGATAATCACGCAAAATATTACCAGTCGCAGAAATCGTATCTAAACCACGGGCAACGCGCTCTAGGGTATAACGCATGGCGCGAACTTGTGACATGATTTCGATGTGCAGACCGTTGGTGTCATGATCTTTTAGGTAGGTTTTAACCTTTTTAATCAGCTCGTTTTCGTGTGGACGGTATGGGTCGAGCCAGAAAATAACTGGCGTATCTGATTCGCGCGCACGGCGTACTGCAAGCTTAACCCAGTCTTGGATAGGGTCATCTTTGGTCTGACACATGCGCCAGATGTCGCCTTTTTCAACACGCTGCTCAAGTAAGACTTCGCCTGAGTCGATATCGACGATACGTGCGATACCGTTATCACTAGATTCAAAGGTTTTGTCGTGTGAGCCGTATTCTTCTGCTTTTTGTGCCATCAAACCAACGTTTGGCACCGTACCCATAGTGGTTGGGTCAAAGTTACCATGCCACTTACAGAAGTTAATCATCTCTTGGTAAATACGCGCAAAAGTCGATTCAGGCATGACCGCTTTACAGTCATATAATTTACCATCAGCGCCCCACATTTTACCGCCGTTACGAATCATCGCGGGCATTGACGCATCGACAATCACGTCACTTGGAGAATGGAAGTTGGTGATACCTTTTGAAGAATCAACCATCGCTAGACGCGGACGATGTACTTGGCAGGCATGGAGATCGCGCTCAATCTCTTCACGTAAGCTGGCTGGCAATTCGGTGATTTTTTCGTACAAGCTTGCCATACCGTTATTGACGTTGATACCTAGCTCATCAAATAACGCGCCATGTTTTTGGAAGGCGTCTTTATAATAAATGCGCACCGCGTGACCGAAGACAATAGGATGTGACACCTTCATCATCGTGGCTTTTACGTGTAATGAGAATAAAATACCGGCTTCGCGGCAATCTTCCATTTCACGCTCATAGAACTCAAGCAGCGCTTTTTTGCTCATAAACATCAAGTCGATGACTTCTTTATCAAGTAAGGCAATCTTTGGTTTTAATACCTTAGTCGTACCGTCTTCGAGCAAAAGCTCCATACGCACGGTACGCGCTTTATCCAAGGTCATCGACTGCTCGCCGTCATAAAAGTCGCCGCTGTGCATGTGCGAAACGTGAGTCTGTGACCACTGTTTCCATTCGCCCATCGAGTGCGGATGTTTACGCGCGTAGTTTTTGACTGCTTTTGGCGCGCGGCGGTCTGAGTTACCTTCACGTAATACAGGGTTGACCGAGCTGCCTAGACTTTTGCCATAACGGCGACGGATTTCTTCTTCTTCTGCGTTTTTTGGCTCGTCTGGAAAATCAGGAATCGCGTAGCCTTTACCTTGTAGCTCTTTGATAGCCGCTTTTAGCTGCTGTACAGAAGCACTGATATTTGGTAGTTTAATGATATTGGCGTTTGGATCTTGAGTCAATTTGCCAAGCGCTTCTAAGTTATTTGGAACGCGCTGCTCTTCGGTTAAGTATTCTGGAAATTCAGCCAACACACGCGCCGCGACCGAGATATCACTGGTTTCAACATCGACGCCTGCTGTCTGGGCAAATGCTTTTACAATCGGCAAAAATGATAAGGTGGCAAGCGCTGGGGCTTCGTCAGTTTTTGTATAAATAATTTTTGACATGTTAGTAGATTATTCCTTGTTGTCATTAATGAGGTTAATAAGGCTGCGGTATCATTTAATAGCTTTATACAGCCCTTATACCATAATGGTCTACGGGGTTGGTTCGAGGTTCAAATACATCAGTCGTCTTTTATCGCCATTCTTGAGCGAGTATGACGGCGAGAAAAGTTTCGTCGCCAGCCATTTATGTTTATTCGTCTTTATAAAGCAGGCACTCGATCAAGCACTAGCTTTATTAAAGAGTGATTATAAAACATTATAAAAGGTCACACTCAAAAGACCGTAGTTAAAAAGTTATGCAAACCAGCGACTCAATACTCATGATTTACAATGATCTGAGCGCGAATGGCTGACGCTATATTATAGTTGATCCACTATAAATCTGATATGATGTCAATGTTGTATATTGAACTAAGTATACTATTTTCGCTCATACCCTATGTATCTGAATTATATTAAGCTAATAATAGCCTTATTCTACCAGTCCTCGCCCTCAATATCATCTTTTGCGTGTAATTAGCGCGCTTTTAGTGCTATTTTTACTTTTGTAAGCTTGTTTTTGAAATGATCGGCTTATCGACGTTGAGATAGTCTACATACTTCAAATTATCTGTTTTTAACACACTAACGCTAGCAAAACCCAATCCTGCGCTCCATCAATAAAAGACTTAGTAATCTGTCCGTAGGGCATTTTTATGCGCCTTTGTTGATAACCCTTCTTCATAAAAGTATTTTAGCGCTAGATAACTTCTGGTTTTTTGCAAATTGTGACAGCAAAAGCGCTGATATTTGCTAGGCTAAACGATAAAACCAATGAGCTTAATAATAAATTCTAAAAATAGTGTGGTGATGATGAATTTACAATATGCGTTACTCAGTGATAATAGCTGGCAGGATATGGCGCGTTGGCAAACGCCAGATACGCCTTTTATGACATTTGAGTTTTGGCAAGCACTTAGTGATACAGGCGCAATTGGTGAGCAAGCAGGTTGGTTGCCGATTTATGTCTTAATCCATCGGCCAAATGAGACAGATGGCGTTATTGATAATAATGCGAATGATGATAAAAGTAATGCTGCGCAGTCAGCGCTTACTTCAGAACCAATAGGGCAGCCTATTGCCGTTATGCCTGTTTTTATTAAAGGGCATCATCAAGGCGAGTTCGTCTTTGACCATGCGTGGGCACAAGCTTATGCGCAGTATGGTCTTGATTATTATCCACGCTTGGTGACCAGTGCGCCTTATACACCAGTAACGGGACAGCGTCTGTGGCTAGCAGAAGGTGAGGCGCTAAATACGGATATTTTAAAGACAGCTATCGCAGGCGTTGATGATATCGCGCAGCAAGTAGAGGCCTCTAGCTGGCATGGTTTGTTTGTGACGTCTAAGATGGCGGCTATTGCTAACGCGTCAATGCCGACTGATACCGATATAGAAATGGCGCTTAATAATCAAAAAAATAGCGGTACAGCAGAACCGATTGAGCTACCGATACTTGAGCGGCAGGGCTGCCAGTTTTTATGGCAAAATAAAAATGTCAGTCAAAACAATAAACAATTTGCCAACTTCGAGGCATTTTTGGCAACCTTTAGAGCCAAAAAACGCAAAACCGTGCGTGCTGAGCGGCGTAAAGTTGCTGAGCAAGGCATCACTTGCCAGCGTAAATGCGGGGTTGCTATCACTGCAGAGGATTGGCAGACGTTTTATCATTGTTATGTGATGACCTACGCGGTACGCGGGCAACAGCCTTATTTAACGCTAGATTTTTTTAAAAGACTAGCGGTTAGCCTGCCTGAACATTTGATGCTGGCGCAAGCGCTTGATGCCAATGGTGAAATTATCGCTAGCAGTTTGTTTTTTTATGATAAACCCAATAGCCAAAACGCCACGCTGTATGGTCGTTATTGGGGCGCGCTCGCTGAGTATGATAGCCTGCACTTTGAGCTGTGTTATTATCAAGGTATCGAGTTTGCGATTGAGCAAGGTTTGACGTATTTTGACCCCGGCACCCAAGGTGAGCACAAATTAATTCGTGGTTTTGTTCCGACCAAAACTCACTCGTTGCACCGTATTTACGATGGGCGTTTTATCCCAGCGATTAGTAATTTCTGTGTAAAAGACCGCATGCATATGGCGCAATATCGCAAGCAAGCCTTTGCAGCATTGCCCTTTAATATTGATAATATGCCGACGTTTGATAGTACTGATTAATGGTATCACTTATTAATATGTGATTTATCACTTCCTGCTTAGCAACTTCTCATTTAATAACTTCCTATCAGCTGTAAACTATGACTCCTCATTTTTCTTGTTCTGCTCCATCATCCGCTCCCACTGAGCTAGTCAATTTTCTCAATACCGAAGGGTCGCTGACGGCCATGCTCGAAGTAAAAGCAGGGCAGCCGTTACGCGTCGAGCGCAGCTTTGAAGGTTATCGGTTATTATCCTTAGCGCAAAAAAAGCAATTGGGTTTGCAAGGCGCGGCGTTAAACCGTCCGTTATTGGCGTGGGTACGCGAGTCGCAGCTATATGGCGATAATGAGCAGCCATGGGTACAAGCCCAAAGCGTTTTCCCGCTAGTAAGTTTGAAGGGGCGCGCTCGCCGTTTACAACAGCTAAAAAGTACGCCGATTGGCTATGTGTTGTTTAAGCGCCGCCGTACTTTACCCAATCAACGTTCTATCGAAAAGACGGCAGACGGCTGGCAACGGCAGACGCTATATGATTGGTACGGGCGTAAAATCCTGATTAGTGAGACTTTTTTAGCGGCTTTTTTGTCCAAGAGTGATTAAATAATTACAATAAAAGCTGATATACAAAATCAGTAAGTCATTTATTTTATTGCGCATTTATTTCTCTAATAACGCCATTTAAATCTCTCAGCTTTCCGTGAGGTTTTTTTGCGCTCATCGCACAAAGTTTCATGCTACACTTAAGCTATAGCGATGATGTCGATGCCCTTCTGCGCACCGATTTTATTGCTGATTTGGACAAGTTTTTAACAGGCCAATTGCCTGCGCTTGCCAATTTTACCTTCTTTTATTACTCGCCTCTTTTCAATGAGCATCACCATTAACGATAGCCACTACCTAGGACATCACTATGTTTAAAGATATTTCTATCAAAGAGTTTGATCCAGTACTTGCTGAAGCCATGGCCGCTGAAAGCGTGCGTCAAGAAAACCACATCGAGCTTATCGCTTCAGAAAACTACTGCTCACAAGCAGTGATGGAAGCCCAAGGCACTGACCTGACCAATAAATACGCTGAAGGCTATCCTGGTAAGCGTTATTATGGTGGTTGTGAGCACGTTGATGTGGTCGAACAATTGGCCATCGACCGTGCAAAAGAATTGTTTGGCGCAGAATACGTCAACGTTCAGCCGCATTCTGGTAGCCAAGCAAACTCGGCTGTTTTCTTAGCATTATTAGACGCCAATGACACCGTGCTTGGCATGAGCTTAGACGCTGGTGGTCACTTGACGCACGGTGCGCACATTAACTTCTCAGGTCTAAACTACAACGCCGTACAGTATGGTTTGGTTGAAGAAACTGGTCTGATCGATTATGACGAAGTTGAGCGTTTGGCAAAAGAGCACAAGCCTAAGATGATTATTGCTGGTTTCTCAGCCTATTCGCAAGTGGTCGATTGGCAGCGTTTCCGTGATATCGCTGATGAAGTTGGCGCGTACCTTTTAGTAGATATGGCACACGTTGCTGGTTTGGTCGCAGGTGGTGTTTATCCAAACCCAGTACCATTTGCCGATGTGGTCACGACTACCACGCACAAAACCTTGCGTGGCCCACGTTCAGGTATGATTTTAGCACGTGATGAAGAATTGGCGAAAAAGCTAAACTCTGCTGTCTTCCCAGGCAATCAAGGCGGCCCGCTCATGCACGTCATCGCGGCAAAAGCGGTTTGCTTTAAAGAAGCCTTAGAAGATAATTTCAAAACCTATCAGCAGCAAGTGGTCAAAAACGCCAAAGCAATGGCAAAAGTGATTCAAGACCGCGGCTATGAAATCATCTCTGGCGGTACTGAAAATCACTTGATGCTTATCAGCCTAGTCAAGCAAGAAATGACGGGTAAAGAAGCCGATAAATGGCTTGGTGATGCGCACATTACCGTGAATAAAAACGCCGTACCAAACGATCCAAAATCGCCATTTGTTACTTCAGGTATCCGTATCGGTACGCCAGCGATTACTACGCGCGGCTTTAATGAAGCACAAGCGGGCGAATTGGCTGGTTGGATTTGTGACGTCCTAGATAGCCGCGGTGATGAAAAAGTTGCTGCTGAAGTACGCGGCAAAGTAGAAGCGATCTGTAAAGAGCTACCTGTTTATGCTAAAAATCAGTAATTTCTGATTAATAATTGGTTTTATAAGTAGATATAAAAAAACCTCTTAGAACTTGAACTGACCCCCATAAGTTGGACACAACTTTTGGGGGTCAGTTCACTTTTGCTAGGCGATTTTTTATTAATAAGACAATAATATAGAAGACTAAAACGGTAACTTGGTAAATATCTGCAAGATAGTTGCGTTAACGATATCGACAAAGAAGGCACCAACCATTGGTACAATCAAAAACGCCTTAGGTGATGGCAGGTAGCGATCAGTCACTGCCTGCATATTGGCAATCGCCGTCGGCGTGGCGCCCATACCAAAACCAGAGTGTCCAGCTGCCAAAACAGCGGCATCATAGTCTTTACCCATGACTCTAAAGGTAACAAAATAAGCATAACCAATCATGACTAAAGTCTGCACGACCAAGATAATCAATACAGGGCCTGCCAAATCTGTTAACTCCCATAGTTTTAGCGATAGCAGCGCCATGGCTAAAAATAGACTTAATGACGCATTACCAATCACATCGATAGCACGGTCGAACATATCAAAATTAAACACCATGGTTAAGGCATTACGAATGATAACGCCGCCTGCTAATGCCCAAACGAAGGTAGGCAACTCAAACGCGGTATCTGCTGCAACCAGCGTCATGATATCTGCAAACGCCAACGCCCCTGCAAACAAAGCCAATGATTCAATCGTAGAAGAGGCGGTAATTATGCGAATGTTATCAGGTTTTTCAAACATCTCTTCATGGCGATGATCGCCATCTTCGCTATGTTTGGTACTATATAACGACTGCTTGCCAGCAAGCTTTTCAACGTCGCTTTGATTGGGATTAACAGGGGTCGGTTTAAGTCCCATTTTATTGATCAATCGGCGTGCAACAGGACCACCAACCAGACCACCTGCAACCAAACCATAGGTAGCAACGGCAATACCAAGAGTGGTGGCACCAACGACATTGTATTGTTCTTCTAACACAACGCCCCACGCGCCTGCGGTACCATGGCCGCCTGTTAGAGCGATAGAGCCAGTCACCAAGCCGAGCAGCGGATCAAGTCCCAATACGCTGGCCATCGCGACCCCAACCACGTCTTGTAAAATAATAAAGACCGAAACGACGATAGTGAAAATTAATAAAGGCGTACCACCTGCTTTCAGCCGTCCAAAGTCGGCGCTAAGTCCGATAGAGGCAAAGAACATCAGCATGGTCGCTGTTTGTAGTCCTTGGTGAAAGTTAAAGCTATAACCCCAAATCAAATTAAGGGCATAAACAATCACAGCAGCAATCAAGCCACCAGCCACGGGTTCTGGGATATTAAAGTCTTCCAAAAACTTAATTTTTTTAACCAAAAAGCGCCCTAATAACAGCACCAATGTGGCAAAAATTAGGGTGTAATATCCGTTTAATGTTACTTCCATAAGTTCATCCTTTCTGTAAATATGAATTCACCTAAATTCGGAATAAAACTGGCTTTATCTCGAATTTAGGTTCTGCTCGTTTTGCTATGCGTAGGTATCGTCTGACGCCTCAATAATCCATAATTGCGGTTTGCCAAAATCTTTATAGGCGTCTTCGATCAGGCGCTTAAAGGCATTAAAGTCCTCGCTGTTGATTTTTTCTACCGCATTTAAGTAAAGCGTGAAATCGGTGATATCACTATCGGTCAAACAGTCCCAAGCGCTGTCCCAATTATGGGCAAAATAGCTGGGAAAATTGGCGGCTGTCGCTAAGCTATTTAGCAGCGTTTCTTTATTCAAAACATCGCCAATGGGAATGTTAATCGCATGCTTAGGAATGCGATGAATAAGCGCTTCGTTTTTTTGGGCAATGGCGTTTTGGTTAACGTCATTTTTTTTAATATAATAAATCGCTTGGCTCATATCATCTCACCTGCAATTGCTGAAAGCTATCGTAATGGTCGACGGTCAAATAATAGACGGTTGGCGGATGACCGCCGGTGACAATACGCCGTGCGCCGCGATGCGTAACGCCCGGCGTCGGCACGGTATATTCGCGATAATAGCCTTGCGACTGGGCAGGCAATTTGCCTTCGCGATTATAAAAGGTGGTGCCATCTTTATTTGGATAAGGAAACGGGCCACCTTGCTGAATCAGCGCCAGTGTTTGGTCAATTTGCGCGTCACCCGTGATAGCTGCTGTGGCTGCTGTATCACGGCTAGAGGTCTTAGGCGCTGTCTGCGTTATAGACGTTGCTGGCGTGCTGTCTGCAAAAAAACTGGAGGTTAAATCGCCAAAGAAGTAGACCGCCATGGCAAACAGCGCGATAAAACTCAATAGGGTAGAAAAACCGCTTTTTTTATGTGGCTTGCTTTGATTGTTTTTTGACTGGTTTTTTCGATGATAGCTAGCGTTATTTTTATGCGTATTTTTTGCATGATGATTGATTGCATTTGCTAGTGGTTTTTTTGCGTCTGCCGTTTCTAAAATACTTAATTCGTTAGAGGTGACTTCGGTTGCGCGTAATTGGTTTTTATCATTACGCTGACTGTTAAAATAGACACGTTGACCCTCGCTTATCGGCCGCGATAAGCGCACGCTGCTGATATGAAAGAAGACATCTTCACTTTGATTGTCTACATCAATAAAGCCATAGCCTTTGTCAGCATTCCAGTGTTTAATTTTGCCACTTTGCATGGGCACGGCTTCCTATAGCGTGGTTCTATTCAGCAAAATAATTTTTATATGCCATATATAGCATATTTATCAATAATAAAAAAACGCCAGCAATTAAGCTGACGTTATTTAAGATTATACTCGAATTGGCCAATAAATTATAGTGCAGCAATGATGCCCTAGGCGCGTGTTTCGCCGTGACCGTAAACAATCCATTTTTGCGAGGTTAAACCCTCAAGCCCAACCGGTCCACGGGCATGGATTTTATCGGTTGAGATACCGATTTCTGCTCCAAGTCCGTACTCAAAGCCATCGGCAAAACGGCTCGAGGCGTTAATCATCACGCTTGCCGAATCGACTTCGCGGATAAAGCGCTGTGACTTGGTGTAATTGTCGGTAATGATGACGTCGGTATGGTGGCTGCCGTGAGTGTTGATATGTTCAATCGCTTCATCGATACCCGTTACCACCTTGACTGCCAAGATAGGCGCAAGATATTCGGTGTCCCAGTCCTCGCTGGTGGCTGCCGATAAATGACCTTGCAGGGTAACATTGTCATTTAAAATCGCCTGTGACTTCTCATCGAGGCGCAGTTGCATGGCGTCATCGGCTGTTACGATGGCTTCAGCAATTTTTGGTAATAGTTCGGCTGCGATTGATTCATCGACCAATAGCGTCTCCATGGTATTACAGGTACCGTAGCGGTGGGTCTTGGCATTAACGCTGACTTTAATCGCCGTGTCTGCATCGGCATCGCTATCGATAAAGGTATGACAATTACCATCTAAATGCTTAATCACAGGGACGCGGGCATCGCGGCTGATACGTTCAATCAAACCTTTACCGCCGCGTGGTACGATCACATCGACATAGTTCGTCATGGTAATCAGCTCGCCAACAGCAGCGCGGTCAGTGGTTTCTAACACTTGTACGCTATGCTCAGAAAGACCGACCTTTTTTAAACCCTGTAAGATACATTTGGCAATCGCTTGATTGGACTCAAAGGCTTCAGAACCACCGCGCAAGATAATAGCGTTACCAGATTTTAGCGCCAGCGAAGCCGCTTCCAAGGTAACGTTGGGACGCGACTCATAAATCATCCCGACTACCCCGAGTGGCACACGCATTTTGCCTAAATGAATACCTGATGGACGATAAGTCATGTCGGTCACTTCACCGATAGGGTCGGGCAATGCCGCCACGTCTTTTAAACCTTGTAGCATACCATCGAAGCGCGTATCGTTTAGCTCAAGGCGATCGAGTAAGGCAGCGTCCAAGTCGTTTTTTTGCCCCTTATCCATATCGATTTTATTGGCTGCTAAAATATCAGCTTTGGCGCTTTTTAACGCATCATAGATTGCCATCAGCGCCGAATTCTTATCGCCAGTATTGGCCGCAGCTAATGCTCGTGATGCCGCGCGCGCTTGCTTACCGACCGTCTGCATATAGGCGGTTACATCTGTGGTATTCGATTGCGTCATAAATTAACGTCCTTTTATCATCAATAATCTAAAAAATATCGTTTAGCGCTCTAATGGCGCTCTGCTATTTAACATAGAGGAGATGAGGACGATAGTAAAGTCGATTTTGTGAACAACGACCGTTTAGCAAGCACTGCGGAGTTTTCTTATGTTGTATTTTAAGGTTTTAACTTTTTATAGCGTCTATAAGCAATGGGAGATAAAAAAGTATGCTGTCTGTTACGTATTTTTAACAGAACTGCGCTGCAACTGCTAAGGTAGTCGTGGTCAATCGTAAGTATAGTGGGTGCTAAGACGGTCAATTCACACGCTATCTCATACGTTATCAATGAGAGATATAGCAATTGGCTGATGCAATAAAGTGATGAATTTTATAAAGATTAATAAACTAAAGACTCATTATGGAGAAAAAAATGGCTATTAAAAATAAAGCCTATAAAAACTGGCTCACAGTAGGCTTGGTAGCAGCAGCATTAAGCGTCAGCGCCTGCGGCAAAAAAGAAGAAGCGCCAATGGATGTTGAACCAACTGCGGACGCGCAGACGCCAGTAGAAAATAACGCTACCGGCGTGGCAGCAGCAAACAGCACGGATGATGTCGCCGTTGCAAGTGCCGATGCTAATGATGGTATGGCCGTTAGCGAGAATGATGATGTTGCGGTAGCAACTGCTGATGATGCAGAAGTCCTGGATGGAACTGAAAGCGAAGAGCACATTTCGACTTACTAGTTGAGCTTGTTAAATGCCGCTTGCAAGCGTCGACTGACTATTTAGCAGATAAAACAGCGCTAGCGGCGTTAAGATGATAAAATAAGGCCCATAACTGACTATGCGTTATGGGCCTTATTTTGTCGTTGATTCTGTTTAAAAAGAATACCGCGCTACTTAGCTAGAGTTATCTAAGCTGAGCGCCGTTTTGAGTATTTTTTTATCGGCAATGAATTATCCTGTCAAACTCTAATGATTTTTAATGACCTTTACTAACTGAAGGGGCAGGGTTTGCCTTTTTATCGCATTATAGGCGACAATGGCGCATTTTTTTATTCATGTTTTCACTCATATTTATTGGAAGTCTGCTAAACCATGCTTGATACTGCAAAGAATCCGACTCGGCCTATCGCCTTAGATTTACAAGATGTCCATAAAAGCTACGGCTCGTTGGCGGTGCTAAAAGGGGTGTCTCTAACTGCTTATGATGGCGACGTTATCTCTATTTTAGGCTCGTCTGGCTCCGGTAAGTCAACCTTGCTGCGCTGTATTAACTTGCTCGAAAAACCCAATCAGGGGCGTATCATCATCGGCAATGATGAGCTGATGCTAAAGCCTGCCAAATCAGGCGAATTACAAGCGGCAGATATCAAGCAATTAGAGAGCTTACGCGCGCGCGTGGGCTTTGTGTTTCAAAACTTTAACTTGTGGCCACACAAAACCATTTTGCAAAATATCATCGAAGGACCAACGCAGGTCTTAAAAATTAAAAAAGACCAAGCGATTAGCGATGCAGAGAAACTGCTCGATAAAGTGGGTTTACTCGATAAAAAAGACGCTTATCCTGCGAATTTATCGGGCGGTCAGCGTCAGCGTGTGGCGATAGCACGCGCCCTTGCCATGCAACCTCAGGTGCTATTGTTCGATGAGCCAACCTCGGCCCTTGACCCCGAACTGGTCAATGAAGTACTTGCGGTCATGCGTGAGCTTGCCGAAGAGGGGCGTACCATGCTGATTGTTACCCACGAGATGCGCTTTGCCCGTGAGGTATCAAGCAAAGTGGTGTTCTTGCATCAAGGTATCATCGAAGAGATTGGTACACCTGAGCAAGTTTTCGACCATCCAAAATCTGAGCGCGTTAAAGACTTTATGGCATCGCATCGTCAAAACTAGAAGCGAATGTTTTACAGGTGTTTGGTTGAATGTCAAAAAACCTAAAACGCTTGTGATACAAAAGTTGCCCTCAGTAATTTTCTTGGCCTAAATTTTCTTAGTCTTTTTATTACCGAATAATCACAGTTGGTATGCAAAACGTTTGTTTTTGATATTTGAGTCAGGTATTATCAAAGGGTTTATAGGCAGTCGCAACTGGCGTCTGCCTATGTCTTTATGTTCATTGACTTGCTTATCTGGCAGGGACGTCAGAGAACAAAATATCAGAACCCTATATCAAAAACCTCATCAGAATTTAAGGAATGTATGATGTCGAATTCTCGCCTTTTGTGGTCATCGATGACCGTCACCGCCGCGCTTATGCTTGGCGCTTGTAGTCAGTCTGCTAATGACGCCACTGATAGCAGCGCTGATGCCCCTGCCGCAGAAACGGCCGGCAAGACCATTCGTATTGCCACTGAGGGCGCATACCCTCCTTTTAACTATACCAATGCCGATGGCAGCTTGGCAGGATTCGATATCGACGTCGCCAATGCCTTATGTGCGCAAATGCAAGCCAAATGTGAAATCGTTGCTCAAGATTGGGACGGTATTATTCCAGGTCTATTGGCGCAAAAATACGACGCCGTCATCGCTGGTATGTCAATCACTGAAGAGCGTCAAGAAAAGGTTGATTTCAGCGAGCCGTATTTCGCCAATACCATGGTTTGGCTTACCGATACCAAAGGCGGCTTTGACCCCAAATCCATTAAAAACCTAACCCTTGGTGGCCAGCGTTCAACGACACCTGGCGCGTATTTACAAGATAATTATGAAGGTAAAGACGGCAACACCGTCAAGCTTTATGATAATTATGACAATGCCTACTTAGACCTAAAATCTGGTCGTAGCGATGCGGTACTTGCTGAAAAAGTCTCTGCCAAATCATGGTTAGCGGACAATCCAGAAGGTTTTGGTATCGTGGGTGATGAGATTGATAACGACGATAATATTGCCATTGCTGTCCGTAAAGGTGACTCAATCAAAGACGACTTTAATAAAGCGCTGAGTGAAATCCGTAGCAACGGTGAGCTTGCCCGTCTTGAGCAAGAAAACTTCGGTCAGTAATTTGCTTGATGCGCTTTGCGAGAAGTCTTTAACTGATAGCTATTAGTCAACAGACGGTTTCAATAAGCGCCGATTAACCAATGTCTGACCCATTGCGGATGAATAACGGCTGGTAAATATATTAAGGAATAACCTCTATGATCACTTCAATGACCTCATCAATGAGCAAAAAAGCGCTATGGCTTGCGCCGCTTAGTGCAGCGATGCTGATGCTTGCTGCTTGTAACAATAGCTCAACGCCTACAGAAAATACGGACGCCGCTGCTACAAGCGACGCACCGTTACATATAAAAATCGCTACAGAATCAAGCTATAAGCCTTTTAGCTATACCGACGCCGATGGCAAATTAATCGGCTACGAGATTGAGCTGGTAGACGCCTTATGTGCGCAAATGAAAGCTGAATGTGAAGTTATCTCGCAAGATTGGGACGGCCTCATTCCAGGGCTAAATGCGCAGAAATTTGATGCCGCCATTGCTGGTATGTCAATCACCCCTGAGCGTAAAGAAGTCGTAGAATTTAGCGACCCGTACTTTCATACTGGCATTATCCTCATTGGTAAAAAAGGCGATGATATTACCGTCGATGGCCTAAAAGGTCAGCCAGTTGCCTCACAGCGCTCGACGGTTGCGTCACAATATCTACAAGAAAAACATGCCGACTCTGACATCAAGCTTTATGACACTCAAGACAACGCTTATCTAGACCTAACCTCAGGTCGCGTGCGCGCCATGATGTCTGATAAAGTCACTGGTATTGACTGGCTAAAAACCGACGCCGGTAAAGACTACGAAGTCAAAGGTCAAGAAATCAGCACCAGCGATGATGCGATGGGTATTGCCTTTCGTAAAGGCGATCCATTGGTTGCCAAGTTTAATAAAGCGTTGGCTGAACTAAAAGACAACGGCACTTACGACCAAATCACAGGCAGTTATTTTGGTACCAGCTCAACAGCGGCGGCGCAAAAAGCAGTAGCGACTGATGGTGTCAAAGAAGTGGTGGTCGTTGATGATGGTAATGTCGATGCCAATGCAGTAATAGCCAAAGAAGAGCAAGCAGAAACGGCGACTAATTAATAGAGCTGTCTCTCATAATCTATTAGATAAGCGCTGATTTTAATAAAGCACGTTTTAATTAAAGCGTGCTTTATGCCATCTACAATACTTTCCAAAGTACCAATGCCAATTAATAATGTCAAATAACAACATCAAGGATGATTATGAGCAACCATCTTCTTTTAGCCCCTATTCCTAGTACGCCCTCTGCCACCTCATCCGCCAGTAAGCACTTGTTAAAGACAAAATCGATGCTAGCCCTAGCGGCATTGTTGGCTTTAGCGGGCTGTAGTAATGGTCAAAATGAGACTAACGAAAGCGCAAGCGCAGAGACGACTAAAACGTCAGAAGCGGCTGATAATAATAGCGCGGCGACCGACGATGATAATATACTACGTATCGGCACCGAAGGCGCTTATGCCCCTTTTAATTATACCAATGCCGATGGCACGCTTGGAGGCTTCGATGTTGAAATCGCCAATGCTATTTGTGACGATTTGCAGATGACCTGTGAAATCATAGCGCAAGATTGGGACGGTATTATTCCTGGGCTTAAAGCGGGTAAATATGATGCCATCGTCGCGGCAATGTCGGTCACGCCAGAGCGCGCAAAGCAAGTGGCTTTTACCGATCCGTACTTTAGCAATGCCTTGGTATTTTTAGCCAAAAAAGACAGCAGCTTTGATCCTGCCAATAGCAGCGATATCAATGCCCATTCTATTGCCGCCCAGCGCTCGACCATCTCTTCGCAGTGGTTAGAAAATGCCTATCCAAAAGCTGATATGAAGCTTTATGATACCTTGAGTAATGCCTTTTTGGATTTGGGTTCTGGTCGCGTTGATGCCATGATATCTGACAAACTCCCAGCGCTAGAGTGGCTTGGCTCAGCATCAGGCAGCAATTATGCAATAAAAGGCGATGAGATAGATATCAATGATAATTTTGCAATTGCCGTGCGTCCTAACGATGAAGCCTTGCAAACCAAAATCAATAAATCTTTGGCCAATCTAAAATCCAATGGTACGTACGATAAAATCAATCAAAAATATTTTGCCGTACCAGCGAAGGTGGCAAACACTGAGACAGTATCAACCGAACCAACGGTAGAAAATGCAGCGCAATAAGCGCTTATTATCATTGTTATATTAATCACGGTTTTCCCTATTTAGCGGTAAACGTGAAGTCATAAAAGCAAAAAGACATTACCATCAGGGTGATGTCTTTTTTGCTTTAATAATAGGGTTACTTTACAACCAATACAGGGCGAGGGGGATAAATTTTTCGAAGCCTCTGGAGTGCAAAGCGCACGGCAAGCAAGAAAAATTTATCCTACTCGCATCTGGTTATTATTCTATCGATTTTTTTTAAAAATGATTATCATGATTCCTTACTCAAAGAATCACCACAATTTTATGCATTATGAAGGGTCAACTTTTATCAGATATCACTGATTTATAGGCTATTTATCCTGATAAGTATCTATTTAGGCAGCGCTTTTATGCGTGAGTATTAACATAGCTGGCAGCGAATATGATAAAATCAGCGCTCATTTCTACTGTGTCAATTTCCGCCGCCGTAATCGTATGGATATCACGTCATTCTATGACGCAAAAAACCGCCATCTATGCGGTTTGTCATACGACTATTCGCAGCGCTCAGCTATTGATGCTGATTCTTTTAACTCATATTTTGCAACTTGCTAATATAAAGAGACTGAGTGGATAATTGTGTTTGATTTACAAGGATTTGGCGCGCTATTACTAAGCGGCGCTACCGTCACTATAAAGCTGGCGCTGACCAGTTTGGTCATCGGTATGGCGTTAGGCTTGCTTGGCGCGACCGCCAAGATGTCCAATGTCTGGCTGCTGCGTAAGCTTGCGACGGTCTATACTGCCACGATGCGCGGCATCCCTGAGCTGTTATTGGTGCTGTTTATTTATTACGGCGGCTCGATATTGCTCATGAGTATCCTCAAAAAGTTCGGCTATAACGACTATATCGAGATTAGCGCGTTTTGGGGCGGGGTCATGGCGTTATCAATTGCCTTTGGTGCGTACGCGACCGAAATTTTTCGTATGTCCATTCAAGAGATTCCGGTAGGGCAAAGAGAAGCGGCGCAAGCGATTGGCATGCGACCTTTTCAGACTTTTTATCGTATTACCTTGCCGCAAGTCTGGCAGATTGCACTGCCAGGTCTCGGCAATTTGTTTTTGGTATTGCTCAAAGATACCGCCTTGGTGTCGGTCGTCGGTCTAAAAGATATCATGTATCAGTCCTCGCGTGCGGCGCAGTCGACACAGCAGCCGTTTACCTTTTATATGGCCGCGGCGATTATTTATTTGGGTCTGACCATGTTGATTACCGGTTTTATGATGTGGCTTGAGTGGCGTGCCAATCCGGCGGCGCGTTATGCTAAAAAGCTCAGCCGTCAAACCCACCATCAAACCACTCAAAGTCAATCGACCATAGGGTAGAGGAGAGATACTATGGATTGGAATTGGCAGGTCATTTTTGACCATATTCCTGATTTAATGGGTGGCGCGGTATTGACCGTCCAGCTCGTTGTATTCTCGGGTATTATTGGGTTGTTTTTTGGTTTGATTTTGGCATTATTGCGCCTGTCCAAAAATTGGCTGGTGCAAGTTTTACCATTTTTATATATCTTCTTTTTCCGTGGCACGCCGCTACTGGTACAGATATTTTTGATTTATTATGGGCTTGGGCAGTTCGAAGCGGTACGTAACTCGTTCTTATGGGAGCCGGTACTTAGCCAAGCTTATTGGTGTGCCATCATCGCCTTTACCCTTAATACCAGCGCCTATTTGGCAGAGATTATTCGCGGTGCAATCCAAAATATTCCTGTGGGCGAGCTTGAAGCCGCCGATGCCATTGGCATGTCAAAATGGCAGAAGCTGACGCGTATTACCTTACCGCGCGCTTTTGGCATTGTGATTCCTGCCTACAGTAACGAAGTTATCTTTATGCTAAAGGGAAGCGCGCTGGCATCCACCATTGCGTTGATGGATATCACCGGCGTTGCGCGTACGATTAGTGCGCGTACTTATACCTTGATGGAATTGTTCTTTGCGGCCGGTGTCGTTTATCTGCTGCTGTCGTGGGTGATTTTATTTAGCTTTAGATTGTTTGAAAAACGTATGAATCGTCACGCCAGCTATGTGCCGCCAGACGTGGTTACCAATACCATTCCTTAAAAGTAGGCACGGCAAAATAAAAAAGCTATAGTGGTCATAAATTAAAAAATCGGCCTTAAGGAAATAGTATGAGCTCATCGCCCCATATGTCCATCGCCAACGCTATTATTGGTAATGTGAAAGATACTGCTGGCACCACTGATACCAATAGTGATACCAGCATTGATAATAGCGAACGTCTGCGTACTTCTATCGGTAAAGTCGTCTGTGTCGGGCGCAACTATGCGGCGCATGCAGAGGAGTTGGGCAATGAAGTGCCTAGCGCGCCGATGCTATTTATGAAACCTGCCTCTTCGGTGGTATCTATCCATCAGGGTGTTGAGCGACCAAACCCTGCCATCTTTGGCGAAACCCACTATGAAGCTGAGCTTTGTATTCAGCTGGCAACAGACTTATCAAAAGCCACGCTTGCAGAGGCGAAACAAGCTATTGGTGGCGTGACATTAGGGCTTGATTTGACCTTGCGTGAGCTACAAACTGAGCTGAAAGAAAAAGGTCATCCTTGGGAGCGCGCCAAGTGCTTTGATGGCGCTTGTGTGCTTGCTGACTGGCTCGATGCAAATGCCTTTGGTGACTTCAAAAACGTCCATTACCAGCTGAATATTAATAACGAACTCAAGCAAGATGGCGATAGCGCCTTGATGCTATTTCCCGTTTATGAGTTATTGGTTAATATCAGTCACGCTTTTAGTTTGCAAGCAGGCGACGTCATTATGACCGGGACACCAAGCGGCGTTGGCGCTTTACATGCGGGCGATGTGTTGACTTTAAAACTAGGCGCTCATCAGTGGCAGACAGAGGTTAAATAAGTTTTTATCGCAGCTATCACCTATTAATCTGTAAAGGCATTAATGCTTAACGCTATCAAAAAAATCCCAAGTGAACGCTTGGGATTTTTTTGGTTTATCAGTGGTGATAGTCATTTATCCTAAGCTTATCATTAAATAACTATCAAATCGGCATTTGGTTTTCAACGTACTGTCATAAACACTCAGTAGAATTAGGCATAATTCGTATTTTGGTGATTGCAATTACGAGACTGCAATCAACTCTCTCATGCCAATCAAGCCTAACAGCAAGGTGACTGATAATGACATTATTGAATAACAAACAACCGCTTGCCCATGAAGTCGTTGAAGATTCTAATCCGAGCAACAATATTGATTTTCAAACCATTATTAGTCGCCGTTTAAATCGGCGTAGTATCCTAAAAGGTGGCACAGGATTGACGGCGGCGGCGTTTTTTGGAGCGCTACCTTTAGTTGGCTGTAGCGACGATGACGATAGTATTCCTACCAAAAATAATGGCAATGATGCTGCTATCCCTGCACAAGGTGATCTCAAGCGTCCCGAAACTTTGAAGTTTACCGCAGTGGCGCATTCGACTGCCGAAACCATGAGCGTGGCGGCAGGCTATAAGGCTGAGATAATACTGCCTTTAGGCACGCCGCTGATATCTGGCATTGATGATTGGAAAGACAATCGCGAGCAGTCAGCTGAGTCATTCGAATGGCGTATGGGTGATAACCATGATGGCATGTGGTTCTTTGGCAAAAAGGGCACTGCCTATGATGCCAAAGCATCAGAGAATGGACTACTGGTCATGAATCATGAATACGTCAATAGCAGCGAGCTGAGCCCATTTGGTTACCATGTGATCCAAGATAAAAATGCTGCGCCAATCTTTCAAAATCGTCGACTTGCAAGCGACGTACGCCGTGAGGTGAATTGTCATGGGGTAGCGGTGGTCGAGATGAAGCGCCGCGCCGATGGCATGGGCTATGAAATGGTCCCCAATTCAAAATACAATCGCCGTATCACCAGCAGTACAACCACGCAATTAGCAGGTCCTGTTGCGGGCTCTGATTTGGTCAAGACCAAGTTTGACCCAACAGGCTTTCAAACTCGTGGTATCAACAACAATTGCGGCGCAGGCTTATCACCATGGGGCACCTATCTAACCACCGAAGAGAATTTTTTAGGGGTGTTTGCCCGTGGGCAAGATGCCAGTCAGCTGAGCGCAGGACAAAATTATGGTCGCGAGCGCTATGGCGCAACGGAAAATTTCTCTGGCTTTGAATATCTTTGGCACACCCCTGATGCCAAAGATGCCAAGATCGTAGACGAGTTTTCACGCTGGGATATGACCGCCACTAGTGCTAGCGCTACTGACGATTATCGAAATGGTTTTAATACCTTTGGTTATATCACCGAAATTGATCCTTTTGATCAAAACTCCATGCCCCAAAAGCGCACGGCACTGGGACGTTTTGCTCATGAAAACTGTGCTTATGCTCCCGTTGAACAAGGCAAACCGGTGGTGTTTTATATGGGCGATGATGCTCGCGGTGAATATATTTATAAATTCGTCTCCAAAGCCACCTGGTCAAATGCTGATATCGGTGGTGGATTAAAAGCGGGTGACAAGTATTTGAATGAGGGCATGCTCTATGTTGCTATCTTTAATGAAAATGGTCACGGTGAATGGAAAGCGTTAATTCATGGTCAAAATGGACTGGATGCTTTGAACAGCGAGTTGCCTTTTCATGGACAAGATGAGGTATTGGTCTTTGCTCGCGCGGCAGCAGATGCAGTCGGTGCAACCAAAATGGATCGACCAGAATGGGTATCGGTCAGCCCGATAACGGGTGAAGTGTATGTGACTTTGACCAATAATAAATATCGTGGTGTACGAGATGATCAGCCAGTGTCGGCGTCCAATCCGCGCAGCTATAATACTGGCGGCAAAGCGCGTGGCAATGACAACGGCCATATCATTCGCTGGGCAGAAGCGGGCGGTGATCATGCGGCAACCAGTTTTGACTGGGACATTTATTTATTTGCTGCACCGAATGATTTAGTAGCAGAAAATTTATCGCAATTAAATGACAGTAATGATTTTTCTTCTCCCGATGGCTTATACTTCGATCCACGCGGCGTTCTATGGATTCAAACAGACGACGGCGCTTATACCGATACCAGCAGCTGTATGTTACTGGCAGCGCTACCAGGTAATGTAAGCGATGGCGCCATTCAAACCACGTCAGCAGGGCAACAAACCCGAGTCGGTATGCCTGCTAGCAATGATAACATCAAACGATTTTTTGTCGGTCCGGAGGGCTGTGAAGTCACAGGTATCA
Source organism: Psychrobacter pulmonis (assembly GCF_904846465.1). Classification (NCBI taxonomy): domain Bacteria; kingdom Pseudomonadati; phylum Pseudomonadota; class Gammaproteobacteria; order Moraxellales; family Moraxellaceae; genus Psychrobacter; species Psychrobacter pulmonis. The sequence goes on from NZ_CAJHAT010000002.1 coordinate 524,658, forward strand.
CGATGACGCCAGACTTTAAAACCTTGTTTATTAATATTCAGCATCCGGGTAATACATGGGGAGCAGTGGCTGGCGGTAGTACCCCGCGCTCAGCGACAGTTATGATTACACGCGAAGATGGTGACGTCATACTGGCAGAATCCTTTGTCTAGTTAACTATTTGCATTAGTAATGATACGTCTGAACAAACATAAAAATCCTAAGTCATGGCTTTAGGGTTTTTGTGTTGTAGGCGATAGCTACTAATGGGTAAGTTTCGATATTTTATAGTTCCCTGTTTTTTTAACCATAAAAATACCTGATAGTTAAATCATTTTCTTCTGTTTATGGCATTTACAGGCTAGTATGGCAATTACCCTTAATCGCTTGCTGTAGCAACACTATGCCCAATCCAAGACCTATAGAAACCATACACGATTTATTTGCGACCACTCGGCGTCCCTCTGATGGTGAATTGAGCGCAAAAGCAGACTTTCAAGACGATGTCTATGAAGCGCTAGCAGAACTTGACTATATTTATGTCGATGAGCTGATCGCCAAAAATGTCGATAACAGTGTGATAAAACCGCATCAACCAATCTCTTTGGTGGATTTTTTTGAAGGCTTGGCGCAGCTTGCTACTATGGGTGTCGTGGAAGTAACGGATATTGTCGAAGCTATCCACCGTGAGATTTTGCTGCGTCCTTTGGGGCGGTTTAATAATGGTAATCTTGAGCACTGGCAGCGCGGTATCACCGGGCGCATTTATGGTACGGTGCGTCAAGCGATGCAATTGGTCGGCAACAATATTGCCATAGGGCTACGTTTGTATAACACGGTTTTAAAACCCAAAAAAATACAACCACTGCCTTTAAACTTACGGCGTATGGTCAATATCCTAAATGGCGTGATGGGCGACCACCTTGTCACCCATGACAATCCGTTGGCCGTGTCGATGATGCTATACGATAAAGACAATTATGTGCAAAGTGGCGCACTATCGGGGCGGGTGATTATTCTATGCCATGGGCTTTGTTTGAGTCATTTAAGCTGGCAAGTTGCGGGCGAAAATAATCTCGGTGCTATGCTGACCCACAAGTTGCCAGACAGTACAGTTTTATATTTGAACTATAATACCGGTCGGCGTATCTCCAGTAATGGGCGTAGCTTTGCTAAAGTCTTGCAAGATTTGGTGGAGAATAATCCAGATATCACCCAGCTTGACTTAATCGGCCATAGCATGGGCGGTTTGCTGAGTCGTAGCGCGCTATTTTATGGTAAAGAACAAGGTTTTAGCTGGGTCGAACGCGTGGGCAATCTTATTACTTTAGGCTCGCCACATCATGGCGCAAGCTTAGAGCAGATTGGTCATTTTGTTCAAGATAAAATCGCTAAATTGCCTTTTGCAGGCTCATTAGCCAAGTTAGGCGACTTGCGTAGTGCGGGAATTATTGATTTACGTTACGGCAGTATTCGCGATGCGGACTGGAAATCAGCTGAAGGGCGCAGTGTGCTGCCCGCAGAATTTCGCCATCCGACGCGCTTACCTTTACATGTAAATACCTATCTGGTCGCGGCAGCTATGGTTGAGGTGCATTATAAATCTAAGACCACAAGCTTACTCGGTGATGGGCTGGTTTCGGTAGAATCGGCACTTGGCGAATATACCGAAGAGCATACATTGAATGTGCCCGAGGGTCATAAGGCGATATTTTATGGCGTCAATCATATGAATTTAACTTATAACGATCGGGTGCTTGCGCAAGTGATTTCTTGGTTATCAGCCAATAGATTAGGCGACGCGCATGACGCCAAATATGGGCTTGATAGCCGTATCTATTCTTATCCGATAGATTACGAGGTCGAGATTTAAGGTGTTAACACTATGAATGTTATTATCAATAAAATTATAAAAACGAAAAACCCTCAAGCATGACACTTGAGGGTTTTAAATTTTAGGGACGGTAGAAAACAGATAAGAAGCTATTCAGCAAAAATAGCCGCTACATCGTCTTTATCAAATTTGTAGACCTCACCGCAAAATCCGCAGTCCATCTCAAACGTACCGCCTTGTTCGTCCACGATATCTAACGCTTCGGTTTCACCGATTTGCTCGATGGCCATCTCACACTTCTCGCGTGAGCAGGTGCAGCCAAACGATAACGCTACAGGCTCAGGGGCAACGACTTTTTCTTCATTATACAAACGGTACAGGATTTCATTGGCATCAAGCGTGGTCAGCTCTTCTGCTTTTAGCGTGCGCGTGAGCACACTTAAGCGTGTCCACAAGTCATCATCGATACCAGCATCTTGGTTTTGCTCGACTTCATAGGTCTCGGCTGCGGTACGAGGTAGCATTTGCACCAAGATACCACCGGCTTGCAAACCATCGGATGCCAGATTGATCAGCGTTGGAATCTGCGCCGATTGTTTTTGATAATGCGCTAAGCAATCAGCTAAGTTGTCATGGCTACGCTCAACGATACCTTGATACGGCTCGCCGCCATCAGGCTGGATGTTGATAAATAACACGCCTTGACCAGCAGCGCCGAGCTCAGCAAAGGCGTCTTTGGCATGGATCATATTTTCCCACGCTTGCACTTGCTCGTCGGTGTCATTTTTCCAGCTGGCAAGGGCGCGAATGATACCGTCTTGGTCGCATTCTGCCATTGCCCAATTGAGCAAGCTGTCACTATCTGATGATTGTAATTGAATCGATAAGCGACCATTAATTTTAACGGTACTGATCAACAAGCTTGCCGCCGTCAGCATCTCACCTAATAAGCGCTTAATGGCTTCAGGATAAGCTTTTTGGGCAATGGTCGTCGCATAGCTGCGCGATAGGCGCACCACATCGCCGCGCACCGGTGAGTCTTCGATAAAAAAGCGTTGGCGTACGTCATTATCGCGGTGGCTGCTCGCTTGTTGATCGACATTTGGGACTTGAGTATCTTGGGTCATAGGTCATAACTAGTATTAAGAAGTTGTTAGCTTTATGGGGATTAATGATTATTTATCAATCATAGCGGCTTGGTTATTGGCGTAATTTAAATGATTGTTAAACGAAATCTGCAAAATATCAGTCTCATTAAAAAAAGTTTACCCCAATCACGCAAATTGTTGTACAGTAACATTAAGTTGCATAGTTATAACCTAAAGCAACAGCATGGATGCATGACGGAAAAGTCAGCCAAGGGCTTATATAAAGTCAAATAATGGCATAAATACCGTCAAAGTCCCCTCCTAGTTTGTATAAATGTGATAAAAGGATGTATCTCATGACCTACTTAATCTCAAAACCGCTAACGTTGGTTGCCTTTATGGCACTTGGCCTAGCGGGCTGTAATAATAGCAATCAAACCAACACCGAAGCGCCGCCAGCAGATGGCACGGCGACGACAGAAGCGGCAGCAAATACCAACGGTACGCTACAAAAAATCAAAGAATCGGGCACTATCGTGGTCGGTCACCGAGACTCTTCTATCCCCTTTTCTTACATCGCTGATGACCCAAATCAGCCGATTGGCTATGCGCACGATTTAGAAATGAAAGTGGTCGATGCGGTAAAAGAAAAGCTTAATATGCCGGATTTAAAAATTCGTTATAACTTGATTACTTCGCAAACGCGTATTCCACTGGTGCAAAACGGCACGGTCGATTTTGAATGTGGCTCAACCACCAATAACGAAGAGCGCCAAAAACAAGTGGCTTTCTCAAATGGTTTCTTTGAAATTGGCACGCGTTTATTGACCAAAAAAGACTCAGGTATTCAAGATTTTGAAGACCTAAAAGGTAAAACTTTGGTCACCACTGCTGGTACGACCTCAGAGCGTTATATTCGTGAATACAATGATAAAAATGAAATGGACATCAATGTCATCTCGGCAAAAGACCATGGCGAAGCTTTCCTTATGCTAGAAAACGGCCGTGCCGATGCCTTTATGATGGATGATGTACTACTTGCCGGTGAAAAAGCCAAAGCCAAAAATCCAGATGAATGGGTGATTGTTGGTACGCCGCAATCGTTTGAGATTTATGGTTGTATGATGCGTAAAGACGATCCTGAATTTAAAGCGGTGGTCGATGAAGCGCTTGCCAATGTCTTTAGCTCAGGCGAGATTAATAGCATTTATGATAAGTGGTTCACCAACCCAATTCCGCCAAAAAACGTCAATCTAAACTTTGAGATGTCAGACAATCTAAAAGCCTTGATTGCCAATCCACATGATAGCGCTCAGCCAAAAGTCGCGACAGCACAGTAATTATTGTCCCTCAACATAGCTTGCTTACGCGCTCAGATTGACAGCAATGTCAATCGGGCGCGTTAGCTTTTCAATCGCTGCTTGGAGAGACAATCATGAATTATAGCTGGAACTGGGGTGTGCTCTTTGAGCAGACCGGTATCGGTAACGAGCTTTACCTGCATTGGATGGTGACCGGTCTTGGCTGGCTGCTATTGATTGGCAGTATCGCTTGGGCGATTGCCATGGTGATTGGTACTATTTTGGGCATCATGCGCACCTTGCCAAATAAAGCGGCGCGTAGTATTGGTACCGCTTATGTGACATTTTTTCGTAATATTCCTCTTCTTGTACAATTATTCTTTTGGTTTTATATCGCCCCCGGTTGGCTGACGCCTGCACTACAAGAGTGGTGGTATAAAGACTTATCGCCTAATACCTCAGCCATGCTGTCCGCCAGTATTGGCTTAGGATTATTTACCGCCGCGCGTATCGTTGAGCAGGTGCGTACCGGTATCGAATCCTTACCTGAAGGGCAAATCAATGCTGCTTACGCGCTCGGCTTTACGATTCCGCAGGCGTATAAAGAAGTGCTACTACCGCAGGCATTTCGTGTTATTTTGCCACCACTAAGCTCGGAGCTCACCAACTGCTTTAAAAACGCGTCGGTAGCGTCGCTGGTCGGGGTGATGGAGCTGATTAGCCAAACCAAAACCATCAGTGAATATACCCAAAACAGCCTCGAGATTTACACTTATGCGACCATTATTTATCTGGTTTTTAATCTGTCGTTAATTGCCATTATGGGACTGATTGAGCGTAAATTACGAGTACCTGGGCTGATTGCAGGGAGTCAAAAATGAATATGATGACCGAACTTGCAACGGCGTATCCGGGCTTGATGGGCGGTATGCTGACCACCTTAAAAGTATTGTTTCTCGCTATCTTAGGCGGTATTAGCTTAGGCACGGTATTGGCTCTAATGCGTTTGTCCGGCATCAAAGCGCTAGAAATTCCTGCCAAATTATACGTCAATTACTTTCGTTCTGTGCCGTTGCTATTGGTATTGCTGTGGTTTTATTTTGCCGTACCGATGATGTATTTTTGGATAGCCGGTAAATATTTACAGCTCGATACCGCGTTTACCTCGTGTGTGGTCGCTTTTATGATGTTTGAAGCGGCGTACTTCTCAGAGGTGGTGCGCGCAGGTATCCAATCTATCGGTAGCGGGCAAGTGAATGCCGCAAAGGCTCTTGGCATGACTTATGGGCAAACCATGCGTTTGGTGATATTGCCGCAAGCTTTTCGCAAAATGCTACCGCTGATTTTACAGCAATGTATTATTTTATTCCAAGATACGACGCTGGTTTTTGCTATTGGGTTGACGGATTTTTTCCGCGCCGCTTACGTTCGGGGTGAGCTGATGGGCTTACTGACGCCTTATATTTTAGGCGCGGGAGCTGTTTATTTTATTATCAGCTTAAGTGCCTCTATCGGCGTACAGCAATTGCAAAAACGCTTAAGGTTTTAATTTAAATTTGGCGCAGTATTTTACTATTAAGATTTTCATTTAATAATGATGAAAAAAGTGGTTAGGAGCCAGTGATGAATGAGCCAGTGATAAATGAGCCAGTGATAAACAATGCTGACACCTATATAAATGAATTTGGCGGACTGGTCACCGACAATGGTCATGCGAGCGCTGAGATAGTCATCAAAATGACTGACGTTAGCAAATGGTACGGTGACTTTCAGGTGCTAACTGACTGTACTGCTCACGTGCATAAAGGCGATGTGGTGGTGGTTTGTGGGCCATCGGGCAGTGGCAAATCGACGCTTATTAAAACCGTTAATGGGCTTGAGCCATTTCAAAAGGGCGAGATCATGGTCAATGGTATCTCAGTTGGCGCGGCAAAAACCAATTTGCCTAAGCTGCGTAGTAGCGTCGGCATGGTATTTCAACATTTTGAGTTGTTTCCGCATCTGACTATTATCGATAACTTAACGGTCGCACAAATCAAAGTGTTGGGCCGTAAAGAAGATGAGGCTAAGAAAAAAGGCATGGCCTATCTCGACCGTGTGGGCTTAAGTGCGCAAGCGCCAAAATACCCCGCCGAGCTATCAGGCGGACAGCAGCAGCGCGTAGCGATTGCGCGTGCTTTGGCGATGGATCCGGTAGCGATGCTATTTGACGAGCCAACTTCCGCACTTGACCCAGAGATGATTCAAGAAGTGCTCGATGTGATGGTCGAGTTGACCCGCGATGGCATGACCATGATGTGCGTGACCCATGAAATGGGCTTTGCCAGTCAGGTGGCCAATCGGATTATTTTTATGGATGAAGGGCATATTGTCGAAAACTGTAGTAAGGATGAGTTTTTTGAAGGCGCAAAAAGTGAGCGCGCGCAGCTGTTTTTATCAAAAATTCTCAATCATTGAAACTAAGTACTGTGTTTTAAGTATCTATCAAAGCGTCTTTAATAAAGGCGCTTTTTTATGTCTTTTACTTTTTGCTCATTACTCTCAGCTTACAAGTGTTCCCTATTTGCTGCTACAATAGACGCCATCAGTTTTTAATCCTATTCCAAATTCATAACAAATAATAAATAGTGTTTCGGAGTCATTATGAGTGTAGAAAATCAATCGGCAGGTATTGTTATTATTGGTGCAGGCTTGGCAGGCTGGCACGTGATTGATGCCATTCGCGCAAAAGATAAAAACATTCCCATCACCTTAATCACAGCTGATAATGGCGACCGTTATCATAAACCCATGCTAACCATGGCAATTAGCCAGCAGAAAAACGCCGCGGATTTGGTACGGGCGACCGGTAGCGATGCGGCAAAGGCGGCAAATATCAATTTGCTTGCCAATACGCAAGTGACCGATATCGACCCTGCTAGCCAAACGGTACAGCTTATCTCAGCACTGCGCTCGGACCCCGTGTATACCAATTACGCCACTATTAGCTATGACAAACTGGTGCTGGCAATGGGCGCCCATCCTATTTTTCCAAAAAGTCTGCCTGAAGATTTGGTTTGGCATGTCAATCATATCGAGCGTTTTGGGCAGCTGCAAGAAAAGCTGGCAGCGGGCAGTCAGCGTGTTGCTATCGTTGGCGCTGGTATGGTCGGGACGGAGATTGCTGAGGATTTATTAAAAGCGGGTCATGAAGTGACGTTGATTGACTTAAATGACGCGCCGCTCTCGCAAATGCTACCGGCACAAGCGACCGCGCGTATTGCTAAAGCAATAAAATCGCAAGGGATTCACTTTTTAGGCGGTTATCAAGTATCCAATGTCACGCGTCATGATGATGGTAAATTGCAAGTCAGCTATACACCAGTTGCCGCTACCGACAGCGATACGGCGCAGCAGCCAGAGCCATTAATCGTTGATCATGTGATTGCTAGTACGGGTCTGACGGTCGATGATAAGTTACCAACCGCTGCTGGAGTTGAGTTCAATCGTCGCACTGGTATCGTGGTCGATGCCACCACGTTACGTACCCATGCGTCCAATGTGTATGCGATTGGCGATTGTATGTCCATCAACGGCGTCGCCTGCCGCTATGTCGCGCCACTACGTGCGCAGGCAGCGACGATTGCTGACGATATCTTGGGTCACGAGCACAGCGGTTATGATCATAAGCCGCCGATGATTCGCTTAAAAAATAAAGCCATTTCGGTGATGGTCACTGGCGTACCGCAGGCTGCTGGTAATTGGCAAGTGACTACTGAAACGGATGACGAGCTGGTTATTGATTTGCTTGATAATAGCAATGCCGTCACTGCGACGGTAACGATTAAAGCACCGCCAATGGTGAAATCTTAATCAATGCTTAACCATTGCAGATTTAACTTTTAGCTTTAAATTCTAGTCTTAATGCTTATTAAAAGCCAGCTGTGTAGCAATACATAACTGGCTTTTTTGCATATAATAACCGCGTGATTTTATGCTATCTTTTACTGGGTAATGCTTTTTATTAATTAATTTAAATGATACATAATGTATTACTATGATTGACAGCCTTCGATTTAAGGCGGTATAGTAGCTCATGCTTGTTAAGACCTGTTCAAGGAAAAAAGAATAGGAACAAGCGAAAAATTAGCACCATTCAGGCGTGCTGTAAAAAGTAAAACGAAAGGACTCGTTATGACTCAAGTTTCTGACTTCGATAGCATTCTAAATAATATTCCCACCGTAAATATGGGCGCGCGCTCGGCAAATGCGCCGCTTACTCAAAGCTATGATAAAGGCCCCGATGTACCGCTGATTGAGGCGACCATCGGCGATTTTTTTGATGCTATTGTCTCCAAATATCCTGAGCGTGAAGCGCTGGTCGTCCGTCATCAAAATATTCGCTGGACATATCGTGAGCTGCAACAGCAGGTCAATCAATTAGCCAGCAGCATGATTGAAATGGGGCTTGAGATTGGCGATCGCATCGGTATCTGGTCGCACAACAATGCTGAGTGGCTGCTGATGCAATTAGCGACCGCAAAAGTCGGCGTTATCTTGGTCAATATTAACCCTGCCTACCGTACCTTTGAGCTGCAATATGCGTTAAATAAACTTGGCTGCTCAGCCTTGGTATTGATGCGCCACTTTAAAAGCAGTGATTATGCGCAGCTGATTCGTGAGCTTTGTCCTGAAATTTATCATAAAGATTACACCCAATTGGATTTGGTTGAGATTCCAACCATTGAGCGCATCATTTGGATTGATGAGCCAGACTCTGATGAAGAGTTTAAATTTATGCAGAAGTTCTCTGCTTGGATGGCGGAAGGCGATGCCAATGATCCACGCGTCGCCGAGCGCCAAGCCCAGCTTAAAAACACCGACGCGATTAATGTGCAATTTACCAGCGGCACAACAGGTACACCAAAAGGTGCGACCCTAAGCCACCGCAATATTTTAAATAACGGCTATTTTATCGGTGAGGCCATGAATCTCACTGAGGAAGACAGACTGTGTATTCCCGTGCCTTTATATCATTGCTTTGGTATGGTGCTTGGCAACTTAGCGATTTTGACCCATGGCGGTTGTATCATTTATCCGAACGATGGTTTTGAGCCTTTAAGCGTCTTGCAAGCGGTTGAAGAAGAGAAATGTACGGCTTTGCATGGCGTACCGACGATGTTTATCGCCGAGCTTGACCATCCTGAATTTGATAAATTTGATTTGTCGACCTTGCGGACTGGCATTATGGCCGGCTCTAGCTGCCCGATTGAGGTCATGCGCCGCGTCATTGATAAGATGCATATGAAAGAGGTGACCATTGCTTACGGCATGACTGAGACCAGTCCGGTTTCTTGCCAGACCAATGAGCATACGCCATTAGAGAAACAAGTATCAACGGTCGGGCTTGTGCAGCCTGCCCTTGAAGTCAAAGTCGTCGATACCGAAACGGGCGAGATTGTACCTTTAGGGGAGACAGGAGAGCTGCTAACGCGTGGTTATTCGGTGATGAAAGGCTATTGGGGCAGCCGCTTTAAAACCCGTGAAGCGATACAAGACGGCTGGATGCATACCGGTGATTTGGCGACGATGGATGAAGACGGCTATGTCAAAATCGTTGGGCGTAGTAAAGATATGGTCATTCGCGGCGGTGAAAATATTTACCCAGTTGAGATCGAAAACTATCTGTATCGCCATCCGAAAATTCGTGACGTCCAAGTTGTCGGTATCCCAGATAAGCGTTATGGAGAAGTGCTTGCCGCTTTGATCATATCAAAAGAGCCGGGCTGCTTAACCGAAGATGAAGTGCGCCAATTCTGTAGCGAGCATATCGCCCATTATAAAGTGCCGACTTATTATCGCTTTGTTGAAGAGTACCCGATGACCATCACCGGTAAAATCCAAAAGTATAAAATTATCGAGCAGATGAAGGCAGAGCTGGGTTTAGAGTAGTCAAAAAATCGGTCAAGATTTTAAGAAGTTATTGAATAATAAACACAAGTATAAAAAGGGATATCATGAGCGCTATCATAACCAGTAAATTGAGTCCGAACGCTGCCGATTTTCAGCAAAACCGTGCCGCCATGCAAGAAATAGTCGATGACTTATATGTGCACCTGCGTAAAGTCGCTCAAGGTGGTTCAGAGCGCGCGCGTGCCAAGCATTTAGCGCGTGGCAAGCTGCTACCTCGTGAGCGTGTTGAGCGCCTGCTCGATGTCGGTACGCCATTTTTAGAAGTCGCACCAATGGCAGCGCATGATATGTATGGCGAAGAGATTCCAGCGGCGGGCGTGATTGCCGGTATCGGCCGTATCAACGGCACTGAGTGTATGATCGTCTGTAATGATGCCACGGTAAAAGGCGGCACTTACTATCCGATGACGGTCAAAAAGCATTTACGTGCACAAGAAATCGCCCAAGAAAACAACTTACCTTGCGTGTATTTGGTCGATTCAGGCGGCGCAAACTTACCCAACCAAGATGAAGTATTCCCTGATAAAGATGACTTTGGCCGTATCTTTTTTAATCAAGCAAACCTGAGCGCGGCCGGTATTCCGCAAATCGCCGTGGTTATGGGCAGCTGTACCGCAGGCGGCGCTTATGTGCCCGCGATGAGCGATGAGTCTATCATTGTCAAAGACCAAGGCACTATCTTTTTGGGTGGTCCGCCACTCGTTAAAGCAGCGACGGGTGAAGAGGTCACCGCTGAAGACTTAGGCGGCGGCGATGTGCATACGCGTCTGTCAGGCGTGGTCGATCATCTGGCGCAAAACGATACCCATGCGCTATCGATAGCGCGTAATATCGTTAGCCACTTAAACCGTCCTGCTAAGCAAATCCCAAATCAAATCAAACCGCGACCACCGCGCTATGATGCCAAAGAGTTATACGGCATCATTCCAACCGATAAGCGCAAACCTTTTGATATTAAAGAAATCATCGCTCGTATCGTCGATGATAGCGAGTTTGATGAATTTAAAGCGCGCTTTGGCACGACGTTGGTTTGCGGTTTTGCCCATATCGAAGGTATACCAGTAGGTATTATCGCCAACAACGGCATCTTATTTAGTGAATCAGCACAAAAAGGCACGCACTTTATCGAGCTGTGCTGTAAGCGTAAAATCCCGTTGGTGTTTTTGCAAAATATCACCGGCTTTATGGTTGGGCGTAAATACGAAAACGAAGGTATTGCGCGTCATGGTGCCAAGATGGTGATGGCAGTGGCTAACGCGAAAGTACCAAAATTCACCGTCATCGTCGGCGGCTCATTCGGTGCAGGTAACTACGGCATGTGTGGCCGCGCTTATAGTCCGCGTTTTTTATGGATGTGGCCAAATGCGCGTATCTCGGTGATGGGCGGAGAGCAAGCGGCCTCGGTACTGGCAACCGTCAAGCGTGATAATTTTGATCGTAAAGGTGAAGAGTGGAGTAGCGAGGACGAAGCAGCATTTAAAGCGCCGATTCTTGAAATGTACGAAGAGCAAGGTCACCCTTATTATGCGACAGCACGTCTTTGGGATGATGGGGTGATTGATCCTGCCGATACGCGTCATGTATTAGCATTAGGGCTAAGTGCTGCCTATAACGCACCGATTGAAGAGACGACGTTTGGTGTGTTTAGAATGTAGCATTAAATGGAATATGGGCAAGCATTTCACGTATATAAAAATAGAGAAGGTTATGCAAAAAAATCTGAATAATTATAAAAGCCTATTGGTCGATATTGAGCAGCACGTCGCGACGGTGACGTTAAATCGTCCTGAGATACGCAATGCCTTTAACGACGAAATGATCGCCGAGCTGACTGAGGTTTTTACCACGCTTGGCGCTGATGATAATGTCCGTGTGATTGTGCTAGCGGCGGCGGGTAAAGCGTTTTGCGCTGGTGCAGATTTGAACTGGATGCGGGCGATGGCAGATTATAGCTATGAAGAAAATCTTGCCGATGCCGATAAACTGGCGCAAATGCTAAAGACCATTTATGAATGTCCAAAGCCAACGGTGGCTGCGATTCAAGGCGATGTCTATGCAGGTGGTATGGGCTTAGTTGCGGTTTGTGATATAGCGATTGCGGTTAAGATCGCCAATTTTTGCCTCAGCGAAGTACGTCTGGGATTAGCCCCTGCCACCATTAGCCCTTATGTCACCAAAGCACTGGGTGCTAGAGCATCGCAGCGTTATTTCTTAAGTGCGGAAGTGTTTGATGCCAAAAAGGCACGGCAGCTTGGCTTTATCCATGAGCGCGTTAGTGAAGAATCGCTTAACGACACAGTCGCAGCCTTATGCGCCAAGATGGTTAATAATAGCCCCAATGCGGTCAAGACTTGCAAGCGTTTATTGCACGAAGTCGCAGGTGCACCGATTACCGATGAGCTTGTTGCTGATACCGTTAAAGGTATCGCTGATATTCGCTCCTCAGCGCAAGGAAAAGAAGGCGTGCAAGCCTTTTTGCAAAAGCGTAAACCTGATTGGTTAACGACAGACTAGTAGCAAAAAACGATAGTCAAACCGATAAATAAAAACGATAAGTTACAGGGATAGTTATGTTTTCTAAAATTCTAATCGCCAACCGTGGTGAAATTGCTTGCCGTGTTGCTGCGACTGCCAAGCGTATGGGTGTTCGTACCGTCGCTGTTTATTCTGATGCCGACCGCGGCGCCAAGCACGTTGCTGTCTGTGATGAAGCGGTTTATTTAGGTGGTTCTGCACCAAAAGACAGCTATCTGAAAGGCGATGCGATTATTGCGATTGCCCTCAATGTTGGCGCCCAAGCAATCCATCCAGGCTATGGTTTTTTAAGTGAAAATGCGGACTTTGCTCAGGCTTGTCAGGATGCAGGTTTGATGTTTATTGGCCCATCTGCCGACGCGATTCGGGCGATGGGCGGCAAGTCTGAGTCCAAGCGTTTAATGGAAGCGGCTGGCGTGCCCTTGATACCGGGTTACCATGGCGACAATCAAGATGCAGGATTCTTACAACAGCAAGCAGACAGTATCGGTTATCCCGTCTTAATTAAAGCCAGCGCTGGCGGCGGCGGTAAAGGCATGCGTATTGTAGAAAATAGCAGCGATTTTATTGACTTACTAGATTCCTGTCGCCGTGAAGCGATTACCAGTTTTGGTGACGACCAAGTACTCATTGAAAAATATGCCCTAAAACCTCGCCATATCGAAATTCAAGTATTTGGCGATATGCATGGCAATTATGTGCATTTGTTTGAGCGAGATTGCTCGGTACAGCGCCGCCACCAAAAGGTATTAGAGGAAGCTCCAGCACCCGGTGTTGACGCTGCCATGCGTGAAGCGATGGGAACAGCGGCAATCGAAGCGGCGCGTGCGGTCAATTATTTTGGTGCAGGTACGGTTGAATTTATCGTTGAGCAGCGCGAAGGGGCGATGAATTTCTATTTTATGGAGATGAATACCCGCCTGCAAGTGGAGCATCCAGTTAGTGAAGCGATTTCGGGTGTCGATTTGGTCGAATGGCAATTGTTGGTCGCAGCAGGTAAGCCGTTACCGAAAAAGCAAGACGAGTTAACCATAAATGGTCATGCTATCGAAGCGCGTATCTGCGCTGAAAATCCTGACAATGGCTTTTTACCAGCGACGGGTACTTTATTTACCTATCAAAAGCCTGAGCACAGTACCTTTAACATTACCGATGTACGTATCGACGATGGCGTGCGCGAAGGCGATGTGATTAGCCCGTTTTACGATTCGATGATTGCGAAGCTTATCGTCCATGCGCCGACTCGCGAGCAAGCGTTGGCGAAACTCGACCGCGCACTCGCTCAAACGCGTATCGTTGGTTTGCCAAATAACGTGGCATTTTTGCGCTATATCCTTAATACTGAGTCGTTTAGCCAAGCCAATCTTGATACGGCGCTTATCGAGCGTGAGGCGGACGAGCTGTTTAATCAGCATCCGCTTGATTTATCGACGCTGGTCGTGACTGCCATTACGCAGCAGCTTGCTAGTGAAGGCGCAGCACAAGGGTCAGACATCGATCCATTCAGTAAGCCGACTGGTTTCCGTGCTTATAGTGATTATACGCGCTCGTTTAGCTTGGTTTATGATGAGCAGGCGTACCAAGCACGTATTAGCAACTGGCACAATGCAAATAGTGCGGAAAGTAAAAAAGGGGCTGAAAATAGCAGCAGCTTTACCCTAGTGATTGTAAAAGAAATCGCAAATACCGAAGAGAAGAGCAATGCTAATGTCGCCGCGCAGACAGAAAAAGTCTATGAAAGTGAAATTAGCTATGACAGTACTGACGCGCACAATCATACGTTATGGCTAGATGGCGTACGTATTAACGCGCAGAGCTGGACAAATAATGAAACGGTTTATGTATTCACCGATAGCGGTCGTGATGAGATTACGCTTATTGATATCATGGCGCACGTCGGCGAAGAATCTGCGGCGGTCGGTAGCTTAAAATCTCCAATGCCAGGACAAGTCGTTGCCTTTAAAGTCGCTGTTGGCGATAGTGTGAAAAAAGGCGAGCCACTTGCCGTTATCGAAGCGATGAAAATCGAACATACCATTACCGCACCGACTGATGGTGTGGTAGCAGAGTTATTATTTGCCGCGGGTGATTTGGTTGCCGATGGCGACGAGCTACTACGTATCGATAGTGAAGCTAGCGAAGCTTAAGAACTGAAGTATAAGAACAATGAAAGGATAATAACCATGAGCCATTCGTACCCAGACCACGTCAGAATCGTTGATGTTAGTCCACGTGATGGCCTGCAAAATGAGTCCATGACGGTACCGACTGCAGTTAAGCAAACGCTGATCGACGATTTAATTGCAGCTGGTGTCAAAAAGCTCGAGGCGACCAGTTTTGTTTCGCCAAAATGGGTGCCGCAAATGGGTGATAATAGCGCGCTACTCGAAGCATTAGCGCCCGCGCGCCATGCCGATGTTTGTTACTCGGTACTGGTGCCAAATATGCGCGGTTTTGAAAATGCTATTGTGCATCGCCCCGATGAAATCGTTATTTTTGGCTCAGCCAGTGAAACCTTTAGCCAAAAAAACATCAATTGTAGTATTGACGAAAGCATTGAGCGTTTTGCGCCCGTTGCCGCTGCGGCAAAAGCGCAGGGTATCAAAGTACGCGGCGTCATCTCTTGCACAGTCGGTTGCCCTTATGAAGGCGAGATTGCTCCTAGCGAAGTGGCTTATGTGACCAAGCGTTTGGTTGAGATTGGTGCTGAGCAGATTGGTATTGCCGATACGATTGGGGTTGGTACGCCATTAAAAGTACAGCGCGCCCTGCAAGCCGCTTTAGAATACGCTGATATCAGCATGCTATCAGGACATTTTCATGATACTTATGGTCAAGCCGTTAGTAATACCTTAGCTGCCTTACAGATGGGCGTTAGCGAATTTGATACCTCAGTGGCGGGGCTTGGCGGCTGTCCGTATGCCAAAGGCGCAACGGGCAATGTCGCCACCGAAGATGTCGTCTATATGCTGCACGGTATGGGCATCAGTACGGGCATTGATTTGGATAAATTGGTCGTGGCTGGCGAGCGTATCAGTGAATTCTTGGGTCGCCGCAATGGTTCAAGCGTGGCGCGAGCATTGATTAATAAACGTCAGTCTTAACTATAAAAATAAAGCCAGTCATAAGCTAAATGAATAGAAATAAATGAATAGATAGCTGGTATACATTTTTGAAGCCTCTGGAGTGATGCAGTCGCACAGCAAGCGATATAAATTTGTACCAGCTATATGGTCTCTTTTTAAATAGATCTAAATTTTTAAGAAATTAAACATCAAAATACAAGGAACGGTTATGAGTTTACCTGGATTAAATTTTCAGCTTGGCGAAGATATCGACGCCTTACGTGATGTGGTGCAGCAGTTTGCAGCGAAAGAAATTGCCCCGCGTGCAAGCGAAATCGACAGCAGCGATGAGTTCCCAATGGATTTATGGCAAAAAATGGGCGAGCTCGGTCTGCATGGCATTACCGTTCCTGAAGAGTACAGCGGATCTGACATGGGCTACGTCGCGCATATGGTGGCGATGGAAGAGATTAGTCGGGCTTCTGCTTCTGTGGCGTTAAGTTATGGGGCGCATTCTAACCTGTGTATCAACCAAATTAAACGTAATGGCTCAGAGGAACAAAAGCAAAAATATCTGCCCAAGCTGATTAGTGGTGAATTCATTGGCGCATTAGCGATGAGTGAGCCGGGCGCTGGTTCAGACGTAGTGAGTATGAAGCTTAAAGCCGAAGAAAAGGACGGACATTATGTGTTAAACGGTAGCAAAATGTGGATTACCAATGGCCCAGATGCTGACGTCATGGTGGTTTATGCCAAGACCAATCCAGAGCTTGGCGCAAAAGGTATGACCGCATTTATTGTTGAAAAAGGTATGGAAGGTTTTGGTACAGCGCAAAAGCTCGATAAGCTTGGCATGCGCGGTAGTCATACTGGTGAGATGACCTTTAACAATGTTGAAGTCCCTAAAGAGAATATTTTAGGCGGCTTAAACGAAGGCGTTAAGGTGCTGATGAGTGGTCTAGATTATGAGCGCGCGGTACTCGCCGCAGGTCCTATCGGAATCATGCAGGCAGTGATGGATAACGTCGTTCCTTATATTCACGATCGCAAACAGTTTGGGCAAGCAATTGGTGAATTTCAGCTTATCCAAGGTAAAGTCGCCGATATGTATACCATCCTGCAAGCGGGACGCAGCTTCTTATATACGGTCGGTAAAAATCTCGATATGCTCGATCAACGCGGCGCCGGTCATAGCCGCGAAGTACGTAAAGATTGCGCCAGCGTAATTTTATGGTGTGCCGAAAAAGCCACGTGGATGGCAGGTGAGGGCATTCAAATCTTTGGCGGTAACGGCTATACCAATGAATATCCACTTGGTCGCTACTGGCGTGATGCCAAGTTGTATGAAATCGGCGCAGGTACCAGTGAGATTCGTCGGATGCTAATCGGCCGTGAGCTATTTAACGAGACTAAGTAGAAATTATAGAGTGTTCTTTATATACTAAACTCTTGCTCATGGGCTGATTTTTTCTTGCTTGCTGTTTGCAGGCGTGACAGACGCTGCAAAAAAATCATCCCATAAGCACCTAGCATCGCTTTTAAATCGAATAAACTAAAAATAAAAAAGCAGGTCGCTTAAAACGGCCTGCTTTTTTTATTTATACAAACGCTCAAAACACTATGTCTGTTTACTATGGTCAAAATAACGGGCCAGACCATTTAATAATAAATCATCGCGCATACGCACCGAACGATTAATATGTTGGGCAATGATATGCGCATCACCGCCGGTCATGATGAGCTCAAAGTTTGGATAACGGTTACTGATTTCATTAATCGCGCCAACGATGGACAACATAATGCCGCGATGGACGGCGTCTTTTGTGTTGATACCAGGGCTCACGCTATCAAAAGTGCCATTAGAAATCGTAATTTGCTTGGTACCAGAAAATAACGACTCACGTTGCAGATAGATGCTGGGGAAAATATAACCGCCTAAATGCTCAGCGTGATCAATCAAATCAATCGTCACCGCTGTACCGCAACCAATCACACACTGGCGTTTTTTCTTATCCACCGCGCCTAGCATCTGTAGCCAGCGATCGCAGCCGAGCTGTTCGTCATCATAGGCGCTTTTCATCAAGGCATGCTCAGCATCGACGTGGACAAATTCAAACGGAATATTTAGGCGGCTCAAGGTTTCAGATACTTTTACATTTAAGTCATCGCCCAATACCGAGGAAATTCCAATAAAATCCGGCGCATAACGTGCAAAACGATCGGTCAGACCCATGAGCAGTTCGGCAGGCGCTTGCAAATGCTGCTTGGCATCGTGCGCAACTATCTGCCCGATATCATCGGTGAGCCAGTATTTAAGACGGGTATTGCCAAGATCTAACCAGAGCATAAAAATCCCTTTATATGGTGCTCGTTCAGTATGGTTTTTTAAGGGTGAGGCTGAAAGGTTTAAGCATCACCAATTACATCAATACGACCGGTAAAAAGCGCAGAAATCTTACCGTTATATTCACGTAATTGCAAACATCCATGTGTATCAAGACCGCACGCATAACCAGTTAGTGTCTCGACATTGCCGTTGTAGTCTTGGGTGACGCGCAAGCGCAGCCCTGCCAATGCATCCATCGCGTCAAACTGCGCCAAAAAACTGTCCAAATAATAACGCTGCCCGGTTGGCTTCTCCAATCCTAAATACTCAAAGCGGGTCATCGCTGCTATTAAAGCTTCACTCATTTGCTGATAAAGCGTTTTTAGGTCTGGAAGTGGCATAGGCGGCGCTTTTGGCTCAAGTATGGCACAAATATCTCGTAAGCTAATCGCTTGATAACTCATGCCCTCGCAAGTTTGCGCCGTAAGCTTAGGCGTAGCTTGCACGTTTAGACCCACGCCCATCACCACGCCCACCAATTTTCCTGCTTTTGTTACGGGTTCTATTAAAATGCCAGCAAGCTTATGAAAGGGTAGGGTTTGTTTGGTAGATTCAAGCGGCTTTAAAGCAGCGTCATTCGATTTAGGTTCAGATTGTTTTTGAAATGAATGCTGCTGCGGATATTGCTTTGAATAAAAGCCCAAATCATTGGCCCATTTTACCCCGATTGTTGCCAAGCCTTGCGCGCGCAATTGTTCGTTTAGCACTTGAATTACAGGCATTTTTGCCAGTTCAACGCCGATAATCAGCGACAATAAACCGCTAATCGGCATGTGCACGGGATGATATAACGACAGGTAAACATTGCCGCGTGGCGACTGCCAAGAGCGCCCATGTTGTCCGCGACCAGCGCTTTGGGTTTCCGCTGTTAGTAGGTGCATCTCGGCTGCATTTAGGCTGCCATGTTGCAGCGCTGTTATCAGCTCACTATTGGTCGAGGGGCTATTAATAAGGTGGCGATGGTTAAGCTTAGGTAAATGCTCAAGCTCTAATGACTCCAATGACTCCAATGACTCAAAAGGTTGGGCAGACAAAGTGTCAGATGATGGGTTAAATGGCGGCATAATAAGTTTCGTCGATGGGATAAATTGGCGTGGATAAACTTTGATATACTGAGCGATTGTTGCTCATTAACAATACAAAGCAAACAGCATAAAGGTCGGATTATGATTTAGCAAATGCGATTGAGCAGGTAATGTTCGAGTGACTATACAATTAGATGATTATACGATTTTAATAAAAAAGACGCAGGATAAAAGGCCGATTCGATGATGTTATATGTGTGGTTTGTGATTGCAGGGGCGTTTGCGGGTGTCAGCGCCGGATTATTTGGCGTTGGTGGCGGCATGATTATCGTACCCGCATTGGTTTGGATTTTTACCGCCTATCATTTTTCACCCGAAGTGGTCACCCATTTGGCGATTGGCACCTCACTGGCGACAATTGTGGTGACCTCTATCAGCTCACTGACTGCCCATAATAAGCGCGGCGGCGTACGCTGGGAAGTGTGGCGCAAAATGGCGCTGGGCTTGGTCATTGGCAGTTTGGTTGGTGCCGGTATCGCCGATATGATTGATGGAAAAGTCTTGCAAGCCATCATCGGTGTCGGGGCGCTATTGGTCGCTTTAAAAATGTTGTTTTTGTCCAATAAAGAACAATTGGGTAAGCCGTTACCGTCAACTGGCATTCAGTTTGGGGCAGGGACAGGGATTGGTTTGGCGTCGTCTATTTTTGGGATTGGCGGTGGTAGTTTGACCGTACCGTTTTTAAACTGGGCAGGATTGCCGATGAAACAATCGGTCGGTACGTCTGCTGCTTGCGGTTTGCCCATTGCCGTCGCTGGTGCGATAGGCTTTGCCTGGTTTGGTAAAGACGTGGTCAACCTGCCTGAGGGTACGATAGGATTTGTGCATATCACGGGCTTTTTATGCATATCTGTCGCTAGCTTTGCGATGGCAAAGGTCGGCGCCAAGCTTGCCCATGTATTGCCCGCGCTGATGCTGAAACGCGCTTTCGGCGTGCTGCTGTTATTCGCAGGCGGTCAGTTGTTGTTAAGTGGGATTGGGGTGATTTAGACTTTATCTCCTATCAATCGCATCAAGCCCCAAACGCATCCACTTTCTGGCTAGCTCATCATGGTCGCTGAGCATACTCCATAGCGCATCTTCACTAAAGATTGAGTGCGCTTGACCCGAGTGCTCAATCGGCAGATCCGCTTCACGGTCTGTCATCCATTGCGGGTTGAGATAGTACTTTTTCAACTCGTTTTGCAAGGCTTCAGCGCGCAAAAACTGCTGCTGCGCTTCAAGCTGCTGACGATGCAGCTCACACCATTCTTCATATTTTTGTTGTAATTCTTGCGGATTATATTTTTCAACATTGTCTTCAGTTATTGTCATGGCCCTAATTTTTATTTTTTAGATGAATTATGTAGATTCTCAGCCCTATTATAGCATCCCTCATAAACTCTAAAAACTCGTCACAATTTGCGGTAGAATAGCCGCCTGTTTTTGCTAAGTTTATCGATATTTCATGCGCCTAAAATCTCTCAAGCTGGCAGGCTTTAAATCTTTTGCCAATCCAACCACTTTTACCTTCCGTCATGGTATCACCGCCATCGTCGGGCCAAACGGCTGCGGCAAATCCAACGTCATTGATGCCATACGCTGGGTGCTGGGCGAAACTTCCGCCAAGCAATTACGCGGCGGGGCGATGAGTGATGTCATCTTTGCCGGCACGCAAGATAAAGCGGCCAAAAGTGTTGCCAGCGTCGAGCTGACCTTTGAGCATACGCAAGATGAACAGACGGGGATTCGCCATGAGTTTAATCTCTATCACGAGCTGTCTGTCCGCCGTCAGGTAAATTTAGAGGGACGCTCAGACTACTTTATCAATGGTACGCGCTGCCGTCGCCGTGATGTGGTCGATGTGTTCTTGGGCACAGGGCTTGGCGCGCGTAGTTATGCGGTCATCGAGCAGGGCATGATTGGGCGTATTGTTGAATCAAGCCCGCTGCAGCTACGCGAATTTATCGAAGAGGCCGCTGGGGTTTCGCGCTATCAAGCTCGCCGTGAAGAGACGCAAAAGAAACTTGAGAAGACGCAGGATAATTTAGCCCGTCTGCACGATATGCAAAGCGAGCTGGTCAGCCAACAAAAACGCTTATCTAAACAAGCGGCCAGTGCTGAGCGTTACGAAGAGTTAGCGTTAGCGCTTGCCGATATCAAGCAGCAACTTGCCATTCAACAGCTTTATCAAGCAAAGCATCATCAGCAGCAGCAAAAAATCGCCCATGAGCGCAGTGCTAATAAAGTTGCCGTTTTACAAGCCAGTTATGAGACTCTAAAAGCGAAGCAAGATAAGCTTGCGGCTCATATCAATCAAGAGCAGTGGCTAAAAGACGATGCGCAAAGCAACCACTATCAGCAGCAGCTAAGCTATCAACAAGCAGAGCATGAGCTTAGTGACGCAAAATCACAATTAAATGTAATTGCACAGCAGCTTACCAGTTTAGAGCAGCAGCGTCAGCAAGCGGTAAGCGAGATTGAACGCTTAAAAACTGAGCAAGCTGAGCAGCAAAATGTACTAGAAGAGTTGCGCCCACAGCTTAGCGATCTAACAAAGAAACGTGACACGCATAAACGCAATGAACAACCGTTGCAGCGCGCCTATCATGACGCGCAAAATCAGCTATCACGCCTGCAAGATAATAATCGAGCGCTTGAGCAGCAGCAAGCGATTAATAATCAAGCGCAAAAACGCCAGCAGCAAAACCATGATAAATGGCAACGCCGCCAGCAGAACTGGCAAAATCTCTGGCAGCAGCTACAACAGTCGTTAGCACCTATTGATATTGTTGATGTAAGTGAGAAAGGTAATTCGAGCAATTTACAGCAGATGTTAAATGCGCAAGTGACTGAGCTCAATAAACAGCTGCAACAGATTGAGCGCCAACAAGACAGTATCGATGAGCGCCTATCTGAGCTACAACCGCAAGCGCATGAATTACAGCAACGCTTAAACACTCAACGGCGTGATTTGAGTGAGGATGAAAAACGTCATGCGGTATTGGCAGGCGAGTACGATACCCTGCATCAAATATTGCATCCGAAACCGACAGCAAAACCCCAACAGCTTGCTAACGTAAAAACTGCTTTAGAAAGTGATATAGCCAAGGATTATAACGAATTGGCCATTACCACCTTACGTGCGCAGATTGAGTTAAGCGCCAAAGGGCAGCAGCACGCAGAGCTACTCGATAGCGTGTTAGCGTTATGGTTAGATAGTCATGTGTTGGTTGCTAGCCAGTTGAATGATGAGAAAATTAATGATGACTCTCAAAAATCTAATAGCTTATGGCAAGCGCTCGAGCAGGATTTAACAGATTTATTTACTTATCAAACCACGCAAAACGAGAACGACAATTCAAAGAATAAATCGCAGCTAGAAAATGGTCATAGTCTATGGCTACCTGCTCAGACAAATGATAAAGGCGCAAAATCATTTATCAGTGCTTTGCCAAATCACTTAACGGATAAAGTCTTGTCATTATCAGAGCTGATTACTGCACCAAATTTAGCGTTGTGGCAGCACTGTTATCTATATATCGCGCCATCTAAAACGAACGCTCAGCAAACGTTAGAAGATTTGGCTGTTACTTTAAAAGCATTGCCAGCATCCGCTATTCTACTCACGACTGATGGCTGGATTATCAGTCGTCAGGGTACGATTAATTTGAGCAAATTTGCTGGCGCGCAAAATGGTCAAAATGAGAGCAATAGTCAATTTTTAAGCCAGCGTTTACAGCAGCGTAGCCGTTTACAAGCGCTAGAAGATTTACTTGATGAGTTCGAGACTAAAATACAAGAGCAGCAAAAGGCGATTGCTAATAATCAACGCAACTATGATGCCCTAACGGTCAGCTTAGAAGAAACGCGCGCGCAAGCTGAGCAATTAATCCGCGATCAACACCAACACCAGCAAAAGCTGACCACCAAGCGCGCCAATGCGGAACGACTACAAGCAGACAGTCAGCGCCTCAATGCTGATAAAGTTGCCCTTGAGCAGGAACAGCAAGAGCTTGAGCAAGAAAAGCAGACCCTAACTCATGAGCAGCAGCATATCCAAAGTGAGATAGCAGCGCTAACGCCGCAAATAGCCGATGCGCGTTTATTAAGTCAGCAATTACAGTCCGAGCGCAGTGAGCTAAATCGCGCGCGGCAGGCGGATGATGACGCTTGGCAAGCAATGCAGCTGCGTATTCAGCAGAGCAAGATGCGCTTAGAGCATAGCGCGAGTAGTCTTGCTCGGGCAACTACGCAACATGAAAAATCGCTACAAAGCGAGCAGAGTCTAAAAACGTGTCATGAACAGCAGCAAAATAAACTGCCAACCTTGCAATCAGTATTGCAGAGCGCACAGAAAGCGCGCGATGAGCAGCAGGCAGTATTAACCACACGCGAAACGGCATTAACAGCGCTTAAAGAGGAATACAGTCAGCAGCAGACCGAACTAGATACACTACAAAATACTTTGCAAATTCAGCAAGGCGAGCTTGCCAATCTCGCGACAGAATTGGCACTCAGCGCCGCGCGTTTGGATGATGCCAGTAGCCATACCCAAGAAGCGCTAGAGGCTTATTACAAGGTCAGCCATAAATATCAAGCGCAATCGGACACAGTTCAGCAGCATCAGCAACAAGTAATGAGCGTCTCAAATTTATTGGCGGATTTTATCGCTCATGATCGCCGCGTCCGCCCAGATAAAATCGCAGAATTAGAGTCTGAGCGTGCGAAGCTTGAGCAGCAATTAAGTAAAATTGGCGCGGTCAATCTCGCCGCAGTAGCAGAGCTTGCAGAAGTTAATGAGCGCTTAGAGCCACTCGCGCAGCAAACAGCAGATATTGCTGCCAGTATGCAAACGCTGACGGAAGCGATTGCCTCGATTGATGAAACCACCAAAACCCTGTTTATGCAGACACTCGATGCGGTCAATAACGAGCTTGTCAATTTATTTGCTAAAGTCTTTGGTGGCGGGCAAGCGAGCTTAACGCTTAATACGGACGAGATGCCTACCAATGCGCCAAAGTCAGAACAGTGGCGGGCAGGGTTGACCTTAATGGCACAGCCAAAGGGCAAACGCAATAGTCGCCTTGCGGTACTGTCCGGCGGCGAGAAAACCTTGACCGCGCTGAGCTTAATTTTTGCGATATTTAAGCAGCATCCGGCACCATTTTGTGTGCTCGATGAAGTCGATGCACCGCTTGATGATGCCAACGTCGCCCGTTTTACCAGCTTGATAAATGAGTTGGCAGATGATTTGCAGTTTATTTTTATCAGTCATAATAAGCTGACGATGCAAATTGCTGATGAGTTAAAAGGCGTTACTATGCCGAGCGCGGGGATTTCTACCTTGGTCAGTGTGTCGCTTGATGAGGCAGCAAGCTACCTTTCTGATTAAGAGCAGCTGAGTAGCAAAATAATTAATAACGGCAAGCGCTTGTCGGTGGTATAGTTAGGGCTAGCATTTAACGTCAGGCGAGTAGTCGGAAAATTAGTCAGTGAAGGCTTCAAGGCCAATGATAAACGCTGACTATATGGTGACGATATGCATTAGCCATGCTAGACTATTGCCATTTCTTCGCACTTGTACTCTCCCTTTTGTCATATATTAGGATGTATTTCTCATGACCGCTATCCAGTTTATCTTGATCGCCATTGCCGCATTTATCGTGCTTGCAGGGCTATTTATGGTCATTCGCAGCTTTAAACGGCGCAAAACTGCTGAGGCTGCCGCGGTCAATTATGATAAAAACGGTATACCCATTATTCCGCGTCATGAGCGCAATATCGTCGAGCAGCCAGACTTGGACGATACGGTCGCAGGCGAAACCAGCATCACCCCTGATCGCAGTTATCTCAATGCCGTGGTCGAAGATGCGCCATTGACCCAATCTCATAGCAATGGCGATGCCCAACTAACTGCTGCCCGCCATGATAGTAATGAGGATAATGGCGTGGTAGATGAGGTTGATTTTGCCCGCTGGCAAGAAGAGCAGCAGCGAGAAGACAACAGCGAGTTTACCGAAGCGGCTGAGCAGATGCATATCGAGCAAGAGCCGGACGCGTTTTCAAGTCTTATGTCAGCGACGGACAGTTTGATGCCAGTTATTGATACCGCTGATGAGCCAAGCTTTGATAATAATAGCCCGATACTCGATCAGCATCTCTCAGAGCCAGTTGATGAAGCGCAAAACGGTCCGTTAATCAATGCCAAAGACAATATCAATATCACCATCTTGCCGCATCAGTATCGCGACCGCCCAGCAGCCGTAATTCGTGGGCGTGATTTGCTGGCGTTAGTGGATAAATATGGTTTGCGTTATGGGGCGATGAATATGTTCCATCGCTATGAGCAAAAAGACGGCACCGGCATGCTGTGGTTTAGCATGATGGGCATTACCGATAGTGGCATCGCGCCTTTTGACCCGCATAGCGTGGCGACCAATACTTACAATGGCGTGGTGCTATTTTTATCGCTGCCACATCCTCAAGCGCTACGCAGCTTTGATAGTATGATGAGTATTGCCTATATGATGGCAAGCGATTTGGACGCCGTGATGCTCGACGAAGAAAACGACCCCATTACCCCAGAATATAAACAGCAATTGCGTAACCAAGTTCGCGATTATGAAGGGTAAAATCTGAATAGATAAACGGTTAAAATTATTCCTAAAGTATTGTAAAGGCAAATAGCGCTTAACGTTATTTGCCTTTTTTAATTTTAATTTTTGATTGCAAAGCATTGCATTCGCCTGATTCTCTATAAATTTAGTTGTCTATAAATTTAGTTTTCTATAAACCTAGTTCTCTACAGAAGCGGCTCTCTACAGAATCGGTTTTCAACAAAATCATATCCGACTAACCTGTAAACTTGTTATCATATCGGCATCTTGAATTGCAAAAAAAAGACGCCGACTATGACTGATTCTATTGTACCGACTGCTTCTAAAAATGCTGTTTCTAAAAATACTGCTGATACCCAATCTGCAGACAATGTAGCTGCCATCGTTGCTCAAATGCGCACGCTCATTGATACTTTAAAAACGCATAATTATGCTTATTATGTGCTTGATAACCCGATTTTAGAAGACAGTGAATACGATCAGCTGCGGCGCTCTTTATTGGAGCTTGAAGAAGCGTATCCTGATTTAATACAGCCTGACAGTCCAATCAATCAAGTTGGCGATACGCCGCTGTCCGCCTTTACCCAAGTCAAACACGACGTACCCATGCTATCGCTTGGCAATGTCTTTGATTATGACGAGCTGCATGGCTTTATGCGCCGCGTCAATGATCGGCTTAATGACGCGCAGAAAAATCCTGAATATGAGATGGAGCTGAAGCTTGATGGCTTGGCGGTATCGCTCAAATACGAATATGGTCAATTTGTGCAAGCGGTGACGCGCGGTGATGGGCAAACGGGCGAGGATATTACTCAAAATGCCAAAACCATTCGCAATCTACCACTTTGGCTTACTGCTGCAAGCGAGATTCCATTATTAGAAGTACGCGGCGAAGTGCTGATGCCAAAAGCTGGTTTTGAGCGTCTCAATCGCTTAGCAGAAGAAAAGGGCGATAAAACCTTTGCCAATCCACGTAATGCCGCCGCTGGTAGTTTACGTCAGCTTGACCCCGCTATCGCTGCCAGTCGTCCGCTGGCTTTTTATTGTTATTCAGTCAATCAAGGTCTACCTGAGAGCATCGACACCCAATCAGCCGCCTTGGCTTGGCTTGGTGACATAGGTTTTAGCGTCAGCGCGGTGAGAGTGGTAAAAAACCCACGCGAAGTACAAGCCTATTATGAGTCGATGATTGAAACCCGTAGTCAGCTGCCGTTTGAGATTGATGGCATGGTTATCAAGGTTAATAACTTGGCATTGCAGCAGCAGCTTGGTTTTTTATCGCGTGAGCCGCGCTGGGCAACGGCGTATAAATTCCCTGCCGAAACGGTGATGACGCGTCTAAATGATATCGAATGGCAAGTCGGACGCACCGGACAAATCACCCCTGTTGGTAAGTTAGAGCCAGTCAAAGTCGGCGGCGTCACTGTCAGCAATGTCACCTTGCATAACTTTGGTGAAATTCAGCGCTTGGATGTGCGCGCAGGCGATATGGTCAGCGTGCACCGTGCAGGCGATGTCATCCCCAAAGTCACCCGCGTTTGGACAGATCAGCGTCCAGCAGATTCAGAACCGGTTAAATTGCCAGCGACCTGTCCTGTCTGCGACTCGCCTGTGGTATTGCCCGAAGGTGAAGCGTTGGCACGTTGTACGGGCGGATTGTTTTGTCCCGCGCAGCAGCAAGAAGCGCTCATTCACTTTGTCTCACGTCGGGCGATGGATATCGATGGCTTAGGCGCAAGTTGGTTGATTAGCTTTTTTGAGCACGGTTTGGTCAAGACCGTCGCCGATATCTATCAGTTGCATAAACATACGGACGAGCTGATTAATTTTGAAAAATTAGGCGAAAAGTCGGTGCAAAACATCGTTAATGCTATCGAAGCCAGTAAACAGACGACGCTGGCACGTTTTATTTATGCGCTCGGTATTCGCGGCGTCGGTGAGACAACAGCACAGAATTTGGCGCAGCAATTTGGCGACCTTGATGCCCTGATGGCAGCAGATATTGATAAGCTCTTACAAACGCCTGATGTTGGGGCGATTACCGCCGAGCTTATTCATGAGTTTTTCCGTGCGCCGCACAATATCGAAGTCATCACCGCACTGCGCGAAGCTGGCGTGCATTGGGATAAGGTTGAGCAAGTGCTGTCAGAGGGATTGCCGCTCGATGGGCAAACATGGGTCATTACGGGCGCGCTTGATAGCATGGCACGCGATGAAGCCAAAGCTAAACTGCAAGCGCTCGGTGCCAAAGTCTCCGGTAGCATCTCGGCAAAAACCACCGCGCTATTGGCAGGTGATAAAGCTGGCTCGAAGCTCACCAAAGCGGAAAAATTGGGCATTAAGATAGTGGGTGAGGAAGAGTTTTTGGCGTTGATTGGGGAGTAGGGTATGAATATTGATGACCTCACAGGCTTGGATGATAAGACTCGGAAAGAGGTTGAAGAGCTGCTACAAGTGACGCGTGAGAAAGATGGATTCAAGTTGTTTTTAGTAGCTCAAGTCAAACTTGGAAAGTTGTTGCTAGATAATAGTCTTAACGAAGATGCTATTAAAATATATTCTGAAATTCAGCGTTCAGATGATCCATCTTTATATGCAGCTGCTCAATATACTATAGGTGAAATAATAGAAACTGAAGGAAATAGAGAGGGAGCGTTAACCTATTTTAAAAGTATAAAACATTCGGACGATCCAAAAATATACGCCGCTGCCCAATATTATATTGGTTTTGTCTTATCTGAAATCAGTGACATCGAGGGTGCTATATCCGCATGGAGTGTCATTAATCGTTCCGACAATATAAATGCTTATATTGAAGCTCAATTCGATATCGGTTTTTATTTGGCAGAAGCTGGATATATTAAAGAAGCCTTATCCGCGTGGGAAAATATAAGTCGCCTAGATGATCCGGAGCTATATTGTCGAGCACAGTTCAATATTGGAAGCAATTTATTCAAAATTAATAAAGTTGATGATGCGTTATTGGCTTGGTGTAATATTGATAAACGTGATAGTCCAGAAGCATATGCCAAAGCTCAACTAAGAATTGGAAGCGCTTTGATGGAAGATGAGGATTATGAAGGTGGGCTACTAGCATGGTGCAACGTTGAACGTCCAGACGATTTAGAAGCATATGCCAAGGCACAATTTAAAATTGCAAATTTTTTGATAGAATTTAAGTATCATAAAGCTGCAGTTGTAGAATTACAACTTATTGAACTCATGGATGATGCTGAAGCTTATGCTAAAGCCCAGTTTAACATTGGTGTCCTTTTAGGTAAAAATAGTGATGTAGATGGTGCTTTAAAAGCATTTCGTAACATTGAATATAAATATGATTCAGAAGCATATGGTAAAGCACAATATGCTATAGGGAAAATATTAATCAGTGATAAATATTTGATGGATTATACATCTGCTAAAGACTCTTTTGAATTAGCAAGAGAGATGTTTCCTTACGAAGCTCAATGTTATATAAGAATTTGCGAACTTCTAAAGTTTCCAGAAACAGAAAGCGTTGGTCTAAGCTCACTAAATTTATTAAACATATTATTAAATATAGTTA
Organism: Psychrobacter pulmonis; assembly: GCF_904846465.1. Classification (NCBI taxonomy): domain Bacteria; kingdom Pseudomonadati; phylum Pseudomonadota; class Gammaproteobacteria; order Moraxellales; family Moraxellaceae; genus Psychrobacter; species Psychrobacter pulmonis. Next base: position 554,047 of record NZ_CAJHAT010000002.1, read on the forward strand.
ATATTTTAACTTTAGACTTCGATAAGTACGCTGATGAAGAAAAGCCTTTTGAGAGAAAGCTTGCTCATTACACATCGACATATACTTGCAACTTGCTATTAGGTAACGAGCGAAAGGAAACACCTACGAGCTTGTTCAGACTAAATACAATTAATAATGTTAATGATCCTAGTGAAGGTCAACTACTTATTAGGAAGTTAAAAGGTGTAAAAGATAATAATTTTACTGCATTAGATTTCAATGAAGAATTCCACGCTTTTATAAGCTGTTTCACTTTTAACCATGATAGTTTAAATCAGTTCAGACTTTATGGTAAGCAAGATAACAAAGAAGCTTCTGGAATGAGCTTAGTCTTTAAAAAAGAGTTTTTTCAGTCTGAAAACCTTATAAAAGGACTTCCTTATTTATCAGTTGATAGTGCTCCAAAAGTAATTAAGAATCTTTCTGATGTAAATCATAAAAAACTTTCTATCATAAAAAGCGAATCTTCTAAAGATGAAAGTAATAGTAGAAAAATAAATAAGCAGCCTGTGATGAGATGCGTTTATTTAGATCCAACCTCAGACTATTTTCATTTAGCACAGCGAAATCGATTAACATTTTTCCGCGAATTTGGTGATAATACAATAATAAAGAATGGTAAAAAGTATTCTCAAGCTAAATATGAATGGAGTCTTTATCAGGATTATATGGCAGGAGTTACTGATAAATTTGAAATTGCTTATAATAGTCTCAAAACTACTTATAAAGAAGTAGAGGCAGAAATTAACAACGTAAGGTTTGCTATTGGTAGCTTGAAGCAGAAAGAGTTAAACGTCTTAGTAGACGAGATACTCCTACCTTTGAAATATCTCATTAAACATTCAGCATTTCGTGAAGAGCAAGAGTGTCGGATGATTTATATTACTTCAATTGATAGGCCTGAGGTGACAATGGAGTACGGTAGTTTTCTATATGTTGAGTATGAGCCTAATATAAGAAACCATCTCGATAAAATTTATATAGCTCCTGCTGCACTTCAACACAAAAGATATTTTGAACATATTCTAAAAGATGTTGACGTACCAGTTGAGGTATCAGGTAATGTATTTCGATAGTTAAGCTAGATATTTAAATATAAAAATGCATTCGAGCATCAGTGGCAACCTATGTCCTATAAGTATTTTTCATTCCATGGGTTGTCACCTTTTACGATGCGTAAGTTTTCTACTCCGCCACCTCTCCATGCCCCTTAACCTCATCTTTCTTACTATCCGGCTGAATCACGATAGGTAATACTAGTCCCTTAGCAAAGTCATCGGACAGCACGTAATCATAGCTACTGGCAGCAACATCAGACGTGGTATGAATAATAAGTTTCATCTCTTTATCATCGGTTAGCTCGTGCGAAGTATAGGTTTCGCTAAGCTGATCGAGTACTTTTGAGAGCGCTTCATTGCTTGCCATACTCACGGTCAGATTGTGCTGCGCGGTGGCATTATCCACACCGAAATACTCCGCATAATCGCGCACATTTTGGCTATCGAGCGCAAACGGATACTCATAATTGGCAGGGTCAACAGCTTTTTCGCCGCTTGCGACCAGTGACCAGTCAATAGTATGCACGTCTGCTGCGTCAGGTGTTTGCGCAGCAGAAGATGTAGCAGTGCCATTAGAATCGTTGGCGCTATTATCGCAGCTCGTTAGTGCCGCCAAGCCTATGCTAGCCATTATCATCATACTTATGAGGGGCTTAACCATCGAAGTATCCTTTTGTTATTGATTATCATACAGTTATTATCAGCGCTATTTTGCCAGTTTTCGCGTTGCTTCTCTAGCATAATAAAATAAAGCATTAGCGAGTACGCTTTTAAATTTCCAGCCATAAAAAAACAGCCATCATTCGATGGCTGTTTTTATAGTGCTAGGTTTAATAGTTATGGGTTTAACAATGATAGGTTTATTATTATCAATGAACAATTAAACCAAAATCATTATCTGCCTACTTGGCAGTTTACTTGATATTCTTTACCGTTTGCCCATTTCATTGCAAGGATACCTTTGTCTTCTTTCATGTGCCAAGCATAGACTACTTCTGGGTTTGACTCATTGACATAGCTTGCCGTATCACCTTGGACGCCGCCATTTAGAATGATAGGTTGGTCGGCCCAGTTTACTTTAGGTAAAGTCGCATTTAGCATAACTTGTTTTTTATTGATAGACTGTTTTGCCAAGATTTTGCTGTCATCGGTACAGGTATAAGGGGCGGGCGCCATACGGTCATAGGCGACATCGGTCACGCTTTCTGACGCAGGGGTCTTGTTTGGCGTAGTAGGTGCGGTGGTCGCACAGGCACTAAGTAGCGCTAGAGCAGGTAGGGCAACAGCAACTTTGGTTAGGGTATTCATGGCATTCTCCAAAAATGTAAAAACTAGCAGGTATTTTTTGACTATTCTTTTTCTAATCGTGCGCTTTTTAACGGCGCCTTATGCATATAGCGCCTATGTTAACGAAAAGCCTTTCTAGATAATGTTAGAAATTGTTTGTTACATGTTCGTTAAGTTACTTAAACACTGGTTAATGTAACGCTGACCTTAATAGCTTCTGTAAAATAACTATAGTGAATGAAAAATGATATCAATACATCAAGCACTGCTGATATAAATTTTTCTTGCTTGCTGTGCCTACGCAGACAGAGGCTACAAAAAATTGATATCAGCAATACCGCCGCGTTTTTAGGATATTTTGACTATAAGCTTAAACAGTTATTCAAAAAAGCCAATGTATAGTCAGTTCAAGATAAAAGCGATACGTTATAGCTTTTTGCGACTGGTATAAATTTTCCTTGCTTGCTGTTATCACAGAGGCTACGAAAAATTCATCCCAGTCGCACTGTATCGATTTTAGAGTAATTCTAATATATTTAATGTGAAAAACATAAAAAAGCGCCTATCGACTGCTGAGCCGATAGGCGCTTTAGTTTGAGCTTAACTAAAATATTTAACGGATTTAGTAGCAATGATTAATCGCTATTGGAATTACTTAGTCTTGCGCGGTGGTAAGCCAGTATGCTGAGTTTGGAAGTTGCCTTTGCTGACTCGCTTGCTGTTTTTACCCGAGGTGTTTTTTGCAGCGTTAGGACTATTATTGCTGCGTTTCACTGAGTCATTGCCCAAGCGGCTGTTCTTTTTACGCGCCGATTGATAGCTGTCTTGCGCGGCATCGCGACCTTCTAAACTGGCGTTAAATGGCGGGATTAAGCAGCCGCGACCTTTACCAATCAAATCCCCACGTCCCATATCTTGCAGCGCTTTACGCAGCATGACCCAGTTTTTTGGATCGTGATAGCGCAAGAAAGCTTTATGCAGTTTACGCTGCTTGCCAGACTTGACGATATCCATATCGCCCTCACTGCGGCTCACCTTATGCAGCGGGTCTTTATGCGTATGATACATGGTGGTTGCGGTCGCCATCGGGCTAGGATAAAACGCCTGTACTTGGTCAGCACGGTAGCCATGACTTTTTAGCCACAGCGCAAGGTTCATCATATCCTCGTCTCTAGTACCGGGGTGAGCGGCGATAAAGTACGGAATCAGATATTGCTCTTTGCCGGCCTCTTGGCTGTACTGCTCAAACATGGCTTTGAATTTATCGTAATTGCCCATGCCAGGTTTCATCATTTTTGACAGCACCGCTTCTTCAGAGTGCTCAGGAGCAATCTTTAGATAACCGCCAACATGATGGCTGACCAATTCTTTGACGTATTCAGGGTCTTTAATCGCCAAGTCATAACGCAAACCTGAGGCGATAAGAATCTTTTTCACGCCTTTGATATCACGCGCTTTACGGTATAGCTGGGTTAAATTACTGTGATCGGTAATCAAGTTATCGCAGACGTCAGGATAGACACAAGACGGCTTACGGCAGTTCTTCTCTATCGTCTCGTCTTTACAGTTGAGTCGATACATATTGGCGGTCGGCCCACCAAGGTCAGAGATAACGCCGGTAAAGTTTGGCGCCGTATCACGAATCGCTTCGACTTCACGCAAGATAGACTCTTCTGAACGATTTTGGATAATACGGCCTTCGTGCTCAGTGATTGAACAAAACGTACAACCGCCAAAACAGCCGCGCATAATATTGACCGAGAATTTAATCATGTCATAAGCAGGGATGCGTGCATCACCATAGCTTGGATGCGGCAAACGCGCGTACGGCAAATCAAAGACGTAATCCATCTCTTCGGTTGAGAGCGGAATCGGTGGCGGATTGAGCCAAACGTCAATCGAGGTATGCGAGTTACCAGCGCCGCTACTATGACGCTGCACCAAGGCACGCGCGTTACCCGGATTGGTTTCAAGGTGTAAGATACGGTTGGCATGCGCGTACAACACTGGGTCAGCTTTGACGTGCTCATAATCAGGTAGGCGAATGACCGTTTGCTCACGCGGCGGCATTTTAAGTTTATGTTTACGTGCGGTTTGTGGTTTATCAAAGCCGCGCATTTGCACCACTTGCGTGTCTTCATCGACTTGCTCAGCATTTAAGACTTTATTGGTCACAGGTTCGGCGACAAAGCCTTGATACTGCTTCGCATATTGGGCTGAGATTCCTGTCATTGCTGACGTAGCTTGTCCAACGGGTGAGGCGCTAGTCTTATCTTGCTCGATTGAGCATTGATCAACGTCTTCAGTCATTACATACGGATTAATAATGGGATCAACGCGGCCAACGGTATCGACATCATTGCTAGCAACCTCGGTCATGCCCGCTTGCCAATGGCGACGGGTCGGGGTCAATAAGTACGCCGTACCGCGCAAACTGCTCATTTGTTCAAAGGTGTAACCTTTTGATAAACCATGCACCACATCGACGATGGCACGCTCAGCATTGCCATATAACAAGACATCAGCGCGCGCATCCATCAAGATACTGCGGCGGACTTTGTCTGACCAATAATCATAATGGGCGATACGGCGTAAGCTGCCCTCGATACCGCCCAAAATAATCGGCACATCAGGATAAGCTTCGCGGCAGCGCTGACTATAGACGATCGCGGCGCGGTCAGGACGTTTGTCAGCCACGTTACCGGGCGAGTAAGCGTCATCACTTCGGATTTTACGATCGGCGGTATAGCGGTTAATCATGCTATCCATGTTGCCAGCGGTCACGCCATACGCGTAAACCGGTTTACCAAGCTCCATAAAGGCATCTTTGCTTTTCCAATCTGGCTGGGCAATGATACCGACGCGAAAGCCTTGCGCTTCTAATAAACGGCCGATAATCGCCATGCCAAAGCTTGGGTGGTCGACATAGGCATCGCCTGAGATGATGATGACATCACAGGCATCCCAGCCCAAATCGTCCATTTCTTTGCGGCTCATTGGCAAATAAGGCGCAGGCTCGTAGCAGCTCGCCCAATGTTTGTCGTAGTCGTAAAGTGGTTTGGTGCCTTGTTTAAAGGCGGTGCGGGCGATGGTATCGGCAGACATGAGCGGACCTGTTAATTAAAAAAGTGGCACTAAAAAAGCCGTTATCGTTATTTATAAACAACGGCTCATTTAAAAGCGCTCATTTTAACATGAATTGCTTTCATTATGTAAAAAAGAGATTTTATAATAGCGAGGTAAGTTATTGATAGTTTGGGATAATCTCTTACTAAGAAGGATTAATAAACGTTAACAACCCTTCTTTGTTTATGTATGAATTAAACTAAAAAATTTATTGATCTAATAGTTGAAAGGGAAAGGTGACTACATCAAAGGCTAAGGCAAATGGCAATAACACCAGCTTTTGCGCGGTATTGGCACCGCTACGAGACACTTGTTGTTGATGATTTTGAGTATAAAAACTGACCGTATAAGGTTTACTTAAAGCGCGGTAATTAGATTGAATCAAGCTTAAATTACTCACTTGCGGATAGATAGCACCTTTGACAGGCACGCTAAAGCAAAAGCGCTGAGCATTGATGCGTTGGTCGCTGGCTGAAGTACAGTCGCGGCCATTATTTTGCAAAAAGAATTGATAGTCTGAGCGCTGGAATTCATCTTTTAACTTGGCATACGACAGCTTCATTTCACCCTGAAAATAGCCATCATTGTTGGGCACATAAAAACTCATGTCGTTATCGACGTGGATATTTTTTGGCGTCAGATTGCTTAATAAGCCAATCATTTCCGTCCCGCCTTGGGTCAGCACATAGCTATTTTTTTCACCGACGATGACCATGGTGGCGTTGGGCGTTTTTGGTAATGCCTTTGCAGGACGACCAAAAGCGACAATTTGGTCTTCAGACAAGATTTGCTTGCTAGTTTTGCTGCTGACGTGATTGTCACTTTCTAATAAAGAGCTGGTGGCGCAGCCTGAGCTAGCAAGCAATGCCGCAAGTGATGCGCCTGTTAATAAGGTTTTTGGGTTTAATAACTTCGATAGGGTCTGAGCATTATTATTGGGATCGATAGGCGGTATCTTTTTACTCATCATCAGGCTTCCTTGTCTGCTATACGGTTGATAATTTATCTAGCATTTAATGCCAAACATTCGTTGCTATCGTACCTTTTTTAGCGATGGCTTATCCACTCTTATTGATGATAAAAATTGCATGGGCTTTGTAGCTGTTATTAATCGAGTAAAATCTTTGTCCCACTCTTCGTGAAATTCATCACAAACTGACTTTTAAAGCTGCGCACATTGTTCTCGTAAGTCAGCAAATTACGGGTAAATTCATGATAATCGTTCATGTTTTTGGCATTGACCATCAACATAAAATCCGCATCTCCTGAAACTTCATAGCAGCTCATTACTCGCGGTTGGTCATGCATTAAGCGCTCAAATCGATGTTGCATCGAGGTATTGGAGCGCGACATCTCTATCATGACCACCGCCGTCAGTCCGTAACCGACCTTATTTGGATCAACGATAGCGACTTGTTTGGTAATCACACCGCTATCTATTAATGCTTGAATACGGCGCTGGGCGGTAGCGATAGAAACGTGTACACGTTCTGCCACCGTTTTTAACGGCAAAGTCGCATCATTCTGTAGCAAATTTAAAATAGCTTTATCGGTATCGTCTAAAATATGGCTCACAGTCTCTTTTCCCTAGAAAATCACAAATATTAAGATTTTTATTATAAATATTATCGATAATAATGTAAATTTAATAAAATAGTCAGTTATTAACAATATATTAGATAAATTTATTCATATAATTTATTATATAGAAATAATATCTCATAGCACCTTGGTAAAATAGACGTTATTAATCAAAGCTTAGCAATCAAAGCTTGTGAATAATTGAGTAAGCAAAATAAAAACAATCGCTAAGCCTTCTAACGTCTATCTATATTTACGGTGCTTATTATGTCGAACCTAACGCCCTCTAATGTCTCTATTAATATGCTCACAGCTACCGTTTCACGCTTGCCGTTGCCTGCTGTTTGGACAGCAGGTAGTGCGCAGCAGCGTACATTGATAATGGGCGTGGCGCTGGCGATATTATCAAACCTGTTATTTGGTGTGCTTTATGCCTATAGCAGTTTTTTGGCGCCATTGTCAGGTACGCAAGTTTTTATCTGGCGCATGCTAGCGATGTGGGCAGCGCTAATAGGGTATTTGCTGATTAGTGGGCGTTTAGGTTTGCATGTTGATAAATTAAAGGCGCTGCGCACGGTAAAGCATTGGGCTTGGTTATTATTGCCAACGCCGATATTTCTTAGCCAGTTTTGGCTGTTTATGTGGGCACCAGTTAATGGGCAGGGCGTGCAAACCGCGATGGGTTATTTTCTCTTTCCACTGATGATGGTGGTGTTTGGTTGCGTCCTATTTGGCGAAAAATTGAGCCGTCTGCAATGGTTGGCGGTTGGCTTTGCCGCTGTCGGCGTCGGTAGTGAGATTGTACGTACCCAAAGTGTTTCTTGGGCGACGCTTTGGGTCTGCGGCAGCTATCCTGTTTATTATATTTTACGCCGCCTACAAGGTATCGGCGCGATTACAGGTTTGCTGGTGGATTTGACCATCTTTGCCCCGTTTGCCGTCGCCTATTTATTATTTGTTGCGCCGAGCAGTTTAGGATTGGTTGGCAGCTCTAGCTTTTTTATCATAATGTTGGCAGGACTTGGCATGCTTAGCGTGCTGGCGATGAAAACCAATGTGGATGCCAGTCAAATGCTCCCTGTCAATGTTTACGGTATGATGAGCTATATCGAGCCGGCATTATTATTTATCTTAGCAATCACTGTCTTGGGCAATCCTTTTGAATCAGCGATGATTTATAGTTATGGCTTAATTTGGCTCGGAATTGCTTGCCTAATCGCGCACGGTATCTGTCAATTACGCCGCGCTCATAAAGAGTCAAAAGTGAGCAAAATAGCCCAAACGGTCTAAAATTTGCTTCGTTAAATTAACAAGTTTACCTTAACAATGTCATAAAAAAGGACGAATCAACAATATGCTGAATCGTCCTTTTTGCGTTAGATTAAAATTTATCTTACGAAAATTTTAATCCAAATGCTGCTTAAAGCCGCGCTGCTTATCACGTTCCCAGTCGCGGTCTTTGAGTGTTTTACGTTTGTCGTGCTGCTTTTTACCAACGGCAAGCGCAATTTGGCATTTCACTAAGGAGTTTTTCCAATAGCAAGATAATGGTACGCACGCATAGCCTTTTTGATTGACCGCGCCCATGAGTTTTTCAATTTCGCGGCGATTGAGCAGCAGCTTACGGGTACGGATGCTATCAGGGCTGACGTGCGTTGAGCTTGAAAGCAGCGGCTGAATATGGGCGCCAAATAAAAATGCCTCATTATTACGAAAGATAATATATGCTTCGGTAATGGTCATTTTGCCGGCACGAATGGCCTTCACTTCCCAGCCTTGTAACGATAGACCTGCCTCAAAGGTTTCTTCAATAAAATACTCGTGACGAGCCTTTTTATTAGCACAGATTTGATTGTCAGGTTTTTTTGATTTTTTTGACATAATTTCTCCATAAGGACTTTTATATATGGTTTGTATAAATTGTCCCGGTCTAACTGTTCCTCATTCTAACCCTTAAATGTAGATATTTTTTTACCTATTAAGAGCGATGAGTCGAACTGACTATTGTAGCAAAGCGCACGGCTAAAAGGTAAATCGGCTGTTAGGACAAATGTAGCAGATAAGTAGGAAGTTTGAGCAAAATTTGCTAGCATATGGGTCATTATCATTAACCATATTAGCCCTGTTATGAGCCCTTCTGCTACTTCTTCAAAATTGCATACCAAAATTTTATACCCTGGTACCTTTGACCCGATTACCAACGGTCATGTCGACTTGGTTAAACGCGCGGCTAAATTGTTCGATGAGGTCGTCATCGCGGTGGCCTCTGGTCATCATAAAAAACCATTGTTCGATTTTGAGGAGCGCGTACATTTGGTCGAGACGGTATTTACGGATTTGCCGCAAGTGTCGGTGATTGGTTTTGAAGGCTTGCTGGTCGATTTTATGCGCGAAAAAAACGCCACGGCGGTCTTGCGTGGTCTGCGCGCGATGTCAGACTTTGAATATGAGTTTCAGCTAGCCAATATGAATCGCGAGCTTGATGAGAATTTTGAAGCGGTATTTTTAACGCCGTCGCAAAATTACTCGTTTATCTCATCGACTATGATTCGTGAAATTGCCAAACTTGGCGGCGATGTGACGAAATTTGTGCCACCTTGCGTCTCAGAAGCTTTTATAAAAAAACTCAGCAGCTAACATTTAGTGAAATATTTACTAAGTTAATCTTTAATGATGGGCTGGTGGTTTAATATTAAGTGTAATCGTAAACCACGGACGTACTCATTTATTATCAACTGCTAGCAAATAAGGAGCAGTTTATGGCGTTATTAATTACCGATGAATGCATCAATTGTGATGTCTGCGAGCCTGCTTGCCCAAATGAAGCCATCTCAGAGGGCGATGATATTTATGTCATCGACCCTGATTTATGTACAGAGTGTGTCGGTCATTTTGATGAGCCGCAATGCGTGGTCATCTGTCCTGTCGACTGTATCCCGCATGACCCAAACCACGTCGAAACCCAAAGCGATTTATTGGCAAAATACAAACGCATTACTGGCAAATAAAAAATGAAGAGATCTGACCGCTCAACGAGTAGCCTTTCAACCAACGATTTCGACCAACAGCACCTTTGGCATCCTTATGCCAGCTTGCCACCCACCTATCCTAATATCGTCATCGACCATGCTGAAGGTATTTATATCGTTACTAACGATGGCATGCGCCTGATTGACGGCATGTCGTCATGGTGGGCAAGCGTTCATGGCTATAATCACCCAACGCTCAATACGGCGATGATTGCACAATTGGGCAAAATGGCGCATGTGATGTTTGGCGGCTTAACCCATCAGCCAGCCATAGATTTAGGCAAAAAATTATTATCCATTGTCCCGGATGGTCTTGATGCGATATTTTATGCCGATAGCGGCAGCATTGCCGTCGAAGTAGCGCTAAAAATTGCGCTGCAATACCAAATTGCAGCCGGATGTCCCAATAAAAACCAATTTGCCTCGACCCATTCTGGCTATTATGGCGATACCTGGCACGCGATGAGTGTCTGTGACCCAGTCGGCGGCATGCATAGCCTGTATGGTAAACAATTGCCGACGCAGTATTTCGTCACTGCGCCGCCATTAGGATTTGAGCGTGAGCTGGCTCAAAATGAGCGTGATGAATTAACCGCATTTTTTGCTAAACACAGCCATCAACTTGCTGGATTTATCATTGAGCCTGTTATTCAAGGTGCAGGCGGGATGCGCTTTTATAATCCCGAGTATTTGCAGTTGCTACGCCAATTGTGTGATGAGCATAACGTACTGCTGATTGCGGATGAAATCGCCACTGGGTTTGGGCGTAGTGGCAAGCTGTTTGCTTGCAAGCATGCGGGTATCAGCCCTGATATTATGACCATTGGCAAGGCGCTAACAGGCGGCTATATGACCTTTGCGGCGACCCTCTGTACCCGTGAGGTTGCCGAAACCATTAGCCAAAGCGACTATCCAACCCTGATGCATGGTCCGACCTTTATGGGCAATCCGTTGGCCTGCGCAGTCGCTTGTGCATCAATTGATTTAATCTTGTCTTATGATATCGAAGCGCGTACGGCAAATATGCAAACTATCATGGATGAGCAGCTAGCCACAGCGGCAAATTTAAATGGCGTTGCGGATGTTCGTTGTTTGGGCGCGGTCGCTGTGATTGAGCTAGATGAGGCGGTTGATATGCCAGTTTTTCAATCTTTGCTGATTGACAATGGCATTTGGGTCAGACCCTTTGGCAAATTGGTCTATATTATGCCGCCTTATGTCATTAGCGATGACGAACTGGTGACGTTGTGCCAAGCGCTCCTAACTGTCGTCACTATTTATTTGGGTCAAATGTCTACGACCAACAGAGTTTCGCTATGAGTGTGCTATTTATATCCGGCATTGATACCGATATTGGCAAGACTTATGCCACAGGTATGATGGCGAAAGCGCTGATGCAGCAAGGCATTAGCGTCATCACTCAAAAGCTGGTACAAACAGGCGTTAGTATCGATTCAGCTAGTGGTAAAATGAATATTGCAGATGATATTGTCACTCATCGTCAATTAATGGGAATTCCATTGCAGCCTTGTGATTTAGACTTTACCACTTGTCTGTATCGTTATGAAAAACCCGCGTCGCCGCATTTATCTGTCAAGCTTGCCAATGCTGTTTTAGATTTTAAAATCATCACTAAATCTACGCAGCAATTGCAACAAAGCTACGACGCGGTACTATTAGAAGGCGCTGGCGGGTTACTGGTACCAATCACTGAACAACTATTAACCTTAGATTATATTGCTGAGCAAGGCTATCCACTTATTTTGGTAACCTCAGGGCGGCTTGGTAGTATAAATCATACTTTACTGAGTTTAGAGGCGATTAAAGCGCGCGGCTTAACGCTGCATAGCGTGATTTATAACCATATTCATGATAATGCTGCTCAGACAGATGATGAGATTGCCAATAGTACGATTGATTATTTAAAAAACTACTTAGCGCGCCATTATCCAAACAGCTATTGGTTACAAATGGCGCAACAAACAAATAGCACTATAGGTAATGATAGTTTAGCTTTACCGCCAGATTTTATTTAAACGCTTTTATTTAAATAGTTTTATAGCAACAAATAAATAAGCGCAAAACACTTTCCACACCTGATACTAATTTTGCTATACTAGCGCGCTTGGTAGACTAGGCGATCGCCGCTGCACACTGGCAACAGATGCGCAGGGGAGGAAAGTCCGGGCTACATAGGGCAGCGTGCCAGCTAACGGCTGGGCAGGGTAACTTGACGACAAGTGCAGCAGAGAGCAGACCGCCTTTGGTGTCGCAAGACATTATCGGTAAGGGTGAAAGGGTGCGGTAAGAGCGCACCGCGTGAATGGCAACATCTCACGGCAGGGTAAACTCCACGCGTAGCAAGACCAAATAGGCATCGATATGGCGCGGCCCGCGTTCGATGCGGGTAGGTTGCTTGAGCGTATCAGCGATGATACGCCTAGAGGAATGATCGTCCACGACAGAACCCGGCTTATCGGTCTACCAACTTTTTCGTTTTTATCGTTAGTATTATGCATATTTACCGTTAATTTGGATGAAATGCGTCTTTTTCGCAAAAAATGCTAATTAGGGGTTGACGCCAGTCCTCTCTATCGGTATTATACCGAGCCTTAAATGGCGATGTAGCTCAGCTGGTTAGAGCGCACGACTCATAATCGTGAGGTCAAGAGTTCAAGTCTCTTCATCGCCACCATATTTAGTAAGACCAGCAGTAATAAAATGCCAATCATCTTATGATTGGTTTTTTTTTGCCTGATTTTTGCTTGCTGACAAAATCAACTTACTTTATAGCGGAAAACTGCTAGAATACCTTCGTATGCCTGCGCGTCATAAAAGTTAGTCATTTGCGCTGTGGGCATTTCAATTGCGGCAATACAGTAGGTACTTAATCTGTCTCTTTTGGCGTATTGGCCAGTATGAGCTATAAGTATGTATTCGACGGTTGCCATCTGACACTATGTATATCCGTTATTCAATCCTCCATTATTTAGTAGGCGCTTTGTGACTGCATTAGCCAATATTCGTAACTTTTCTATTATTGCCCACATTGATCACGGCAAGTCGACCCTTGCTGACCGTTTTATTCAAATGTGTGGTGCCTTGCAAGATCGTGAAATGCAGGCGCAAGTTCTTGATTCTATGGACATTGAGCGTGAGCGCGGCATCACTATTAAAGCTCAGTCTGTGACCTTGTTTTATGATCATCCTAATGGTGAGCGTTATCAGCTAAACTTCATTGATACCCCCGGTCACGTCGATTTCTCTTATGAGGTCTCACGCTCATTAGCGGCTTGCGAAGGCGCGCTATTGGTCGTTGATGCCGCACAAGGCGTTGAAGCACAGTCGGTCGCCAACTGTTATACCGCCGTTGATCAGGGCTTAGAGGTGATGGCGGTTTTAAATAAAATTGACTTGCCGCAAGTTGAGCCTGAGCGCGTGATTCAAGAGATTGAAGACATTATCGGTATTGATGCTGTTGATGCGCCGCGCGTCTCAGCAAAATCCGGTCTTGGTGTCGATAAACTGCTAGAAGCCTTGGTTGAATTTATTCCTGCGCCAACGGGCGACCGTGATGCACCGCTACAGGCATTGATTATCGACTCATGGTTTGATAACTATCTGGGCGTGGTGTCTTTAGTACGTGTGCGTGAAGGAACGATTAAAAAAGGCGATAAGCTGTATATTAAGTCGACCAAAGAGGCGCACTTAGTGGGCTCAATTGGTGTCTTTACCCCGAAACCTGTAGACACAGGTATTTTACAAGCGGGCGAAGTAGGCTTTGTTATCGCAGGAATCAAGGATATTGCTGGTGCGCCTGTTGGTGATACGATTACCCATGCCAGTACGCCTGATGTTGAGCGCATTCCTGGATTTAAGCAAATCACGCCGCAAGTTTATTCTGGTATGTTCCCAGTAGATTCTAGTGATTTTGAAAAATTCCGTGAAGCGCTGCAAAAACTACAGATTAATGATGCGTCGCTATACTTTGAGCCTGATACCTCCGACGCGCTCGGCTTTGGTTTTCGCTGTGGCTTCTTAGGTATGCTGCACATGGAGATTATCCAAGAGCGTTTAGAGCGTGAATATGACTTGGATTTAATCACCACCGCGCCGTCGGTTATTTATGAGATTGAAAAGAAGAACGGCGAAGTCATTTACGTAGATAACCCGTCAAGATTGCCTGAACCAAATAATATCGAAGAGTTCCGTGAGCCAATTGCCCGCTGTCAGATTTTAGTGCCGCAAGATTACTTGGGTAACGTTATGACACTATGTATTGAGCGCCGCGGCGTCCAAGTCGATATGCGTTTTATGGGTCGTCAAGTGCAGTTGATTTTTGATATTCCGATGGGCGAGGTGGTCATGGACTTCTTTGACCGCCTAAAATCAGTGTCACGCGGATTTGCGTCGCTCGATTATAATTTCGAGCGCTATCAAGCTGATAAATTGGTCAAAGTTGACGTCCTCATCAATGGCGATAAAGTCGATGCCTTAGCGATGATTGTACACCAAGATCAAGCACGTTTCCGTGGTAATCAGCTGGTCACTAAGATGAAAGAGCTGATTCCACGTCAGATGTTTGATGTGGCGATTCAAGCGGCGATTGGCAGTCAAATTATCGGTCGTAGTACGGTTAAAGCCATGCGTAAAGATGTCCTAGCGAAGTGTTATGGCGGTGACGTCTCGCGTAAGAAAAAACTACTGTCTAAGCAAAAAGCGGGTAAAAAACGTATGAAGCAAGTGGGTAACGTCGAGATTCCACAAGAAGCCTTCTTGGCCGTCTTGCAGGTCGATAATTAAACGTTCATTATCTTTTAAAAGATAAAAACACAGCAATATTCGGCATAGACAGCTTTACTGCAACCGTAGTTTGATTTTCAGCTCGTTAATAGGCAAATTCGTATGGATTTTGATTTTAATTTAATTTTAGTGCCATTAACCATTGGCCTAGGTATTATTTGGCTATTAGAGAAGCTGACGCTCAAACAGCGTAAAACCCGCGGTCGCGGTAAAGAAAGCTTACTGGTACGTTGGGCATATGATTTTTTCCCAGTGTTGGCGGTGGTGTTAATAGTGCGCTCGTTCTTGATTGAGCCGTTTAATATTCCTTCATCGTCGATGGTGCCAACCTTGTATACGGGTGATTTTATCGCGGTCAATAAATACGCGTATGGCGTACGTCTGCCGCTGACTTATAATAAAGTGCTTGATACAGGCGCGCCTGAGCATGGCGATGTGGCCGTTTTCCGCTACCCAGAAAACCCAAGTATTTACTATATTAAGCGCGTGATTGGCTTGCCGGGTGATACCGTCAGTTATAATCAAGGGACGCTGGCAATTAATGACACGCCCGTTCCTACTAAGGCGGTCAATTTTGACGCCGATGCTGAGCTGACCTCACAGCTATATCCAGCCGGCCAAGTGGCACCCGGACAGGTCTTGAGTGAAGACAATGCCATACGAATGGGGCAGCAAGAAGAAAGTGAGGCAAAGTACTTTGAAGAGATTCAAGGCGACAACAAACACTTGGTTCGCTATTTAGCGGATATGAATAGCTCGCAGTACGCGCCGTTTTTACAGCAAGAATCGCCAGAAGTGGTCAGCTCTGAAGGCACAGAATGGCGTATCAAAGTGCCAGAAGGTCATTACTTTGTAATGGGTGACAACCGCGACCGTAGTGCTGATGGACGTTTTTGGGGTTTTGTTCCCGATGATAATTTAGCGGGTAAAGCGGTCTATATTTGGATGCATAAACCGCCCGGTCTTAACTTACCAACCTTTAAGCGTAATGGTAGTATTGATTAATATTATTGCTGCATTAAAGAGTAACGCTCGCTAAAGAATAATGCTGTGCTAAAGAATAATGTACCGATAATAGTTTGTGCTAATATGATGGTTGTTTAATAAAAACCATCATATTAAAGGTGGTTAACAAGACAGTTTTCTAAATATGGCAGTTTACCTATAGCAACTTACCCCTTGAGAGGTCTTATGGTGCAGCAGTTATCTGGTTTGTCTTCGCAGCGCGGCGCTAGTGTAACGAGTGTCGTTTTTATCATTATCGTTTTGGGCGTGGCTGCTAAATTGCTCGTCGCTATTGCACCGGCGCAAATTGGCGATTATCAATTAACAAAAACCTTAAGTGCGCAGCTTAAAGAGTCCAATGCCAATAAAGAAACGGCCAAGCAGTTTGTAGAGCGCGTGAATAAGCAGCTGTCTATTAACGCCGATTATGATACCAAAGCAGAAGAAGTGTTTACTTTTACTGATAAGAAACCAGGTCAATTGGCTATTCATAAAAAGTATGAAACCACCAATAATTTTTTTGGTAATATCGATATCGTTAATCGCTTTGAAGGCGACATTGACTCTACTACTGCTGAATAACTTAACTATTAAAGCTTATATATCAAAACTTAAAGCGTTAAAATCAAAGTAATAAAGTACTTTGTTATTTTTAATTTTCTAACCAATTTCTAAAACACTGGTATTTCATTATATTTACCACTGAAAAAAAGGGATACACACAGACCACGCATGAAACCAACTTCGCAGTCTCCTCAGGCGGTTCCCAATCCCCATAAAAATAGCGTGTCTGATGACACGCTTATTATTAGCGCAGAATTTATTCAACGGTTAGCGATCTTGTCGCGCAAGTTGGGCTATGTGTTTAATGATTTAAGCTTGCCTAAACTGGCGCTTACCCATCGTTCCTTTGATAGTAAGAAAAACTATGAGCGCTTGGAGTTTTTGGGCGACGCTTTATTAGGGATGATCGTCGGTGAAGCATTGTATCACCGCTATCCGACGCAAAATGAAGGCCGTCTGACGCGCATGCGGGCAACATTGGTACGGCAGGAATCGCTTGTGATTATTGCGCAAAACCTAGAGCTGTCTAATCATTTGATATTGGGCGTTGGTGAGCGAAAAGGCGGCGGGCGCAATCGTGCTTCCATCTTGGCAGATGCGGTAGAGTCATTGATAGGCGCTATTTATTTAGACAGTCAAGATATGGATATTACCCGAGCGTGCGTGCTATCGTGGTATGGTGATCTCATAGACAATGTCAGTGACCAAAAAGCGCTAAAAGACGCTAAAAGCCGATTACAAGAATGGCTGCAATCTAAGCAGTTTGACTTGCCACATTATGAGCTGATGGAAACCCGTGGTAACGCTCCGCACCAAATCTTTGTGGTGCGCTGTCAGGTTAATATAAATAATTGCCCTGATATTACCGAGTCTGGTGAAAGCCGCCGTATCGCTGAGCAAAAAGCAGCAGAATTAATGATTAATCAGCTACATAAACTGCCAGGACAGCCAAAAAGACGTGCCTAGTTTTTTAAAGCTCATTTTTTTAAAAACCATTTTCTCTAATGCTAAATTCGATGGTTTTAATAAATGATTTCAATGAGTCGTTTTTTGAAATAACTCATACCTTTAACATGATCAGTTTTATGTCGCCTTTCTTTAAAAAACCAACAAGTGGCATAACTGATGACAACCTCCAAGGATTAATCCATGAGCAATCAGCATGACTTGCCATTAAATAATGAAGATAGTGCCAAAAATATGACCGAAAACCCAGATATGAGTTCAAGCCAAAATATGGCTGAAGAAAATGGCGTTGTACAAGATGACGTGCAGAAAAACAACGCCAGATTAAACGATGCTAAGCTAACGGTTGATAACACCGAAGATACGACGTTAGATAATGATACGACGATAGAAGAGTTTTTTTCATCAAATAACAATGCCCATGTCGCTGAAGGTTTTAAAGCCGGTTATGTGGCGATTGTTGGTCGCCCGAATGTGGGTAAATCAACCTTGATGAACCATTTATTGGGTCAAAAGCTGTCTATCACCTCGCGTAAACCGCAAACCACCCGTCACCGTATTCACGGCATTTTATCTAATGACGAGATGCAAGCGGTGTTTGTTGATACCCCAGGTATTCATCGCAATGAGGTACGCGCTATCAACGAGCGTATGAATAAGGCTGCCGTCTCTGCATTGGTTGATGTTGATTTGGTCTTATTTGTGGTTGATTCAGATCAGTGGCGTGATGACGATTTATTGACCCTACAAAAGCTTGGCGATACCAATCTGACCGTAGTATTGGTGATTAATAAAGCCGATACGCTAAAAGATAAAGGTAGCGTGTTACCACTGATCGAAACGTTTAATGAAAGTTTTGATTTCGCTGATATCGTTCCTGTTTCTGCTTTAAAAAATCAAAACCTAGACCGCTTGCAAGAAGTGATAGCCTCGCATTTGCCAATCGCCGACCCTATCTATGATAGCGAGCAGATTACCGATCGCTCAGAGCGCTTCTTAGCCAGTGAAATTATTCGCGAAAAAATCATGCGTAGTGCCGGCGATGAAGTACCATACGATTTGACGGTACAGATTGATGGTTTTAAAGACGAAGCGGCGCATATTGACCCAAAAACTGGTCGTCCGCGTAAAGCGGTCACTTTTATCGATGCGACCATTTATGTTGAGCGTAGCGGGCAAAAAGCGATTGTCATTGGTGATAAAGGTCAGCGTATCAAACAGGTCGGCATGGATGCACGTAAAGATATGGAACAGCTGTTTGATAAAAAAATCATGTTAACACTGTGGGTGAAAGTGAAACGCGGTTGGTCTGATGATGAGCGCGCTTTGACCAGTTTAGGATATTAAGCACGATTAAAAAAGCATGGTGGGTAGATGTTTACCGCCATGTCTCTATATCACCACGGCTGAGGTAATAATCCATGCGTAATGAAGCGTTAGTCGGTTATTTATTACATCAGCGCCCCTACCAAGAAAAGCGCGCCTTATACTATCTGTTTTCTCAGCAACATGGTGTCATCCATGGTGTTGGCAAAAAAGGTGCGCCACTTTTTATGCCCCTGCAACTTTTTGCCAGCGGTAAACGCGATTTAAAAACATTCACGCAGATTAATATCGCGCCATTAAGCTTGATTCAAGATTCAGTAGCACAAATAGCCCAAAATTCTTTAGCACTAAAAGACAGTAATGTTAATCTAGCCCAGACGCTGCATCATGAAAATATCAGCGGCCAACATCAGTATGCAGCCTTGTATTTAAATGAAATACTGTGGCGGCTATTACCCACCGAAGATCCCATGCCAATATTATGGCAACACTACCAAAATAGCCTACAGCAGCTTAAGCAGCCCTTAACTGCCGATGAGCTGCGTTTGTGTTTGCGTCAGTTTGAAGCGTATTTGTTTAACGAATTGGGCTTTGCTTTAACCTTAAAACATGACAGTTTAGATCAAGCTATCGAGCTCGAAACCTGGTACCGTTTTTTACCTGATGTGGGCTTAGTGCCAATTGTGCATAATGATGATATAGCTGTTACACAAAACATTTTTAAAGGTAATGAGATTTTATCGATGGCAGAGCAAGGTTTATCTAGCTCAAATCTCAATGCATGGTCACGTTTGCATCGGCGATTGATTGACCATTTGCTCGATTATCAGCCTTTACAAAGTCGCTTACTCTGGCAGCAGCAACAGCGCTATCAATCTTAACTTAAGCGTAAAATCCAATATTCTATAAACTATTTTTTAGTAAATTACTTCAATATGTATAAAAGGATTTTTTTTATGATTAATGCAACAGTAAAGACTTCCAACTTAGCACAAACTTCAGAAAATGCCTTAAAAAAGCCTCTGTTAGGGGTAAATATTGACCATGTAGCGACCTTACGTCAGGCTCGCGGTGTCAGTTACCCTAGCCCCTTGGCGGCTGCTCTGCTATGTGAGCAAGCTGGAGCTGATGGTATCACCATTCATTTGCGTGAAGACCGCCGACACATTCAAGACGCTGACGTTTATGAGATAGCTGAGCAGCTAACCACCAGAATGAACTTGGAGATAGCAGCAACGGCTGAGATGCTAGAGATTGCTCGTCAAGTTAAGCCGTATTGGGTATGTCTAGTACCTGAAAAACGTGCCGAATTGACTACCGAAGGCGGACTTGACGTTGCAGGGCAGGTAGCTTGGCTAACAGATTATGTTAGTAAATTACAAGCAGTAGGTGTCAAGGTTTCTTTATTTATTGATCCAGAAGACAAGCAGATTGCGGCAGCGGTAAGCTGTGGGGCAGATGCAATTGAATTGCATACTGGTGCCTATGCGGAAGCGGGTTTAGCAGGTAATATCGCTAAAAAGAATGATGAGCTTACTCGAATTAAGCAAGCTGTGCAAACCGCGCAACATGCTGATCCCAAGCTTTTGGTTAATGCGGGTCATGGTTTGACGCGTGATAATGTCCACGCTATTGCGCAAATTGATGGTATATATGAGCTAAATATCGGACACGCTCTTATTGCTGATGCTGTTTTTGTGGGGTTAGAGCAAGCGGTTGTTATGATGAAGTCTGCTATGCGTCAAAATGTTTAAACACTTAATGTCGTAATTTCTATTGTCCACAATCAGTAGGGTGGCTTACATTAGGCTTATAAGTAATGCCTCCGCCTTGGTTGAATGAGATTTGATACATGGCATGATTATAGGTTGAGGTTGGACAGTACTTAATATGTCCGAAATGGCCGCGAGGTTTACCGCTATCGCCCCAGAATTTAGTGTAATGGCGATTATTTCCTACCCGTAAATACAAGGTGCTATATTTAGGTTCTAAAGCCTGTTTTTCTAGCAGGTCATCAACTCCTAAGTCGAAGTGTTTATTGTCATTTTTATCTAAAAATAATAATAGCCTCTTATAGCTGTCTCTATGACATGTGGCGCCGTCATTAGAAAGACAAAGCAACAAGTTTTGTCTTCTAATGTGGCTTTCAGCTTTCGCTAACTTTAGTGTATTTTTAATTTGGCTCTCGATACGTTTTGCTTCCATGCTTGCTAATTGCTCTAGAATATAGGGCGTCGCAATCATTACTATAATAGCTAACACAGCAACAGTAACAATCAGCTCTATCAAGGTAAAGCCATATTTATTATGTGCTTGAAAATGCGTCTGCTTTCTTGACGATACTTTATATAATTCAATCATGAGAGACTGCTACCTATACAAGAGGTACGGCTATACATTAATAATCGACTAACCTGAATATTGCGCCAAAACTTTAAGTATCTATTAAATTTGCGTAAGTTATATATACATTGGATATTAGCAGAAAAATGTTCGGTTGTGTGAATATAAACCAAATATATGTCTACTATCAAAGAATGTTTCAATTCGTGAATAAGGAGTTTTAAGGATAGAGAAAATTAACGATTTGTATTAAAATATCTTGAAACAATAGATAGGATTCGTTTCATCATCTATTGCGAGCTCACACACAAAAGATAAAGAGTGTAAAGTGTGTTAGTCGTCAGTAAGTTAAGCTGGCTAATGTGTTTTAGTTATGACATTATCGTGTAATAATGTGTAGCTGGTTAACGAAAAAAGTTGTAAATTGAATTGATAATCGCTAAGCTACTTCTCAATTGGTTTTGCTTTGTAATTTCAAATTCGTAAATGATGTCTGCTTTTGGGCATCTTAAGATGCGGTTTTGCTTGACGCATTACTAAAATTATCCTTTGGAGGAAGTTCATGAAATTAAATAAAATTGCTTTGGCATTATTTGCCATTACAGCGGCTCCACTAGCAGCAAACGCTGGTGTTACTATTAGCCCGTTATTACTTGGTTATCACTACAGCGAAGGCGCTGATGATGAGCAGCTAGAAGTCATGGGTGCTACAGATGGGAACAGTTACTATAAAGAAAATGGTCTATACACGGGTGCAGCGCTAGGTATCGAGCTAACGCCTTCTACACAATTTCAAGTAGAGTACGGTGTATCAAATACTGATGCCGTTAATGCTGCTGGCACTGTTACTAGAGATGCTGAACAAGAAATGATTTCTGGTAACTTCTTGATCGGCTTTGAAGAATTTAGCGGTTACACTGATAATGCCTTCAAACCATATGCCTTGATTGGTGCTGGTCGTTCTAAGATTGAAGTTGAAGATGCATCAGGTGATTTCATTACTGGTTCAAAAGACACTATTGGTAACCTAGGCCTAGGTGCTATGTATCGTATCAATGACGCACTAAGCCTACGTGGTGAAGCTCGTGCGATTCATAACTTTGATAACAACTGGTGGGAAGGCATGGCTTTGGCTGGCCTAGAAGTTGTATTAGGTGGCCACTTAGCACCTACTGTTGCTGTACCGCCAATGCAAGAGCCACTAGTTGATACTGCTCCAGTAGTAGTCGTTGAGTCTGATCTTGACTCTGACGGTGATGGTGTACCTGATAGCATCGATGCATGCCCAGGCACTCCAATGAACGTAGTAGTTGATGAGCGCGGTTGCCCAGTACCAGTAGATATTACTGATGAGCTAAAAATGGAGCTACGTGTATTCTTTGATAACGACAAATCAACTATCAAAAACCAATACAAACCTGAAATCGCTAAAGTAGCAGAGAAGATGCGTGAGTATCCTAACTCTACCGCTCGCGTTGAAGGTCACGCTTCTAAAACAGGTCCTTCAGCACGTTATAACCAACGTCTATCTGAAGCCCGTGCAGTTGCAGTGAAATCTATGTTGACCAACGAATTTGGTATCGAGCCAAACCGTCTATCAACAGTTGGCTATGGTTATGACCAACCAATCGCTGATAACAACACTGAAGAAGGTCGCGCTATGAACCGTCGTGTATATGCCATCATTACTGGTGACAAAACCATGACTGTTGAACAAACTAAAGATATGGTTGTTCAGTAAGTAGACGCTACTAATTATGTATTAACTTAATTAGTTACAAAAAAAGTCATCCTTTGGGTGGCTTTTTTTTATTTATACACTCAGAAAAGTAAGTTATTGCATAAATTGATAGCGCAATAATGTTATACTAGCGACCCAAACACTTTGTAAACTGACAAAGTGTACATTAGCATAGCTATCTGTACGATGGATTTATCAGCATAGGTATTTGATTTCGTTAATATTAAATTGCTGTACGTATTGTGCAATTATTTAATCCTAAGCCAATCATGTCTATCTGGTTGATGTTAACAGTTTATCCAGCGGTGCTTACTGCTACTGCATTTTTTAAGACGAAACGAGCATTTTATATGGCGAACGATATCAAACACCTGCGTAACATTGCAATTATTGCCCACGTTGACCACGGTAAAACCACTTTGGTTGATAAGTTATTACATCAATCTGGTACTTTTGGCGACCGTGCAAACATTGCGGAACGCGCAATGGATTCAGGTGATATTGAGCAAGAGCGTGGCATTACTATTTTGGCAAAAAATACGGCCATCCGCTGGACAGATGACACTGATGGCACTGAATACCGTATTAATATTGTCGACACCCCAGGTCACGCCGACTTTGGTGGCGAAGTCGAACGCGTTATGTCAATGGTTGACTGCGTATTGTTGGTTGTTGACGGTGTTGATGGCCCAATGCCGCAAACCCGTTTTGTCACTCAAAAAGCGTTCGAGCAAGGCCTAAAGCCGATTGTGGTTATCAATAAAATTGACCGTCCTGGTTCACGTCCTGATTGGGTAATGGATCAAATCTTTGATCTATTTGATAACTTGGGTGCTACTGACGAGCAATTAGATTTCCCAGTGGTTTATGCATCTGCCTTAAACGGTATTGCTGGTTTGGAAGCAGATAATTTAGCAAATGACATGACGCCGTTGTTTAAAACCATCGTTGATGTGGTACAGCCACCGCAAGTCGATGCAGATGCACCTTTCCGCATGCAAATTTCTAGCCTTGACTATAACAGCTTCGTTGGCGTTATCGGTATTGGCCGTATTCAACGCGGTAAAGTTAAAACCAATACGCCTGTGACTGTCATTGATAAGAATGGTAAAACGCGTAACGGTCGTATCCTAAAAATCATGGGTTATCACGGTCTTGAGCGTATTGAAGTAGACGTTGCGCAAGCGGGCGATATCGTTTGTATTACCGGTATTGATGCGCTAAATATTTCAGACACCATTTGTGACCCTAACCATGTTGAAGCGTTGCCAGCATTGACTGTTGATGAACCAACGGTATCGATGAACTTCCAAGTAAACAATTCACCATTTGCCGGTCGTGAAGGTAAGTTTGTGACATCACGTAATATTCGTGAGCGTCTTGAGCGTGAATTGATTCACAACGTGGCGCTACGTGTAGAAGACACCGAGTCTCCAGATAAATTTAAAGTATCAGGTCGTGGTGAGCTACATTTATCAGTATTGATCGAAAACATGCGCCGCGAAGGTTTTGAGCTTGGCGTATCAGGTCCAGAAGTTATTGTTAAAGAAGTAGATGGCAAGCTACAAGAACCGTATGAAAATGTTGTCTTTGATATTGAAGACGCGCATCAAGGTCCAATTATGGAACAAGTCGGCTTGCGTAAAGGCGAGATGACCAATATGGAGCTTGATGGTAAAGGTCGTATGCGTATTGAAGCGACTATGCCTGCGCGTGGTTTGATTGGTTTCCGTTCAGAGTTTTTAACCCTGACCTCGGGCACCGGTATCCTGACTTCAAGCTTCTCACATTACGGTCCACAAAAGATCGGTGATGTTGGTGGTCGCTCAAACGGTGTATTGGTTTCTATGGCCAATGGTGTTTGCTTAGGTTTCGCCCTATTTAACCTACAAAAACGTGGTAAATTATTTGCTGAGCCACAGCTTGAAGTTTATGAAGGTATGATTGTTGGTCTAAACTCTCGTAACGATGATATGGTTGTCAATCCAACGACTGCTAAACAGTTAACCAACGTCCGTGCCAGTGGTACTGATGAAGCGTTGACGCTGACGCCAGCGGTTAAGTTTACCCTTGAGCAAGCGCTTGAATTCATTCAAGATGATGAGTTAGTAGAAGTAACGCCAAAAGCCATACGTCTGCGTAAGCGTTATTTGACTGAAAATGAGCGTAAGCGTCATGGACGCAAGAAAAATGCTTAATATCGATACGTAAATTACTTGGTAATTTATATTTTCAATTTTAGAAAAGTACTCAAAGCTAATTTTTCATGATTAGCTTTGACATCGAAAATTAGCAGTATAAGGTGAGCAAAATAAAGTTCACTTTATATTGCTTTTTTGTGTGCTTGGTTTTCATATATAATAAAAACGATCTAATCAATAAGTGCTATCTATTTAGAAAGGTTTAAAGAATCAACATTAGAAAATCTAGTTCATCATCTATATAATAATTAATTAAACTTTCAAGGAGTGACATTATGAGTATGGTATCTGAGTTTAAGGAATTTGCTTTAAAAGGTAACGTGATGGACCTAGCGGTCGGTGTCATCATTGGTGGCGCTTTTGCGACTATTACGACTTCTTTAGTTGAAGACATTATCATGCCTATAGTCGCTTTTATTGCCGGCGGCGAAATTAATTTCAAAAACATGTTTTTTATACTAGGAGATGCGCCTGAAGGTGTGGCAATGACTTATGATGCACTTAAGGCAGCAGGCGTACCGGTGTTGGCTTATGGTAGCTTTATCACAGTGTTGATTAACTTCCTAATTTTGGCGTTTATCATATTTATGATGGTAAAAATGGTTAATAGATTACGCCGTGCAGATGAGGTAGAAGAAGCGGTTGCAGAGCCGTCAGAAGAGGTGCAATTACTGCGTGAGATTAGCGCTAAGCTGAGTAATACTCACCTTACAAAATAAAATCATATAATTCGCTTACCAAAATCAAAAAAGGCTAACAATAAGTTAGCCTTTTTTATTGTCGATTGATAAGCTCGAAGTTTTTTAATTAAGGTTTAACTACCACATAGTCATTGGTATTAATCAGAATTTCTGAGGGTTGATCGACGACAATACGGACCACGTTACTATCAACGACTTGTGACTTATAATAATTGTCTTCGGCAACCGTACAGCCGAGGCAGCGTCCCATGGCATCCCAAGGTTCAACGAATAATTTCTGCTGTGCTTGGTCGGCGTTACCGCCGATAAGCGAGAAGGGTAGACTAACAAGATAAGCGGCGGTGCCTGCCACAGCGGTCACCAGCTGTAATGGTTTACCAACAATAGTATCAACTGCCATGGTCTCATAAGAGGGGCCAAAATCCGTTTCATCAATTTCTATCGCTGCTAGAGCGGGCTGCATGCTAGCAAAAATCAAGCTTATGCTTGCCATCATGGTCAGTAGTTTATATTTAGCTGTGCGTTTCATTTTAGCTGGAGCGCTCATAATGATATCCTAAAACTCATAAGAAGTATGATTCATAGCTGCTGCTATTTCCATACAGAGACAACTTCCCTATAGAAATAATGCGACAACGATAGGCATTGATAAATAGTTTTAATATTACAGATAAATAAACGCTTTGCACTATTTATGTAAATATTGGCACTATTAAAGCAAGATTTAAGCCAATAAGCAACAAAAATGCGCAGGATATATTTATATGAAAGATGTTTCTTAAAACGAATAAGTTTGAATGGAGTTTTTAATAGCGTTAAATCAGATTTCCATAAAAAGTATTCATTGTGGCAATTCAGTGCTTTATAGCTTTGCAGACTTTTTAAATCTTCAGCTGTGAGGGAGTTTAGAAATGGATTATTTAGTAGGCTGACAGTTAGGGCAGAAGACACTGGCACGCCCATTTAACTTAATATTTTCTAATAGCGTATCGCAATGCGGACAGGTTTCGCCCTGTCTACCATAAACATTTAAAGTTTGCTGGAAGTAGCCGGTTTGACCGCTGGCAACGGTAAAATCGCGTAATGTGGAACCACCTAGCGTGATGGCCTTTTTTAAAATGGCTTTGATATGCTCAACCAAGATAACTATTTGCTCATGAGATACTTCATTGGCTGGTGTTGCCGGATGAATACCTGATAAATAAAGGCTTTCAGTTGCATAAATATTACCAACGCCAACAACGACTTGCTGCTCCATAATTACTGATTTAATCGCGCGCTTGATAGGCTGCTTGCTATTGGTTTTGTTAGCTATGTTGTTATCCGAGGTTTGATTTGGATTGTCCGAGCGCTGTATTAAATGATATAAATAATCAGCGGTAAAGTCTGCTGATAATGGCTCCGGACCCAAATGATCTAAAAGCTTAGGACCGTAATCTTTAAACCATAATACTGAGCCAAATCGCCTCGGATCATAATAATGTAGCTGTGTTTGGCTATTATCAGCGGCGCTAAATGTTACTACTAAATGGTCATGTTTACGCTTATCGGTGCCATGGCTATGTTGCTGTAAACTACCCGACATACCAAGGTGAATCAAAAGTTGACGCGGTGCTAAGCTATTTGGCTGAATAGAAGCGTTGGTATTAACAGAAGTGAGCGGTATAAAATTTAGGATTAAATACTTCGCTCGGCGCTCGACACTGTCCAAAGTATAATCAACCAGTTCACTCAAGTTATCGGGCATCGACCAGCGTAGCTTTGGTTGAAAAACTTTGACATCGACCACTTGTTGACCTAATAAAGGTGTCAGGCTGGTTTTGGTGGTTTCTACTTCCGGCAACTCAGGCATAGTATTTCTTATCAGACTCTATTATATATAAAGGTTATTTTCAAAGATTTTAAAGTTTAAGCTATCAAACAACAGCACGGCGAGCATGCAAAATACCATGCTGCTGCTCGAGCTTGGCAAGTAACTTAGACAAATGCGCGAGCCCTGAAACTTCAATATGAAACTTTAAAAAGGCGATATTGTCATCGTTACTGAGCGTCTCAACCTGACGAATATTGACGTTTTCTTTATCAATAATTTGGGTCAAATCACGTAGTAATCCGCGCCTGTCATAGGCTTCAACGTGAATGTCTACCGGCTGATAACGACCAGCTTTAACCGTCCAAGCCGCCTCAATTTCACGCTCAGGATCCCGTTCAATCAAGCGCAGGTATTCGGGGCAGCCACGGTTATGTACGCTGACGCCGCGCGATAAGGTAATGTAGCCTGCGATAGGTTCACCGTGGACAGGATGGCAGCAGCCGGCTAGGTTAATCTCGATATTATCCAAACCATCGATACGGATTTTATAAGCATCAAGTTTCCCAGCGTTTCTTGTATCGATACTTGGAGTGAAATCTTCTTCAGGTTTTTCAGGCTCTAAATCTAACTGGCGTGAAATATGACTGGTCAACTGATTGAGACTGATATCACCCGTCACTAAACCGACCACGATATCATCGGTATTATTGACGTTAAAATGCTGGATATAATCGTTTAAATCAATACTGTTTGGGTGCACCGACAAGCGCTCAAGCTCTTTACTGAGCATTTGGCGACCTATCTCGATATTTTTATCGCGGTCTTGCTTATTAAACCATTGACGCAGTTTTGAGCGCGCGCGATTGGTATGAATATAACCGAGCGAGGCGACTAGCCAATCGCGATTGGGTTCACGCGAGGCTTTGGTAATAATCTCAACTTGTTCGCCCGTTTTTAACTGGTAAGTCAGCGGCACATAGCGCTGATTGACGCGCGCCGCTTGCGCTCGGTTACCGACTTGCGTGTGTACATAATAAGCGAAGTCCAGTACAGTGGCGCCTTTTGGCAGCTCGGTAATATCGCCATCACGACTAAAGATATAAATACGCTCGAGCTCATCGAAATCAACCAACTGCTCATCATCGTCGAACTCGATTTCTTCTAATTCTTCGCCAGTCAGTAATGCTGAGCGCGGCTGATTGCGCGTTTCGTTATTAATCGATAAGAGCTGACGTAATGAGCTGATTCTTTGGTTAAGGTAATTGTCCTTTTTATTTTTCAGGCCTTCTTTGTAATTGACGTGTGCGCACATGCCAAGCTCGGCCTCGAAGTGCATTTCTTGAGTACGAATTTGTACTTCTAGCGATTTATTTTCGGCAATAACGGCGGTATGAAGCGAGCGATAACCATTTGATTTTGGATTGGTAATATAGTCGTCGAATTGCTCAGGGATATAGCGCCATAAACCGTGTACCAAGCCCAACACGTGATAGCAATCTGAAGGATTATTGACCAAGACCCGTAGCGCGCGAATGTCATATAGCTGATCAAAGGATAAACCTTTGAGCTTCATTTTTCGGTAAATAGAATAAATATGCTTGACGCGGCCTGAAACCTCGCCTTCGATACTCGCTTCCGCCAACGCTTCATTGAGCTTATCTTGGACGCGCTGAATATAAGACTCACGTTCGCTGCGTTTTTCTGATAACAGTTTGGCAATTTCTTTATAACGCTCGGGCGCCAGATAGCGAAAGGCTAAATCTTCAAGCTCCCATTTTAATTGAGCAATGCCTAGCCTGTGTGCTAGTGGCGCATAGATGGTCATAACCTCACGCGCGACCCGATATTGTCGTTCTTCACCAGAAAAAGTCAGTTCGCGCATGGCAAAGGTACGCTCGGCCAACTTAATCAGCACCACGCGTACATCGTTGGTCACGGAGATGAGCATGCTATAAATGTTGGAGAGCTGATCGCGCTGATTATTGACGAAATGGTCTTCTAAGCGCTTATTGCTTTCGATAATTTCCGACAGTTTTCCCATCGCTAGCGTATCTTTGACCAAGGTTGCGATATCGGCACCGAATTTTTTTTCAATTTCAGCTAAGCTAATAATTGATTTACGGGCGCTACGATAAAGCATCGCTGCCACAAGCGCATTTTCGTCTTGATAAAGGTAGGTTAGGATATCGGTCATGGCAATACCGGTGACGTAAGCGCCTGAACGCTCAGATTCACTGGTATTCATATGACTGCGAATAAACTCGCAGGCGATAGCAAGATTGGGCACAGATTCTTGCCCGATACGCTTGGCAATATTATCCAGCCAAGTAGGGACGTCGATATTTATCTGATCTAAATCAATGGCTTCTAGTTCTTGTGCCGAAAGCGCATTGGCATCATCAAGCAATTGATTGTCTAAATATTCATCTTCGAGGTTGGGGTCATGGCTGTGATAAGCATACTGCGCGGAGCGATCAAAGGTAGTGTGCAGTTTATGAGTGGACAGCTGATATTTGATGTCGTGTGGAATTTGGGCATAGCTATTGGCAGACTGATGAGAGCGTTGGCTCGCGACCAGTTGTGCCGCCAATGTTGCGCTATCGGCTTGCGTGGTTTGTCCATCTACCAGCGGTAGCCCTTCACGAATTTTTACCATAGCCCACTCCTCTTAGCTATTCTAAATTGATTAAAAGCCCATTTACCAACCACACTTTTAGGTTTCCATAGGTAAAGTGTCAGCTATAAATCAATTCAGCCGCTAAAAAATCCATTTTTAGCAGCTATAAATGACAGACATAAATAATATATAAAGCGCTGAGTAAGGATAAAGGATACTCACGATATCTTGCTGAAGAAAGCCTAAATACATTGGCTGTTATTATCTCATTTCACAATGACAAATCAAGCAAGGCTCTGTAATGATAATGTCGCTTTCGATAACATAACGCCTTTTTATCCCTATCGTTCAGGCCATTTTTTCTTAAATTAATAGGTTAAAAAAGGTCGTCTTTATTTATATCTGTCATACGTTATTTTGGTGTTTTAGAACAGCGTGTATTAAAGCACGCTGCCCTAAAATAAAGTCTTTTGAAACACCTTACTTTAAACATCATTAAAATTGATGCTAAGCGGACACTTTCTCAAAGCGTGCGATTGATTCGACGTGACCGGTATGACAGAACATATCCATCACGCCTGCATGCGTCAAACGATAGCCTTGCTCTAATAAGGCTTTGGTATCGCGGGCGAGGGTAGCAGGGTTACAAGAGACATAGACAATACGTTCGGCGTTAAATTTCGGCAGATACTGCATAATCTCCCAAGCGCCCGAACGCGGCGGGTCAATGAGTAACGCATCAAAGCCTTGATTGGCCCAAGGCTTGTCGGTGCAATCTTGGGTTAAATCTTGGCTATAAAACTCAGTATTATTAATGCCGTTGCGACGAGCATTGTCAGCAGCACGGGCAGTCATTGCTTCACTGCCTTCAACGCCGACCACCGAGCCTGTTTCGCCGACTAAACGCGCGAGCGGTAAGCTAAAGTTGCCCAAACCACTGAATAAATCTAGCACGCGTTCGCCCGCTTTTAAGTCTAACAAATCACAAGCAAGCTTGGTCATTTGACGGTTTACCGATAAATTGACTTGGGTAAAGTCCGTTGGGATAAACTCAAACGTCAAATCATACTCTGGTAATTGATAATATAAGCGCCCAAACTGCTCACTCATGTCATCATTCTCCGTCAAAGCAATACGCTGAATGCTATCGGCACCTTTTGACTGTAAATATAACTGCCAATTGCGCGCTGCAAAAAACGTTTTTAGCTTCTCGACATCAGCATCTGATAATGGCGCTAAATTACGCACGATAAGCGCAACCGGCTGATTGCCATCGGGCAGTTCTGGCATTGCTTCACCCATAGCCAGTTCAAGCTGGGCAATTTTGTCACGGCTCTCTAAGGTGCTGATAAGTGCTTTTAAATTTTCAATCTCAAAACCAATCCGTGGGTCTAAGATATGACACTCATTTAATTCCGCTAAAAAGTTACTTGAGCGCTCACGGAAACCAACCAAAGCTGTTTCTTTTTTGGCGACATAACGGACGCCCAATCGTGCTTTGGTACGGTAACCTAAGCGATCACCGACCACAGGCGCGAGCCAATGATCTGGTTCAACATTCGCTTGATGGATAAGCATCTCAGCAAGCACAGATTGCTTAAAGTTGATTTGACCTTCTGGCTGCCAATGCTGCAGATTACAGCCACCGCAGACGCCAAAATGCGGGCAGGGCGGTACGGCGCGCTCAGGGTTTGGATTGGCAGTAATGCTCACCGCATCACCTTCTTCAAAGCTGGTACGGCTATTGGTAATTTTAACTAAAGCGCTTTCGCCCGGTAGCGCAAAGCTGACAAAAATCTTTTTGCCATGTTTGTCTTCGATATGACCATCAGCTTCACCAAAGCCATTGCCGTATACCGCAACGCCGCGACCATCATGTGACAAGCCATCGATATTAAAAGGTAGTGGCTCAGCATCTTTTAAACGGCGCCGCGTTTTTGATGACGGCTTAGATTTTTTCTTACTTGGCGGAATAGTAATGGTCTGAGTCTCGTGAGGCTGTTGGCTGGTATCTAAGATGGTAGAGTTTTTTGAATCGGTGGGTTGCATAAACCTGCCTTAATAATAAGTAATAAATGATAAATGATAAATGAGGGTGAGACGTTAGTTGTTAAAACGTCATCTTTATAAAGAAGCTTTTATAAATACGTCCGTTATATAAAAATGTCTGCTATGGTGCAGGCGCAGATGACCAATCAGCAATAAACTCATGATGACGTGGGCTGCCATCTGCTTGGGTATAATTTGCCAAATAATCACGGCTTTGCTGTTGCCAAGCATCAAAATCCGGTGAGGATAACTGACCGGTCAAACGTAACCAACGCAGATATATCAGCCAGGTATTCATCACATCCGATTCGCAATATATTGACAACGTTTGCCAATCGCCATTGCTGACCAGATCGCCAACCATGCTGCCATCAACATCGGTCTTACCGGGCAAACCATAAAGACTGGCGACGATATCCATGGCTTCGCGGCGGCTGGCACCGTATTGGCTAAATCTGTCCATCAAATCAAGATGGCGACTGTGGAAGCGATTAACGTAATTATCAAAGCGCATATTTTTGATGCGCTCGCCTTCTTCAAATAACCACGACGCTGATAAGTCATACTGCATGGCGCGATAAATAAGCACCGGAATATCAAAGCCTGAACCGTTCCAACTAATCAGCTGTGGCAGCTTTTCAAGGTCACTGAACGCGCGAAAAAACTTGCTCAGTATGTCTTTTTCGCTAAACTTATCGGCGGTCAAAGAAAACAGGGAAAATTTGCCGTCTTTAATATAGAGCGCAGAGATACAAACAATACGCTGCAAGGGCAAACGCATAAAATCGTGACCTGCTTCTTGGAGTCGCAGCGCTGTCAATGCGCTCAAAGCATCGGCATCGTTTAGCTCAGCCAACTGCGGATAGATACGGCGGGCAGCCTCGGTATCGGCAACCGTTTCAATATCAAAGACCAAGATAGGTTTGGACGAGAGGGCGTTTGACATAAATAACTCTGCCTATTTATAAGCTTATGGGGTGGCGTTATCCGTGCTATCGTCAGCGTCATTCACACTATATAGGCCCGTCGATAAATAACGATCACCGCGGTCGCAAACGATAAAAGCAATCACGGCATCAGGATTTGCTTTTGCGACTTCGGTAGCGGCCCATGCCGCTGCACCTGATGACACACCAGCAAAAATGCCTTCAGTTTTCGCCAATTTACGCATATAAACTTCGGCGACCCGCTGATCAACATCCATGATGTCATCAACCAAATCTGCCTCAAAAATACCGGGCATATAAGCGGCAGGCCAGCGGCGGATGCCAGCGATAGATGCTTCTTCGTCAGGTTGTAGACCGATAACTTTAACGTCAGGGTTTTGCTCTTTAAGATATTGCGCAACGCCAGTGATAGTACCTGTGGTGCCCATCGAGCTGATAAAATGGGTGATTTTGCCGTTCGTTTGTGCCCACAGCTCAGGGCCAGTGGTCAGATAGTGCGCTTGTTTATTATCAGGATTGTTAAACTGATCGAGCACAATGCCTTTACCGTCGGCTTGCATTTGCAAGGCCATATCACGCGAGGCTTCTATGCCTTCGTCGACTTCGATAAGCGTCGCACCATAAGCGGCCATCGCATCTTTACGTTCTTGGGTCGAGTTGGTTGGCATAAATAGGGTGATTGGATAGCCACGCATCGCCGCCACCATCGCCAAAGCAATGCCCGTATTGCCGCTGGTCGCTTCAATGAGCATATCGCCAGGTTTAATATCACCGCGCAGCTCAGCTTGATAAATCATATTAAAGGCCGGACGGTCTTTTACCGAGCCAGCAGGATTATTGCCTTCGAGTTTGGCGAGCAATACCGCGCCATTGGCAATCTGCTCTTGCTCAGGCAGGCGATTTAATTTGACCAAAGGCGTCTTACCCACGCAATCGGCAAGGTCAGTGATTTGCGTAATAAAATTGGCGTTTGACTGGGCCGTAGCGGACATAAGGTATCCTTATCGATTATTAGTTTTTTAATAGGCGCTGTTTAAATAGCAGGTCAGTACTTGATGACCGTTAGGGATTGATTGTGGTCAATAAAAAGTTGCGTCATTATATCATTTTGTTTTCGCCTGCGCTTAATGCATAAATTTTTATTGAGGATAAGCAGTGTACTTATCTGCATAAACAAATAGGCATGAACAAAATACGAAAAGCTGACCCTTTAGTAATCGCCTTTGAGCAATAAAAGCGAAAGAGCAAGTGAGGCAATAAAAGTTTGCTAAGGAATGGTTAACCGCCTTCGTTAGAATCCTGCTAAGATAATCGCAAGTCATTCTTGATGACTCATCTTTAATGCTTAATCAATAATGAATACCTAAGCGCACCGTACAAGATTTGTCAGTAGTAGCATTCATCAGCAATAGCATTTAGCGCCAAAATCAGTGGAGAATAAACCCAGCATGGCTTACAAAAAACGTTTTGATACCAGTAGTGCTTATGGTCAGCTGATTATATTGGTGTTTTTGCCGATTTGTTTATTGGCAGCGGTCGGTGGCATTTTGGTATTTTACGAAACCATGCGCGCCAGTAATTCAGAGCAAGAAGCGTTAGCAGAGGCGGTACTGATTCGTTATACGCCAACGATTGCGGAGCTGGTTCCTGAGTTATTAGAGCAAGAACAGGTAGAGAATAGCGATGATAAAAATAAGGCAGCGGACAACCCGCAACCGGCGATAACAGCCTTAGAAGGTATTCAAGATAGGCTCGGGCGGATGCAGTCCGAGCAGCATGTCCAGCGTATTGCAATTATCAATCAAAACAATGAAGTGTTAGCAAGCGTCGGTTATGGCACTGAGGAAGCTTGGCCGCTGATAGAATCTGCAGAGCGCTTTTTATCGCAACAAACAACGCCCATTGGTACCGCTTACGGCAGTAGCTTGGGAGAGTTTGACGGGCAGCAATTGTGGCTCATGATTGATATGGATAATGAGCCGCTCTATATCGCCCGTTATCGTATCGCGATGGCGCTCGCGATTACGGGTTTATTTACGATTTTGATTTTGTTATTGAGCTTAAATATTTATTCAAAACGTTGGATTGCGCCGATTTACGAGCTGCGTTTGCAATTACAACGTACCCATGTCGACAATCTTTATCAGCCTATTCCGGTTGAATCAAATGGTGAGCTGAATTTATTACAGCAAGATCTGGTTAGGACCTTACGTCGTCTCCATGCCAGCTTCCAAGATTTAAAAGATCATGCCGAACAGACCGAAGATGATTTGCGCTTGGCATTTGATGAGATGGAAATGCAGAATATCTCTATCCGTAATGCGCGCGATGCGGCGATTTCAACCAGCCAAGCAAAATCGGCGTTTTTGGCCAATATCAGCCATGAATTGCGAACGCCTTTAAACAGTATTGATGGTTTTATCAATTTGCTAGCACGTCACGGCGAGCTCAATCCTGAACAAGATTTGTACGTGCAAACCATCCGTAAATCGTCGGCGCATCTATTGGCGCTAGTGAACGACGTCTTGGATTTCTCTAAAATTGAAGCGGGTAAATTGGTTCTTGATCGTCACGAGTTTGACCTTTATGACACCATTTATGACGTGGTCGATATGCTATCGCCGGTTGCTGCTGAAAAAGGTCTGCGCATGGCGGTGCTGTTTTATAACGACGTGCCGATGCGCATCAACGGCGATGCGTTGCGCCTCAAGCAAGTACTGACCAATATCGTCGGTAATGCGATTAAATTCACCGATAGTGGCGACGTGGTTGTACGCGTGAGCTTAGACGATCATCGCGACAATTATTTGATGATTAGCGTGCAAGATAGCGGTAAAGGGATTTCATTATCTGACCAAAAAATGCTCTTTCAAAGCTTTAGCCAAGGCGATCCGTCGATTACGCGGCAATACGGCGGTACCGGTTTGGGTTTGGTCATCTCCAAGCAGTTAACGCGACTGATGGGCGGCGACATTGGCTTTTATGATAATGTGCAAGAAAACATCTCTAATCAAGGAGCGACGTTTTGGTTTCGAATGCCAGCGCATGTCGATGTCTTGGAAGCGGCAACTGGGCAAACGATTGAGTTACCAGTACTTGCGCCACTTGCCAGCGATACGGACGAGTTTAATGTGCTGGTTTGGATCAATCATACCGCGTCGATACAGGTGCTCAAAGCCAGCCTGCAACATTTACCGATTACCCTGACTCAAGCAAACTCTTTACCGGGCGTACTTGAGTCGCTCAAGGAGCGCGGCAATTATTGGGATTGGGTTATCGTTGATGATGATACCCAAGACGATATGATGGCGCTGCTCAAACAGATTCGTCTGCATTATCAGGGAAAGCTGGCAGTATTTGGCTATCAAGTTGCCGCCGACCAAGCACTGCTCAATCGTTATCATGCCAATATTTTGTATGAGCCATTAGATAAAAGGCAGCTCTATGCCATGCTTGATACGCAAAAACGCAACGCCCCGAGTGGCGTTCAAGAGCCGCGATGGAAGGGCGTGACCGTCTTGGCTGTCGATGACCATCTGCCGAACTTACTGGTGCTTGATGCGCTACTAAGTGAACTTGGCATCCATGTCATTACCGCCAGCAGCGGTTTTGATGCCATAGAAATTATCAGTAAACAGCAAACTAAGCATATCAAAACTGCTAAAGCTGACAGCCAAAGTCTGTCGAAAAAAACTCAAATATCTAAAGCCGAAGCGCGTGATGATGCTAGTAAATCGGCGGTTAATCCATTACATCTTGACGATACTACAACAGATGATAAAGGTAGTACGGCGCACAAAAACAGTATCGATTTGATATTTATGGATATTCAAATGCCACGTATGTCAGGGCATGAAGCAGCGCGGCAAATCCGTAATATCGAAACATCTGATCATCATATTCCGATTATCGCCTTAACGGCCCATGGTTTAGCCGATGAGCGCGATAAGCTGATTGCAAGCGGCATCAACGACTATGTTGGCAAACCCATTAGCCAGCCACAGTTGCTACAAGTGCTGCAAAAATGGCTTGGCCGTACCGACTCAGTGCCGCCATTAACCACCATTCATAGCGATAACTTATACAGCTCTGACTTGCATAGCTCTAATTTGCCTAGCTCTGACCTACAAAGTGAGGTGAATCAAAACGCCTTGACGTCTTATGCAGATGTGACAACCCCAACTTATCCTTTGCTCAAAGATAACGAGGATAGTCGTATCGCCAATGCAAGTTCTGAGACTAAAGTGAAGAATCAGGCAAAAATCACCCGTCCTTTATCACTGAAGAAAATCCGCGATAACTATTTGCGTGACAGTCAGCCGCGTGAAGATTATAGACGCGAGACACCGCGCGAAACCCAGTCACGTTACGAGAAGCCACGCTATGAAAAGCCACACTATGAGAATCTGCATTATCAAGGGCAGGGGCAAGTACCATTGGCTTATCCGCCTTATCAAATGTCAGAGCATGCTAAAGATGAACAAGCAGTAAATACCGCACACGGGCAAAATAATACGGATATGGGCGCAAATACCCTTGATACCTCGGAGATTTTAAATTGGCAAGATGCGTTGACGCGCTCAGCCAATAAACCCGATTTGGCTGCCAAGCTCATCATCATGATGCTCGATACCATCAATGATGAAAGGCAAGCGTTGATGCAGGCTTGGGAGAGCCGTAACCGCAGTGCGCTGGCGCAAATTGCCCATCGTATCTTAGGTGGCAGCCGTTATACCGGCGTGCCGCAGCTACGTCAAGCCAGCCAAGACTTAGAAGATAAATGCTTATTAAATATTCAACATACCACGCCGGCTCAATTTGCGATGTTAGAGCCTTATTATGAAGCGTTATTGACGGCGTTAAACAATCTACAAACCCTCGATTTATCGGCGTATCCGCAGCTTAATTATCATCGTCTAAGTGAAAATGATATGACGTGGAAAATGATTTAAAGCTGATAATCATAAAACCGCTGAGACTAAACGATACCCTAGCAGTCAGTTATTGATAAGGAAGGGCGAGTGCAAGGCTGTTAATATTAAACGGATTAACAAACTCTCTAAGTGTTTTATTTATTATTAAGGATGATTATGCACGCTATTGCCACGTATGAGTATGAGACATTACAAGTCAGCGCCACTGACAATATAATAACGGTGACCATCAATCGACCGGAAAAAAAGAACGCTATGAGTTTTAAAGTGGTGCAAGAGTTAATCGCGGTCGCCGGTCGAATCAGTAAAGATAAAACGGTACGCGCGGTGATTCTTAATGGCGCAGAGGGCACGTTTTGTGCTGGTATCGATTTGGGCGATTTAAACCATCCTAAGAATCAAGCGTTTGCGCTGTGGGAGCTGGTTAAACCTTGGCAAAGTCTCTTTCAACGCGTCTGCTTGGTTTGGCGTGATGTGCCTGTGCCAGTGATTGCGGTTTTAGAAGGCTATTGTATTGGCGCAGGCTTACAACTGGCGCTGGCTTGTGATGTGCGTATTAGCCATCCTGAGTGTAAATTGTCGATTATGGAAGCCAAGTGGGGCCTAGTTCCTGACATGGGCATAACGCAATCAGGGTTTGGTGTTGTACGCGCTGATGTCTTAAAGGAGCTGGCAATGACCGCGCGTACCTTTAATGCCGAGGAAGGCAAAGCGCTTGGCTTGGTCAGCCATTGTAGTGAAACGCCACTTGAGCGAGCGCAAAAGCTTGCCGCCGAGTTTGCTGAGCGCTCACCCGATGCGGTGCTAGCAAGCAAACGCGTTATCAATGCGATGTTCGAGCAGCCAGCTACCACGCTATATAAAGAAAAATTTTGGCAACTAAAAATGATGTTTGGTCGCAACCGTAAACTGGCACTTAGAAAAGCTAAGCAAGCCAGTACCGCTTTTGGCAAACGTCAATTCCGTTAAAAAATCAGCCATATTTTGCAACTGTATTTGAGTGAGATAGGTTTATTTTATTCACATCAAGCATCTATTGAATTACAAGCAGATAGTGCAATATAGCACTATCTGTTTTTTTTATCTGTTTGCGTTGCTGCTTGTTCGTAGACGGTATTTTTAAAAGGCTTGTTCTGTAATAAAAGTCGATTAAAATTACCCAACAAACCACGTATCAATAATAAAATAATCCTTCCTCTATCATATGGTCTCATTATGTCTGCTCCAAAACCCTCCCTGCCCAATAAACCCAATGCTGCTGACCGAGTGCGCTCTGCGGATTTGCCCGTTGCATGGATTATGATGCTTGGGCTTATCGTGGCAGTCGGGCCATTATCGATTGATATGTATTTGCCAGCATTGCCGTCGATGGCAGAGGATTTTGGCGTATCGACCGCCTTTATGGCCAACTCTGTGCCAGCCTATTTTTTAGGTTTAGTATTTGGTCAGCTATTTTATGGTCCTTTTAGTGATCGCGTCGGTCGCGTCAAACCGTTATATATGGGCATGATTTTATATGTGATTGCCTCGATTGTCTGTGCGACGACCGATAATGAATACGTATTGTTTATCGGCCGAACCTTTCAGGCGCTCGGCGCGTGCGTGGGAGCGGTTGTGACGCGTGCAGCAATACGTGATCGCCTGACAGCCAAACAAACCGCCAAAGCCTTTTCGATTATGATATTGGTCATGGGTTTAGCGCCGATCTTAGCGCCATCTCTTGGAGCTTTATTTTTAAAGTTCTTTAATTGGCATTCTATTTTTTGGTTTTTAGCGGCCTTTGGGGCGTTAAATTTATTACTGACCAAGTTTTTCTTCTTTGAAACCTTGACTGAAGAAAACCGTAACGTCCGCCCTGCCAGAGAAGTGCTCAGTCAGTATTGGGATTTGTTAAAAGACCCAACCTTTAACTATCCTGCGATTGGTGGCGGGTTATTAATGGGCGCGATGTTTGTCTATATCAGCTCAGCTTCTGAATTAATCATGGATACTTATGGCGTCTCAGCCACCCATTTTGGTTGGCTATTTGGCATGAATGCGGCAGGGTTCGTAGGTTTAACCCAGCTGAATCAGTGGCTGACTAATCGTTTTCGTATTTTAAGTATTCTACGTTTTGGGGCAATGATGCAGGTCATCTCAGCCGCAGCGCTATTTGTAACCGGTATTATTTTTGGTACGGATGCATGGTTGCCGCTAGTTTTAGCTTGTATTTTCTTTTGTATTGCGGGCTTGGGCCTGACACAGCCAAATGCCTCGGCGATTGCGCTTGCTTTTCAAAAACGCCGTGCGGGTATGGCCAGTGCTTTGCAAGGCTCGTTGATGTTTTCGGTCGGTATTTTTGGCGGTTTATTATTAAATTTATTCCCTCTTAATCCCGTGTTAAAAATCGGTATTGCACTCTTTGTACTCATGAGCCTTGGTGCGTATTTAATTTGGCAGATAGACCGTGATTTGGATTTGGATACTGCGGAGTGATTGAAGGGTAGCGATGCATAATAGCGCTAGCAGTCGCTAAGCGTTATATGGTAAAATATAGCCCAGCTATTTTTATCATTCAGTATTATTCTGAACTTTCAAATCATAGCTCAATTTTTAAATCAACCCATCAAACAATGACACACACATCATGGCAAAAAATTGCTGGGTGTTTGGCGACTTGATTAATTTGCAAAAAAGTTAGTGCTGTTTCAATAAACGTTAAACATTAACCGTTAGCAAATGCGTGTCGCTAGATAGGCAGTTTTTGTGATGTGGAGGCATAACCCAACCAATAGGAATTTCACATGGCTTCAAACAATCCAACCAAGATCGAAATGCGCGACTTATTACAAGCCGGCGCTCACTTTGGTCACCAAACACGTTTTTGGAATCCAAAAATGGGTCCATACATCTTTGGCGCCCGTAACAAGATTCATATCATCAACTTAGAGCACACCGTAAAAGCGTTTAACGAAGCATTGACTTACGTAAACGGCCTAGCTGCTAAGAAAAACAAAGTATTATTCGTCGGTACTAAACGCGCAGCAAGCGGCGTTATCCGCGAGCAAGCACAACGCGCTGGCATGCCATACGTTGACCATCGCTGGTTAGGTGGTATGTTGACTAACTGGAAAACCCTACGTCAGTCAATCAATCGCCTAAAAGAGCTTGAAAAACAATCTGAAGACGGTACTTTTGCTAAGCTGACTAAGCGTGAAGCATTAGAGCGTACTCGTGATATGGAAAAACTTGAGCGTTCATTGGGCGGTATCAAAGACATGGGCGGCCTACCTGACGCTATCTTCGTCGTAGACGTAGACCATGAAGCAATCGCTATCAAAGAAGCTAAAAATCTAGGTATCCCAGTTATCGGTATCGTTGATACCAACTCAAACCCAGATAACGTTGATTACATCATTCCAGCTAACGATGACGCTATCCGTGCCGTGACTTTGTATGTAACTTCTATTGCTGATGCGATTATCGCTGGTAAAGAGTACGCGCAAACTCAAGCAGGCGGTAAAGCTGACCAAGCACAAGACGCAGAGCAAGCTCCTGCTAATGATGCGGCAGCTGATGCGAAAACCGAAGAAGCAGCGACTCCAGCAGAGTAATGGCTAAGCGATAAGGTTTAACTTTGTAAGGATGCCTTGATAGTTTAGCTATTAGCAGCCATATAAGGTTATTAATCGCATAAAGTTTATGGAAATCTATAATAGGCATGATGTAGTTTTACTCGTCATGCCTTATTATTAACGCGCCGAGCATTACTGACTTATTGCACAGAATGTCAGCGCGTTTAGATATCGTGCACTCCCTTACATAACAATACTCACCTACATCATAAAAGGTAACTCTTATGTCAGAAGTAAAA
Source organism: Psychrobacter pulmonis (assembly GCF_904846465.1). Taxonomy (NCBI): domain Bacteria; kingdom Pseudomonadati; phylum Pseudomonadota; class Gammaproteobacteria; order Moraxellales; family Moraxellaceae; genus Psychrobacter; species Psychrobacter pulmonis. The sequence continues at coordinate 596,012 of NZ_CAJHAT010000002.1, forward strand.
ATATCTGCCAAAATGGTAAAAGAATTGCGTGACCGTACTGGTCTTGGCATGATGGAATGCAAAAAAGCGTTAGAAGAAGCAAACGGCGATGTCGAAGTTGCCATTGATAACCTACGTAAATCTGGTCAAGCGAAAGCGGCTAAAAAAGCAGGTAACATCGCAGCTGACGGCGCTATCATCATCGCTCAAGGTGACAACAAAGCATTCTTGCTAGAAGTAAACTGCCAAACTGACTTCGTTGCAAAAGATGAAAACTTCACTGCATTTGCAGAAAAAGTGGCCAATCTTGCCCTAGAAAACAATGTCACTGACGTTGCTGCTATCTCTGAATTGTCTTATAGCGATGATCAAACCGTTGAAGAAGCGCGTGTATCTTTAGTACAAAAAATCGGTGAAAACATTCAAATTCGCCGCGTTGAAGTACTAGAAGGCGCAAACATCGCTGCATACCGTCACGGCCTACGTATCGGTGTGGTCGTATCTTATGAAGGCGGCAGTGAAGAAACTGGTAAAAACCTTGCCATGCACATTGCAGCTTTCAACCCAGTCGCAGTAGATGACGAAAGCGTAGATGCTGATGTACTAGCACGCGAAAAAGACATCATCGAAGCCAAAGCGAAAGAATCTGGCAAGCCTGACAATATCGTTGAGAAAATGATCGAAGGCGGTTTGCGCAAATACCTAGACGAAGTAACCTTACTACGTCAACCATACGTTATGGACAATGAGAAAAAAGTTGGTGACGTATTAAAATCTGAAGGCGTAAAAGTTCTTGGTTTCAAACGTTTAGAAGTTGGCGAAGGCATCGAGAAGAAGCAAGAAGACTTTGCTGCTGAAGTTGCTGCCACGCAAGCGGCGAACAAGTAAGCTTTAAATCGTATAGAGCACATCATATAGATATTAAAAAGCCCGTTATATATTAACGGGCTTTTTTGTGTCTGTAACTTTTAAAAGCTAAGTATTTTAAAGGTTCATTTATTTATTTTTAGGCTACTTATTCTCAGGTTACCTGCAACTACCAGCTTAAACGTCAATATTAACGTAGCGCTAAATAAGCGGAATTGGCATAGCTGGCACTGTTGCCATTACTACTGGTACCGTAACTGACGTTTTGCACGCCGCCGCCATTGGTAGTGCCCGTAGCGTTATTGGCATTCATGGTATTACCCGATAGCGCTGAGTCGTTCTTATATAAGCTATGATAGCGACTCATGACGCTTTTGACATAGTTGCGCGTTTCTTTAAACGGGGGTATGCCATTGTATTTATCGACGTTCCCTTCACCAGCATTATAACCTGCCACCGCAAACTCAACGTTATTATTAAAACGTTTCATCAGCCAAGCGATATATTTCGCTGATCCTTCGATATTATCAGCAGGATTCCACGGATTACTGACATTAAAGCGGCGCGCCGTTGCCGGCATCAGCTGCATCAAGCCTTGGGCGCCAACAGGTGAGCGTGCATTGGGATTAAACGCCGATTCGGTATGCATCATGGCTTTCATAAGGCCAGGATCGATACCATGACGGGCAGCCGAGGCGCGGATATAACTGTCGTAAGAGTTACGGCTGCCGCTACTACTCGCCGTGCTGCTACCGTAATCATTGCTATAGCTGCTCCCCGCATTGTAGGCGCTTGAATCTTTATAGTAGGTGGTTTTCACTTTTTTATTAAATTTATCAAAATTACCGCTAGGATTGACGTTGGTAAGCAGAACTTGGCCGCTCTTGTCTTTATAAATATACATGTTTCCCGCTTGAGCGGCGATAGGTAGGCTAGATAAAGCAATGGCAGAGAGTAAAAGGGGTGACAAGCAGCGCGTCAGTAAAGGGGCAATAGTTATCATAGGTTTATCACTTTTTATTAAGTAAGAGCAAATTGCTTTGCCTATAAGCGCGTAAGGTTGCGCATCAAAGCGGTTATCGCGTCTGTAGGATCTTATAGCGCTCAAATAGGCTATCTACGAATTCACGTCTAACAAAACCACTTGCAATAGATACAAAAAATAATAGTTGCTTACTATAACACAAAATAAGTTTTTGCCACATCTGAATGCGTGCACGCGACGTCAAAAATCCATTTATTTTGTAAAAAAGCTGAATGAAATCAAGATGGTAATAAAATGAAGATGGTTAAGCGGTATACAACAGCAGTGTTTATGCCTTTATTTTTTCTATAAGAATAGTTAAGAAATGACGTTAAAAATGCTAGCAAATACAATTAATATAGGCGAAAAAAAGCCCATCAAAAAGGATAGGCTTAAATAGCTTTCGACTTTACTTAAAATATTTTAAACCGATAAGGCCCCAATAAAAATAGGTACCCAAACGGCGGTCACTAAACCATTGACCGCTAAGCCAAAAGCGGCATAGCGTCCAGCAGTATGGCTGATTTGCCACGCTTCTACAGTACCAAAAGCATGTGCCGCTAAGCCTAGCGCGAGGCCTTTGGCGCGATCGTCATCAATACCGCGAAATAAAAAGCGCGCTAAGGTGCCACCGATTAGACCTGAAACGATAATAATTAAGTTTGCTAATGCCAATGGTGCTTTAATCAAATCGGCGACGCTCAGACCAATTGGTGTGGTCACCGAGCGGGTCGCAAATGCCAAAATGGTCTCGTGGCTAAGCGAAAATAAATAGGCCAGTGACATGGGTAGCAAGGCGCCAACCACGCTCGCCAGTGCCACAATCATGGTTAGCTTTTTAACTGGCAAACCCTTAAAGTTCATCGCGGCCAATGGCACGGCCAATAATACTGTCACATAGCCTAATAAATGGTCAAATACCGGTTTTGCCACGCTGTAATAATGATTGTAATCCCATTGCAAAATGAATAAAAATAGCAGTACTAAGACCAAAGCGGTAATGACCATAGGCAACCAGGACAGCTTGCGCGCAAGGACGCGGGCAATGACGTGGGCGGCCAAGGTTAATACTATCGCAGCAAGGGTTGCGCTAAACACACTATCAAAACTCATAACGTTACCTTATTAACAGAGCTTAATGCTGTCCCTTGTGCTTGTTGGTCATATTCATACTGTCATCATGACTGCCATCTGTATTATCGCTATTATTAAGCGAGCGATTGGCAAGGATAGCCAGTCCCCAAAGCGGGATAAGGGTACTGATAATCATAGTCAGCATCACGCCCCAAAACTCATCACCTAGCCCAAATAGCAGCAAACCTGCACCGGCAGAAACGGGCAAAAAAGCAAAACCACTATCGACCAGTAAGGTGTTGCTTGCTTGGGTTAGCCAATGCGGTAGCCCTTTTATGACTCGCCAAACAATTAAAATAACAAACATCGTTAACAGGCCGACGATGTTAGCCGCTTTTTCAATGCCCGCCCATTGGCAGACAACGACTGCTAACTCGCGAACCACCACGACCATAATCAGCGTCAATATTAGCGCCAGCCATAAAGGCGTGTTAGAAGTAGAGGTATAGCTCATAAGCAATCCTAGCCAAGTCGGGTATAAAAAGGGAAATATGCTAAAAAAGAGAGTTTAACGCCAGTGTGTTAACAAAAGCATGTTGATAAAAGCATTTCAGCAAAAGCTGATTATATAGGCAGTAGCCATACTAATAAAGCCTAAGCGCTGATTGCTGCTATTAAGCTGTTGCTAAATATCTCGTATAGTGAGTGAAAGGTAATACCAATACAGCACGCACTGTTTATCAATTTTTCTTGCTTGCTGTGCCTGCGCAGACAGAGGCTACAAAAAACTGATATCAGCAATACCGTCGCGTTTTTAGGATATTTTGACTATATCATAAATGTCCATTACCCCTTATATGCTACAAATATAAAAAAGGACGCCATCATTTGATAGCGTCCTTTTTAACTTCACCCCGATTAAATAACTGGCAACGAGACTGTTTAACTTTGTGAATCAGATTTCTCTGTAGCAGGGTTTAACGCTTCAAATTCAACAAAGGCATCTTCTTCCTCTGGCGTTAAAGACGCGGCTTCATCCATACTCTCATTTTTTTGCTCAAACTCTTCAAGTATCGGCATTAGCAATGTTGCTTGTGCTAATGGCAATACATCTAACGGCTTTAAATTGGCTTGTCCCAATAGCTGTTTGAGCCTATCACTTGGCAAGCGAATGGTTAGGCTCTCATGACCATTATCGTCATAGCTTTCTTCCAAAATGACGCCAAGCTCGTACAAGGTATTTTTAAATTGACCGGCATTATACGGTAGGGTCAAATCAAAAGTAGTTAAGTTGCCCGTCAATAATTGCTGTACAGCAAGCGACAACTCTTCCATGCCTAGGTTTTGGCGCGAAGAAACATATACCCGATTAGGCTGACCTTCTTTCGCATAACCAATGTGCGCCGGCTCATCGGTTAAGTCAATTTTATTATAAACATTCAGTACAGGCACATCGTTGTCAATCTCAGCAAGGACGTTTTTCACCGCTTGAATCTGCTCGTGCATGTCTTCACTAGACGAGTCGATGACATGCAGTAGTAAGTCGGCTTCTAGCGTCTCTTCTAGTGTGGCATGAAACGACTCGACCAACTCGTGCGGCAAATGGCGCACGAAACCAACGGTATCGACCAAAACCACGCGACCAACCCCTTGCCAGTCAAGACGGCGCAAGGTCGGGTCAAGGGTGGCAAATAATTGGTCGGCGGCATAAATGTTTTCATCGACCAAGCGATTAAATAGGGTAGATTTACCAGCGTTGGTATAACCGACGAGCGAGATGGTCGGGACGTCTGATTTTTGCCGACGCGCTCGACCTTGGGCACGGGTTTGGCGTACTTTTTCCAGTTTATTTTTCAGCTGGGTGACACGCACTTGTAATAAGCGGCGATCCGTTTCTAGCTGAGTTTCACCGGGTCCACGTAGACCAATACCCCCTTTTTGGCGCTCCAAATGCGTCCAACCACGCACCAATCGTGTCGATAAGTGGTTTAACTGCGCAAGCTCAACCTGCAGTTTACCTTCGTAAGTACGGGCGCGCTGGGCAAAAATATCCAAAATTAAGCCGGTGCGGTCAAGCACGCGGCATTGTACCAAAGCTTCGATATTACGCTCTTGCGATGGCGATAAATTGTGATTGAAAAGTACGATATCGGCGTCGTATTCGCGCACCAATTCTGCTATTTCTTGTGCTTTACCGCTACCAACGAAGTATTTGGCATCAGGACGCGAGCGTGAGCCTGTGACCAGTGCCAAGCGATCAGCGCCTGCCGAATCTGCAAGTAGCTCAAATTCATTTAGATCATCGGGATCTTGAATTTGGCGGATGTCTAAATGGACGATAATGGCGCGCTCGCCACCTTCATGTCTTTCAAAATATTCCAAAGAGTATCACCTATTATTAAAGTAGATAAATCGCTATGACCGCTTCAATGAGTATCGATATAGCGTTCATATGACCCTCTATATGTGGTCTTATTATTTGATATTAAAGCGTATGTGCGCAATTAGCTACGTCTTTATGTTACAGCGTTTATAGGGAAATATTTTTATCTATAAAAATTTTAAGCTGAGACTATTAACAAAAGCCACTCATAATTCAGTGTACAAGTCATCACTGAGTAAATGAATTTTGTTATACTCATTGCCCTTGTTTACGAGATATAATCATACGTTTTTTAGGCAGCACTCTTTTAAGCATTAAGCTTTTTTAGCACTAAGATGTAATAAAGCATTTTTAACCCATAAGTTTTTAACCACGAGGGACACAGATGAGCCAATCTAAGTCAGGCTTTTCACTCAAACAGCAGTTAGGTCGCGGCAAACAGATCGCTGGCATGACCACCACCATCGCTGGCGGATTGCGCGCCGCCCAGCGTATCGGTGCCTTTAAACAACCACCGCGCGAAAAGCTGCCGCGCTATATTCAAGCGTTTTGCCGAAAAATGGCCGGCTCGTTTGGCGTGCAGGTCGTGGCAGTCGAGCGCGTAGAGCAGCATCACGGTCTATGGGTGTCTAACCATGTATCGTGGATGGATATTCCGGTAGTGGGGACGCTAAGCCCTGCTTTTTTCTTATCAAAGGCAGAAATTGGCGATTGGCCAATCTTTGGTAAGCTTGCGCATGCCGCAGGGACGGTATTTATCGAGCGCGGTTCCGGTGATGCGGGCACAGTCGCTACCCAAATTGCCAATTTTTTAACCAAAGGTTTTTCGGTTATCTTTTTCCCAGAAGCGACCACCACCGATGGTAAAAAAATCAAACGTATCCACGGCACTTTGCTGCAAGCGGCGATAGATGCTGACGTCCCAGTACGCCCACTGGTGATTGCATATGTCAATAAAGACGGCACGTTAAGTGAAGCGCTGCCTTATTATGGCAAAATGACGATGAAAGATAGCCTAAAAAAGGTGCTTGATAGTAAAGATGTGACGGCTTTTGTCTTACCACTTGAGCCGATAGATCCTAAAGGGTTGAATAAAAGCCAGCTAACCGATTTGTTACAAGCGCATATGCAAGAAGGTTTGGCTGAACTGCATTCGCGGGTTTTAACGAAAGCTGCCAAACCTTAAGCAAGTACAAAACTGCTTGAAAGATAACTGCTTTAATAGAAAAAGTAGTAGCAGAAAAGTAGTCATAAAAAAGGCGCCAATCTTAGTCACCCATACTAACGATTGGCGCCTTTTTCTTTGCTATACCAATACCTGAACGTCAGGTTATTGAAAGCTGAACAATATCAATCTATGACCACGTAATGTTATGGCGACGGATTAGGGTGCTGGGTATGTATCGCCTCAATCGCTTTTAGCACATCTGCGCTTAAGGTGACATTGATACTATCGATATTTGATTGCAGCTGCTGAGTGGTGGTTGCGCCGATGATATTACTGGTGACAAACGAGCGCGAATTGACGAAGGCCAATGCCATTTGCGCCATATCCAAGGCGGCTTCGGCGGCGATTTTGGCGTATTGGGCAGTGGCAGCTTTTGCTTCGTCATTGGTATAGCGAGCAAATCGGTCATACATCGTCAGACGCGCGCCTGCAGGACGTTTACCATCAAGGTATTTGCCAGATAAAACCCCAAAGCCGAGCGGCGAGTAGGCAAGTAGACCGACATTTTCACGATGGGCAATCTCTGCCATGCCAACTTCATATAGGCGATTGAGCAAACTATAAGGATTTTGCACCGTGATAGGCGCGATTAAACCATTTTTATCCGCTTCCCACAGATAACGCATCAGCCCCCAAGCGGTATCGTTTGATAAGCCATAAGCACGAATACGACCTTTTTTGATCTCGTCATTTAATGCCTGTATGGTTTCTAAAAAAGGCGTCAAATCATCCAGCGACTGCGCTGCCATCTCTTCACTATAACCGCGCTGGCTAAAAAAGTTCGCTTGCCGTTCAGGCCAATGCAACTGATAAATATCAATGTAATCGGTTTGCAAACGCTCAAGATTGCCATCGATAGCACTACTGATTTGCGCAGCGGTATAACGCGTCTGACCATCGCGTAAAAAATCCATCGGTGAGATTTTGCTAGCCAGAATGACCTTGTCGCGCTGTTTGGTTTTGTTAAACCACGTTCCCATAAAGCGTTCGGTATCGCCTTGCTTGTCTTTATCAGGTGGCGACGGATACATTTCAGCGGTATCCCAAAAATTCACGCCTGCACTGAGTGCTAGATCCATCTGGGCATGCGCGTCGCTTTCGCTATTCTGCTGCCCCCAGGTCATCGTTCCTAAGCAGATTTTTGAGACTTTTTCATTCAGTTGCGGCAGTGTTTGATATTGCATCTGTTTATCCCTGTTTTTATTCTCAATAAGGTTTTATGTTCAAGCCGTTTTTCATACTACATCAGCTTGATACCTGTGACGCCCGGCGGGGTGACTTGGAATATTTTTACTTTAAACAGTACCGATTGACCAGCAAGTGGATGGTTAAAGTCGACTTCGACTTCGTCGTCATCGATGGCGCTAATGGTACCGGGCAGGGTGTTTTTGCCTTTATCTTCAAACTCGACCAACATACCGATTTCAGGATTGTCAGCGACTAAGGCAAATTGGGTGCGGCTAAAATGCTGGATGTTATCAGGGTTCCACTCGCCAAACGCTTGCTCAGGCTCAAGGTGGGCGGTGCGCGTATCGCCAGCGCGTAGGTTCATCAGCACTTGCTCAAAACCCGGTAAAAAGCTCTCATCGCCAACGGTCAGCGTCACTGGCTCGTCGCGGTTAAAGGTTGAATCAATCACCGTACCGTTTTCGAGCGATACTTCAAAATGCAGCTTTACAAGGCTGCCGTGGGTGATGCGAATGTCTTCATTAGGGGTGATAAATTGGGAGTCGGTCATAGCAAAGTGTCTTTTATAGAGTAGGGTTTAGAATATTAATTATAAAAGAGAGTTTAGCATAATCATTTCATTAATCACGACTCTGTCATCAATAGGTTTAAGAATAGAAATAAGGTTTTAAGTAATTCTTATAGCTTAAGTCATCGTCTAGTATGTTATTTAATATTCAACGATCCACAGTCCATTTAGCATGCCATATTTATCCATTAGAATAATTATGTTTCAACATTGAATATTTGTTGGATTACGTTTCCTTATTGTATTTAAAATGTTAATATTGTTTTTAGAACTTACAGCTTTTTAAATTTTAAGTTGTTATTTTTGTCCAAGATAATACTTTAAGTAATTTATTAAGTTCAATCATCTAGATAATTAAGCAGTCTAGCTAATTATTTGTTAATTCTAGAGGAAGAGAAATGAAAGTTATATTAACGCTACTAGCCACTTTATCCATTGGTGGCTGTGTTTCAGCATCACAGCATGCTGAGCAAGTACAAAGTAATGGGAACATCTCAGTAGGAGTTGTTCAGAAACAGATCAAAGTTGGAATGAGTGGCGCGGATGTATTACAGGCGCTTGGTTCCCCGAACATGGTTTCTACAGACGATCAAAGAAGAGAAGTTTGGGTTTACGATAAAGTAGCAACAGATACTGTGCAGTCATCAAGTACAGGTTGGGTATTTGCCGTGTTAGCTGGTGGCCAGACTAGTTCAGGAGCCTCTTCTAGATCACAAAGAACACTGACAATCATAATAAAATTTGATGAGCAAAACTTGGTAAGAGACTTTGCCTACCATTCTTCAAAATTCTAAAGGCATACTGAATGAAAAATCTTAAATATATATTTATTGCTTGTACTTTAGGAATGACAGGTTGTGCAACAACTGCACCAGAAGATTTATTTCAAGTAGCAGAAACTTCACTACAAGATCGACAAATGCAGTCGAGGTTCTTTGAAACAGATAATGAACTAGAACTTCTTTCAGCTGGAGTAGCAGTGTTGCAAGACATGGGCTATTCAATTGATGAGACAGAAACGAAGTCAGGCGTTATTACTGCATCTAAAACCGTAGATGCTACTAATAATGCGCAGGTGGCAGGCGCTGTATTAGCAGCTGTGTTTCTTGGCGCAAATATGTCGATTGATAGCCAGCAACAGATAAAAGTTAGTTTCGTAACGTTGCCGTCTAAAAATAATAAGAATGGTTATTTGGCTAGAGCTACTTTCCAACGCATTGTGATAAATACACAAGGACAAGAAACTAAAGTCGAAACAATGAAAACTGAAGAACTATACAATGAGTTCTTTGCCAAACTATCCAAATCAGTATTTCTAGAGGCTCAACAAATATGAGTACATTAAAAATAGCTTTCTTTGCAGCTTGTCTAACTCTGATTACTAGTTGTGCTACAACGCATGACGCTAGGATTTTGGGAGCAGACAATCAAGTAGAGTCACGTAGTATGCAAACTAGATCTTTTGATACTAGTGATAGAACTATCGTTATCAGAAATGTCATATCAACACTACAAGACTTGAGTTTTGTAATTGATAAGGCTGACACTGATCTTGGTACGGTTTCAGCTACTAGGCTGTACAAAGGGAACAAGGTTAGAATGACGGTAACTGCACGACCTTCATCTACAAAAAAATCTACGATCGTTAGAGCAAACGCGCAGTACAACTTAAAACCAATCGAAAATCCTAAGATATATCAAGACTTTTTTTCATCTTTATCAAAGTCGCTTTTCTTATCAGCTAACGCTGTAGAGTAGAATTCTATTAAACAAACAATTAAATAAGTAAAATTACTTTATATTTTCCTTCTTTGTTTGATACGTATAATCTTCTATATATTATGAGAAACTTTACAGGTATTAAAAAAGCTAAGAGTAATGCTCTTAGCTTTTTTTATGAGCGCAGGAAGGTTATATAATGGTCGTTAATAATCATTAAAATCAAAAAGTATACAGCTATGAAAACTAAGCAGATAAATATAAGACAACAAGGTCATATTAAAAAATGGCAAGACGATAAAGGTTTTGGTTTTATCGAAACTGGGACCGGCGAGTCGGTATTCTTTCATGTTAGTGCGTTTAAAGCCCAGCGTCGCCCTGAAGTTGGCGAGCAAGTGGTTTTTACAATGGGGCAAGACAATCAGGGGCGCCTGCAAGCAAAGGACGTGCAAGAACTTAGCTTTGTACAACAAAAAATGGCGCAAAAGAACAACCAAATCCGGCAGCGTAATCACAAACGCAGTGCCCAAGCAGAATTTGAAGCGGGACAAAAGAAACGCTTGTTCCTTGGTATTGGTTTTTATGGGGTTTTAATTTTATTGGCGGTCATGAATAAGCTAAGCTGGCTAGTGGTTGCTTGGTACGCGGTATTAGGCGTCATTACCTATAGCATGTATGCCAAAGACAAAGCCGCTGCCCAAAGTGGCGACTGGCGTACGCCTGAGTCAACGCTGCATCTGTTAAGTACGCTTGGCGGTTGGGTTGGGGCGCTGGTCGCACAAACCTATTTACGTCATAAGTCACAAAAGCCTGAGTTTCGTATTGCGTATTATTTGACCGTCATTATTAATTTGGCAGGGTTGTTATTTATTATGGTAAACGGTGGCGACTTAACGGGGTTAAAAGCATTGTTCTAAGCGTGTTTTACTTTTAAGACTGCTCTAATATTCGCTCATAAACCGCTGCATCGCTGGCTGAAAAGCAGCAAAAAATGACTTCACGAATTGAAAGCTCAGACGTTTCGCCTAAACTATTCTGTAGATAATCTTTTACCGTACCCACAGCAATTTGCGCTGCTTTTTCGATTGGGTAGCCATATACGCCGGTACTGATAGATGGAAAAGCAATGCTGCTTAGATTGTTTTCAACTGCCAAGTCCAGTGAGTTTCGATAACAGCTGGTGAGTAGCTCTGGCTCGTGACGATTGCCACCATGCCAAACAGGACCGACCGTATGAATCACATACTGGCAAGGTAGCTTAAACGCTGGACTGATTTTTGCCTCGCCAGTCTGGCAACCATTCAAGGTACGACAATACGCCAATAACTCACGTCCAGCTGCCCGATGAATTGCACCATCGACACCGCCACCACCAAGCAAGCTTGAATTGGCCGCATTGACAATCGCATCAACATTTAAGATGGTGATATCGGCTTGCAGCACTGACAAAGTCACAGTGTGCTTATTATTTTCATTAGCAGCAGAAATTTGCTTTTGAGCAATAGGTTTTTTTTGTTGATTAGATGTTTGACTAGGAGACTTTTGATTATCAGACATGGCAGTACCCTTTTTATATTGAACTTAATATACTTTAGCGTTTTTAGCGTCACTCGACTATATCGCTTACGTTATCAATAATCTTTAATATACTGTTTCTCAAAAAAGGCGCAAAAAAAATAGGCTACCGATTTGGTAGCCTATTTGCAAAGTCATTGTATTTATATCATTTAAGTATCACGTTTCTTTTCTAAAAACAGCATATCAATCACAATCAGCGCCACACCAATACAAATACCAATATCGGCAATATTAAAGATTGGATAATGCCAAACGTCGGCGTAATGCACGTGAATAAAATCAATCACGTGACCATGGAGCAAGCGGTCAATCAGGTTGCCAAGAGCGCCGCCAAGCACCAGAGCCAAACCAAAGGATAACAGTCTGGCTTTACGTGGTGCTTTAACCAGATAGCCGATTAAAAATAGCGACATTACGAGTGCAAGTCCAGCAAAAAACCACTTTTGCCAACCTGCTTGGTCTGCTAAAAAACTAAACGCCGCGCCATAGTTATAAGCAAGCGTCCAATTTAAAAACGGCTCAATCACGGGCACAGGCTCAAGGAAGTTGAGATTGGTTTCAGCCAACCACTTCGTCCACTGGTCAATGATAAGCACAGCAAGCGCCAGCAAGTACCACATAAAGGCGCGGCTGCCATTAGCGACCATTTTTGGCATCTTCTTCAGACGACCTTTAGGCGTGGTTGAGCTACCTGTAGTCGCATGCGCAGGCGTAGGCGAGTTATCGACCTCAACCTGCGGCTGCTTATTTTCAGGTGAGTTAGGCATAATGGCGCACCTCGCCGTCGCCTGCGACGTTGGTCACGCAGCGCGCGCATAGTTCAGGATGCGTCGCGTCTGTACCGATATCATCACGGATATGCCAGCAGCGTACGCATTTTGTGCCCGTCGCAGCGCTGACGTTAACCACTAAATCACCCGATGCGTCTTCATTTTCATTGCTATCGGCTTTTGCGTTGGCTTTATCAGCAGGCGCGGCGCTCATTGGTTTTAACGTTGCGCTACTGGTAATCAGGACAAAGCGCAGCTCTTCGCCAAGCTTGGCTAAGCTGTCATACATCGCACCGTCGGCATATAAATCAACGCCCGCAGACAAGTTGGCGTTGATGGTTTTTTCACCGCGCGCGGTTTCGATATGCTTATTAACCATATCTTTTGCTTGCATGATACGTTGCCAGTCGTCGCTACTGATGGCGCTAAGCTCAAACGCTGGGAACTCATACCACCTTTCAGTAAATACGTAGCCTGCGTCAGTGCCGTTTTTACCTTGCAATACTTCCCACGCTTCTTGGGCGGTAAATGATAAAATCGGCGTAATCCAGCGAATCAACGCATGGGCGATATGATAAATCGCCGTTTGCGCAGAGCGACGCGGCTGTCCATCAGTTTGGGTAGTGTACTGACGGTCTTTGATAATATCGAGATAAAAGCTACCCAAGTCTTGCGAGCAAAATGCGGTGATATGCTGGGTGACTTGGTGAAAGTCCATCGCATCATAAGCGCTGATGATTTGCGCTTGTACCGTTTGCGCACGCTCAATGATAAATTTATCAAGGCTGACCAGCTCATTAATATCAACGCTGTTGGTCGCAGGATTAAAGTCGTCGGTATTGGCCAGCAAGAAGCGTAAGGTATTACGGATACGGCGATACATGTCGATGGCGCCTTTAAACACCGTTTTACCCGCGCTCATCTCATAACGATAGTCGCTCGAGGCAATCCACAAACGCAGCATATCGGCGCCGGTTTTATTGATCTCGTCTTGCGGCGTGATGATGTTGCCAAGTGACTTACTCATCTTGCGACCATTTTCATCAACGACAAAACCATGGGTCAATACTTGTTTAAATGGTGGACGCTGGTACATCGCCTCAGACGTGAGTAATGAGGTCTGGAACCAACCGCGATGCTGATCCGAACCTTCGAGATACATATCGGCAGGATTGGTCAGCTCATCGCGCTGCTCGAGGACGGCAAAATGCGTCGTTCCTGAGTCAAACCAAACGTCTAGCGTATCGGTTGCTTTATCATAGTCAGCCGCTTCCGCCCCTAAAAAGTCTTCACAGCTGGCATCAAACCAAGCTTCAACGCCGCCTGCAGCGATTTTTTGCGCGGCAACTTCCATCAGCTCAAGCGTCTTTGGATGCAGCTCGCCGGTTTCTTTATGAGTGAAAAAGGTAATCGGCACGCCCCACGTACGCTGACGTGAGATACACCAATCTGGACGACCGGTCATCATCGCTTCAATGCGGTTTTGACCCCAAGCTGGCGTCCAATTGACAGAAGGAATATCAGCAAGCGCACGCTCACGTAAGCCTTTGGTTTCCATACTGATAAACCACTGCGGCGTGGCACGGAAGATAATCGGCGACTTATGACGCCAGCAATGCGGATAGCTGTGCTCGATTTTGGTATGGTTGATTAAATGGCCGTTATCATGCAGTGCTGCAATGATTTGCGGATTGGCTTTATAGATATGCTCACCTGCAAATACCGCCGCGCTGTCTAGATAAACGCCCGTTCCACTGACTGGGTTTTCAACCGGCAAGTTATATTTCAGGCCAACGATATAATCGTCAAGACCATGCCCCGGTGCGGTATGGACGAGGCCAGTACCGCTATCCGTGGTTACGTGTTCACCTAGGATAAGCGGCACTTGACGATCCGCAATCAATGGATGCTGGGCGCGCAGGCCTTCAAGCTCACGTCCTGAAACGGTAGCTAAGATGCCATCGTTAGTCAGTTTAAACTCGCTTAATGCGCTTTCAACCAAGTCAGTGGCTAATAAGAAGTTACCTTTGGCAGTCGCGACCACGCTGTAGTCATGCTCAGGGTGTACTGAGATGGCTTGGTTTGCTGGTAACGTCCAAGGGGTCGTCGTCCAGATAATCGCGGCGATATTACCTTCAATGCCGCTTAATGCTGCAACCTTGTCGGTATCAAGCACATCAAAGCTCACATAAATAGCGTCTGAGACTTTATCTTGGTATTCCACTTCAGCTTCTGCTAGCGCAGAGCTACAATCCAAGCACCAGTTGACTGGCTTCATGCCGCGGGTGACGTGGCCGTTGTCATAAATTTTAGCAAGCGCGCGTACGATATTAGCTTCTTGATGGAAGTTCATTGTCAAATAAGGATTGTCCCAATCACCAAACACGCCCAGACGTTTAAAGTCTGCCTTTTGTAGCTCAATCTGGGTACTTGCATACTCGCGGCATAGACCACGGAATTCAGTTGCCGAGACTTTTTGACCGACTTTACCAACTTTGGCTTCGACCTTTTGCTCGATAGGCAGACCGTGACAATCCCAACCCGGCACATAAGGCGCATCAAAGCCTGACAAGGTTTTTGACTTGACGATAATGTCTTTTAACACTTTATTGACCGCGTGACCTAAGTGAATCTGCCCGTTAGCGTATGGAGGGCCGTCATGCAAAATATATTTGGTTGCGCCCGTCCGCGCCTGACGAATTTTGCCGTACACGTCGTCGGCTTCCCAAGCCGCCAGCCAGTCTGGCTCACGTTTGGCAAGGTTGGCACGCATAGCAAAGGGCGTATCGGCAAGGTTTAGGGTGTCTTTATAATCGTGGCTTGGGGTGTCGGTACTTTTATCAGTCATAGAAGGTGTCTTATAAGATGATGGTTAAAGGTTGTGTTTAAATTCAGGCGTAAGATTAAAGATATATGGGGTTAAATATTGGATAATCGATGCTAGTCTTTTACTTATTACTTGAAAAAATTTGCTTAAGAAACATGGCGCAAAATAGGTTGCTTATCACTTGATTGTAAATGGACACGTCCATCATAAATACTAATCAGACGATTGCAACAAAAAATATTTTTAGCAGAATACTTAGAAAAGGGAATAGGAGTACGGCAGCTATTATATGACAAAATGAGTAGGGTAAAAAGAGCTGGCCGGTATCGTCCTATTTTTAGCCAAAAGCAATGACTTATAGCAGCAATGCGCCATCTATTAAAGCATAGGTCTAGACCCCTTAATTGACCATTTATTAGATTTTATACTATTGACCAAGGGTTAAAAAACTTCTGATAACCACAAACGCAATTTGAGCGACCAAAGCGGCTGAATACCGGTCAAGCCTTGCGTCATCTCGCCATTTTCCAAAACCACATAAGACGGCGTTACTTGGCCTTGCCAATCAGCAAATATCTCACCTTCTTGGTCATTAATAGTGGTAAAGCGGTAATTGTGCTCGGCAAGGTAGCTATGCAACTCTTGGTCAGAACCGGATTTAATCGCAATCGTTACCACAGGATAATTATTTGCAGCCGCAAGCTTATCTATCGTCGGTGAGGTCAACCGACAAACCGGACACCACGTTCCCCAAAAGTATACCAACGTTGGCTTATCCCGACTCATGGCTGCCAAATCAACGCTTTGACCTTGATAGTCGGTCAATTGCAATTGCGGATTGGCTGGCATGACCGGTTGGCGCCACCAGTTAATCGCCATATAAATGACCGCAAATGCTAAGCCGTATATAAGAAAGCTTTTAGCAACCGACAATAGCTTTTGCTTGGGCGTTTTTTTTGGCGTCTCAGGGGTATTTGCAATATTAAGATTAGAATCAGAGGTCATAATGGCTGCTTTTTTCGCCTTTAAATGTTAGTAGATAAAAATAAACGGCTGAATGGTCAGCCGTATTATTATAATTTTTAGATTGTTATGCTTAATGCTTGTCTTTTAATATGACCGCTTAAGGTTTTTTCGCGCGGTCTTGCAATGGGTCACCGATAAGCACGCTACCAGAGTTTTCACGGCGCTCAGCATCTGATAATTTACTCGCTGGCACTTTGGCTTTTCTTTTCCACTTCAAGCTAAACAAATCATCGCGGCGGTCAAGTAAATTATGTACCGAGCCTTCATTACGAACGTGAATAAGCTTATCTAAGTTCACGTCAGAGAAAAACACCATTTCGGTATTGGCGGTGGTTTCTGCCATAATCGCATCATGCGGGAACGCAAAGTCTGATGGCGAGAAAATAGACGACTGTGCATATTGAATATCCAAGCTCTCAACTTGCGGCAAGTTACCAACTGAGCCGCAAATCATCACATAACATTCATTTTCGATCGCCCGTGCTTGCGCACAGTGGCGTACGCGCAGGTAACCGTTTTGGGTATCTGTCCAAAATGGGACAAACAAAATATCCATGTCATCAAGTGCCATCAAACGCGCAAGCTCTGGGAACTCAATATCATAGCAAACCAAGATACCGATACGACCAGCATCGGTGTCAAATACTTTGACCTCATCGCCACCTTCAATCACCCAAGCGCTACGCTCATGCGGGGTAATGTGGATTTTACGCTGCTCTTCGACCGTACCGTCACGGCGGCACAAATAACTGACGTTATATAAAGTATCATCGTCGTCCAAGAACGGCATGGAACCGGTGATGACATTGACGTTATAACTGACTGCTAGATGCGAAATCTCGTTTTTAAACCATTCGGTATAACCGGCCAAAAAGCGAATCGCAACGTTTTGATCGGTCGATTCACACAGTCCCATTAAGGGCGCGTTAAAGAATTCTGGCAAACAAGCAAAGTCAGAGTTGTAGTCGGCCATGATATCGACGAAGAACTCAACTTGTTGCAGCAGCTCTTCAGGTGACTCCACCTCACGCATTTGCCATTGAATACCGCCGATACGCACCTCAGATTTACGGGTATTTGGCTTATAATCTTGCGGCTCATAATAAATATTCGCCCATTCAAGTAGCGTGGCGAAGCCTTTTGACTGCGCATCATCTGGCAAATACGCGGTCAAAATACGTTTCACAATAAAGCCATTTGATAACTGGAACGACAGCGCTGGGTCATGAATCTCACGCGCTTCTACAGCCTCAATATATTCGCCAGGGGTCAAATCTTGATGATTATGATAATTGGGAATACGACCACCAGCTAAAATAGCGCGGAAGTTTAACTGACGGCACAGCTCTTTACGCGCATCATAAAGCCTACGCCCCAAACGATACCCACGATACTCAGGGTCGATTAATGCATCAAGCCCATAAATCGCGTCGCCTTCAGGGTTGTCTCTAATAATTTCTTTATGACCAATTAAATCATCATAAGTATGCGGGTTAGAGAACTTGTTATAATCGACGCGCATAGAGAGCACGATGCCAATCAGCTCATCGTGGTCAAATAGCGCAATCTGCCCTTCGGGAAAGGCATCAATCAAAGCATGAATGGTGTTTTTTGACCATGCGCCGCCCAAGTTGACATAAACGCGATCCATCAAGGCTTTAAGCTGCGGGTAGTCTTTTTTCTTAATCTCAGCGATGGTTAGGTGAAAGTCATCTAATTTTTCAATTTTGCTCATAATGTTCCTGTCTGTCGTCTCTGTAAATCGGTCTTAATAAATCGATATTAATATTTTTTTGCTAAAAATCTTGCTAAAAAGGGCAGCTATAAATAAGGTTTTTATAAAAAACTGGCTATTAAAAATCGTAAGAACAGCACGAAAAAGGCGTTTTCGCACAGATGCAATTGCTAAAAGTAAACGCCAGCGCCCAGATTTTTCTACGACTTTTTAGACCATAATGTCGAGAAAAGCATATCAATAGGCTTATTTAAACGTTAAAATCATTTATCCTTGCATTTACAGTGAGTTATACACACAAATTATAAATCCTGCCTTTGTCATTATTTGTTTTAATGAGGCGATTTAGCAAGTTTACAAGGGTGGATTTTGCCACCGTCTTTTGTCTTTATTTTAAATACTTTCTGCAGGTAACTTAATTTTTAGCCCTTTATGGCACAAATGACGCTTATTATCACGCTTCTCTTTGCGCTGGTTATGATAGCAACCCCCATAAACAAGCACAGACAAGCGGCGTAATTATTTGCTAGGTTTTTGTTGCCCGATTTTATTACTAGGTCTTATTACCATATTTTATTGCTCAGTTTTCGTGAAGCTCCATCTCTACTATCCGTAATATTCTTATTTTTTTACACGTCATTTTAGATGGCGTATTTTTTCGGTTGTCTTCAATGGTGACCTTTTAGGATTTTTATTATGCCCCTAACTCATGCTAATGCCTTTAGCAAATTAGATGAAATAGCAGATACTGCATTGATACAGTTGGTGTATGTCAGCAGCTTGACACTTGCTTCACGGTTAAATGCAGCAATATTTGATGAGGTAGAAGCTCATGCGCGTGATTATAACGAGCAGCACGGCATTACAGGTACGTTATGTTATGGCAATGGGCATTTTTTGCAATGTATGGAAGGTGAAAAAGCCAAAGTCGCGGCGTTGACGCAGCGCATTTTTGCCGATAAGCGCCATAAAGACGTGCAAGTGCTCGTATTACAAGTGATTACGCAGCGTAATTTTTCAGACTGGCGCATGCGTTTGCTGTTTTTGGAGCGTTGGCTTTGGTCGCCTGCCACCAAAAAACAAGCAGCGCAATTGTCACCGTATCTACCCTTTGCGCCGCACGGTTGGTCAGCTGAGCGCACCGAGCAGTTTTTGCAAATTATCAAAACCTTTGATACCCCGCCACATATCAAAGCAGCCGGCATTACCTATAACGCGCTTGGTAATATGGTGCGCCATATTGCAGCCCCGCATCAAGCTTTTTTAGTGGTGCAAGGGTTTTTAAGTGTGCTATTAATCGTTGGTTTGGTGCTGTTATATTTATAAGCTGGGCTATGGTACTAAACAGTAATATAAAAAAGACGCTAGACTTAATGTTTAGCGTCTTTTTTATGTCATCAAACTTATCGTGATAATAATAAATTGAAGCAATTACATATCAAAAATCTTACCACGGTTCATAATATTATTGGGATCAAATACTTTTTTCACTGCGCGTAAGTACTCAATCTCAGTCTCGCTACGGCTATAATTCAGATAGGGCTTTTTAGTCATACCAACGCCATGTTCTGCAGAGACCGAACCGCCGTATTTTTGTACCGTTTCAAACACGTATTTATTGACGATTTGACACTCGCTAAAGAAATCATCTTTGCTCATGTTTGCAGGCTTTAAGATATTCAGATGCAAGTTACCATCACCGATATGACCGAACCAACAGACCTCAAAGTCAGGGTAGTTGCTACTGACGATGTGATCAATCTCAGCGATAAATTCAGGTACGTAACTGATTAATACCGAGACGTCATTCTTATAAGGGGTAAATACTGAGATGGTTTCAGAGATATACTCGCGCAGCTTCCACAGCTCTTCAGCTTGCGCCAGACTCTGACTCATCACCCCATCGACGACCCAACCTTGTTCCATGCACTCCTCGAATATTGCCATGGCTTTGTCCATGATCGGCTCATACGGCGCCTCAAACTCTAGCAGGGTATAAAACTTGGTACGCGACTCAAACGGCTCTTGCACCTGACCATGCGCCATCAGCTTATCAATCGCTAGCTCATCAAAGAACTCAAACGCCGTCAAATCAATTTTCGCTTGAAAGGCAGATAGCACATTCATGACATCATTAAAGCTGTCCATGCCTAAGACCATGACGTTTAAGTCTTGCGGCTGACGCTCAAGCTTGATTTGTGCATGAGTGACTAGACCAAGCGTACCTTCGCTACCGATAAATAATTGGCGTAAATCATAACCGGTGGCGTTTTTTACCATACCGCGATTGAGCTGCAAGATATCACCTTTACCAGTGACAACTGTGAGCCCCATGATCCATTGACGGGTCATGCCATAGCGAATTACTTTAATACCGCCAGCGTTGGTGCCGATATTACCGCCAATTTGACTGGAGCCAGCTGAAGCAAAATCGACAGGATAGTATAAATCTTTTGATTCGGCGAATTGTTGTAACTGCTCAGTGACCACGCCGGCTTCAATCTCAACCATGCGGTCAGCAGGATAAAACTGTCCAATATGATTCATCTTATCCATACTGACGACAATCTCACCATTGGCAGCTACCGCTCCAGCAGACAAACCGGTACGGCCGCCACTTGGCGTTAAGACAACATTGTGCTCATTAGCAAGGAGCACGATGGCTTGCACTTGCTCGGTGGTCTTTGGAAAGACTATAGCGGCAGCAGCAGGCGCGAAATGTTTGGTCCAGTCTTTGCCCCAGTGCTCTAAGCTCTCGCTATCGGTTTTGATTTGGCTGGGGTCAAACTGATGGACATCAAGCAAGCTGCTTAAGATGCTTTGGACAGCAGCAGTATGGCTGGTAGTGGTTTGAGAATCATTTTGAGCGGTAGTATTGCTTTGGCTAGCTAAAGAAGTCATGTTCAAATCTCGGTAGAAACGCAAGCGCTATGCATAAAAGGGATTATTATATCGCTAAATGGATATAACCCAGCGGTGCTAACTGTGTTTATATAAATAAGTAGGTTTAGATAAGTATAAGCGAGCGCGTAGCGCAATGATAGATAGAGATGCTGTCATACGCCTATCTGTCTCGCCTAAATCGTTAAAAACAGTTTAATAAGGTTTGGTTATAAGTTTTATATACCATGATTCACTATAGCATAAAAAGTTTTCAGGCTTGATAAGCAATAATTCATCTAATCTGCTAACATCGCTGCCAAATTTTGTGTAAGATATCCAGACTGTTTTCGTTTCATCCATCAGACTTATTCCACTGATGATTTTTATAAGACAATTATAGGACAGTTCTCACATGGCGTTATCACTACAAAAAGACAAGATCCGGTTTTTATTGCTTGAAGGTCTACATGACAATGCGTTAAAAGTATTGGAAGGGGCTGGTTACCATAACATCGAGAATATCAGTCACGCCCTAGATCAAGATGAGCTGATCGAAAAGATTAAAGATGCTCACTTCATCGGTATCCGCTCGCGCACGCAGCTGACGCGTGAAGTCCTTGAGCACGCCCACAAGCTGATCGGTATTGGCTGTTTTTGTATCGGTACCAACCAAGTCGACTTGGACGCCGCTCGTGATTTGGGTATTCCTGTCTTTAACGCCCCATATTCGAATACTCGTTCGGTCGCTGAGTTGGTGCTTGCCGAAGCCATCATGCTATATCGCGGTATCCCTGAAAAAAATGCCACTGTCCATCGCGGTGGTTGGGGCAAATCTGCGACCAACTCCCATGAAGTACGTGGTAAGACGATCGGTATCGTCGGTTACGGCTCTATTGGCTCGCAATTGTCGGTATTGGCTGAAAGCTTTGGCATGAAAGTCATCTATCATGATGTCGTGACCAAATTGCCACTCGGTAACGCCGTCCAAGTTGGTAGCTTAGAAGAGTTATTATCAACCGCTGATATCGTTACCTTGCATGTGCCTGATGTTCCAAGCACGCGCTATATGATGAAAGCTGAGCAATTTGCGCATATGAAAGATGGCAGCTACTTTATCAACGCCGCTCGCGGCACCTGCGTTGAGATTGATGATTTGGCAGCAGCCCTTGAGTCAGGTAAAATCTTGGGCGCAGCGATTGACGTGTTCCCAAAAGAGCCAAAATCAGCAGATGAAGAGTTTGAGTCACCACTGCGTAAATTTGACAACGTTATCTTGACGCCGCATATCGGTGGTTCAACCCAAGAAGCCCAAGCAAATATCGGTCTTGAAGTTGCCGATAAGTTTGTTCGTTACTCTGACCAAGGTGATACCGCAACAGCCGTAAACTTCCCAGAAGTTTCTGTACCGTTTAAAGAAGGCACGCATCGTCTGCTGCATATCCACAAAAACGTTCCAGGCGTATTGTCACAGATTAACCGCCTGTTCGCCGAAGCGCATATCAATATTTTAGCGCAAAGTCTCATGACCGAAGGTGACGTTGGCTATCTAGTGATGGACGTAGATTACAACGATTCACGCGCCGCTCTAGATCAGCTAAAGGATGTTGAAGAAACCATTCGCGTACGTATCTTGTTTTAATAGATTATTCATAACGCTTAAGACTTACGGTATAAAGATACGTTTAACGTCTTAAAGTAAGTTAAATGAAATAGCAGATGGCCTTGGTGGTTGTCTGCTATTTTTTTATATTGGGTATCGTTATAAGTAGTAGAGATTTGGTTTGCTTTGCTTTGCTTTGCTTGATTTTGCTGCGTTAGCGACCTTCGACCATAATAGTGCTACAAAAGTCCTAATGAGTGAGCAGGTTGAGGCTGGGTAATATTGAATGAGAAAAACCACTGAACCATTTAAGACAAGACCATGCAAAATAAAATGTCGACAACAAACTTTAAAACAATGATGCGACAATTCAACAATGGCTTAAATTATGACTACCACATTTTATACGATTGGACATTCGACCCGTAGCCTTGATGAGCTGATTGAGATGCTTCAAGCAGCCAGTATCGAACTGCTCATCGATGTGCGCAGCTTTCCGCGTTCTCGTACCAACCCTGTTTTTAATATCGATACTTTTCCGCAAGCACTCAGTCAAGTTGGCATCAGTTATCAGCACTGCGCTGACCTTGGCGGGCGACGTCCGAAACAAAAGCAAGTTGATGAACAGATTAATGATCTATGGCGCGTGCAAGCTTTTCATAACTATGCGGATTATGCGTTAAGTGATACTTTTCAAGCCGCCCTCGATCAACTCATTCAACTCGGGAAAAAACAGCGTCTTACCCTTATGTGTTCTGAAGCAGTATGGTGGCGTTGCCATCGGCGTATCATTACCGATTATTTACTGCTTAGAGGCTATAGGGTAGAGCATATTATGGGCGTTGGCCGCTTAGATCCTGCTAAGCCAACACCTGGGGCTGAGCTAAATAGTCAAGACCAAGTAATTTATCCGGCGGTATAAAAAAACGGTCAAAAAAAGAGACGCTGTTGGCCTCTTTTTTTACAACTCTTATTTAACAAGCCTTATTTAACAACTCTTATTTAACAAGCCTTATTTAACAAGCCTTATTTAATAAGCCTTAACGCCGTTAAGCTTTGGCTTTATTGGCGGCTTCCGCTTGACGGCGAGCTTCAATCTTAGCTGCTTTACGCTTCTCAATCACGTCAATCACATCGCTACCGATATGCGCCTCACCACGTTTTTTAGCCAGCTGCATTTGGTGCTCGCGCTCACGAAAACGCGCTTTTTGTTCTACGGTTGCTTTATCGATACAGTGCGGGCACGACTCGCCTTTAACATAGGCAGCGCTTTGCATATCATCTTGAGTAATTGGCATGCGGCAAGCAAAACATTGCTCGTAGTTGCCTTTCTCTAAATTGTGATTGACCGAGACACGGTTGTCAAAGACGAAGCAATCGCCTTGCCACATGGACTCGCTGGCTGGAATTTCTTCTAAATATTTTAAGATACCGCCTTCTAAATGATAGACCTCTTCAAAGCCTTGCTCGCGCATAAATGCTGTCGATTTCTCACAGCGGATGCCGCCAGTACAGAACATCGCAACTTTTTTATGTTTCGCTGGGTCAAGTTCTTTTGCCACATACTCTGGAAACTCACGGAAAGTTTCAGTATTTGGATTGACCGCGTTTTGAAAAGTACCGATTTGTACTTCGTAATCGTTACGGGTATCAATCAAAATAACGTCAGGGTCTGAGATAAGCGCATTCCATTCGCTTGGCTTTACGTAGCGACCAACCGATTGTAATGGGTCGATATTCTCCACGCCCATAGTGACGATTTCTTTTTTTAGCTTCACTTTAGTGCGATAAAAAGGCTGGGCATCGGTATACGACTCTTTAAAAGTAAAGCTGCCGATGGCTTCGATACTGCGCAAATAATCTAAGACGTTATCAATACCTTGGCGGTTACCAGAAATCGTGCCGTTAATACCTTCGCTGGCGATTAATAACGTGCCTTTGACGTCATTCTCTAGCATGGTGTTCAAGATTGGTTCACGATATTGCTCAAAATCGGCAAAGCGGGTGAACTTATAAAGGGCGGCAACCACGATATTGTTGATGACGCTATCGTATTCGGTGGCGTGGGTTGACGCTTGTACGTCAGTTGTTTGTGAGGTAATCATGTGTTTCTCCTGCTGGCTAGGTCGCAAACCTAGTGCATTGGTTTAAGTATGTAGATTAGCTATAACACTAGCGCAATTGTGGAATTGGCTAATGCGGGCGTAGTTTAACAAATTTTAAAAAGGTTTTGGAGGTTTTATCCTCCTATAATTTCATCGAAATATGACAGATCATAAAAATGGCAAATAAAAAAGCCCAGTATGATACTGAGCTTTTTTATATTTACTGTGTAAAGTCTAAATTAGAGTTTACTTACTTTGGAACCAAGTATCGGCTTTGCTACGCGCGCTAGCGATGTCAGCACTTGATAAGTTCAATGCCAATTGACCGATTTTACCGCGTGCTTTATTGCGGACTTTTTCATCCAGCATGCCATCACGAGCAGCCAAGTCATACCATTTATAAGCATCGACCAGATTTTTTTGCTTTTCATCGAGCAGGGCAAGCGTATAGCTGGCACGGTTATCGCCACGCATAGCGGCTTTTTCTAACCATAGACGCGCTTGTTGCAAGTTAGGTTGAACGCCTTCACCGCGCAAGTACATGATGGCAAGATTCAACTGAGCAGGGGCAACGCCTTGCTGAGCGGCTTTGGTATACCACTGGATAGCTTGCTGGGTGTTTTGGGCGACGCCTTCACCTTTTTGCAAACGCTTGGCTAAGTAAAACTGGGCGTGATTGTTACCTTGGGCAGCGCTGGCAGACAGCTCACTGATAGGCATTAGCTCGAAACGTGAGGTATCAAGTGGCACGTTTGATATTAACTCAGCGTTGGCAAGGCCCGCACAAGAAAACAAGGCAGTAAACAACGCAGCTTTTAATAATTTCATAGCAGCTCCAAAATTAGGCAGTTAATAAGCAAAAGAAAAAGTTGCACCGCTAAAATGGTCTCGCTTGAGACAGTTAGGCGGCGATAACAATTAGGTGAAATTTTGCGCTACCTTCTTACCTAATCATTAGCAATAACATTTATAGATTTAATGGTCGTTACCTCGAATCGAGCCGATAGACGGTTAAAAAATCCGATAAACGGTCGTATATGGGGTATGACTGACACTATTTCGCTAGCTTAACACCCAAACTTACGAAACTCAAATACTAATTACACGATTTAATGCCTATTTATACCTCGCGGTCCTCAATAAAATCATAGAGTTACTTAAGTGTAAGAATAAATTAACATTCTATTAAGGTTAACATTATTACCTTTTTACTTAAATTTTCGTTAATAATAAGCGTATAAACCTCACTACTAAGCAGGTTTTTGTTTGGTGACCCGATAAATAGCGACGTCTGCGAGCAGATTGGGCGCTTGTCTGATTAATGCGGTCATCAGTGGCTTATACCCTTTATCAGAATCACTGACCGCAAAGCGATTAATGATATGAATATCATGCTGCGCGCACAGCTGCTCAAAATCTTTAAAGGTACACAAGTGAATGTTTGGAGTGTTATACCACTCATAAGGCAGGGCTTCTGAAACCGGCATCAACCCCTTTAAGCCTAAATGCAGGCGGTTTTGCCAATGGGCAAAGTTAGGGAAGGTAATGACGGCTTCGCGGGCGACGCGTAGCATATCGAGCAGCAATATATCAGGCGCTTTTACCGCTTGCAGGGCGCGCGCCATAACCACGGTATCAAAGCTATTATCGGCAAAACGACTTAAGCCATCATTGAGATCTTGCTCGACGATGGATAAGCCTTTAGTAATCGCCTCATTGATTTTGTCTTCGTCAATCTCAAGTCCGTAACCGGTGACGCCTAGATTTTGCTGTAAATGCGCGAGCAACTCGCCATTCCCGCAGCCTAAATCCAGCACATGCGAGTGCGGCGCTATCCAACGCTCAGCCAATTGATGATCCATTCTCATGAGCGTGCTCCTTTGGCTTTCAAGCGATTGGCAATAAATGGTGCAGTCAAAAAGCCTTTAACAGCACCCATATAACGTGGAATATCAAATAAAAACGAATCATGACCGTGCGGGGCGTCGACATTGATATAGCTGACTGGTTTGCCAGTTGCCATCAGCGCATCGACAATCTCTTGTGAGCGCTCGGGCGCAAAACGCCAGTCGGTGGTAAATGACACCACCAAATACTGACACTGCGTATGAGCAAAGGCAGCTTTTAGGGCGTTCAGCTCTTTTGCATTGGCTACATTGACGTTGTCAGCAGTAGCAATATCCGCGCTACTGTTTACCGTTTCCTCAAGCTCGTTTTCGGTAGAATCGGCTTTTACTGCTGCGGCGAGGGAGGTTTCTAGCTCTGCTGCTGCCGGATAATCACGCGTCGGGTCAAAATAATCTAACGCTTTGGTCATGAGCAAGTAAGTATTGGCATCGAAGTTTTCGCTAAAGCGTTCGCCTTGATAGCGCAAATAGCTCTCAACCTGAAACTCGACATCGTAGCCATACATAAACTTGCCAGATTTTAAATCACGGCCAAATTTCGCTTTCATCGCATCATCGGTCAAGTAGGTGATATGACCGACCATGCGTGCAAGAATCAGCCCACGCCGAGGATAAGTACCCGCATGCAAATAGCGTCCGTCTTTAAAATCAGGGTCGGATAATATCGACTGGCGCGCGACTTCATTAAAGGCAATGTTTTGCGCAGAAAGCTTTGGCGTACTGGCTATGACCACGCAGCGTTTTAAGCGTTCTGGATAATCGACCGACCATTGCATGGCTTGCATGCCGCCCATTGAGCCACCGACAATGGCATGCCAAACCTCAATACCCAAGCGGTCTGAGAGCATGGCTTGGGTTTTTACCCAATCTTTAATGGTGACAAGGGGGAAGTCAGGGCCATAAACCTGCGCTTCACCTTCATCGCTTAGACTATCTGGATTGATAGTCGTTGGACCGGTAGAGCCAAAGCAGCTGCCGATATTATTGACGCAAACCACAAAAAACTGATTGGTATCGATGGCTTTATTAGGGCCAATCATATTGTCCCACCAGCCTGCTTTTTTATCGTCGTCACTATGGAAGCCTGCCGCATGATGGCTACCTGATAAGGCATGACAAATCAAAATGGCGTTTGATTTGTCGCTATTGAGCGTGCCATAAGTTTCAAAGATTAAATCGAATGAGGGTAGGGTGCGATTGCATTCTAAGGTCAATGGCTCAGCGAAATGAAAAGTCTGCGGCGTGACGAGGCCAACTGAGCCTACCAAATCGATAGAATCGGTCGTATTAGCAGAATGATTGGTGGAATGCTCACTGGTACTATCAGAACGTGCGCTCAAAGCTACCTCACAAAACAACAGTTACAGTTATGGATAAAAAAATGGTCATGGATAAAAAACGGTTATAAATAAAACAAACCTAGAATGGCGACAGTAATGGTCTAACTACTTTCTTATTATAAGCTTGTCTATTGTATGGCGATGCGCCTAGGAGTACAACCTTGATAGGCAGTCTTTCAAGCAAAGTATCAGTAGCTGCGGTATTAACGGTATGGCAATTCTAAATATCAAGCGTTTCGCCCTGCGTTTTTGGTGGATAAAATGCTACACTGATGATAAGTATCAGCCTTTTTATTTAACCATTATTTGGTATGTGATTGACTATCGTCTGCTTAGTATATTTTGATAATTGCTAAGTACGGTTAATTAAGACTTAATAGTACTATTGCTAAATAAATGGCTAAAATATATGAATTTTGAAGTACCCTTTAGCTGATTAAAGCCTATAACTTTGCCATAACATAATCCAATAATAGATAATGCCCTTATGAAACCTCAATTGCCGCCCCGTATTGCCGTCTTATTAGTCAACCTAGGTACGCCAGATGAGCCGACCGCGCCCGCCGTCCGTCGTTATCTAAAACAGTTTTTGTCCGACCCACGCGTGATTGAAATCCCTCAATTCTTATGGGCGATTATCCTAAATCTGTTTGTTCTACCAAGTCGCCCAAAACGTGTAGCAAAAGCCTATGCCAGTATTTGGGAAGGCGATTCGCCCATTCGCAAAATATTAAACAGCCAAGTTGAGCTGCTCGAGCCGCGCTTGGCAAATAGCGTGGCGCCATTTCGTGTTTCTGTACATGCAGCGATGAGCTATGGCAATCCGGGTTTGCCTGACGTGATGGATACACTAAAAAGCGAGGGCGTTGACCATTTTGTTATCTTGCCATTATTTCCGCAGTATTCGGCATCGTCTGGCGGTGCCGTCTATGATGCCTTGACCAAATGGACGCTAAAGCAACGTAACTTGCCAAACTATAGCATTGTCAAAGATTACTTTGCGCATCCGCTGTATATTCAAGCATTGGCTAACTCGATTCGCCGCTTTCAAGCCGAGCATGGCAAGCCTGAAAAGTTGATGTTTAGCTTTCACGGGATTCCGCAGCCTTATGCCGATAAAGGCGATCCGTACCCAAGACGCTGCAAATGTACCGCCGCGCAAGTGGCGCACGAACTTGGTCTACAAGATGACGAGTGGATTATCAGCTTTCAGTCGCGCTTTGGTAAGCAAGAATGGGTCAAGCCGTATACCGATGTAGTATTAGAAGATTGGGGTAAATCTGGGGTACGTTCGGTACAAGTGATTAGTCCGGCGTTTTCAGCAGATTGCTTAGAAACACTGGAAGAATTGGCAATCGAAAACCGTGATAATTTCTTAAATGCAGGCGGGCAAGAGTATCATTATATTCCAGCATTAAACCTTGATGAGGCGCATATTGATTTGCTTGAAGCACTCAGTTTGCCGTTGGTTAAAGGCTGGGCTGATACACTCGATGGCTGGGTTTAATAGTTTTCTTAAATCAAAAAAATACCGGACATAATGTTCGGTATTTTTTTCTAAATTATTTGCTATTTCATTAAGGTACAATTTCTAAAAATTGTCATCATTAGAAACTTTAGCCGCATCTCTGTCTGCGATATCGACGATGTCAGGATAATCTTTATCGTCTAAATTGTCCTCAACCAACACCTCATCAATCCGAGCTTCATCGATATTTTGGCGATGTATCGGCGTCAGTCCTTGGGTGGCATGTGTGCCGACTTCAGAATTATTAAATCCTGCGCTATTGTCGATGACATCGTCGTCATCAAAGGTATGCAGCATAGGATTGTTTAAATCAATCTCTTGGCTACCGTCTTCATTATCATCAATGCTGCTATCGCCTTCGATATGGTCCATTTCTTCTGGTAATGGGGTTTTTGAATTGTCCATGGTTATGTCCTCATTATAGTTATAATTACGATTAAACGGGTTGTTTATAATTATCAAAATTATGCTTATCAGTTTGCCGCGTTATAATCGCAACTAATAGTGATGAGGTGTCACAGGATGTGCAAAAAATGTAAGGAGAGATAAAAAACGGCTGCCATTACGAGTTAAGTGGGCAGCCATAAAAAGGTTTTAGCGTTAACTATTTTTTTTAAAACTGTTTTAGAACCATTAACCTATGAATTGGCATTGCAAGGTTGGTGATGATTTGGCTGATATAAAGCAGGGCTTTCAAAATCGCTCATTTGAAACCGCCACAAGTAAATCAAGGCAATCGCATAAACACTGGTTTCTGCAATTTCTTCGACCATTTCTCCGATGCTTTCAGGGATTAGGATGGCGTTTTCACCCATATACTCTAACAATGCCAGTGCAACTACAGTGAGATATAGGGATAGTGGTACCTTTTTTAATACAGCCCATAGATAACGCCAGCTATAGGTCAAAAAACCCACAATGAGTAGATAGACCGTTAATAGTACAGCGTCTTCCCACCAATCATAAGAATGGTTCAAAAATGAAAAATTACTGGGAATAAAGAGTTCAGGCACGTAGTTTAATTCACGACGTATCACAGCAAAAAACACTAATACGGATGCCAACCAAAAATATTGACCCAGTTTGAGCTGACTTTGTTTCATATATTGAGCACAGCGAAATATGCAGGCGAATATCATAATGATACCTGGTAGTTCGATGACGCTATCTGAATGTAAAATGGAACGCTCCTAGTATTAAAAACAAAAAAGTGAGCGCGAAGGCTCACTTTATATCGTAAATTACCGCGTAAAAACCAATATTTAAAGCATTAACAGGTAAAAACCAAGCGGTAAAAAAACAATCTAACGTAGACTTATTATACTGCGAAGAAAAGCTTACGGCTATTAGCATTTATAAACGCTATCGTTTAGGCTTTTCTTTTATTTCAGTCATTAATGCGCTTCGTCCCAATTGCTACCAATATCGGTTTCAACCAATAACGGTACGGCGAAGTCCACATTCCAGCCTTTTGCAACAGCCGTTGTGGTCAGGACATCCTGCATAGCGTCGGTGATCAGCTGACGAATACTATCGACCTTATCGCTATCGACTTCAAACACCAGTTCATCATGGACTTGCAGCAGCATTTTTGCGTGCTCTTTTGGCAATACTTTATCGACCGCTATCATCGCAAGCTTGATTAAATCCGCCGCTGAGCCTTGTAGTGGGGCATTAATTGCTGCACGTTCAGCGCCTTGCTTGACCATACGATTGCTATGATTGATATCAGGCGTATAAAGCTTACGACCTAATATTGTCTCAACATAACCTTTTTCATAAGCGCTGGCACGAGTATTAATCATATAGTCTTTGACACTTGGATAACGCTCGAAGTACATATCGATATAATCTTGCGCCTCGCCGCGGCTCATCTGTAGCTGTTTAGCCAGACCAAAAGCGCTCATACCATAGAGCAGACCAAAGTTAATGGCTTTAGCATTGCGGCGCTCAGTGGCGCTGACCGCTTCAACGGCTTTGCCTAAGACTTCAGCAGCCGTTGCCGTGTGGATATCTAAGCCTTCGTTAAAGGCGCGGGTTAAGTTTTCATCGCCTGAAAAATGCGCCATCAGACGTAGCTCAATTTGTGAGTAATCCGCGGCTAAAATCACTCGACCTTCTGGGGCAATAAACGCTTGGCGAATCAAACGCCCGGTCGCGGTACGAATAGGAATGTTTTGTAAGTTAGGATCGGTTGAAGATAAGCGTCCGGTGCTGGTCAATGCTTGATGGTAGCTGGTATGCACGCGGTCAGTCTCGCTATCTGCGACATTATCGAGTGCATCGGTATAGGTGCTTTTAAGCTTTGATAAGCCGCGATATTCAAGGACAATTTCTACCAACGGGTGGTCAATCTTTGACAATACCGCTTCGCCAGTTGAGTATTGACCTGACTTGGTTTTTTTACCGCCCGCAACGCCTAGCTTTTCAAACAGCATCTCACCGAGCTGTTTTGGTGAGCCAAGATTAAATGCTTCACCAGCGACTTCATAAGCGCGTTTTTCAAGTGCAATGATTTCTTCGTCGAAACGTTTGGATAGCTCGTTTAAAAACGGGCGCTTGATTAAAATGCCATTTGCTTCCATCTGGCAGAGTATCTCAGCCGTTGGAATCTCTAACTCGTGTAGCAGCTTGGCATTGTTTTCATCTGCCGCCAGTTTTTCGCTAAATAACTCAAACAGCTGATAGGTAATGTCGGCATCTTCACAGGCATAATCGCTGGCCAAATCAATGGCAACTTGGTCAAAACCTACTTGCTTGGCGCCTTTACCAGCGACATCTTCGAAGCTGATGGTTTGGGTTTGTAAATAATGGCGCGCCAAATCATCCATACCGTGGCGAGTAGCGGCTGCGTTAATCACATAGCTGGCAAGCATGGTATCCATCGCCCAGTTATTAGGTTTGGCATGAATACTGCCTAATAGATCGATATCATAAAAGCTAAGAATATGGGCATCATATTTTAAATGTTGACCGATTTTACCAATGTTTGGATTTTCTAAGATGGGTTTTAAGCGCGTCAAAACCATATTGCGGTCAAGCTGTTTGGTAGTCAGCTCATCGCCTTCTAGACTATGAGTTAATGGCACATAATAAGCTTCATGGGCTTTTACCGCAAAAGACAAGCCAACCAATTCAGCCTGACGCCAATAAACGCTGGTGGTTTCGGTATCAATGACAAAATGCGGTGCAGATTCTAATAATGTAACCAAGCTATCAAAAGCAGGTTCATCTAAAACCGTGTGCCACGCTTTATCATGAGTTTTACTGTCTTTGATATTATCGTTAATACTTGATTGTAGAGATTTGGCGATTTGTGCTTGCGATTCGGCATCTGCTTGACTGTCGGCAACGCTTTGCGCGCCATTCCCATTAGCATTGGCTGGATGATTGGGATGGTCGAGTGATGCCAACTCATTTCTAAATTCAAGCTCGCTATAGAGCGCGCGTAGCTCATCGATATGAGCGCACGGGTCGGTATTGATTTTTAAATCTCGCCAATCTTGACCAATTTCTAAATCAGTGACGATGGTTGCTAATTGCGCATTAAAGGGAATGTCGTCGGCATATTCGACCAGATTTTTGCCAGCGCGTCCTTTGATATTGGCGACGTTTTTGAGCATGTTATCAATGTTGCCGTATTCGTTAAGCAAGTCTTTGGCGGTTTTTTTACCGATACCGGGTACGCCTTTGATACCATCAGAGGAGTCGCCCATCAGCGTTAAAAAGTCAATCATTTGATTAGGATTAATGCCAAATTTTTCCACTACGCCTGCGCTATCAGTGACTTTACCGGTAAAGCTGTCTTCTAGTATCACGCAGTCATTAATCAGCTGCATCATATCTTTATCACCGGTCGAGATAACCACATGATGACCTTCGGCAACGGCGCGATGGGCTAGAGTGCCAATAATATCGTCTGCTTCCGCGCCTTCGATACGCAATAGTGGAATCCCTAGCGCCACCACCAAACTATGAATATAAGGAATCTGCTCGGCAAGCTCCACATCCATTTTTGGTCGATTGGCTTTATATTCTTCTGACATGGCATGACGAAAAGTCGGTGATTTGGTATCAAAACAAACCGCCATATGGGTTGGATGATAACGGCGCATCAGTTTTAATAACGCATTTAACGTCCCACGTATGGCGTTGGTGACCAGCCCTTGAGAGTTTTGCATGGTCTTTGGCAAGGCATGATAGGTGCGAAATAAATAATAAGAACCGTCGACTAAAATAAAAGGCGGCTGCTCTTTATTGACATGGCTAGTATCCATGGTCGCTACATTTGGCATGGTGGCAAAGTTTGGTAGCGTATTGGGATTAATGGGCGAGTGCGAGTTGTGATCGTTGTCGGTCATAGAAAGTCACTTATTATTTATTAGGTATAATCAAAAATGAGAAAAAAGATAACCCATTATAACGATAAAAGCGTCGCGTGCCGAATGGCTTAAAAGTTAAGATGTGTACGACCCAAAACGATAGCCAATAAAAAAAGAACCCAGACCAGCTGAGTTCTTTTATCAGTTTTCTTCTGACTAATTAATATTTTTTATAAGAGTTATTTTACTTCTGACGTCACTTCACTATCGATATTGCCATGGGTGGCTTTCGAATATGGGCAGACTTTATTGGCTTTTTCGACCAGTTTTTGAAATTCGTCGGCCGATAGTTCTGTATTTTCACCGATTACATGGATTTTTGCTGCCAATTTAAAGTCCAAACCTTCGCCTTTCATTAGATCTACTGATACTTCGGTAGTCGAGTCAAATTTTGCTTTTTCTTCGCCTTTGACCGCTGCCAGTGCGCCATCAAAACAAGCAGCATAACCCATAGCAAATAACTGCTCTGGATTGTTACCGTCTTTACCAGAACCCGGTGCGACCATGTTAATGGTCAAATCACTATCTTTTAGACTCGCATTACCAGTACGACCGCCAGTAACGGTAGCTTGTGTAGAATACAATGTTTTCATAACATATCCTTTGTTGTTGGTTTTTATAATTAAATGATCTATCTACTATGTGACCTTCCTTAAAAGGCGATTTTACATAGTAGCTCCTTAGATTAGCACAGTGAGCAACGTTGAACGTATCGCGCAAGTTTAGAAATGGTAACTTGCTAAAATGTCTAATCGGAGTTTTCTAAAACCACAATAGTAGGATTTTGATATATAAATAACGATACTATTAATGTAAACTAATCACAAAAAGTATTTTACTAACATATTACAGTAACCAAAGTAGCTAAAAAGCGTCTAATCATAAGGACATTGTTTAATGAATGCCTCGCTAAATAAATGGATTTTATTACCAAGTATCGTCTCTCTAATGGCACTTGCGCTCAGCGGCTGCGAAGAAGAGGACGTGTTTTTTGGCGTAGGCAGTAGCAATAATATAACGCTAACGAGATTTGCTGATAGCTATGACAGTAAAGCCAATGCGACTGCGATTGCGCGCATCGATGAAACCTACCGTACCGGTAATTATGAGATTAAAACCAGAAATCTTGTCAATAACTACAGCAATCAAAGTTTAAATACTTTAGACAAAACGGTACTAGCCGATAAGTTCGAAGGACGATTGGAACACAAAAATATTGAAGTCAGTGGGCGCACGGTCAAACGACCTATTTATGAAAAAAACAGCAATAACAAGTTCAATTATCAAACCACTTATAAAACCTTAGATTTATCAGATGTGAAAGCGGATAGTTATAATGCAGGCGTTACGTTAAGCGACAGTCGCGGCATTATGACGGCCTTAAATCACTATTCTAAGCTGCCAACCAATTTAGCGTTTCCAGCAGGCTCGGTTTGCTATATTCCCGTCGTCAGCAGCGAGCGTAAATTTTTAGCCTTTAACGAAAAAGACAAAACAGGATACTCGTCGCTTGATAAATGGATTGAAGCAGCCGAAGCGCGTTTTAGTGATGATAGAAAGCCTAGAACTACCAAGGTTGGTTATGGCGTAGATAACAAGCAACAAGCGGCGCAAGTGGTGTTTTTTGAGTATAAAGACCAACCAGCTTATCAGTATAATGGGGTTGAATATAGTAAAGATATTTATGAAGCGGATTATGTGGCCAAAGGTAGTAGCAATCCAAATACCAACAGCTTTCGCGGTGTGGTCGATTGCACGATTGTCAATGATGTCGCCGCTGACTTTTTAGAAAGAGAAATCAAGCGTTATTATTAAGAATGGCTAAGGTTTAAAGATAACTCAAAATAAAAAGTCACTAAAGATAAAAAAACACTTTCTATTTGGTTAGCAGAGAGTGTTTTTTTATGCGCTAATTCTGCAAGCAAACGCTAAATCCGCTACAATACGCCCATTATTTATCCTATTTATTTAGCGTGATTTCTAAATCACACAACCGTTGAAGCCGAAATTATGAGCGTAGATCCAAAGAAATTAAGCAAAGAAGTCGCCAAACGCCGCACCTTTGCTATTATCTCGCATCCCGATGCGGGTAAGACCACCATGACCGAAAAGCTACTGCTATGGGGTCAAGCGATTCAGGTGGTTGGTGAAGTAAAAGGCCGCAAAACTGACCGTCATGCGACCTCTGACTGGATGAGTATGGAGCAGGAGCGTGGTATTTCTATCACCACTTCGGTCATGCAGTTTCCTTATAAAGACCATATGGTCAACCTGCTAGACACCCCGGGTCACGCCGATTTTAGTGAAGATACGTATCGTACTCTGACCGCGGTAGACAGTGCGCTGATGATGGTCGATGGCGCAAAAGGTGTCGAAGAGCGGACCATCAAGTTGATGGAAGTTTGCCGAATGCGTGATACGCCCATCATCTCATTTGTTAATAAACTTGACCGTCAGATTCGCGAGCCGCTTGAGCTACTCAGCGAAATCGAAGCAGTATTAAAGATTAAATGTATTCCGGTCACGTGGCCGATTGGTATGGGGCAAGATTTCGTTGGTGTTTATCATTTAACCGAAAATAAAACTTACCTATATGAAAAAGGTCATGGCGGCGAGATGACCGTCTCTGAGACGCGCGAAGGCTACGATTATCCTGATATCCGTGAGCGCTTGGGCAAGCTGATGTTTGATTCTTTTGAAGAGTCGCTTGAGCTGGTACAAATGGCGCTCGAAGACTTTGAGGTCGATGCGTTTTTAAAAGGTGAGATGACGCCTGTATTGTTCGGGACGGCACTGGGTAACTTTGGCGTCAACATGGTACTTGATACCTTGATTAAATATGCACCGCCGCCAAAATCGCATCCGACCAATGAGCGCGAAGTCGCCGCAACCGAAACCGAATTTAGCGGTTTTGTGTTTAAGATTCAGGCCAATATGGATCCGCGTCACCGTGACCGCATTGCTTTTTTGCGCGTGTGCTCTGGTAAATATGAAAAAGGCATGAAAATGAAGCACGTGCGCTTGGGTAAAGACGTGCGTATTGCCGATGCTTTGACTTTCCTTGCAGGTGACCGTGAAGCGTTAGAAGAAGCCTATCCAGGTGATATCATTGGCTTGCATAACCACGGGACGATTTCTATCGGTGACAGCTTTACCGAAGGCGAAGAATTAAACTTTACTGGTATTCCGCACTTTGCTCCTGAATTGTTCCGCCGTGTGGTGCTAAAAGACCCGCTTAAATCAAAAGCGCTGCAAAAAGGTTTACAGCAGTTAAGCGAAGAGGGCGCAACGCAGGTCTTTATGCCGCAGATTAATAACGATTTAATCTTAGGAGCGGTCGGTGTCCTACAGTTTGAAGTGGTCGCCCACCGTCTAAAAGAAGAATATAAAGTGCAATGTATCTTTGAGCCGGTATCGATTGCGACCGTACGCTGGATTCATTGTGATGATGAAGTGGCGCTGGCGAAATTTAAGAAAAAAGCCCACGACCAATTATCAATAGATGGTGGCGGTTATTTAACTTATCTCGCGCCATCTCGGGTGAACTTGCAGCTGATGCAAGACCGCTATCCTGAGATTACTTTTAGCAATACGCGCGAGCATTAAAATTAGCTTATGAATTCTTATTCTTACCTTTAAAAGACACGCTATCGTGTCTTTTTTATTACGAAAAATTTTGTCGCAGTCAAATATAAGTGCCCGCCTCAACATTAAGTACTCAAAAACACAAACAGTGCGCCTACAATACGGCGTAATAGTTACGGTAGAATATCAATAAACCTTATTTGTACGTGAAAGAGTCTATATGAAATCTACAACTGACATTCATAACAATAACTCAAGATTTACTAAACGATTTCCATCTCAGCACAGCGTGGGACGTCTGCTTACGTTGCTAAGTAGTGGCGTACTGTTTGGGGCTTTAAGCCTATCAGCGCAGGCGGGTAGCTTGATTAGTCATAGCGAATATTTAGAATATGAATTGCCTAAAAAAATACAGGAAAAATGTACGGCGCGTGATAATTGCCCAGATATTGAAGTGAAGTACCTTAAGACCAATCATGCTTGGATAAATAAGCTTGCCAATGCGCGTATTGATAATTTAGTGGTCAATAGTAAGCCAACGGAGTCCGCGCCCATCACCAAGAAAAGTAGCCCAGCCGAGGTCAAAGCTGCCATCGACGGTTTTGTTAGCGCGCAGTTTGCCGACTTACCGCAAGACAGCATTTTCGTCTATAACTTAATGGTGACGCCTGAATACTTAGGTCATGTGAATGATTTTGAGCTGTTTGAAATAAACTCTTATGTCTTCACTGGTGGCGCTCATGGTATGCCATATAGCGAGTATTTGATATTTGACCAAAAAACTGAGAAACAAATTCAGTTAGCAGATATGCTACAGCCTAACAAAAAATCAAAATTTAAAGCTTTAGCTTATGATGCTTATAAAGATTGGGTAAAAACGGTCGATGAAGATGCGGCAAGCTATGAGAAAAACTGGCCATTTACCTTAAGTGAGAACGTAACCTTAACTGATAAAGGGATTGATATTCGTTATCAGCATTATGCTATTAGTCCCTATGCTTATGGCATGCCGGTACTTAGTATTCCTTATAGTAAGCTTAACGGTATCATCAAACCTCGATTTATAGCTAAATAATAATTTCATAAATTCAACACAGTACTAAACTCAGCATTTAATAAAGACTATTGGATATTTAAAAATAAGGAGTGATACCATGACAAACCATACAGAAAATGCCCATACGCCAGTGACAACAGAAGGTGCAACTTGGCAACTTAATGCCCTAACCGAAGCACTAGGCGATCTGACCTTGAGCGTCAGTGACAGCCTGTCTGTTGGACGCGGTAGCGATAATGACGTGGTACTCGGTAGCAAGCAAATGTCGCGCAATCACGCGGTCTTGAGCGTGTTAAATGGGGAGCTATACGTTAAGGACTTAGAGTCATCGAACGGCACTTTTATCAATGAGCAGCGGATTGAGGGCAATAAATCTCAGCGCCTTGATGCCAATGATACGCTAGGCTTTGCAAGTTTTGACTTTCAGGTAAGTGCGCCCGTTGCTGAGACCTTAGATAATGAACAAGCTGCTCCAGCTGTGTCGGATGAGCCAGTATTAAGCACGAACGCTGTTACGAGTGCGGAAACAATATCTACGGCTAGTGATAGTGAATCTGGCGTTGTAGCGCCAGTCGTTAGCGAAGCAGCAGATAAAAAGCCAACAATTGAAGAAACTAGTATTCAAGAACCCATCGTTAAAGAAACTGTTGCTGCAGAGCCTGTAATTAACGAGCCTATAATCAACGAACTTATTGCCAAAGAGCCAGTCATCAAGGAAACTGGAATCGATGAGGTATTGTCAGTAGCTGATAATAATGAACCATCAACTTCAACTAGCACACCAGTTGTCGATAAACCAGCACCGAGTGCGATTCGTCAGGCTCAATATGACAGCGATGCTGCAGCGCATGATAAGACCACGACGACCACCTTGCAAGAAGAAGCGGATCCTGACGTCCTACGCGCTAAGCAAGCCGCTACCGCCCAGTTTTCGGGCACGGCCAATTTGGGTCAGCCGCGCGACCTTGGTACATCAGGTAATAATGCCATGGATCAAGCGCTTAATAATCCTGCCAATGCGGGACAAGCCGAGAAAAAACCGAGTGGTGGCTGGTTTATCTGGGTATTTATTGCTATTTTAATCATTGGCCTCGCGCTATGGTTGTTTAATAAAGGCAGCATGTAAGAGTTCTATCTTTATAAACTAAACGGCATTCTCAAAGAAATAAAGCAGTTGCTCGCTTATAAAAATGATGAATTTCATAAAAAACTATGCAATTTTTATAAAGCCATGCAATAAAGGCGGGCAGCTTATACTTTAAAGGATGTCTCATCAATTTAGCTTTAAAAATAGCGGCAAATTTAAGTTAGAAAAAATAGCAATACAATCAAGTGTTTGACAGCTTTTATGAAAATAAAGCTAAAAAAAATGAAAAAGAGCTTGCGTCTAGCAAAATATTTGATAGAATAGCCACCACTTTGAGAGAACAAGCCGACTTAGCTCAGTTGGTAGAGCAACTGACTTGTAATCAGTAGGTCGCCAGTTCGATCCCGGCAGTCGGCACCATCTCTTTCAAAGTCGCTTTTTATGAATTTACTTTCAATTGAAGTGATTTATATCAAGCAATCTAGGTGGGATTGGGGAGCGGTCAAACCCAACAGACTGTAAATCTGTCGCGAAAGCTTCGAAGGTTCGAATCCTTCTCCCACCACCATATTTGTTTTAAGTATGTCCTAGCGCCAAGCATACTCTTTATCTTGTACGACTCTTAATTAGAGTCAAATAATATAAGAGTAAATGCGGGTGTGGTATAATGGTAACACCTTAGCCTTCCAAGCTAATGACGCGGGTTCGATTCCCGCCACCCGCTCCATATATGCACCTTCGCAGCAACTATCAAACATCACGACAGTCGGTTATTAGCTGTATCGTGATATTTTTTTTAGTACAACCCATGGGTTGGCTACTGTAGTTTTTAAAAGCATGCTCATATAGCTCAGCGGTAGAGCACTCCCTTGGTAAGGGAGAGGTCTTGAGTTCAATTCTCAATATGAGCTCCATTTATTGTTCAAGCCTTGTCTATATGCTTTACTATTTTGATAAAGCATCATCTTCAGACGAGACAATGTATTTTACAAAATATTGTAGCAATATCGAATTATAAAATATTGAAAATTATAAATAGAGTGTGGCAGTTAATCATTTAAAGGTGACACTAAGGTGTTGCCTTTTAGTGCTGTCAGTAGGTTTATAAATCTAATTTTTAGCAATATCTATAAAAAGCTGTTTTGTCAATGCGCGCTAGCAACTAGCACAATATGCAAGCGATTGAAAAACAAGTATAATGCCCATATATAAACATGTGATTAAGCTAGTAAGCATCTTGAATACATTCATTTTAGTAGCTAAACCATAGCGTCAACGGTTTGATGGTTATTACGCATCATGAGCCGTCAAACAGCTATTTACCGATCTTTGATTGTTAAAGATTCATCAATAAAGAGGAAATACCCATGGCAAAGGCCAAGTTTGAACGCAGCAAGCCACACGTCAACGTCGGTACCATCGGACACGTTGACCACGGTAAAACAACCCTAACTGCCGCTATCGCAACCGTAGCTGCAATCACCTCTGGTGGCGAAGCCAAAGACTACGCCGCTATTGATAGCGCACCAGAAGAAAAAGCACGTGGCATCACCATCAACACCTCACACGTAGAATATGACACCCCAACCCGTCACTACGCTCACGTCGATTGCCCAGGTCACGCCGACTATGTTAAAAACATGATCACCGGTGCAGCCCAAATGGACGGCGCAATCCTAGTCGTATCAGCAACTGACGGCCCTATGCCACAAACCCGTGAGCACATCCTGCTATCACGTCAGGTTGGCGTACCGTACATCATCGTCTTCATGAACAAATGTGACCTTGTTGACGACGAAGAATTGCTTGAGCTAGTAGAAATGGAAGTTCGTGAACTTCTTAACGACTACGACTTCCCAGGCGACGACACCCCAATCGTAAAAGGTTCAGCTACCCAAGCCCTTAAAGGCGACGAAGGTC
>NZ_CAJHAT010000003.1:0-405162 GCF_904846465.1 Psychrobacter pulmonis
CTCTATCCTTATTAGACCTCCATCAAGACTAAAATTAATCTTAGAGTATTTTTAAAATTTAGTTAATAGTATTTTTAATTACTGTATAGTTATTTAAGATTTTTTAACTTTATATAGCTAAAAAGCTTCAAGTTATTGCTTTAGAAATAATCAAAAAACAAATCTTATCTCTTGTAATTTTATGAACTATTGTTAATTAATGAAAGTAGTCTTTAAGGACGTAAATTAAAATTTAAGACAAGCAACTTGTCTTTTATACCAAAGTTGTTAATATACTCCATTGTATTTTATTGCTGTTTCGGTATCAAACGTCTCATTATTTTGAGGGTTTGGTGTTAATAGGGAAGTTACTAGGAAAAAAGGTATGAGTGCAATTAGCCACGAAGAGCGCGTTCGTCACGAAGGTTTGCGTGAAAAAATCATGTCAGCAGAGCAAGCAGCAACATTTATCTTGCATGATATGAATGTTGGAATGAGCGGTTTCACAGGGGCAGGCTATCCAAAAGCCGTCCCAGCTGCGTTAGCAGAGCGTATAAAAGCGGCGCAAGCTCGCGGCGAAGAATTCAAAATCGGTTTATTAACCGGCGCATCGACTGCTGCAGAATGCGACGGCGTCTTGGCTGAAGCCAATGGTATCAAGATGCGCACGCCTTATCAGTCAGAGCCTGCGCTACGTAAGCAAATCAACGCTGGTGAAACGCATTATTTTGACATGCATTTATCACACGTCGCTCAGCAAAGCACCTTTGGTTTTTATGGTGACATGCACATGGCGGTGGTTGAAGTGGCCGGTATTTTGCCAGATGGTCGCCTGATTCCATCTACCTCTATCGGCACCAATAACGCATGGTTGCACAATGCCGATCAAATTATTTTAGAAGTAAATAGCCGCCAAAGCTTATTGTTAGAAGGTATGCACGATGTTTTTGATGACATTGGTTTGCCGCCGCATCGTAAACCGATTCCGATTACCACACCGGGTGAGCGTATTGGCGAGCCGTACCTAACTTGTGATTTGGATAAAGTCGTCGCCGTGGTCTTAACCGATTCACCTGACCGCAATAGTAAGTTTGCCGATCCTGATGAGTGCTCAACCAAAATTGCCGGCTACATTATCGACTTTTTCCATGAAGAAGTGAAAAAAGGCCGCATGCCAGCCAACTTATTGCCAATTCAGTCTGGGGTTGGTAACGTTGCCAATGCGGTATTGGCGGGCTTACAAGCCAGTCCGTTTGAGAACTTAACTGGCTATACCGAAGTATTGCAAGACGGTATGTTAGATTTGATTATGTCAGGAAAAATGACCCAAGCGTCGGCAACGGCGATGTCGTTAAGCCCAGAGGCGTTGGCGCGTTTTAATGCCAATATTGAAGAATTGCGCAAACGTATTATTTTGCGCCCACAAGAAATCACCAACCACCCTGAAGTATCGCGTCGTCTTGGCGTGCTCGCCATCAATGCGATGATTGAGTGTGACCTTTATGGTAATGTCAACTCAACCCACGTCATGGGTACCAATATGATGAATGGTCTGGGCGGCTCTGGCGACTTTGCGCGTAACGCCTTTACCTCAATGTTTGTCAGCCCGTCAGTTGCAAAAGGCGGCGCTATTTCATGCATCACGCCGATGGTGTCACACGTTGACCATACTGAGCATGATGTGATGATTATCGTCACTGAGCAAGGTTTGGCGGACTTGCGCGGTTTATCACCGCGTCAACGCGCGCAAAAAATTATTGATAATTGCGCGCATCCAGACTATCGCCCAATGCTACAAGATTATTATGACCGTGCTGCACAGACGGCTGGCATGCAAACGCCGCATTTGCTCGATGAATCTTTATCTTGGCATCAGCGTTATGTTGAAACTGGCGATATGCGCGTCAAAAAAGGTTTGGCTTTGGCGGTTTAGGTTTCAGTGCTTAACTAAATGCTTACTGAAAGGCTTAACGCCAAAATCAGTGCCATAGCTGATAACGCCATTAAAAACACCGCTTGTCTATTTAGATGAGCGGTGTTTTTTTCTTTAAAATACAGATACTTTAAAACTAAGGTAAAGGTTAAAAAAGTGGCTTTATAGGTATGTTTTTTAAAGGTTTAACTATGGCTGTTTAAATATTCAATCAATGGCTTAATGCCAGAGTCGGCAATCCCAACGCCTTGGGCGACTAAACGGCCGTCTTTATCTAATACAGATATCAAGTTAGAGTGGTTAATATCACCATTATCGGCAAATTGATATTTGATATTTAAGGTATTGGCAAGCATACGGGTGCTGGCTTCATCGCTACGAATCAGGCGCCAGTTATCACCAAGCTCATTATGCTCAGCAAAGTTTTTCATCACATCAACGGTATCGCGCTCAGTATCCAATGTCGCCAGTAAAAACTCCGTTTGCGCACGCGCTTCAGGCGTCATCTCTTTATACATCTGTTTCATCGTTTGCACCAAGATAGGGCAGGTATGCTGACAGCTGGTATAAGCCATCACCACCACTTGATTTTTGCCCTCAAGCTTATCAAGCTCAAAGGTATGGCCACGATGATCTGTCCAGTCGCCGCCTGCTTGATAAATAGAATACTCTTGCCCGAGCGCTTCTGCTGGTTCTTGGGCATTCATATCGGCATGATTCATCTGTTGATGATCCTTACCTTTCATGTCGTGATGATTATCTGTCGCGACTTTAGATTCAGAAGTAGTATCAGCTTGACTGTCTTGCGTTGTCGCCGAGTTAATCGCGTCAGGATTGCTACAGGCGAGTAAGCCAATACAGAGCCCAGTAGTCAAAGCCAGTTTGATAGCATAAGCCAGATGAGACAATGGCTGAGTTACTGTATTTTTTGAACTTGTATTTTGCAATCTTGTATTTTGCATAGTTTTTATTGTTTTCATAAGGCAATCCTTAAATACCATTAAATTCAATTGAGCATAAAAAGTAGGGCGCTGTGTTAAAAGGGTGTTAGGTTAAAGTAGAGCGCTATGTTAGGGCAAGTTAATTACTAGCACAGCGTAAACCTAGGCTGCTGACCGTGTATTTGGCTTCTAAGCTTGAGCGAAAACCATAGCGCATAAAGGCTGCATAATCACTTGGGTCGACCGCACCTGCTGCACCCGAGCCACAAAACATTTCTTGGTTTAGATTGCTGTCTGAACGTGATTCGCCAGTGACCAAACTATTATTAAAATTCTCTGTCCATTCCCAAATCAAACCGTGCATGTCTTTGACGCCCCAATAGTTGGCAGGGCTTTGTCCGACATCGGCAAGCTGGTCTTTATTACCTGCCGATTTACCATACCAATCAAGAATGCGTTGGTTGTAACCGGCCTCCAAGCTGCCATTTTTATTGGTAGTAGAAGCTTGTGCGACATATTCCCACTGTTCAACCGTTGGCAAGCGCTTGTTTTGCGCGCGGCAATATTGATTGGCGGCATACCATGAGACATTGACCACAGGCTTACGGAAATCCGCCTTTTTAGGCACAGAGATATTTTTGGTATT
The DNA here is from genome assembly GCF_904846465.1 of Psychrobacter pulmonis. Lineage (NCBI taxonomy): Bacteria > Pseudomonadati > Pseudomonadota > Gammaproteobacteria > Moraxellales > Moraxellaceae > Psychrobacter > Psychrobacter pulmonis. Next base: position 3,500 of record NZ_CAJHAT010000003.1, read on the forward strand.
GATCCAGTGCTTTAGATAACCAGAATCGGCAAAAATAGGTGCAATGGCACGTTGGCGAAACTTTGGATTTTCTTTTATAAATTGATAAAACTGTATATTGGTGACGGGTAGCTCATCAATTTTGAATGTATCGACTGCCACCAATGGTGAATTTTTGCTCAAATATAACGGACGATAAGTGCCGGGCTGAATAGTCAGCTCTTTTGCTTGCGCTTGCGTGCTTATCAACGCAAAGTCGGTTGTGACGCTAAGAGTACTAACGACCAATAACAGTGCGAGCGGGCGAGCAGTCGTATCCACAATCTTCCGAATGTTCATTTTTAGCGTTTTGTTTTTATGAATGCTGCGAGTGTTGCTTTTGCGAGTGTTAGTAATGTAAGTCCATAACATAACTAATCTCCTAGTAAACCAAAAAAAGGACGGTGCCAAACGCTTGTTCAATCAGATACTGTATTGAAAATGACTGTTCAATGAGAGTTTTTTCATCGAACAGTCTAATTGCAACCCTATTAACTAGCGTAGCTTTCTAGGTTATTTACGAGCAGCTTTGACCTCTTCTGGCGTCACTTCACCACCTTTATTGCCCCAACTGTTAATAATATAAGTAACGACGTTGGCGATTTTTTCATCATCTAGAGCAACAGCTGGCATGACACTGTCGTACTCCTCGCCGTTGACGGTAATTTTACCCGTCAAGCCATGCAAGATAGCATCGACGGCGCGTTTAGGGTCTTCGTTGAGGTAGTCAGACTTGGCCAATGGTGGGAAGGCTTTTGGTATACCAGCACCATTTAATTGGTGACAAGCCGCGCAGTTACTAGCGTAAACAGACTCACCCATTTTAATTCTTTCTTGCTTGTTGGCAGCGGTCACGACAGGCGCTGGCGCATTGGTTTTACCAAGACTTTGTGCCGCTGAGCCTTCAGGTAAGTAGACGTCTTCACGCACTTTTCCTGAATATATTTTCTTGTCCTCTGCACCTTTGACATCGATGATACCAAGCGCACCTTTGTTAAATGCCCGGAAAATAGAGTGGTCAACCATCACAAGCTCGCCTGGGACATCTACTTTGAACTGGGTAATCGCAGCGCCCCCTGCGGGGATAAGGGTGGTTTGAACATTATGGTTTTCAGCGCTACCGCCTTCCATATTGACCTTGTCAAATATCTCACCAATCACGTGGAATGAGGACACCAAGTTAGGACCACCGTTACCAACGAATAGACGAACCGTTTCACCGACGTTGGCTTTCAATGAGTTTTCACCGGTGAGCGCCCCAACTGAACCGTTAAATAACACGTAATCTGGCTGCTCTTTTACCGCTTTTTCCATATCAAAAGGCTGCAGTCCTTTATCGCCATAGTTGCCTTTGGTATAAAAATCGCCCTGCATGACATAAAATTCACGATCAACCTTTGGTAAACCGCCTTCTGGCTCAACCAAAATTAGGCCATACATACCGTTTGCGATGTGCATACCGACGGGCGCTACCGCACAGTGATAGACATACAAGCCTGGTTTTAAGGCTTTAAAGTTAAACTCTGAGGTATAACCAGGAGAGGTAAACGAAGCAGCAGCGCCGCCCCCTGGACCTGTCACCGCATGTAAGTCAATATTGTGCGGCATTTTTGAATCAGGGTGGTTTGATAAATGGAACTCAATTTCATCGCCTTGACGTACGCGAATAAATTGTCCTGGTACCTGACCGTCAAATGTCCAGAAGTTGTACTCAACGCCATCTGCTAGACGCATGGTTTTTTCTACAGTTTCCATTTTTACGATGACTTTTGCCGCATAGTCACGATCGATGGGTGGTGGTACTTCAGGCGCATGGGTGATAACCGCATCAATCACTGGTAGCTCGCCATTTTTGGTGGTTGGCGCTTTGCTGTCTTTTGTGGTTTGAGTGGTTTCCACGCTGGTTGCTGTGGCCTTATCAGGGGTTGATTTATCACAACCGACCATTCCTACCGTACCAAGAGCAAGAAGACAAGCTAATGCAAGTTTAGAATAGCTGAGGGCTTGAGGCTGAGAGGTTGTAGAGTTAAAAAGACGCATAAGGCTCTCCAAACATTGAAAATAAGTGGCTCATTTAACAAAGATCGATTTATATCGGTTATTAGTATCCTAATGTGATAGTTAGATAAAGCGAAAATCACTATAGAAATGATAAGATTAAACAACAAAACTATAAAATGTTGAGCTAATAAATTGGCTTCCATAATATGTATTTTAAATGAATGTTTATAAATAAGCGAATTATTTGCGCAATATTCGTTCACGCTTTTTATACTGATGAGTTATAAATTTAATTAGGTGTTCTTAAGATTTGATGCACTAGAAAAGAGAGGAGTAAAGACTTTAAGAATTAAGATTTAAACGCTGAGATAAGCATTTTAGGATTTGAAAATTCTGCTCCAAATTAGTGAAGCTAAGTGGTTATTAAAATTAGCTATTATAGTAAGTTGGGTTAGTATTGTAAGAGTGGCAGACAGTTTATATTCAACGCTGATCGGAATTTTTGTCATTATTGCTATTTTTTCGATAAGACAGACGACGCTTGATGAGTAAGCCGACAATAACCATCAGGATTGATATACCAATGGCCTTAGTATAGGGGGCTAACACGCCTGCGACAGCGTCATAGTTTTGACCCAAGTAATACCCAGCTAGTGCCAATATCGCGGTCCAAATGCTGGCGCCTAAAGCGGTTAGCGCCAAAAAGGGTAAGAGCGACATTTTATTCATGCCAGCAGGGATGGAAATTAGCGAACGCACGCCCGGCACCATACGCCCAAAAAATACTGCCATTTTGCCATGTTTGTCAAACCATGCATTGGCATCGGTGATGTCAGTAGGTTTTATAAACACGTATTTGCCGTATTTCTCAGTGAACTCGACCAAGCGCGGTTCATCGAATTTATGGCCCAAATAGTATAAGGGTAGCGCACCCAGCACCGCGCCAAGCGTTCCAGTTAAAATAACCAAGACAATGCTCATCTCGCCTTTAGAAGCGGCGAAACCAGCAGCGGGCATAATAATCTCAGATGGGATAGGCGGGAAGACGTTTTCAGCAAACATGGCAAATATAATGCCAAAGTAGCCAAACTTTGCCATGATGCCGAGTACCCATTCACTCATTTGATCCATGTAGATCCTAAATAATTGGCAAATTGATGGCTGTCAGTTTATAACAGCCATCAGCTGATAAAAACTATCGACTGGTAAAGGTAATGGTTTTTGTGCCATTAGTAGATGGCTGGCTAATCGTTACTTTACTGTCTAAAATATCGCCGCGCGCATTGATTTTATAACATTCTGACGAGCTGCCGTTAGGATCGTTACTGAGCAGTAAGTTAGCCGAGGTTTCTATGCAAAACCACGCGGTATTATTGCTGTCTCTGGTTAAAGACCAATCTTGATTATAAGTGCCTATTTTTTTGCGCATGCTTCTATCGGCATAGACGTCTTCGGTAATCAATTTGCTCGATGAACCAACCGTTGCCATTTTGGGAATGGTTGTGGTCTGATTCGAGATCGAGTACTTACCTGAGCTGTCAGTGAAACCATGGAATACCAATGGATTAAGGGTAAAGTAATTAATGGCGACTGATTGATCAGTGACTTGATTGTTGACTTTATTAATGGTATTTACTTCAGCGCCTTGGACTTGTTTATTGTTAAATACCATGCTGCCTTTGGGCGTGACTTTGATGTCAGCAGAGGCGGTTTGATTGCCAACGTTTGCCACCAAGCTTTGACTGCGGGCTTTGGTATAAATATTGAGCATGGCCGCTTCAACGGGATATTGAGTGACAATATTGTTTGAATTGCCCGGCGTGGTGCCACCGTTCATGCCGCCTGCACAAGCGCTTAAGCCTACCGATACCGCGATAACTAATCCTAATTTTTTCATGGTGTATTTCCTCGATTTATTTGAGTTTTCTTTATTTAAATAATTATTACCTGCCTACTATAATCGAATTTTTAAGCGCTGACAGCTGCCGTGTATCCTTGTACCTGCCATTCTTACATCATTATAACAACCGATGATTTTGCAGAAATTTATTAAATAAATGCGTGGTAAAAATTCCTAACCAATTAAAATAGGATAAATCGCTGTTTTTTCTGCTCATACCTCTTTAGTCTGTTATCATTTCGTCCTGTAAAAACGCTAGTTTTACTCTATAAGTACCAATTATAAGCATCATTCGTTAGGACGTTAAAATGATCGTCAAGCAAAAGCCAAGCGCCATCAAACTGCTTTTTACCTTGCGTGGCTCCATTCTGCCCAAGGTCTATCCGCAGATTTTGCTCATTAGCTTAATTAGTGCCTTTATTACCAATATTCAGCACGGATTTCCCAGCTCTTTTTCTTCTTATAGCGTCGCGCCGTTTACCTTGCTTGGTATTGCTTTATCGCTGTTTCTAGGTTTTCGCAATAACGCCAGTTATCAGCGCTGGTGGGAAGCTCGAGGACTATGGGGGCAATTGGTCTATGATACGCGCAGCTTTACTCGTCAAGTGCTGTCTTATATAGATGATGAGAGTGAGAAAGGGCACGATAGCCAGCGCCGATTGGTATATTTAAGCATCGCTTTTACTCATGCGCTGCGTCATCGATTGCGTGACAGTGCGCCTTGGCAAGATGTTGAGCGTTTTGTTGAGCCCGTTTATCATACCAGCATGCAACAGGCGCAAAATTTACCGGATTATCTGCTGCGTCTGCTTGGTAAGGAGCTTGGCTATTGTCGGCAGCAGCGCTTGACGTCAGATCTTATGCTGCAAAATATGGACGAGCGCATCAATTCGATGACGGTGGTATTATCCGCCTGTGAGCGTATTCATAGCACGCCATTGCCGTTTGCTTATACGTTACTGGTGCATCGCACGACGTATTTGTACTGCTTTATGCTGCCTTTTGGTCTGGTTTCTTCTTTAGGCTGGGTGACGCCTTTGATTTGCGGCGTTATTGCTTATACCTTTTTTGGTTTGGATGCGCTCAGTGAAGAGTTGGAAGAGCCTTTTGGGCTGGCTGCCAACCAATTACCGCTGACCGCTTTATCCAGGAATATCGAGATTAATTTGCTAGAAGCCTTGGGTGAAACCGAGTTGCCGCCAAACATCATGGCTAAAAACGGCTATTTGCAATAATCTTTTTATCATAAAATGAGTATGGCAACAAAATTTACGCTATTAACATTTATGGCATAAAAAAGACCACTCTAGCGGTCTTTTTTATTTCACCTTGTCATAATGATTATTAAATGCCGTTTAAAAAACTTAGCAGCGTTTGTTGTTGCGTGGCAGGTAATTGTCTAAAACGTGTCTTAGCACTTTCTGCCTCACCGCCATGCCAAAGTATCGCTTCTGTCAAGCTGCTGGCGCGACCATCATGCAAAAACCGTGCTTCTGGGTCACGTGCGACAATACCGATGCCCCATAATGGCGGTGTACGCCACTCATAGCTTTCGGCATTTTTTTCTTTAACGCCGTCATCTAAACCTTTGCCCATATCATGCAGCAATAAATCGGTATAAGGATAAATAGTTTGCTGGGCGAGCAGCGGAAAGCGCCCGCTAGCGCCCGTTTTTTGTTTTGGCGTATGACAGCTCGCGCAGCCCACTTGGGTAAAGAGCTGCGCGCCTTTATTAAAGGTCGATAAATCAGCCACTCGGCGCTCAGGCACTGCCAAGGCGGCCATAAAATCGGTCACCGCATCCAAGCTGCTGTCTGAAACCTCAGGCGTGCCGCCATTGGGCGCTGTCCAACAAATCGGCTGATTGGCTGTACAATTGGGATCCATAAATACGGAAGTGGTCAAACCCATATCTTGTGACATGGCATTGGCGTTTTGGGTGCGTAGGCTTGAGTTAATCGCCTTCCAGCCAAAGCGGCCAATGCGCTGCTGTTTGCCGTCTTGTACCCAATGTACGCGCCCACTAATGCCGTCTTGATTGTTATCGTCAGGGTCAGCTGCCGCAATGATATCCGCCTCAGGAATCAAGTCGAGCAAACCCATGCCGACCAATTGCGGTGAGATGCGCCCACTGATAGCGGTATCTCCCAGCGGCTGATTGGGGTCGGTTGCGCTAAAGTTAAACTGGATACCGGTAGGTTGGTTGCCATTACTCGCTGTGATGGTGTAGCGCATTTTACCTTCGGCTGCGATGCTGGCATCGATACTTTGATGTTGCATTTGCTCGCCGTAATAAGTGTGCGCAAGCCCTTGTTTATTGCCGAGCCTAAATAATATAGCGTCACTTAGCTCGCCATCTGCCGCATAAATGGGTTTGCGTCCTTCAGCACTATGGCACTGGGTGCAGGCATTGGCGTTAAATAAGGGGCCAACGCCATCAAAGAGCACGCGACCCTGGTTGGCTGGCGTCCATTCGGTGATAAAGAGCTCACGACCTGGCGATACGCCGCCCAAGGCACTGCTTGGCAGATTGGGCATAATCTGTAAAAATGGCCTTGAGATATCGGCAGCGATGGTCGCGTTGCCACCGGCTGGTAGCCAATTGATATCAGTTGCAGGATTGTTTGGGCTGTCTGGGTTTTCAGGTATAGTTGGCGGCGTAGGCTGGCTAGGTAAATTCGGGGTGTTAGAGCTGTCATTGTTTGAGTTATCTGAAGCGTCCGAGCCGCCACAAGCGCTTAGTAGTAAAGTTACCGTTAAACAAAATAGCGCACGGCGTATGACAGGGAATAAAAGAGTAGAGAGAGGATTTGAAAGGTTTGGTGAGCAGTGATTTGGTGAATGAGGCAGTAGAGACATGGTAAGACCTAAAATGGCTAAAAATATCATTTATTAAATTATGAAAAAAAATACCAAAGATGAGTAAGCAGAAATTAACAAAACCATAATTTAACAAGGGCAACATGAATTTGGCTGCCCTTGTTCACTACATTTGCTATTGCATACTCATGTTAAAGATAAGTCGCGTTTATAGCTGGCTTGGTAAATTGACTGGCATAGGAGTGTTATACATCCAAACGTGGGTAGTGTCTTTATTACCGAGTGAGCCCTCAAAGCTCCAACCCCATGTAAAGAGTTGACCGTCTCTATGCGAGGTATTGGCATCTTTCTGCAGAGGTTTTTCATGCGCGATTAAGTGCATGACGCCCATAGCCATATTGTCGATATTTTTTAAGTGAGGTAATTTATTGGTCGGCTCATCTAAATCGTTGTAGACAGTTTTGCCTTCGCTATTTGTCTCCCCAAACATACCCCACGCGTAAAGAATACCATCTGTCGCTGAGCCATTTTCCGATGTTCCATTGTTCGATGACACATTGTCCAGTAACGCATAGCTGGCATTGCCATTCGCATAGATGCGGCGAATATTCTTATCAGTAAACCATGGCAGTTTGGTTGGCGTTAGAATGGTATTTGCCCAAGCGCTTTCAGTAGCATTGAATTTTTCGCCGTTATAACCTATTTGGCTACTGGCATTGAGCCCCCAAGCGTAGACGGCTTCTTTATTGGTTAGCGCCAATACATGGTCACGGCCAGCGGTAAGTTGGGTTACTTTTTCAAGGCCAATGTTTGGGTCAGAGGCAAGCTGAGGAGTAGGGACAATAGCGTTAGTAGTATGAACGTCAACATTGGTATGAGCGTTGGTATTGCCGCTCAGAACATCAATACGAATCGGCCTTGCATTAACATTGATACAGTTATTGGCTTTATTACATTCTTGACCGCGACCTAGATTGGCATAGGCGTCGCTGCCCCAACCCCAAACTTGACCTTTATCATCTAACGCGTACGAGCTATTGGCACTGGCCACCACTTGCACAATATGACCGATGTCAGCGGCTGCTGAAAAATCAACCTTAACCGGTGTGCTGCTATTTATCGTTGTAGCATTACCAAGCTGACCTTGGGTATTGGCGCCAAACGCCCACACGCTGCCGTCTTTGGTAAGTACTAAGTTATGCTTATATCCTGCCGCTACCATCACCGCATTGTCAATACCATCAATGGCACCGATATCTAGGCGGCAATCTTCTGTTTTACTACAAGTGTTGCGACCGGTGTTGCCGCGTCCTAATTGCCCAGAAATATCTTCGCCCCAACTATAAACCTGACCTTTAGCATCTAGCGCCAGCGAATGATTTTGGTTAAATTTAATAGACACAAGGTCTTTTGGTGCACTGTGCATCAGCATGGGAGTATCTGGATGACCCATGACGTCAGCAATTTTTGTGGTCATTCCCAGACCGGTTTGCCCATAATTATTGCGCCCCCAGCCATACAGCTGTCCATCGCGCAGAGCAGCTGTATGTGAGCCACCTGCGGCGACAGTATCGCCCAAATACACAGTTTTGATTGAGCGCATAATGTTGCCAGCATTATCTGTAGCTTCTAAGGTGATTTTATTGCTACCTAATGCCAATAAAATACGTGCGTTAAAATCTCCATTTGTATCGTCGTTTAACGTTTCCACTGGCTCTTCATTGCGCTTATATGTCAACGATTTGATGCCACTGCTATCTTGTACTTGCCCAGAGAAAAATATCGCCGCCACCGCACTATAGCCATCTGTAAAATTACTATCGGTGGTTAAAAGCGGCGGTGTCCCATCAATGATTGTGGTGTCATCAGAATCATTGCCACAAGCGGTTAGTATCAAAGTCGCGCTGATAAGTGCCACTGCTTGGGTAAGATGGGATAAGCGCATAAAAACCTCAATAAATTATCAATAAAAGATAGGTATCTGAATATAGGAAATAGCAACATAGCATAAAATGGGCGTAACTATGGATGCGAATAATATTACAAATGATAATTATTATCAATATATAAATAAAAATGTTGATTTAATATTTTAATGATAGGTGTTCTTTATATAAAGGGATGGTTAATGGTTTTATAGGGTGAATCGTAGAGCAGCATCCAAGGCAGGCGAATAAATATTATTGTTAGATAGGCTTTTATCTATGAAAAAGTAAGGTATATTAAGGAGGAAAGTAACTCATTTATACAGACTTGAATTTTTGAAAATTTGGTTCAATAACAAGCTATTAACATCATAATCAACCGCCCATAATTATGAGGATAATTTGAATAAAATAAGCAAAGAAGCCGCTGCATTTACGGCCTTGCCACTCAACATCCAAAACGCGTTAAAGCAAAATAAACGCATCGTCTTTATCGCCAATAACCCTTCTATTAGCACTGATAAACTTGAGCAGTTATTACGTTCGGATGATGTTTTGGTATTATTTAACCATTTCATCCACGCTGAGTTTTTTGCCAACCAGCCGCTCGCCAGTAGCCTGCCTAAATTGTTGTTTTTTCGCCAAATTGGGGACAGTAAACTGCATTTTGGTTTGCCACCGAGGAGCAATAATGTCGCGGTGATGAAGCGCATGGTAAAAGCGGCACCATTAGGTATTTTACTGAGCAATCAGCCTTATCAATTTCCTTTGCCCAGTGATGATCCAAGTCCCGATGATGACCCGATTGATGATGATCGCATACTGACGCTGCCACCAGCAGTGCAAGTGTTGTTGCAAGATGCGGCGCATCATAGCGTGTTATCGGAGCGCCATCCGGTTGTTGATGACTATCCTTACTTTACAGATATTCACTCTTCAGCCCCTTCGTCAGGATTTTTGTTGTATCGATTGTTGCTAGCGGCGCGCGAGCATGTGCAGCTGCTGCAAAACGCCACTCTGCCGCTACAATTATTAATGATAGGTTTTAATGACAATGATAAAACGGCGCACTTTTGGCAAGGGCATAATTGGGAATTTGAGCGCCATGAAATGAGTTCGCCGCCGCCAGAGGTGGAGATCATACGCCAGTATTAGGCAAGGGGAGATTGGTAATTTAAACGTAGGCGGCATCGGCACAATAAGCCAACTCTATCTCTTTACTGCTAGGCTGGCGTAACAGCGTAATTGAATTTGATTGCTCGTGCGTCCAATCAATCAATCCCATTTTGCAGAACTGCTCAAGCCAGCCGCCCATCGGCCAGCATTGCCATTTTTGATAAAAACGATTGGCATTGACGATAATGCTTTCCAAATGATTGAGAGGCGGACGATAGACGGCGTGCTGCTGATGATAAATAAGGTCGGCGGTCAGATAAAAATTAATATCTAACTGACGGGCAGTAAAGGCAAAGTCGGTATCTTCTGCGCCATAACCGGTGTACTGCGTATCAAAACCCCCTATTTGCTCAAACTTTTCACGTTTAATCGCAAAGCATAAACTCCAAAAAGCGCCGTAATCATTTGTTTTTTTAATAGCTGTCGGTACTGCCTCAGTAGACATCGATTGTTTCGCATCGAAGTTATCGCGATAAGGATTATAAACCGACAGATGATTTAAGTAATCATTAGTCAGCGCGCCCTTTTGCAACGCTAAGCTTTCCTCGTTTGATAAAGGTCGCGTCAAATAGCGCGGTTGTCCCATCAGTAGAGCGTTTGGATACTGGCTTAACTTTGTGCTTAGTTGTTCAATAAAGCTCGGCGCTACGATGCAATCAACGTCCAAAAATATCAGCGTGTCATGGCTGGCACGCGCGGCGCCAATATTACGATTATGACCGATATCAAATTCCGTTTTGTCCGATTTTTCTAACGTTTGATGTTCTAACGTTTGATGGTTTGTGCTGTCCGCTAAACCTGCGTTCGTCGGAATCTTGACAATGTTTAAAGCAAAATCAGCCAGACGTTTAGGGTCAGCATCATCATTGACAATAATAACTTCATCGGGCTGAACGCTACCATTCGCAAGGCTACTGAGCAGATTATATAGGTGGCGATTGCGTCCATAACAAGTCGTAATCACCGTTACCGGCATATGCTCAGAAACCGCATTGGAATTGGTGGTGGGTTTTACAGTCATTGTTTGTCAGCGCCTCTCGTATTAATTTGGCTTTTATGTTTTTACTACGACGTTGTTGATAACTATTGCATTTAATGTCCAGGCTTTAAGACAAGCTGCGGCAGCAACCATTGTTCAAACCAAGCTTTAGTCGTTCGATACTCGGCCGTACTCTGCATAAACGCTTGGGCTGTAGGTATAGATTTTTGCTTAAGCGTTGTACTATCAGGCTTTGATAAGGAATGGGTTTGAGTGGATTGGTTAGCAGTTTCTACACTTAGCTTATGTGTGTCGCTTGCATTTATTAACGCTTTAAATTGCTGCCAACTTAATGCCCGTCCTTGGGCTATCAACGCCTCTGCCATTACCTCTTGCTCTTGGTGTGGGCGGTCGTCAGGTAGGACGACCAGCGGCGTCGCATAATCATAGGCTTGGGCGACGGCATTTAGACCGCAAGCCATCAGTAGATAATTGCTATGTTCGATAAATGGCGTTACATCATTTACGTCGGCTGCGATGTCAACATAATGCCGTTTATCATCGTCGATAGGACCAAGCGATATAATAAAAGCATGTGGTAAAAGCTGCCGCAGCTCGGGCAGTTTTGCATCAATAGCTTGATGTCCGCCGTAGCCTTTAATGACGGTAACGATAGTTGGCGTATTTTTATTTTTATCATTTAGCATCAAAGAGAGTGCTTTTTCATCAGTAGTAAGCTGCATTAAGTCTTTTATAAAATCTCGGTAAGTTTGCGCATTCCTTTGCTCAGTGTTGATAAAATCAAGATAGAGGGTCTTTTTAGCCAGCCAATCAGGTGTCATCGTAGATTCTAATGTGCGAGGATAAGGGGCAAGTAAAGCAAGCGCACCAGCGAAAGCGTTTAGATGCGGCTCATCATCGCGAATACCAGGCAGTCTGATATAAAGGTAAGGAACACTGGCGGCGCGGCATAGCATTGCGACTTCAACACTGACATCAATAATCATCAAATCAATGCGGCGCTGATAAATGGTATCCAGTATTTTATGGCTGCGCTGCTGAATATCGCTATTACCCACGGGCGAATAGTGGAGGCTGGCTGGTTGCCAATATTGCCCTGCGCGCCCAGCGAGTACATCATCTGCACGTTCATCCTCTGCTGGCAGTCGTACAATTCGCCCCTCATCTATAGCCGCAAACGTATAAGTATCAGATGTTACGCTAGTAAATACCGTTAATTGCTGTCTTGCTTCAGCGGGTAATAGGGCAGCAAGCTTATCGACTTGGCGGCAATGCCCTGAGCCGTGATGATGGGCATAATAACCAAGCCGCATTATCCTCGCTCCATCATGTTATTTAAGCCACTGCTTGAACCGATTATCGGATCTGCCTTATTGTCTTTGCCCTTTTTATGGTTAAATGAATTCAGTTTTAGATTTGCATCTGTTGGAGTTTCAATATCTTTTTTCTGCTGAATTTTCTGCTGCTCGCTTTCTACTACTGCCGCTCTATACAAGGCTAAATAGCCTTCTACCATGGCTGCTACGGAACAAAACTGTAAGGCGCGTTCTCGGCAGGCTTGACGTGAGATGCTTTTAATCTTAGTAAAGCCTTTGATAAAAGCGTCTTTATCCTCCTTAGCGACGATAACGCCAGTATTTGGTGTAACAATCTCAGCGCTAGCACCGACATCAAAGCCAATCACTGGCGTACCGCAGGCTAGGCTCTCAGCCAGTGTCAAACCATACGGCTCATCCCATGTGCTGGTAAATAGCATGGCAGTCGCTTGACAAAGGTAGCGATTTACCTCGTCTTTGGTAACATGACCGACATAATCAAACAGTTCTTGCGCGCCACTTTCACCATCTTGAGCCAATAGTGGTGCGACTTGTTCATCAAAATACGCTGCGTTGCTTTTGGGACCAGCAATAATGAGTTTTTTTCCAGCTTCCATACAGTATTGCATGGCTAAATGTGTGCCTTTTTCGGGGCAAATACGTCCAAACCAAAAATAAACTTCACCATTTTCACGGGTAAAATCATCCGTAGATTCAATATTGGCGTCAAAGGATTTTACATCAATGCCGTTATAAACCACCGTTGAGGGCACAAACTCTGAAAAAAGCTGCTGTTGGTGTTTACTGATAGCGGTAAACTGGGTGGTTGTACCGTGGCGCAAGGTCAATAGCGCCAAACGCAATTGCGGGAAAATAGGCGTATGAAAGGTGGTAAAAAACCGCGAGCCAAACGCTTGACCAGTCATCATCGGGATATGATGCAGGCTGTGATTATGCACGATGTCAATCTCACCACGTTCATTGCGTTCGATAATATCGCGTAGCACATCTTGATAGACCAAATACTGATACATCTCCTCGCGGCTCATTCCTAAAGTCTCATGCTCATTCGGATAGACCATCTTATCAAATGCTTCTCGGGTTAGCATCGGGACGAGGCGGGCCTGCGTTTGACTGTCTTTATGCGCATAAAGCAAAACCTCGTGACCTTGGGCGACAAGCTCATCACATATAAGCTGGGTAATCATCTCAAGCCCGCCAGCAAAGGGCTGCGCAATAGGATATAAACAATGAGCAATCATCGCAATGCGTAAAGGTTTCTCCACTAACAGGGCAGGGCGTTCAGCAGTATTATCAATAGCCTCTATAAAATTAACAGGGTCAGCAACGGGCATAAGTACCTCAAAGTAAAACGAGCGATTATGGTAAATAAGTAAAAAAGGATTTAATAAAATCAATGCCTAAAGCCAACCATTAAGAATTAATAATCTTTTTGTCTTCAAATGTCGTATGCATTTCAGGTTGCAGTGGTTTTAGCTTTTTAGTTGGTTTGCGAGGCTGACTAGTAGCCAAGGCAACCGTAGGTTTAGACTTAATGCTAATGGTGGACAGATTTTTCTCAGAGACCCTAAAGTTATCAAATGCCACTTTTGCGGCGCCGATTTTTAACGTACAAATTACCAAAGCACAGATAAATAATAGCGGAGAATAAAGCGGCGAAAACGGTGCCACTATAATGGCAGTGATGATATTGAGCAGCAAAATCAGCTTGGGTAACGCCACTATATTTGCACGACGTAATGAGCTTTGAGTGCGAATGTATGCTTGCTTTGGCGTACAGACAAAGGGTTTTTCACTACCCCATAACACAGGCAACCAAGATAGCGCGCCAAGCTCCCAAAAGTTCAGATGCATCAGCCATGCTCTGACACGTATTTTGATACTAGACTGATGGTTTTGATTGAGTTGCTTGTTCAGTGGCGCTTTATCCTGTAAATATGCCCATAATCGCCTTATGGTAAAAATGCCATAACTGGCATAGACCAAGTACAAAGTCGTAAGTAGGGATATATCGGGCATGGCGTCCGAGAACTGAGCTTTTAGAAGTGCGTAGCCAAGGATAAATAAGGTCGCTAGCTGCAAAAATACAAATAAACCCGTAAAGTTTATCCAAGCACTGAGCTGCGAGAGGTGCGCGCGCGTATACGCTAAACCTTTACCCAGACTTTTCGTATCTTGGCTTTTAGTGGGCGAGGCTATCGAAAAATAGTTGCTTAACACCTGCATATTGCCATAGATCCAGCGCCGACGCTGACACATCAAATCATTTAACGAGGTAGGTAAGAGACCTGTCGCAATGACTTCTGGTATGAACTGACTGCGAAACCCTCTCTTATGCATCAAGACGCCCATTTGCGCATCTTCGGTAATCGAGGCACCTGACCAACCGCCTAAGCTCAAAAGATCTGCGCGGCGTATCACTGCATAAGTGCCTGTTGATAGGGCACGCTTACGATTAAAGGGGCGGTATAAATGATGATTAAAATAATGGTTAAGCTCGCTGTGCGTGTCCACTTGCCCAGCACTGCGGTAAAACTGTGGAAACTGCAAAAGCGTATGGTTTGGATATTGCTTAATAGCATTGGCAATAGATATTCTTGCATGCGGAAGTGCTTGATAATCACTATCGACCACCACAATGTGTGAGCAGTCAGGATTCATCAGCCCCAACGCCAAGTTTAACGCGCCTGCCTTAAAGCCTTCTACCGCATCAATATGATAAAATCGGACATTAAGGGCTGAATCTAGACTGGCGCAAAAAGCGGCCAAAGGCTGATATAGTGAGGTGTCTGTATTGTTGTTATCAATAATAAGTATCTCATCAGTCGCCTCTTTAATAGCCAGCAAAGACTGGATAGTCGCAATCACCAGTTCTGGTGGCTCAGACCGTGTCATTAACTGAAAGCTGAGAGACGCAGGAGCTAAAAGATTCTTTTTATGAATTGTCATGGCTTATCCTTAGGCACATACGACGGACGAGAATAGGGGGAAAAGCATGAATGAAAGGCACATGCGAAAAACGAATGTATTAATAGTTATAATGTAGTATTTATTATCTTCTTTTTGATTACCCGTTAAATAGTAATATAAAACTCAGTAACCTTAAGACTGTTAAGTGTTGGTAAATATTTAAGAGTGTAATACTACGTAATTCATACAGCTGATTTCACAGCTGTCAGTACGTAAAACACGATTTAGGAGAGGTTTGTGTTACTGGACGAGTAGCAAAATCCCCGAAATATAGTGACTTAATAATTTCAGAAAATCTTTAGGAAAAAATGACGAGGGTTTAAGAAAAGGAAAAGAGAAGTAAGGGAAATTCGACGAAGAGGGTAGTGTTAAATCATAATCGGCTATAAATTGATTAAAGATAATGAGCCTTATAAACGATAAAAGCGCATTAGACACTTATAGGTAAAAGCCCGCCATGCCCAATACGCTTTATCATCAATAACTAATAAGTCTTAAATGATGTTTAAATCTTAGAATCTAAGATTAATAGTTATTACTGCTGCGCCAATCGTCAACTTCACGTTCGGCATCTTCTTTACTATGGCCATAACGTTCTTGAACACGGCCAACCAACTTATCACGGCTGCCCTCGATGTGCGTGAGATCGTCATCGGTCAAGTCAGCCCACTTCTGTTTTACTGAGCCTTTAAGTTGGTTCCAATCACCTTTTAGCGTATGTTCATTCATAGTGGTATTCCTTTTCCTATTATTAGATTACATTAATTTTTTTAGAACCCATCAATTTGCTTTGTTATATTTCTCACTTATGGGTTATCAGCAGGCACAACTCCTTAGCTAACAAACCTAATATAAACATGGATAATTGCGTTGTCTGTAGCCCCGATGTGTAGAGTGTTACCCAAATCTTAGCGATAGATTCATTGTGTTAGCAAGGTATACGCGGTGTCATAAATGCACTATTTTCATAAAATTTGTCACACTTTTTAAAGCAAATTACTGTGAATGGCTGGTTTCTAAGTTTGCTAAAAATGCGGCAAACCCTTCTGCCGCTCGCGCTTGTAAGCGGCTGCTAGTAATGACCCGAACGCGATTGCTCCAAGTGATAGCAAAATTTTGCTTCTCAAATTTTTTAACCAAATCGACATCTTCATGGCAAGGCAGGGCAGCAAAACCGCCAACAGCGAGATACGCTGCACTACTAAAGCTCAAATTTGCCCCATGAATATGACGATGTCCCATCTTATCTTGATAGTGAGCGATATAGTCTTTGCGGGTTTGGGGCGTTAAATGCGCCCAGTCATCAACGCTCACAACGCCGCATATCATAGCAGTCGGCTGATGATTAATATGAGTGATTTGCTGCGTTAGCCAACCTGCTGTGACAAGCGAATCAGCGTCGGTACAGGCAAGCCAAGTCGCGCCAGAGGCAATCGCATGACGAATGCCCAAATCTCGCACTTGCCCCACGCACCGGTAATCACAGCATAAATAATCCACACCAGCGTGCTTGACCAATGTGAGTGTGTCATCGCTACAACTGTCGAGCACCACGAGCACAGTGGCGGTAATGGTAGAGGGCAGCTGCTCAATGGCAGTCTGCACCGATGCCAAGCATTTAGAGATGGTCAGCGCTTCGTTATGAGCAGGAATGACGATAGCGATATTTGTAGTATTCATGCATTTTATTCGGCGGATTTAACGTTAAACCAAGTTTTCTTGCATAGCCACCGTTTCTACCGAACGTTGCCACACATCCAATAAAAAATCGCTATCGACGACTTTACTTTGATGGGTAAAGGTAGGGTTTTGACTATGAACTTGCTGTATTTGCGCAGAGTTTACCTCATTACTTATTCTATTAAATGCGTGGTGCAGACGTTGGTGTACCGTTTCACCCGTCATGGTAAAGCCATCAATGTTATAGCGCCAATGGCAGCATAGTAACGTGCCGCCTACCGCAAGATTTTGCTGAATCCAAGCGATGACGGTATCAATATCATTTGCCGATAAATAATATAAAATTTCACTAATCACAATTAAATCAAAATGCGATTTCGCAGTCGGTAATATTTTAGGAATGACACCCTGTATGACCTTTACATGCCTGACATCTGCCAAACGTTGCTTAGCCAGTTGCACGGCCTGTTTATTACCGTCAATACTGACCAAGGTCTGACAACGGCTGGCAAGTAGGGCACTGAACACACCGTTACCGCAGCCTAACTCGATGGCATTGGTATATTTTGCTTGTGGCAACACCGCTAGACACATATCGCGTTTGCGCTTTTCATACCAGCGGGTCTGATACTGCCATGGGTCACTATTGTCGTTGTATAACGCGTCAAAATAGCTTTCTGAGTAAGCAGTGATTGTCGTCTCTTTTTTACCATTTGGCAAATCAGTATGAACAGTACGTAAGTCGGTTGTAGACACCTGAAAATTACCGACCTCATGCATTGGTGGTTTCAATTTAAGATTGTGGCTCATATAAATAAACTTCCCAAGGTTGGCTAATTCTAGCGATGGTTTGAGCCGATAAAATAGGCGGGTTGCCTGTGCTTTCATCAACGGTTATTTGGCTTTTGAAGCAGGCGATAGCCTCGGTTTTGCGTTGTAATTGCTCCGGTGTCAAATCCACTCTAAGCGTGCAGTGCCAAGGAATACGACTATCGGCAGGTTTTGCCCAATGCCATGCCCAAATCAACACTTGATAACAGGCGAGTTGGTGTTGCTTAGCGAAAGCGGCGACTACTTGTCCTGTTGCTTCATGATCGGGATGACCATCATGTACAAAAGGCGTGATTAAAATATCATCAGGTTGAATAATTGCTGCTAATTTTTGGTGAAACTGTGCCCGCTCAGCAAAAACGTCACCATCGGTTAGCGCTAAAGACATACAGGTCACCTGCTGAGCAATGCCTAACACTTCTAATGCCGCTAAGCTCTCTTGCGGGCGGATAGTATCAAGCAGATGCGGCTGATAAATCTGCGAGTCTGGGTGACTTTGTGTGCCGTTGGTCACGTGCACAAGGACGATAGGATTACCGTTGGCGGCCAATTGTTGCAGCAGTCCGCCGCAGCCCAATATCTCATCGTCAGGATGCGGCGCAAATACACAGACGCGCTGCTGCGGCGGGAAGCTTTTTGCTATATCTAGTCGAGGTAAATCGTGCAGTCCCTGCCAGTGTTGCCAAGCATCGGTGCTGGTACCATCGCCTTCAATGATACGGTCACCGACAATCGGATGCTCAGGCTTGGCTAAGTGCGCTAAGGGTGCTGAGTGCGCCGACATCACATTATGTGTCGTCAAAGGCTGAGTATCATTTTCTGCCTGATAGCCAGCAAAGTCTTGTACCAGCACATTTGCTTTTGGTGTCATAGTTGCCATATATTGTCCTGCCTGTCTGTCGAATCACTGTTTGTGGCGCGGTCGAAAGCGCTAGATAGCTCGCCGATTTTTTGTAAATCAAAGGCACCATGACTTTGACGAATAAATACCGCCAAATCTGCGGTTAACCTCGCAAAGTGGGCATTGCCACAAAACGGCGCCGCCCCTAATGCTTGTCCGACTGTTTCCATCACTTGGCGTGCTACTCGCTCAACGTTGGCGCGTAATTGACGGATAGCAAGTTCATGGTTTTGCTGCGGCTTACTCTCTATTAAGTCAGCAACATGATAAAAATACTGCTGAGTAACGGCCAATGCTGTGCTGATTTGACCCAAATACATGGCTTTATAATCATTGGGTTTATGCTGATAAGCGGTTATTAAATAATTGGCAATGCGAGCGGTCGCACCGTACCAGCAAGCCGCAACGCCTGCCGCGCCATGCCAAAATCCTACCCGTTCTAAATACGCATTTGGCGCACCTACATTAATGGCGTCTACCTCATGGAACTGTATGGTTGCCGTATCAGTGGCTTGCATGCCGACGGCCTGCCAAGCATTGTTATCAATATCAATGCCAGATTGGTGCATATCCACCATCAATAGTTGCGCTTGTCCCTGCTCATCGCGATAAGTCATCAGCCCATAATCCACGAGGTTGGCGCCTGAGCACCATGCTTTGCTACCACTGATTTTTCCCTCTGTATAACGTATCGGGTCGGGGTGTCCTTCTGCTGCCCAAACCGCCCATAAGCCTTGAGGCGCTTTATCGTAGCCGACTTCATGCAAAATACTTAACGCATCTAAATGCGATTCAAACCATTTCGCAAGCGTTAAATCTAGGCTCGACACGTATGCCAAGACTTGCCATCGAATCAAGGTGTTAGACTGATTTGGCTTGCTTGCTTGTTTATTGTTTTGAGCGTTCGTCGTATCGCCTTCGCTTATAACATTTTCAGCACCGGCAATAGCCCTAGCACCACTAGCAGGGTGAGGGATTTCGTCGCTATAACCGACTAGAATCGTTAATATTTCACGGCGCAACTTATCGATCATAGCCAAACTGCCGATAGTTTGGTTTTCTGCTTGTATAACTTCTTCTATAGCAGATTTTATATTTATTAATAAAGCGTTTTTGGCATCGGGCACTTGCATACAGTCTCCTAATTATTATGAATCAGACATTTGAATGGCTTCAAAAGCGCCATCATCTGCTGACCGTTTTTTATTATCATATCGGCCATCTAAATACAAATCGTCTAAAAAGCGTTGCTGCCAAGCGTATAAGTCATCTTGATGTAGCCCTTGTAGCAATACTTGATAGCGTAACTGTCGCTCTTTTAATGGCATCGTCAATGCCGTTCTCAAGCCTTCTATCATACTCGTAGGCTGATGCGGATCGACAATGACCGCTGCTTGCATTTGCTCAGCGGCTCCTGCGTAACGCGAGAGCATGAGCACGCCCGGATCATCAGGATTTTGCGCGGCGATATATTCTTTAGCCACCAGATTCATACCGTCTTTTAAGGAGTTGACCCAGCCGATATCACTTTGCCAAAATGCGGCCATCAAGGGTTCATGATTTAAGACGTTTTCGCTATATTTAATCGCTTGCCAAGCACCGTTGTCAGTTGAAAATTGCTGATTTATCTCGCTGACTGTTCGTTTAACTTCCTGATAAAGCCGTTGGTAAGTTGGCAAATCTAAGCGACTAGGACAAGCGATTTGTAATAATTGTAGGTGATTTTGATAGCTTGGATAATGCTCTAGAAAGTCACGATAGGCTGAAAAACGTCTTAATAAGCCTTTTGAATAGTCAATTCTATCTACCGCGATAATTTGTTGTGTCGTCGTCTTGTCGGTTTTTTTATATACATTATGGTGCGCCAAATGTGCAGGTAGAGGCGAGGCTAACTGACTGACCTGCTGCTGGATCCTTGCGACATTAATACCGATCGGATAGGCGTTAATCAATAAACAATGCTGAGGTTTAAAGTCTAAATTAAGCGTTAATGCTGTCCCAGATGAGTGGTAAGGGTAAGTATGAGTAAAAGGTTGGTTTTTTTGTAAGACATTGATGGGGGTAAGTCTGACATCGCTGTTCTCTGCTAATGTATCTTCCCTTACATTTTCTTTTACCAAACTGTCTTCGCCTAAGCTTGCTTTTATTAGACTGTCTTTTAAATAATGCTGAAAAACGTCAACGCAATTGGTGCATCCTTGCTGGGTTTGGGTACCGAGCACATCATAATGCGCCAGATGATGAATGAGCTCAGCGCTTTGCTTAAGCTGTTGCCAAAAATCCAGCGCCACAAAGGGAATGTGTAAAAAAAGCCCAATGCGATTGTTTATACCAAGCTTTCGGCAATGATACGCCACACTTAAAAAATGATAATCATGGACCCAGATGACATCGTCAGGCTGGATAATACTTTTTAATTGGCGCGCAAATAAACGGTTGACCGCCTGATAGCCCGCATAATCATCTGCAGCTTGGCTGATAAGCGCTGTTTGCTCATGCAGTAGAGGCCACAATACATTATTGGCAAAACCGCAGTAGAAATGCTGATATTGCTGGGTGGTAAATGCGGTGGTCATATAAGTGATTTGTGTGGCGCGGGTTTTTGCCTTGCTGCTCGCCATAAAGCGATGTTGAATACTGCTAAATGTATTGGCGGCGTCGGTATTATTGGCGTTGTTGTTATTGACGACTTCGCCATTCCAGCCCATCCAGATGACTGATTTGCCGATTAAGACGTCTTGCAATGCGACAGCAAGCCCGCCCGCCATAGGGTGGTTATCGGGCATCTTTACGCGGTTAGATAAGACAATTAAGCGGCTCATGTCAGTGGTCTCGTGGTATTTTTTAATGGGTATCGGTCAGTGTCTATTAGCGGCGGTGCCACTTGCTCTTGCTCTGTTAAACCAGATAACTTGGGAGATAAGGTTAGGCGCTGTTGGCAAAACTTCAAAAAGCTTTCAAGCAATACCGTGACCTCAAAAATATTATTGACATAATAATGCGCACACGTTGGTTCAGTGCCGTCATAACCTACTTTCATACCCATGCCTTTTATGGGTGGTTTAGAATCCTCTCGTGGTTCGTTATTCTTTATAAATCGACTTTTTTCTGTCATGTGCTTGTCGCCTTGTACTGCCATAAATCCTGTTTCATCGGTGATGTCGTCGCCAATAAAGATAGGACAAAGCCTATTGTTAGCCTGAAATTTTTTTAGTAAGGTCAAAATCGCACTGCCTTTATCAGCACTTTTGGGCGCGATTTCCCAGACATATTTACCTTGTTTTACTATCCAATCGGCATGGTTTTTTACGATTGTGGTTATAATGCGATAAGCGATATCGGCTAAGGCGGGATTTTGACGATAATGTAGGGCAACGGAGTAGGGCTTGTCTTCTATGATAAAATCGTCATAGCGCAAGCAAGAGCGGATAAGCGCTTGTTTTATAGCAGCAAGCTCAGCGCTGTCGACGGATGAAACGCTCATATTATTATTAGATTCGTTATCTTCAAAGTCTATTTCTAGTCCATGCGTTGCGGCGATGGGTAAGCTTAGCGGCGCCAGCATTTGCTTTGCTTCGGCTAGACTGCGCCCAGTAACAGCAGCGATTTTGACGCCATAATCTTGTATGTTTTGTAAAAGTGTTAAAGTGGTAGCGGGGATGAAGCTGTCTTTCGGGTTCAAGGTGAAATCAGCAAGCGTGCCGTCGATATCTAAAAACAAGCAGTAGCGCTGCTGATGAGAGAGATAATCAGCGAAGTGATTTGGCGCAATATATATAGGAGGTCTGATAGGGGCGCTATTTGCTGGGACGCTTCTTCCTGAAGTCACATGTTATCCTTATCTTAACGCGTTATATGATGTTCTAAGCTAGCCATCAAGCTTCCTCATAAGTTTGCCATAAAGTCCATCCTACTACGATGGACAAAATATGGTATTTAGTATAAGTTTTTTTAGTATCTGTCTTTTAATTTACAAAAACAATTAGGAAAAGATTATGCATATTAGCGCAAATTTCGATGCCGGTAATATTGAGGTTATCAATGCAGAAGATCAAACCAACATTCAATTGGCGATTCGTCCAGACGTGGGCGGAGAGTTTTTTCAGTGGTTTAACTTTCGTCTATCAGGCGAAGTTGGCGAGCAGTACGTACTCAATATTATGAATGCAGGGAAGGCGTCCTACCTTGCAGGCTGGGAGGATTATCAAGCGGCGGCTTCCTATGATCGCGAATATTGGTTCCGTCTGCCAACCTCTTATAAGGATGGTAAGTTGACTATAACGGCAGAGCTTGCGTGCGAAAGTATTCAAATTGCGTATTTCGCCCCGTACAGCTATGAGCGTCACCAAGACTTGTTAGCCGCTGTACAAGTGCATCCGCTCGCGTGTTTGGAGCATTTGGGCGAAACGCTTGATAAACGCGACTTAACCTTAGTAAAAGTAGGTAATGGTGATAGCAAGAAGCGCAGTATCTGGATTACGGCGCGCCAGCATCCGGGCGAGACAATGGCTGAATGGCTGGTTGAGGGGCTATTGAACAGTTTGTTAGACGAGGATAATCCCACGGCTAAGTTGTTGTTAGAAAAAGCCAATTTTTATATCGTACCGAATATGAATCCTGATGGCAGTGTACGCGGGCACCTGCGTACCAATGCGGTAGGGACGAATCTAAACCGTGAATGGGCAAACCCAAGCTTAGAAAAAAGCCCTGAAGTATTTCACGTCATCAATAAAATGGAAGAAACGGGCGTGGACTTGTTTTATGACGTGCATGGCGATGAAGCGCTGCCGTATGTGTTCCTTGCCGGCTCGCAGGGCACGCCAAGCTATAACGACCGCCTTGCCCATCTACGTGATAAATTCTCAGAAGTCTTAAAATTGGCCAGCGCCGACTTTCAATCTGAATTTGGTTATGATATTGACGCACCCGGCACAGCAAACATGACGATTGCTACCCACTGGGTAGCCGAGCGCTTTGATTGTCTTGCCAACACTTTAGAGATGCCATTTAAAGAGAATGCCAATTTACCTTTTGAAGATACAGGTTGGTCACCTGAGCGCTCTATTAAATTAGGAGAAGCTTCATTGGTCGCTATGCTAGCAGTCGTTGATGAGTTGCGTTAGTCATAAACTTTTTGTGAGTTAATCAGATGGTTTCATGACAATAATTTAATAGTGATGGTTTAATTGGCAGGGTTGAATTGCTTAGAGCAGCGGCTTAAACACTCAGTTTTTAGCTTTTGCTCTAAGCAGATACAATGCTAATAGCGAGCATCAGTGCTTTTATATTTCTTAGATTAACACATGAAGTGCAATACCAAATGCAAGGTGAAAAAAAGACCTAGATGCGCTAGCATCAAAGTTTTTATCCACCGACCAAAGTGAGATTGCAACCATGAGCTATACACATCTAAGCCTAGGTGAACGATACCAGATTTATGCCCTTAAAGGGGCAAAACATAGTATTAAATTTATAGCGAGGGCGTTAAACAGAAGTCCCAGTACCATATCAAGAGAGCTTAGGCGTCATAAAAGCCTACGAGGTTACCGAGCAAAGCATGCTAATAACAAGGCTTGTGACAGACGGGCTAACAACGCCACAACTATTGTGACTGACCTCTGGGCATGGGTGACAGACAAGCTTAAAGAGAACTTGCGTCCTGAGCAAATATCTGGCGTTCATGCTGGTATCAGTCATATGAGCATTTATCGCTATATTTGGCGTGATAAGAAGCAAGGCGGCACATTGTGGCAGTGTCTCAGACGTAAAGCCAAACCATACCGGCAGCGTCTAACCGCTGAGACTCGAGGCCGTATCAATGACAGAGTCTCGATTCATGAGCGCCCTTGTATTGTTGAAGAACGCTCACGTATTGGAGATTGGGAAGCGGATACCGTTATCGGTCAGCATCACAAGCAAGCGATTGTCACGCTCGTTGAACGTAAAACGGGGCTAT
This sequence comes from Psychrobacter pulmonis, assembly GCF_904846465.1. Lineage (NCBI taxonomy): Bacteria > Pseudomonadati > Pseudomonadota > Gammaproteobacteria > Moraxellales > Moraxellaceae > Psychrobacter > Psychrobacter pulmonis. Next base: position 28,015 of record NZ_CAJHAT010000003.1, read on the forward strand.
TGAAGATGAAGCGTGTGGGTCATAAAACAGCACAGCAAGTATCAGAGGCAATGATAGAACTCTTAGCGCCAGTGAGGTTACAGGTTAAGACCATTACCTCTGACAATGGTAAAGAGTTTGCTCAGCATAAGAAGGTGAAACAAAAGCTCTTTAGCGCTTTCTTCTTTGCCGATGCTTATGCGTCATGGCAGCGAGGAACCAACGAGAATACCAATGGCCTTATCAGAGAGTACTTGCCTAAGGGTTGTGACTTTAGACAAATCTCTGATAATGAAATACAGGACATTGAGAACAAACTAAACAACAGACCAAGAAAACGATTAGGGTTTAAAACGCCTATGCAGGCGTTCTATAATATTAATTAAGCGTTGCACTTGGTGTGTTAATCTAAGTTATAAATATCACATGCGACATTAAACAATAAATGACGAGAGGGTATGTATGAAACCTGATAACCATAACTTAACTTTTAAGCAGCATAAATTGTTTGGTGCGCTTATCCTACTGACAGTGACATCGTCGTTATTTGCTTGTAACGACACCAATACCACTGCTGCAACCACAGCGCCTGTAGAGACGGCAACAGACAGCCAGAATTCAAAAGTCCAAACGTCTAAAACTGAGTCGACGAGCTCTAGCAGTAACAGTGATGCGCTGAGAAACGTCTCTGCGACGGTTTATAAAGATGCCAATTGTGGCTGCTGTAAGGAGTGGATTAGCCATGCCGAACATCACGGTATGACTGCGGCGGGACAAGATGTCGCCGACTTAGCAGTTTTTAAAGAACGCTATGGTGTCCCGAGCAATATGCGCTCTTGTCACACGGCGGTCACGAGCGACGGTTATGTATTCGAAGGTCATGTGCCTGCCAAGTATATAGCCCAGTTTTTAGCCAATCCGCCAAGCGAGGCTATTGGTCTTGCCGTACCCGGTATGCCAATGGGTAGCCCCGGGATGGAGTACCAAAATAAATTTTCACCTTATCAAGTGATGCAAATCAACAAAGACGGTAGCACAGCGGTATATGCTGAGGTTGATAGCGCCAATGCCCAGTTATAGCTGAAAAGGATGATTTTTACTGTCCATCGCTAACTTATTAATAATAAGGAAATTATGTAAAGAGAAAGTATTTACATCAGAAAATTCTTATACCACCTGAGAAAAGATAGGATTAAACCATTATAGATCTCTATTTATGAGGCCTATAATGGCTTTTTTGAATAAGTATGAGAGCGTGGCAAACTCTTGACTAGAAAAGATAGGCATAAACTGTTTTTAATACAAGTAACGGCGCTTAAGAAAGATGTATAACTAAGTATATATAAAGGCCTTGAAGAGGGGTTAATTGAGAAAATTTTTTTGTCTATTTATTAATATTATTACTCATGCCGGCCAGCATCAGTCGTTTGCTGGACGATTTGTTCGACTTGCATAAAATCCGTATGCCGCACATCTTTACCGCTGGTGCAAAAAATAACCAGCTCAGCAATGTTGCGAGCATGATCGCCCACCCGTTCTAGGGCGCGCAATACCCATAGTATATTAATCACCTTAGACACATGGCGGCTGTCTTCCATAATATAGGTCATCAAGGCACGCGTGGCCGATTGATACTCTTCATTGACCGCGGTATCGCTTTGCAAGACCGTAAATGCCTGCTGCGGATTCATATTTGAGAAGGCATCAATCGCATCAAGCAGCATTAAGCGCACCTGATTGGATAAATGCTGAACCTCCGAATAACCTCTTGGTGACGCGCCATCTTCAATCAATTGGCAGGCCATACGGGCGATTTTTTCTGCTTCGTCACCGACACGTTCAAAGTCGACAATGCCTTTGCTGAGCGCCATCACTAAACGCAAATCATTGGCGGCTGGCTGGCGCTTGGCGACTAACAAAATAATTTGCTCATCGATTTTAATATCTAGCTGATTGATCAGATGATCATCTTCAATCACTTTTTTTGCGGTCGCCTCATCTGCAGCTATCAGGGCGCGTGTCGCAACCATGACTTGCTCTGCTGCCATGTGACCCATTTGCATAAACAGCTCAATCACGTCATGTAAGTCATTATCAAAACTCTTTGATAAATGCTTTGCCGTTATCGCCATGCTTGCTTCCTTAATCGTATTGGTGTTGCTCATAAAAATATTGCCAAAATGAGTAGCGTGATAAATGACCACTAAAAATGATTGCTTTAAGCAAACAGCAAGTTAGCCATAACGACCAGTAATATAATCTTCAGTCGCTTTTTGTGCTGGGTTGGTGAATATTTGATCTGTCTCACCCATTTCTACCATGTCCCCCAAATACATATAAGCGGTGTAGTCGGAGACGCGCGCGGCCTGCTGCATATTGTGGGTGACGATAGCAATGGTATAGTCATTTTTTAAATCGGTAATCAAATCTTCAATCGCGCCAGTAGAGATGGGGTCGAGCGCTGACGTTGGCTCATCTAATAGCAAGACTTCAGGCTTCGTTGCTACTCCGCGGGCAATACAAAGTCGCTGCTGTTGACCACCCGATAATGACAATCCTGAGGCTTTGAGTTTGTCTTTGACTTCCAGCCATAACGCTGCTTTTTTGAGTGCCCACTCGACACGCTCATCCAGCTCTGCTTTGCTGAGCTTTTCATAGAGACGGACGCCAAATGCGACGTTGTCATAAATAGACATCGGGAAGGGTGTGGGCTTTTGAAAAACCATACCGACACGCGCACGCAGCAAGTTAACATCCATGTCTTTGGCCAAAATATTTTGGCCATCAAGGGTAATTTGACCTTCAGCATGCATACTCGGATACAAGTCATACATACGGTTAAAGGTACGTAGCAGCGTTGATTTACCGCAGCCTGAGGGACCAATAAAAGCGGTGACCTTTTTTTCTGGGATATCGATATTGATGTTTTTTAACGCTTGAAAATCACCATAATAAAAGTCCAAATCGCGAATGGTAATCTTAGCAGGCGGCATATTGTCAGGCATATCCGCCATGGTTTGCTTGATAAGATGGGCGATATCTGGCTGTTTATGCTGACCATGGTTAAACATAGCGTCATCCAGTAAACGGCGTTTGCTGCTGGTATCTGTCATCGGCTTAGTCGCTTTTCTCTCTAATACATCAGTCATAATGGTATCCATCTGTTTTAAAGTCTTGTTAAATGGGGGTGTTTTTTTGCTCTTAGCTATGCGTTTGTTAGCCTTAAATTATCTGCTATGGTCTTTGCCACCGATAAAGCGTGCGGCGATATTTAAGAATAATACTGTCGCAGTAATGAGCAGCGCCGCCGCCCAAGCCAGTGCATGCCAGTTGTCATAAGGACTCATGGCAAACTGATAAATCGTATTGGGTAAGTTGGCCATCGGTTGGCTCATATCGGTACTAAAGTATTGGTTGTTTAGCGCAGTGAATAGCAAGGGCGCGGTCTCACCGGTAATACGAGCAAAAGCGAGCAGCACACCTGTGGTTAGACCAGCTTTGGCAGCTTTCAGCGTCACTGTACTGACCAGCTTCCATTTTGGCGTACCCAGTGCATAAGCTGCTTCGCGCAGTGTGTTAGGCACAAGGTTTAGCATGTTTTCTGTCGTACGCACGACAATAGGAATCACAATCAGCGCCAATGCCAATGCACCAGCCCAACCCGAAAAGCTCTGTCCTTTGACCATCAAGGCATAAATAAACAGACCAATCACGATGGAGGGGGCCGACAATAAAATATCATTTAAGAATCGGGTGACTTTACCCAACATACTGCCATGTGAAAATTCCGCTAAATAAATGCCAGCCATCATGCCGATTGGCGCACCAATCGCCAAGCCCGAAAAAGCCAACATCACTGAACCAACAATGGCGTTGCGTAGACCGCCTTCGCCCATCGGTGGCGGGGTATCTGCCATAAAGACAGGCATCTCAATTAAACCTTGAAAGCCTTCAACAAACAGCGTAATCAAAATCCAAATCAGCCAAAACAAACCAAATACAATCGCTGATAAGGCAAACCCAAGTCCCAATCTATTGATAAAACGGCGCTTGTTATAAAGACGCTTGTTATAACGATCTTCAAAGCTTGCAGAAGGCTGGCTTGGCTGGGTCGTTTGAGTAGTGACTGGTGCTAAAGTCATGAAGTGTTTGTCCTTCTTGAGTCAAATAATGGCGGCAAATAGCGTGTTTTAGTTTGTTTAGGCTTGTTTTTTTGGCTATTTAGAATAGTGTGTTCAATTGCCTGCTTTTTGGTCAATACGCATGAGCATCAGCTTAGATATCGACAAAACGATAAAGGTAATGACAAACAGGATTAACCCTAAATGTAGTAATGACGCTAAGTGCAGCTCACTTGACGCTTCGGCAAACTCGTTGGCCAGCGCTGAGGTAATAGTCACCCCAGAGGTAAATAGGCTTGGGCTGATATTGAAAGCATTACCAATTAAAAAGGTAACAGCCATCGTCTCGCCAAGCGCTCGACCAAGTCCCAAAATCACGCCACCAACCACACCTGCTTTGGTATAAGGTAAGATGATTTTAAACATCACCTCCCACGTAGTGGCGCCCATACCGTATGCGGATTCTTTTAGCAGGTCTGGCACCACAGAGAAAACATCGCGCATGGTAGCGGCGATAAAGGGAATAATCATAATTGCCAGTATTAATGAGGCGGTAAACATACCCAGTCCCATCGGCGCACCGGTAAAAACCTTGCCAATAATAGGTAGGGGGCCAATATTTTCAATAAACCAAGGCTGAATGTGATCACCAAAAAACGGCGCAAAGACAAACAAGCCCCACATGCCGTAGATGATAGAAGGAATACCTGCCAGCAGCTCGATAGCAATACCCAATGGCTTTTTCAAAAAATTGGGGCAAAGTTCCGTTAAAAAGATAGCAATCCCAAAGCTGACTGGTACGGCGATACAGATAGCGATGAGCGAGGTGACCACCGTTCCGTAAATGGGGGCAAGTGCACCGTATTGGTCGTTCACCGTATCCCAGTTATTGCTGGTATAAAATCCCAAGCCAAACTCAGTGATACTTGGCCACGCACCGACAATCAATGACAGCATGATGCCGCCAAGCGACAAGAGCACCAAGATTGCAAATGCTTTGGTGGCATTAACAAAAACTGCATCGTAGCGTTTTTGTTTTGCCAGTTGGGATTTTAGGTCTGCCATAAAAGCCTCTGTTGTTTATCGCTCTAACTTTTCATTATGTTAATGATGAATGGTGTTAACGCTTGCTAGTGTGAAAGCTTGATTGTAAAAAACCTTAGGGATTTTAGCTTTAGCGTCTTACCGTAATAAACTGTGTCATCTAACAACCAGCTATTAAGCTCATTACGGCTAAGACGTCACCAAGCAAACACGCTTTTCAGTATTTGCTTGGTGGCATTAGTTAGCTTATTCTCGAATTAATAAGCCTTGAATTAGTAAGTTTCGAGCTACTGTGCTGAGGTATAAACAGGCTTACCTTCGCTGTCTACCACCTCGTTCCATTTCGCTTTAAATAAAGCCACGGCCGTATCAGAAAAAGGCACGTAATCAAGGCTCATCGCATCATCATCGCCTTGAGCATAAGCCCAATCGAAGAAGTTAAGGACACCTGCCACTTGTTTAGCATCTTGCGGCTGTTTGTGGACTAAGATAAAGGTCGCAGCAGCGATAGGCCATGCTTGGTCGGTCTCAGAGTTGGTGATGACTTTATAAAAGCCTTCTTGCTTTGACCAATCAATGTCCCCAGCGGCGGCGAATGTCTGTGCAGACGGTTGCACGACGTTGCCGGCGGCATTTTTCAGAGCAACGTGTGACATGCCATTTTGCTTAGCATAGGCATATTCAACGTAGCCGATAGAGTTTTTCATACGCGTCACATAGCTTGACACGCCTTCGTTACCTTTACCGCCAGCACCGGTTGCCGAGGTTGGCCATTTCACGGTTTTATCGACGCCAACGCTGTCTTTCCAATCGTTTGACACTTTGGCTAAATAATCGGTAAAGTTAAAGGTTGTGCCCGAACCGTCTGAGCGGAACACTGTGGTAATGGCGGCGTCAGGAAGGCTTAAGTCAGGATTCATAGCTTTGATGGCAGGGTCATCCCATTTGCTGATTTTACCAAGATAGATGTCAGCGAGCATTTTTCCATCGAGCTTCAATTGACCAGGCGCAACGCCATCGATATTGACGATAGGTACCACGCCGCCGATAACGGTCGGGAATTGAATCAGACCGGCTTCCTCTAATTCCGCTGGCGTCATCGGCGCATCGGACGCGCCAAAATCCACCGTTTTTGCGACGATTTGTTTGATACCGCCCGATGAACCAATCGACTGATAGTTCACTTGACCGCCAGTTGCTTTATGATAGGCATCTGACCATTTAGCATAGATAGGCTGCGGGAAAGAGGCGCCAGCGCCGGTGATATTCATCGACACATTGTCTGTTGATTGGACGTCTGTCGACTGAACGTTTGCGGTGTCGGTAGGCGCGGTGGTTGATTGCGCCGAAGTAGCGGGCTCATTGCTTTCATTACTATTGGGGGGTTGATTACAAGCAGCTAAGGTAAAGGTACTCGCGACTGCTAAAGCCATTAATGAATAACGCATTGTTTCTCCTAGAAAGTAATCAGATTTAAGTATGGGGCGTTTATGAATAACAATGTCGCTGCCCAGGTTTTTAGTAATGTATTGCTAACGATGTTTGGTTAGCAAGGTTTTGCTACAAAGACGCTCGGTAGTCAATGAGCACATTGTGCCGAGCAAATATGACAGTTTGATGAAATAAGACATTTTTATGAAAAAAGTTGGTCAATTAAAAACGCAGCCCAATAAAGCAGTCGTTTAAGGGGATTGCGGCTGCTATCTAGCGCAAAATTCGTTATGATGAGCCGTTGGTTTTTTTTGGGGCGTAAGGGTTTAAGGCTAAGCGTTCAAAGCACAGCGCTTAAAGTATAGGGCTGAAAGTACAGTGTTTGAGCTGCAATGTTTAAGGCGCAGCATTTAACGTATCGAGTCACTGTGTCATCAAACTGTCATAATTAAGCCGTTTAATGGGCAGACGTTGATAAGGGCTTAGTATTTTTGTTTTCCAATTTTTTGTCTTTCAATAATGAGGCGATGGTATGCGCAATGAGCAGATTTTGATTGTCGAAGATGAACCTGCAATTCGTGAGATGGTGGTAATGACGCTAGAGATGGCGGGCTTTGAGAGTTTACAAGCGGCTGACGTCGCAGAAGCGCATCAACAAGTGGTGGATCATAGACCCGCGTTGATTTTGCTAGATTGGATGTTACCGGGTGATAAAAGTGGTATTGATTTTTGCCGTATGCTTAAAAATGATGAGATGTTGGCTGAGATACCCGTGATTATGCTGACGGCCAAAAGTGAGGAAGATAGTAAGGTTCATGGGCTTGATGCGGGCGCTGATGACTATATGACCAAACCCTTTTCAACGCGTGAATTAATCTCCAGAATCAAAGCCGTATTACGCCGTAGTCGTGCGCTTAGTAGCGATAAGCCAATTGAAATAGGCAAGCTTAGCCTCGATCCTAAAAGCCAGCGTATCACCGCTGATAATAAAGTCATTGATATCGGACCGACAGAATATCGCTTGCTGGCGTTTTTTATGAGTCATCCCGAGCGTGCTTATACGCGCACCCAGCTGCTAGATCAGGTCTGGGGCGGCAATGTCTATATCGAAGATCGTACGATTGATGTGCACATCCGGCGTTTACGCAAATTACTACAGCCTTATGGTTGCAGTGCCTTGATTCAAACGGTTCGCGGTACCGGTTATCGGTTTTCGAGTCTGGTTGAATAACGCTATCGATTTTGAAAAATAGCCCATTATTTACAAGGCAGCTTACGAGGCAGGAAACCAGCGTTAAGAACATTCAGTGCTCAGAGGCATAAATATTTAGAATATTGAGTACTGAGAAGCATAAGTATTGAGAATATTTGGTGCTAAGAATAGTCAGTGCTAATAATAAGTGCTAAGCATCATACTGGTAATAAAAAAGAGAGAAACACATGATAACGCCAAGGGATATTGAGCAACAGGACATCGAGCAATACTCCACCGATCAGCTGAAAAAAATCAGAAGTGCCTTACGCGCATTGCGAGATGCGGTTATCTTGCTCAATGGTGACGATGGTTTGGAGTGGTGGAATCAGGCCGCCGAAGATTTATTATTGCTACAGTCAGCGGACCATGGCAAAAGTATTTTTGACTTTATTAATGTCCCTGAGTTTCATCAGTACTATCAGAATAAGATCACGCCCAATGATGGCGTACACATGAAGTCATGGCGTGACCCTAACCGTTATCTTAAATGTGAGCTCACGCCTTTTGGCGATGAAAAGCTGCTGATTATTTATGATGTGACCCGCTTACAACACTTAGAGCAAATGCGCCGCGACTTTGTGGCCAATGTCTCGCATGAATTGCGAACACCACTCACCGTACTGATGGGCTATCTGGAGAATTTTTCTGATCAAGAAGAGATGCCGCGGCAATGGCGACGCGGGTTTGAGCTAATGACGCAGCAGACTGCGCGTATGAATAGGGTGGTCAATGACTTATTATTGCTATCACGAATTGAAATCGAAGAGACGCATGAGCTGCATTATATTGATATGACTAAGCTGCTCACCCATGTCTATGACGACGCGCAAGCGTATAATCAAGAATACGGCCATACGCTGCACCTGCAGATAGATACCTATGATGGTCTCTACGGCTCGGAGATGTATTTAAACAGTGCGTTGTCCAATTTGGTCATCAATGCCATTAAATATACGCCAAAAGGCGGCAATATTGTTATCAGTTGGGCAAAAGTGGCAGAAGGCTGTCGCTTTGCCGTCACCGATAATGGTATTGGTATTGCGCCCGAGCATGTCGCGCGATTGACCGAGCGTTTTTACCGAGTAGACAGCGGGCGTAGTCGGGAAACAGGCGGCACAGGGCTGGGGCTAGCAATAGTCAAGCATGTGTTATATCAATACGACACAACCCTGCAAATCGCATCGACAGAAGGCAAAGGCTCAACCTTTAGCGCCGTATTTCCTCCTGCTCATATTCGTTCAGCTGTTATAGATTGAGTTTCTTACCTTTTAGCTTTTAGCCTTTAGGTTTATTATCGTTTACCTTCCTCGGTCAATTCAACATAGCGATTATGATAATTTAACAATACCTTTTAGGATGTGTATAGAATTCAAATGAGTGGCAACCAGATAAAGACACAAGCAAGCATTACCGCTGCTGCATAGCTATCTTTGAGCTTATGATATCGCGTGGCCATGCCCCTAAAATGTTTCAACCTAGCAAAAGCGTTTTCTACCAAGTGACGGCAACGATACAAATACCAGTCTAGTGTGTCATTGTTGCTGTTTTTAGAGTTCGACTTAACGGGTATGACTGATACCACCATGAACGCCAGATATTTGCTCAGGACGCAAGTTCTCTTTAAGCTTGTCTGTCACCCATGCCCAGAGGTCAGCCACAATAGTTGTGGCGTTGTTAGCCCGTCTGTCACAAGCCTTGTTATTAGCATGCTTTGCTCGGTAACCTCGTAGGCTTTTATTGCGTCTAAGCTCTCTTGATATGGTACTGGGACTTCTGTTTAACGCCCTCGCTATGAAATTAATACTATGTTTTGCCCCTTTAAGGGCATAAATCTGGTATCGTTCACCTAGGCTTAGATGTGTATAGCTCATGGTTGCAATCTCACTTTGGTCGGTGGATAAAAACTTTGATGCTAGCGCATCTAGGTCTTTTTTTCACCTTGCATTTGGTATTGCACTTCATGTGTTAATCTAAGTGATTATTTTCATGAGCTTTTGCCATTTACCGGTTTTACGCCAATAACGGTATTGATGATATATGCGAGACCAATGACCGAAATAAGAAGGTAAGTCTCGCCATGGACAGCCTACTCTTATGCGGTACAGCATGCCTTCAACGGTACGTCTTAGATTGGGCTTGTTATATACGTTAATTTGTCGCAATATAATAAATAGCTTGTGCCAAAGTTCATCGTTGAGCTTGGTGCGAGTCATAAGTGATGCCTTATTTCTTTGTTGTGGTAAACAGTAGAGTAAGGCGTTGCTTATGTTTTTCAATGGTTCCTCAATTCTATACAGCCCCTAGATTTTTTGCATCTTTCTGCTTCTCAACTTTATGCTGGTCTTCTGTGCTATCGACTTTCCAATAGCTGGATATGTATAAATGCGTTTTTGGTATTGAAAAATATGTTTTAAAGTGATGGCGCAGGGCGCGCATACTATGAAATTCACATGCTGCCCACACCGCAGGCTGGCCTGCTAGCCACGTAAGCGTTTTAACCCTTTCAAGTAATGGGCTGCTTTCGGTATTTGGATGTGAGTTGATCACCCAGTGAATGTCAACGTTGTCTGGTTTTTTGAGTAGTTGCTTATCCGCTTCACTGGTGACCTCAAGGACTGCATAGCCGCAGGCATCAGCAGGTAGCTGGGCAAGATTAACGCTAATGGCTGGTAGCGCTGTCATATCACCAACCAATAAAAACCAATCTGCCTCATTATTAATCAGCTTCTTTGGCCCTGGGCCGCCGACCAATATTTGCTCACCCACTTGGGCGTTACGTGCCCACATTGAAGCAGGGCCTTCAGCGTCGTGCAAGGCAAAGTCGATATCTATTTCACCCTCACGTTGACCGCTAATGGTATAAGTGCGCATCAGTGGCCGAGCCCCATGGTCTTGAGGAAATATGAGTTTGATATAAGCGCTTTCTTGATCTGTTGGAAAGTCAATCAAGCCAGCACCGCCAAGCGTGACGCGGCACATATGTGGCGTGATGTATTTGGTGCAAATAACATTCAGTATTCTTGGAGCGGGTTTTGCCATTTTGATACCTTTCTTAATTTAAGTGTTTCATGTTTTAAGTCATCAGTTTGGATAACGCCAGTATATAAAATTGACATTCTCTAGTAATGATAAGCTATATATTGTTTAAAAGTTGGCCTTCAGACTGACGGACATCTGGCGCTCGGGTCCCATCCAGCAGTTATTACTATCGTAGCAAGTACCGACATAGGTTTTATCAAACAAATTATTGATACTAGCGCCAACGGTGAGCATCGGATGGATTTGATAGGTGCCACCAATATCTACCAAGGTCACACTTGGCAGCTCGTCTGAATTTTGCTTATCAAGTTGCATGCCGTCTTCATATCGAACCCCTGCATTGAGAGTAAGCTTATCTGTGGCGTAATAGTCTGCCCACAGTGTTGCTTTGTGTTTAGCGGTTTGTGCTGGCGTATTGCCGACCACGTCAGGGTTGAATTCATCTTCGGTAATCTCAGCATCGGTATAGCTGTAGCTTGCAGCAATATCTACCCAATCACTTAGCATGTGGCTGCCTGAAACCTCGAACCCTTTAGAGGTGATTTCACCCGTTTGAGTTTGACTTCTATAACTGATTTCATCAGCCACCACGACGTTCTTTTGCGTAATATCAAACACCGCCAACGTTCCTTGTGTGGCGCGATCTGGGGACAGATATTTGATACCAGCTTCTAACTGGTCAGCGGTGGTGGGCTCAAATGCCTTATTAGTAACAAAGTTGCTACCGACAACAGGCTGAAACGACTGTGAATAGCTGGCATAAGGAGAGAAGCCATTATCAAAGTCATAAATGGCAGCAAGGCGACCACTGGTTTTTGATGCGCTGTTATCAATCGTTTTGTTACTATAAACCGCACCTTTAGAGGCGTCGGTTTGCTCAGTAGTACTGTCGAACTTATCGTGGCGTAATCCTGCTACTACCGTCAAATCTTGCCACTGCATCTCATCTTGTATATAAAACCCCAGCTGGCTTTGTTCGATATCATCTTTCTGTCGATAAATATCTAATGGCAAAGTGTCAGCATTGATTTGGGAAGAATCGGGTTTGGACAAATCAAGGTTGGGGGTGCCATCTGCGCCAGCATCATAATAAGTGGCGCTACTGTCAGTTTCTTGATATTCCACACCAAATAATAAATTATGCGAAGTATTGGCAGTATCTAACTGATAAGCCAGCTGATTGTCTGTGGTCCAGTTGTTCATCTTTTCATCAGTGGTATAGGCCACACGATTTAAAATCTTGTCGCTACCCGTGATAAATCCTTCTTGATTGTACATATTGCGCTGCTGCGCTTCGGCATCGGTATAGCGTAGGATATGCTTAAAGGTTAATTTGTCATTGATAGCCCAGTTGACAGTCACACTTGGCATCAGTACTTCTTTGCTAAAATGATTCCACTCGTCACCTGCGTAGGCATCACTATCTAGCTTGCCATAGCTGGCATTGTAGACTGTCCCAACAGCTGGCAGCGGAGTGGAAGGCACCATCTCTGGATCGTCTTGGTAAAAAAGATTGGCAAGAACGGAGACATCTTCTGTCGGTCGCCATTCAAGTGACGGATTAATTAAAGTGCGTTCTTCTTCTGTGGTCTGCATCTGACCCTCTTTTTTACGTTTTAATGCCACCAAGCGATAATTAAGCGTATCTGAAATAGGGCCTGTCGTATCGACCGACATTTCTTTGAGGTTTTGATTGCCAAAGCGCAACTGTACTTCAGACTCTTGGGTGCTTTTTGGTGTTTTGGCGACCTGATTGACCATGCCACCTGGTGCCGCGTAGCCGTAAAGTGAAGATGCTGGGCCTTTTAACACTTCTACCGCTTCAGTCGCATAAATGTCTACTTGCGGCATCAGGTTCCAAGCGCCGTCGTAGGGGAGGCGCAATCCATCATAAAAATTGGAATAAGTCTTAAAACCACGAATGTTGTATTCATCAAAAATAGATACCGTACCGCGGCTCTCAGTACTCACGCCGGGCTCATAACGCAACGCTGCATTAACGCTATCTGCTTGGCGTTTTTGTAATAGTTCTTGATTGATTCTCGTATAACTCATTGGAGCATCGTTAGGATCTAATGCGGTTTTGGTGCCCGTACTGCGGTAGCTATCGGCATAAACAGTAATAGTATCTAAGGTCGTCGCTGGTGTCGGATTAACAGTAGTAATATTCTCATCTTCGTTTTGGATATCTTCAATATGATTTGTCGTTTCTTCAGCATATGCAGCATGGCTAATACTCATTAATAAACCAATCCTGACTGCTATTCTTAGTTGTTTCTTTCGGGCAGATTTGGAACATAAAAGAGACGGCATCGTATTTCCTTTCAGATAGAAGTAGTTGACGGTTTTAAATTAAAAGATAAGTATATAAATACGGAGATAATGATAACACTAATGATTATTGTTATCATTAAAAAATTACAATAAGAGTTATTATAGACATATTAGAAGTGGTCATTGGCGACACTTACATGAGATACATCAGTCGTGCATTAAATACGGGCAGTACCAAAGAGGTACCTTGGGTGCTAGAACTGTCGCCAATGCTGCTGTCAGGGTCAACCAAAGGTGAGAACGGTAACGCGTCTAATATTCCCATTATGATTGTTACGGTAGATAGGTTTGCTCGTGAGATTGGCTTTGAAGGGTGTTATCAGCTGAATCTACCACAAGGCGCGACAGAAGTGTGGACGATTAGCAAAATTCTATGAGCTATGATATGAAAAGTCCAACGGCTGACCGTACGGTACATATCGACCGCTATTCGGGGAAGATATTGGCTGATATCCGCTTTGAGGATTACAATGATTTCGGCAAATTTATGGCAGCGGGTTCGGCTATTCATATGGGAACGCTAGGATTATGGAGCGTCTTAGCCAATGTGCTGTTTTGCTTATCTGTGATTGCAATTTGTGTGAGCGGTTATGTCATGTGGTGGCAACGTCGTCCTCGTAATACCAACGAAATCACTGGACTAAATCCACCAGCATGTGAACAAGATTTTTCTATATGGTGGCCGTTTGCCATTCCATTGCTTGTGGTGGCTATTATATTCCCAGCAGCAATCGTTGTGATTTTGGCTATTGCGTTATTGGATCTCCTTCTGCTCTCCTGTGTCGAGTTCTTACAGAAGCTATTTAAGTAATCAATACTGTTAAATTTAGTCCGTAATAGTTAACGTCTGATAGATACTGGGCTTAATTGAGGCGACCTTTAGAAGGTAGCCTTTTTTGCTGTGCTATTTTTATTTATAGTGCTTTCTATCAAAATATTTCAATACTGTATTGATAATCATTATTATTATCTTTATCATGTACAAACTCTAATGTAACAAACCATATATTTACTCACCAATACTTTAATAAATAGCTCATTTTTTATAGCGTTTTATTAAGCTGACAAGTAATCGTGAGCATTGTTGCTTTGAATAACTGCCTTCCCTCAAATCCTCCTCACTTTCATTGAGATATCATTGATGTTTATGATTACACAAAGTAGAAAACAGCATAAACCTAACCCTTTAAGTTGGTTTGTTAAACGAACCATGCACCTTTCAGCCATTGCTTCGTTGGCAGTAAGCTCATCTATGATTCATGCTGAAGTATCACAGCAACCAAACGATGACAACGGCATTGAAATCAATAGTGATGACAATAGGTCAGAACCAAGTACCACGCTACCAACTATCGTGGTCATGGCAGAGACCAATAAACAAGTCACGGAAAATACTGACAGCTATACAATCCCTGTCACCAGTAGCGCCACGGGTATGGACTTGTCGGCCAGAGAAACCCCGCAAGCGGTCAGTGTGGTTACCAACCAGCAAATCAAAGATCAAAACTCAAACACCCTAATAGATGTGCTTAAACGCACGCCTGCTATCCAAGTAAGTAGCGTTGATGGCGCGCGTAATGGTCTTTCATCAAGAGGCTTTGCTATCAATAGCTTCCAAATTGACGGCTTAAATACCGACTTTGTCCAGCAAGCTGCCATGGGCGAATACTCTGCTAATACCGCGATGTTTGACCATGTTGAAATCGTACGCGGCGCGACTGGTTTGATGAGTGGCTCAGGAGACCCTTCTGCCAATGTCAACTTGATACGCAAGCGGGCTGATAGTAGCGTTCCTGCTACAGAGCTATCCGCCAATGTTGATCGTTATGGGCAATATGGTCTCAGTGTTGACCGTAGTCAGTCATTAAGCGAAAGTGGGGCGGTACGAGGCCGAGTGGTGGCTAGCTATCAAGATGGTGATACCTTTATCGACCGTCAAGAATTGGGTCAAAGTCTGCTTTATGCCACAGTAGATGCGGACCTGGGCGACAGCACCACGGTCAGTGTGGGTGCTAGCCGTCAACACAATAAATCAAAATCAACCATGTGGGGCGGCTTGCCAAACTATCTAAGTGATGGCTCAAAAGCAGATTGGGATACCAGTAAAAATGGCAGCGCAGATTGGACAAACTGGGATTCTGATAATACCTATTACTTTGCAGATATTGATCATGATTTTAATGCCGATTGGAACTTAACCACCAATGCCAGCTATAACGAGAGTGACAGTAGTCCAAAGTTGCTTTATATGTATGCCAATGGCGACCAAGTCGTGAATCCTGATACCGGACTGATTTTTAACCTAAACCCATTTCATGCCGATACCGAACGCAAACAGTTCAATGTCAAAAGCAAGTTAACCGGTAATTTTGATGCGCTGGGAAAGACGCATAAGCTCATCGTAGGTGGCTCCTATAGCAAAAGTGATCTTGATACTTTTACTTATAAGTCACCGCCTGATGGTATATTGCCGCTCCCAGATTTTTCTGACTGGGATGGCAGTTATCCTGAACCAGAATGGGGAGCGCGCAATCGCAGCTCTGATGTCACAACCAAAGAAAAAGCTATTTTTGCAGCAACTCAGCTCAAACTATCGGATCCTTTAGCCGTTATTTTAGGCACGCGTGTGTCTGATTTTGAACGCTCAGGTGTGCAGTATGGCCGTAACGTCAACACGGAAGCCAAACATATCTGGACTCCGTACGCAGGGATTACCTATGCGGTTAATGACAATCACAGTCTTTATACCAGCTACAGTGATATCTTCAAACCTCAAACTCAGCGTGATATAAACGGTAAATTCCTCGATCCTATCGAAGGTAAAAACTATGAAATCGGCCTAAAAAGTGAGTCAGATAACGGCACATTACAAAGCCAAGTGAGTATTTTCAGAATCGAGCAGGACAATCTTGCTCAACTCGATGGCGGTCAAATAATACCCGGCACCGATCTGGAGAAAGCCTACTACGGAGCAAAAGGTGCCACCAGTCAGGGCGTAGAAGTACAAGTGTCTGGTCAAATCAGCGACCAACTGCAAGCGAGTGTTGGTTATACGCATTTCAATGCTGAAGACAACAAGGGCAAAACCATCAATACAGGCTTTGCTGATACCACACTGAATCTGTTTGCCACTTATAATCTTGCTCATATCATTCCTAATTTAACCATTGGCGGCGGCGTTGACTGGTCAAATGGATACTATGGCATTGTCAAAAACCCTGTGACGAAACAATCTGAAAAGTACGGTCAAGATGACGTGACGCTTGCCAATATCATGGCAAGATATAGCTTTAACGACAATCTTGAAGCGCAGGTTAATGTGAATAATTTGTTCAATCAAAAGTATCTTGCGGGCAGCACTTTTAGTGAATTGACTTACGGTGAGCCTTTGAATGTAGTCGGCAGATTAACCTATCGCTTTTAATCGATCGCTTTCACTTTTATGCCGATCATGACCTTACACTTTCACACGCAGGCAGTCACATGAGTAAGCGCCGTAGCAGTCATGGTTTTTATCTACCTGAGTTTAAAGTCCTCAGTCGTATTTTTTTAGCGATTATTGGTAGCTATGGCATCGCGGTGCTTACGAGTTTGACGTTTTTGGCCTTACCTATAGATGAGATTTCTGCCATCTATTGGGGTCAAATTGCTAGCGTTGTTGTATGCGCGCTCATTCTTGTCTTAGTATTTTTTTTGCGACGTTTATGGCTGGCATGGACGCTGGTCGTCGGTATTGCAGGGATATTAGGGATGTTTGATTATGTCGCTATTTAGATTTTTCTTACCATCAGGCTGTTATTATGCCATCAGACACTACTAAGATCCAAACTGCCACAATCAGTAATATTCAGACAAAAAATAAAACTAAAGTGAAGGGCTATCGAGTTATTTTGTCTGACGTCCATACTTGGTTTGGCCTGTTGTTAGGTTGGTTGCTATTCACCATTTTTCTGATGGGCACAGTCAGTTATTTTAATAATGAGCTGACGGCATGGATGCAACCTGAAATTCCGGCACGCTCTCAGCAAACGCCATTCACGTCTTCAACATTTACGCACAACCGAAATATGACAAATCTAGAAGATAAGTTAGATGGTTTTGCTATGGCAATCACTCACTTACAGCAAACCCAAGCCCATGCCAAAAACTGGTTTATTGCTAAAGATATTGATAGCGATAATATTGCTCAACGTCTGCATATTAATGTGACTACAGATGACAAAAGGCTAAAATACCAGTTTGATACGCAAACCCAAATGGCATATACACCAAGAGATACCGTAGGCGGTCACTTCTTTTATCGTATGCATTTTGATTTGCATTATATGAGTGTGATATGGGCCAGAATTATCGTCGGTATAGCTTCTATGATGATGTTGATTGCTATTATCACAGGCGTTATTGTCCACAAAAAAATATTCACGGATTTTTTTACCTTTCGTTGGGGTAAGGGGCAACGCTCGTGGCTTGATGCGCACAATGCTTTTTCTGTGCTGCCAATACCGTTCCATTTGATGATTACCTTTACCGGCATCATTACCTTGATAACCTTGTATATGCCGTGGGCAGGCATGGTGTCTGGGGTAGATAATGAGCAGTTTTTTAAGGAAATTTACTCTTATCGGGCAGCGGATGCAACCCAGTTACAGGCTGCCCCTATGGCCAGTATTGCTCCATTGCTTGCCACGACACAATCTGATTGGCGAAAACGTAACCCCAATTATACCGTGACCAGTGTCAGTATTAATCATCCCAATACTGACCAAAGTATGATTATTATCGACGGTAAAGCCGAGCATCAATTATCGACATTAGGGGTGTTTCGTATTTATGATGGGCAAACAGGGGAAGTACTCAAAGACAGTCGACCGCCGCCGCTCGCTGTGCAAACACAAGCGGTCATGATAGGTTTGCATGCAGGACGCTTTGCTGATAATTGGCTGCGTTGGTTGTACTTTTTATGTGGTACAGCGGGCTGCGGTATGATTGCATCAGGCTTAGTGCTTTGGACGGTTAAACGTCGCCGCCAATTATTAACTATAGATAAGCCTGATTGGGGATTTTGGTTAGTAGAAAAGCTCAATATTGCCACACTGGCGGGATTACCTTTAGCGATGATAGGTTTTTTATGGCTCAATCGTTTATTGCCGCTTGAGTTAATAGGGCGAGGCAAGTGGGAGGTAGATGGATTTTTTATCATCTGGGCGTTTGGTTTTTTGCTGACGTTATTACTGTCTAGTCGCCAGGCGTGGCGTCTATTATTAACATTGGTCACTCTATTGCTTTTATTCACACCGCTACTCAACGGCCTAACTACCGAGCGCGGATTGCTTCACAGTATCTTGAGCGTCGATGTGCTATTCATCAGCTTTGACGTTATGTTTTTTATTCTAGCCTTGCTGTTTGCTTATATCACTTATGTGGTCAGTTTTAAGAAAGCATCTCACCAGCAAAAAATAAAGTCGCCTAGTCGTTCAAAGCTTCAAATGGAAAATGTATAGTATGTCTAACGCGCTGTTATCTGGATTACTATTGGCATTTAATCTGTTAGGTATGATGGCATTAATGATGACCAGTAAAAGACATAGGGATAAGTTTCATCATTATAAGCAGAAACGATATATCACTAAACAGCAATGGTTACGATGGCTGGGGTTGCTACTGCTATTGATAAGTTTTATCTTCCCTTTTTTTGCACCTCCTACTGGTTATTTTATCGTTGTCTGGTTTGCCAGCTTAATCGTAGCAGCAGGAGTTGTATATTTGAGCATGGTCATTTATGAAAAATTGGCCTAGTCAGTTTATATAAAAGTGCCAAATTCAAAATAAAATGCTGCTATAAAATTTCCCCGCTTGCAGTATGCTTTGATATTAAACATTTTAATAGTACGACTTATTAGCAATTATTCTAGCTGAGCAATTACTCTAACATAGCAATGGCGTCCGCACTGGCACGTTGGCGTTCTTCTGCATTTAACTCCGTAAGTCTTCCTTCTTTCATCATCAGCAAGCGGTCAGCATGCTCAAAATAACCGTCATCATGACTGATAATAAACAGTGTTTTGCCCATGGCTCTTAATTCAGGAATCAGCGTTTGATAAAATACTCGGCGAAAAGCAGGGTCTTGGTCAGCGGCCCATTCATCGAGCAGCAGAAAGTCTTTTTGTTCAGCGACAGCGAGCAGCATGGCCAAGCGTTTGCGTTGTCCTTGTGACAGCTTGTCGGTAGACAGTCGATGGTCAGTTACTGTCACTTTATCTTGCAAATTTAATTTATGCAGCCACTCGGTCATTAAAGACATATCAGGGTCATTGTCTTGGCTGCCAATGAGTTGTTTAAAAAGATGTTGATCGCTAAAAATAGCAGAAAACAGCTGCCGATAATTGGTATTATTTTCCGAATCAATCGTCTGCTGGTCTACTTTTACAGCGCCTGTCGTAGGCGTAAAAATACCAGTAATGATTTTTGCAAGGGTAGATTTACCGCTGCCATTAGAGCCTATCAAAAATACCACTTCGCCGCGCTTCAAGGTGAGATTGACGTTTTTTAGAATATAATCAGTAAGCGACTTATTTTCAGTCACAGTTTCTTGTGTATTGTGGTTTATACCTTGATAGCGATAGCTCACATTGTTCAGTGAGATGGTCTGCCAGTCATTTGCTGCCATATTGGTTAAAAACGCTGGCTGATAATCAGCAAGCGCCAACGTCTGTATTTTATCTAACGCGACTTGCGCCGTTTGTAAAGTGGGATAAGCGCCAACGGCTTGTAGCAGCGGCGATTGCATAAATAGAATGGTTAAAGAAAAAGTGGTGGCAACGCTCATGGGTATATTAAGATAGTTTGAGACCGCAAAGACGACGCCAATCGCTGCAAACATCATAATGTTCGACCAATTCACTGCTGATAAGTGAAAGGTATCCGCTTTAATAACACGCTCTTTATAAGACTGAGCATGACTTAAAAAATCATTGGTATACAGCTTTTGCGCGCGGTGCTGATTAAGTGCAAGCTCTTTTCGCCCTTCGATAATAGATTGATAATCTTGATACAAAAGATCATTAATCTCCCTTAATTCCGTTAAATGCTTATAAACGTGCTTCACCAAAATAGTGCTTATCCAAATCGTCATCACAATCCAAACCATGATGATCAGCAATAATGGCAATGACAACCAACCCAAATATAAGGCAACTCCGCTAGATAAAATAATCCCCTGAACCAACTCTGGCATACGGACAAAGGCGACGGTAATCGATTGGATATCGGTAGACAAGCTGGCGAGTAGTTGGGCGTTCCCTAACTTGTCAATCTGCGGAACGTTGGTATCGATGATTTGTTTGACCAGCTTGGTTCTGAGCTCATACACAAATCTATGACCCAAGCGGGTTAGGGCATATTGCGATAAAAAAGTCGTGACCAATAGCAGAACCACTAACGCTGAAAAATAGCCTAAGCTCTGCCATGATAAGGTATTAAAAACAGGCTGACTGATAAAGGTGTGGTTAATATAAGCAATAATACCCACACTGACCGCGGCATTGACTAAATTCAGTAAGATAACTTTGAGAAAAGGCAGGCGATAATGCGACCAGATCATATGATATAGAGAGGCTGTAGCGCGAGAGGACATAAGGACTCAATAATAAAATGAATTTTGCGTATTTTTAGATAGCACAAAAGGGAGTAGGTGGCGCCTAATCCCTTTTATTTAACTCTGGTAATGATTCTATAACGATAATTTAATCAGTATAGTAGTCTCATTGGCCAAGCTTAGCGTTTAAATTTAAAAGTCAAACGTCGCTGATACTTTTAATGCCGTGGGTTCACCGGCATTTAAATAACCAGCATCTGTATAGCCACCGACTGACTGCCAATAATCTTCGCCCGTGACATTGGTTACCATGCCTTTTAAGGTAACATTTTGTCCGGCCAGTACGGTTTTATAGCGAGCTCCAAGATCTAACGTGGTATAACCGTCAACCTTTAAGGTATTGGCATTATCGGCATAACGAGGGCCTGTATGAATGATGTCACCTGTTAAGGTTAATCCTTCGAGTGCCGCAAAATAGCGATAATGTTGTCGTGTCGTTATTGAAGTATTAACCATATAGGTTACGCTCTAATACGCCGCATCAAATATAGAAAATAAGCCCCGCCAATAATGGCAGCGATGGTGCCAGCAGGAATCTCATAGGGAAATATGAGATAGCGTCCAACCCAGTCTGCTATGACCATTAAGCCGGCGCCTAAGATAGCGGACAGTTGAATTTGACGTTTGAGCTTCACCGCGCCTAATGTGCTGGCAAGGTGAGGAATCATCAGACCCACAAAACTGAGGGGACCCACTGCCAACGTTGATATCGTACTCAGTAATGCTACAAGAATGAGTATCAAGCTTTGATACAATCTCAAAGATACCCCAAGCTCACGGGCAATCCCGCTACCTAGGCTCAATATTTCTAATGGTTTGATGACCATAAAGCTTAATAGGAAAAGTATAAAAGCCAACCCTACTAAAATCCATGCCGTTTCTGGACTGGCAAGGTACGTAGAACCTGATAGCCAACTTAACACCGCTTGTAACCGTTGATCGCCAGATATTTTTACCAGGCTTAATAAACCGCCCATCAATGCGGCAATGGCCACACCAACCAATAATAAATAAGCTGGATTGATTCGACGGGCAAGCCATAAGATCAAACTAAGGACGATAAAAGCGCCCAACAATCCTGATAATATAATACCTGTATAGCCAAAACTGGGTAGGAAAACAAAGGCCAATACCACGCCTATTGCTGAGCCTGAGCTAATACCGAGTACTTCAGGGCTAGCCATAGGATTGCGAGTCAAGGTTTGTAGCAGCACGCCAGCAGTGGCTAGCATTACGCCAGTGGCGGCTGCGCTTAACGTGCGAGGCAATCTAAAGTCAATAATTAAATGTCTTAGCGTACTAAGCTGCCAGCCATTTGAAGTCGCCGTAAAGATAAGTACGCCTATGATCAACAGTATTAAGGCGATTCCCCAACTTATTAAATGAGTGTCACGGCGTTCTGAAATCAAGGTTGGAATAACCTCATCGGTATGTTGACGACTTTGGCTCACAATTAACCATATTACCAATGGCGCACCAAGGATGGCCGTCATTGCATCAGCAGGAATATTTAGGCTTAAATAATGTTGTAACAGCGTCGTGGCATTACTGGTGATCCATAACAACAGCGCTCCAAACACATAACCCAAAAGCAGGCGGTAACCAATACGCCGTACCGAAAACACATTAACCAGTGTGGCAGCTCCCAAACCAATAAAACCAATAGGACCCACGCGACTGACCACTAGGGCGGTCAGTAGTGCCACCAATCCCACTACCAATCCACGAATGAGATTGATAGGAACGCCCAAACTTTTGGCTTGCCTATCATCTAAGCTCATTATTTCTAATGGCTTTAATAAAGGCACTAAGCTAATAAAGGCGACCACACTAGCGGTGCTTAATACGGCAGATACTTGCCAGTTATTCTGCGTGAGACTGCCCGCCGCCCAGACCATAACGTTTAAGGTTTCTTCAGCATAATAAATCAATAATAAAGCAGTAATAGCGCCCAATAAAATATTGGTTACCAGTCCGCCAAGCACCAATACCAAAGGATTCATACGGCTAGGCGCAGCTAGAAGAAAAACAATCGCCATACTACCAAGTGCGCCAATAAAGGCGACCCAAAAACTTCCCCCCAACGCTAAAGTAGGCAGGAATAACGTGACAATGAGCAGCGCCATATTTGCACCGCTACCGACTGCTAGTGTCGTGTCTGAGGCCAATGTGTTTTTTACCAGCTGTTGTAATAAAACACTGACCAATCCTAAAAGACCACCAGCGGTCAATGCTACCAACATAGTCGGTAGGATTTGTAGCTGGATACTCATGTCCGAAAGTGATAGGTCAAAAGAGGGGGTGAACAATTCTAAAAAAGTGAGAGACCATAGCTGATGTACGACTGCATAACCGCTCACTACTGCTAGCAGCATTAAGAAAACGACCATCATATAAATACGGTTAGCAGACAAAAAATTATTTTTATTCATCATAAATCGGTATGGCCTACAAAAGTGACATTCGTTAAGCGCTCAGCCAAAACATTCATAGAAGCCACGCCACTGTTGTTCCATGTCGCAGGCAGTAAGGTGATACAGCGGCCTTTTTTGCTAGATGCATGCGCTTGATTAAAGGAATAACCCAAGCGCTGCCACACCAAGCTGTTTTCTAATTCAAGTTTGAGAAGGTCACTAAGAGGTTCAACGACCACAAGGCAGGTATCGTCATCAAGCTGCGCTAAATCTCCTAGCATAATGGGCGTAAACCCCCATTGATTGCCATCTGCCAACGCCACTAGCTGTAATTCCATCGTGTCTAAAGCAGGTTGAAACAAGCTATTATACGAAAACATACGCAAATTATTGGTATCGGCAAATTGCACGACAGCCAATTTTTTGATATGAGGATAACGCGCATGAAAAGTCTGTCCTGCTTGAATGATTTGTTTCTTACTGTTGTCTAAATAATCTTGCGCGGCTTGCGGTTTATTGATAGATCGGCCCAATTCTAACGTTGGTTCTATAAAGTCCTCCCACTTTGCAATTTTGTTAGAACTGGTCAATTCAATAGAGTGGATAGGCAAATCGCCGTACATAGGACGCAGGTGCGCATAAAAATCGTTGTCTATGACCAAATCCAAATCTAACTGAGAGAACATTTCAGGGTTGGGCTGATAGCGTGTTCCTACGTCGAGAGTCGTATCAGGTATAAGAGGCTTACCGACCCATTCTCTATAGAAAGGTTTATCACCCATAGCAACTGGTGGGTATCCCATGGCAGTCAGCGTCGCCGCAATACCCCAATCAGGCGTCATGACTTTAGGTGTTTTTTGACTTTCTTGAGGCGACATTGCTTGTGGCGCTTGTGATGTAGCGTCAGACGACTGGCAACTGCTTAACAATAAACTTAAGCATAATGCCACACATAGCCCGAACGAAAAGGTGAGCGCTTTCATATAACTGCGACTTTATGAGTAGTGGTAGGATGGGTTAGTAGGGTAAAATCGACACCAAATATCGAGCGCAGTACATCCTTTTCCATCGTGCGTTTTACATCACTCATATGGCACAACTTGCCTTGTTTTAAAGCGATAAATTCATCACAAAACCTTGCTGCTAGATTTAGGTCGTGCAGGATAATCACAACACCTAAGCCTTGCTCATCGACCAATTGACGAATCAGTTTTAACACTTCTATTTGATAGACCACATCCAGCGCCGCTAGTGGCTCATCCAATAGAAGATACTTTGTTTGCTGGGCAAGGCACATCGCCAGCCAGACGCGCGCACGCTCACCACCTGACAACGTCGATACTTGGCGATCTCTAAAGGCGTCAACTTGAGTGAGGGCGATGGCTTTTTCTACTTGTTGACGGTCGTCGGTAGTCGGCTTTTGCAGCCATTTTTGATGAGGGTATCTACCCAACATCACAAGTTCATAGACCGTAAAAGCGCCCGCATCAGGTAGGTTTTGCGGTAAATAGGCAAGATGCGTGGCCAGTCTTTTAGCGGAAAAGCTACGCAAATCTTGACGTTCTATTTCAATGCCACCTTGCGTGGGCGTCATTTCTCCTGCCATGGCTTTTATAAGGCTAGATTTTCCCGAACCATTATGGCCAATGAGGGCATACAGTTTATTTGGTTCGATAATAAAAGAAGTAGGATGAAGCAAAACTTTTTTTTGACGAATTAGGCTTAAATTATTGATGTGCATCATAGTGAGCAGTCGAAAGTAAATGGGGCATTTTAAAGAAAAGTAGCTGGTTAATGCAAATGATTTTCATTTTATTTATGGAATTGAAGCAGTTATTGAGCGCGCCAATAGACTTTTATGACCATATCTTGACGAGATAAACCAAGGGTGGATTTTAATCGTTGTCTTAATGACTTGATGTCCGTCGCTTCAAGCGCGCCCCATACTTTGCCAATCTTAAGAGGCAATGTCGTTAATCTTGCATGTAATAAGCTCATGATTTGTTCAGAGAGATCGATTGTCGGCGTTTTAATGATATGAAGTAGATTGTCTTGTAGAAAACGCTCATCATGACCTAAGTGCTGACAGAGATTGAGAGTGTGTAAATAACTGATGTCTTCTGGATCTTCGGTGATAGTAATGACAAGGGGCGGCAACGGATTTTGCCAGTTTTCTAATAGATTGGCGACGGTAGGTAGAGAGGTTTCATCGCAGATTAATAAGCATTGTCCCTCACTGAGGTGTTCTATTTTTTCTGGATAATCGCGCACCGTTTTTATTGGCATGCCGCAGACGAGAGAGCGTGCCCAATTACCACCTGGCGTGTCGCCATGGATATAAACATCTATCCAAGCTTGAACAGACGAGCGGATTGGATCTCGCCATGCTTTTCGCAGGGTGTAGTAGCGCTGTAAAGGTTTATCGTTATTTTCTGACTCACCATTTATGGTAGATAAAACTTCAGCATTTAACTCAAATAAATACGCGTAGCCTGGATGATTGAGTGGGATATTATCGGGTGCTGTGACCACCAGTCGATACATATTAGGGCTGACATAATAACCATCAATCACGCTAAAGTACTGTTCTTGAAGCTTGATCGTACGCTTACCAAGCTTAGTAGCGGATGCCTGCAATAACGCTATATATTGCTCATGTAGTGTCTCAGCGTCGCTAATAGGCACAAAAAATTTGATAAAGTATTGATGATTAACACTAGAAAGGTTTTCAGCGAGGCTGTTATCTGTAGAACTGCTATCTTTTAACGCATTAGAGTTATTTTGATACCGATTCATCGTCATAACATCTAACAAAAGGCCGTCAGGATACAGCTCTTTTATCGATACTATATCGTACTCGCCGACTGAGGCAGGGGTAAAGGCATTGATAAACATCGCAAGTTCATCTTGATGCTCTTCATTAAGATGGTGAATAAACATGGCTTTATCAGCAAAGGCTAATGGGGTTTTATCGGTGTCATAACGAGTAAGCGTTTCAGCCATAAAGGGTCATCCAAGCCAAAAAATCACATAAGGTTCATTCATATAACCGTCAAGTAAATGGCATTTGAAAATATAAGGTAGCGGAGAATAGAGATAAAAATAGCAAAAGTTTAATCAATAAGTATTGCGAGTCAAGCAAGGCGATAGAATTAGTAATCGATAATATGAATTAAAAATACCTAAGCGTTATTGATAACCATTAACATCTAGATTATTATTACGTTAATAAGGCTGACTGTCAATGCATTTATAAATAGGAAGTTGTGATTTGATTTGTAATGGATAAAGTTCATGCTAAAGAGTAGAAGGTACCCCGTCCTGCTCATCAGTTATTAAGCCATTGCATTTCAACACTTTATAAGCTGAGCTATGCTGAAGAAACCGTAGAGATAAAATTGGTAAACTAAGCGTATTAACAGGAGTTTTCTATGACCAAGAAAGTAAGAATGTAGTGGTCAACTAATTTAGGACATCTGATAAGAGGTTTTGGTTAAAGTAGCGTTTCTCTTTTTCTAGCGGTGTTAAATAATCATTAAAACTGTGCGGTCTCACGATTTGATAGTAGCCCCAGATATAATCAATAATGGCGCTTTTAGCTTCAGTAATATCTTCATAGCCGCCCTTGGGCATCCATTCTGTTTTAAAGCTTCTAAAGAATCGTTCGGTTGGGGCATTATCCCAACAGTTTCCGCGACGGCTCATACTTTGCGTCATGCCCTCACAACTGGCAACGGATTCAGCAAATGTCTTACTGGTGGAATGGGTTCCCTGATCGGAATGAAACAGCACGCCACTGGGTTTGAGCCTAGTGTGATACGCCATCTGTAGGGCTTTAGCGGTCAGCACGCTATCAGGGGAACCTGATACAGCAAAGCCCACCACACGCCGAGCATATAAATCTAAAACAACGGCTAGGTAGCACCAGCCACCCTTGATACGAATGTAAGTCACATCCCCCGTCCAGACTTGGATTGGGCGCTGTTGGGCTAAAGTTGCGAGCTAGGATATTGTCATGCGTTTTATGCGCCTCGTCAGCGTGCTTGTATTTGTGCGTCTTCAATTGACAGCTTTTAAGCCTCATCTGCGCCATAAGTTTACCTACCATATAGCGTGATAGCTTGATGTTGTGTTCATTCATTATTATGGCGGCAATGCTGCGAGCGCCTGCTGAGCGCTTTGAGTCGTTAAATATTTGACGAATTAATACCTTGTGCTTGACGGTTTCAAGACTGATGGGCTTGGGCTGCATGCCATAGTAGTAACTGCTTTTTATCACGCCAAACAGTTTGCACAGAAGACTTTTATTAACATGCTTGTCTTGCTCTGCAAGCTGACTGATTAGCGATAGCCGTTCAGGCTGTCCAAGGCTAGCAGAGCGGAAGCCTTTTTTAAGATGTCACGCTCCATAGTCAGCCGCTTAACTTGTTTGCGCAGTTCTTGAAGCTCGCGCTGCTCATCCGTTAAGGCGTTGCCGACTTTAGGTGCTTGGCCAGTTATTTCTTGACGGTACTGACTCAGCCATTTCTGTAGAGTGGATTTACCTATTCCTAAAGAATTGGCCACGTCAGGTATTTTACGTTTGTGGTCAACAACTAAGCTGATGGCTTCTAATTTGAATTCTCGGGTATATTGGTTGCGTTTGGTGGTCATACTATTTTCCTTCTTTGGGTTAGTATAAACCTCTTATGCGCTGTCCAAGTTTATTATGCCACTACAATAATCGCAATAAGCTGATACTGGACGCCTTGGAAGAAGCTCAGTTTATAAAAAATGATAGCCAGGTCGATGAGATACACACGTACCGAGGCAAAGAGATCGTCCCCGGTGGCCGTGTTGATATCGTCTTATGTGAGATTGATGACAGACGACAGTTGGCGAAATAACGCGGTATAAAAAAGTATATTGATTAATTAAATTGAGGACTCAAAATGACCAACTTACTAGCTAAAAGATTCGGCACCAGTCCACGCTTAGAATTACTCAGCGGTGAATGGTTAAAGCAGGGCATGGGTGCCAAGACCGTTAAGTTTGATATTGGCCAAGGTGGATTGCCTCCTGAAGTGAACTGGGAGGATAAGGCAGCTGCTATTGCATTGATTGAGAGTCGTCACGCTAAAGCGCTGGCGTCTTTGTTGGTATGGGGTGATAACGAATTATGGGACTGGTCAGAGTGCTTTGATATGGTCGTAGAGTATCTTGCGCTTAAGATGTTCGATAGATGCGTCGTAGATGGCCGTGAAGCACCTAGGGGCGGTAAGCAAACCTTAAAGGAGTTATCGTCGCTTGTAGCACGTATGACATTGCATTTTGAGCTATATGATTTGTGGACTATCTACACGGTTGAAGGACGATTGTTGTTTAGTGGGATAAAAATGAATGACAGAACTTACAGTAATTATTTCTTATGCTACCAACGCTAGATGCTAAATGACCTAGAAGAGTTGGTCCACTGTATTAATAATGATATTGCCAAGTATAGATCTAACCTAGCAATAAGCTGTGAGCTGGTTGAAAGCATGTAATTATGATGATGTCATTAGTCTGTCACATTAAGAATCTAGTATAGCGTCATACAAATTCTTGATTAGAAAATAGCAGGTAAGATGATGTTAGATATAAAACAGGAAAAAGACATACAAGTTAGCCCACAAAGTTTTGATGCCATTATGATGTTAGCAATCACTACGGTCGCAGATGATATTGGTGATGCTCCTACCATTGACACGCCATTATTTGATGAAGCTCGAGAGGCTTATTGCGCTGAGCTTTTACAAAGTATTGTTGAATGGCAAAAACAGAACAGCGAAGATCTTTTGTTTGACTCGAATGCTACTCAAAATTACACCTATGCTAAGCGAGAGGCATTAATAAAGGTTGCAGAGGTAAAGCTTTTTAATGCTTTGCACGAAGGAGACTCTATTAGTGAAGAAATGATGATGTAGGGTACTAATCCACTTAATAAAATTTAAAAAATAAAGCAAGGAAGAGCAGGCTTGTCTAGGTATTATTATATGACTTGACCCATGCCGCACTGTAGTGTTATATTTTCTACAATGGCAGTAATTGTAAATTGATTTAAATATGAATGTCTTGAACGAAAGATAACTCTCCGGTTCTTTCGTTTTTTTATTGCCTACGTTTTTGTACCCGATATGTGATTTTCCATATCGGGCTTTTTTATGTCTACGATTTAGCATGGAAGCTGATATGTGCGATCTAACCAACCAAGAGGCCTATGAGCTATGCTGAAGAAACCGTACAAGTAAACTTGGTAAACTAACGACTCAACGAGGAGTTTACCATGTCCAAGAAAGTTAGAACTTACAGCACAGAATTTAAAGCAGAAGCTGTCAAGAAGATAGCGGATAATAATGGCAATATTTCAGCTACTGCAAAGCAGCTCGGGATCGCCATGCAAACCTTATCTAACTGGCAGAATAAAGCCAATCAGGGCAAGCTTGTGGGCACTGAACAATACGATCCTGATCTTATGAGTGCTCTTCAAGAAATAAAGCAGCTCAAGCGTCAGCTCAAAGTGGCTGAAGAGGAGCGCGAGATCTTAAATGAGGAGGGATAAAGCGAAGCACTGCTTCGCCCCGACGCAAGATGAGAGCTATGCTCGAATGAGGCGACGGCGTACTTCGCGAAAAACAGCCCGTAAAGTACGCCTTTATTAAAGACAATCAGCAGATATTTAGCGTCACTACTATGTGCCGTGTATTGAGCGTTAAGCCCTCAAGCTACTACGATTGGCTAAGTCGTGACTTAAGCGAGCAGCAGATACATCGTAATCAGTGCGAGTTACTGGTTAAAGCTGCGCACAGTGAAACCAAGGAACGCTACGGCTTTGAGCGTCTACAGGCGCACCTAAACGGGCAAGGACATGATATCAGCCCTTACATGGTTAGAAGCATTAAAGAGGAGCATGGCATCAAATGCCGTCGCCACAAGCGCTTTAAAGTCACCACTGACTCTAATCACAATAAGCTGGTCTATGACAACGTATTAAATCAGCAGTTTGATATGCAAAGACCGAATCAAGCTTGGGTCAGTGACATCACCTACATCTGGACAAACGAGGGCTGGCTGTATTTAGCAGGCATTAAAGACTTATACACTAAAGAGCTTGTCGGTTACGCCATTAATAAACGCATGACTGCTGATTTAGTTTGCCGTGCACTCACTATGGCAATCAAGAACAAACGACCTCCCAAAGGGCTAATAGTCCACTCTGACAGAGGCAGCCAGTATTGCAGCCATGCCTACCACAAGATCATTAAGCAGCATCAATTTACAGGCTCAATGAGCGCTAAAGGCAACTGTTATGACAATGCGCCGATAGAAAGCTTCTGGGGTACATTGAAGAATGAGCTGATATATCATAAAGATTATAAAACCAGATTTACAGCCATCAACGATATCATTAGATATATCGAGCTGTACTACAACCAGACGAGGATTCAAAAGGGCTTGGGCTATAAATCGCCAAGACAGGTGTGGTTTGATTATTATCGTCAGGCTGCGTAATTAAAATCTCCCAAGTTTAACTGTACGGATTTGACGGCAGGGGTCACTTTAGGTAATGCGAGGTTATGTCTAAATACAATGATTGGTGCGCCCACAGGGACTCGAACCCCGATCGATCGCTTAGGAGGCAACTGCTCTATCCTGTTGAGCTATAAGCGCATAATGGAGTGCTATTGTAGAAAAAACCAGTTACAAAAGCAATGAGTAATCATTAAGCAGCGGGCTTTATGCTCACTTGCCATTGCTAAGGGCGTCGGCGACATCTACTTTCAGCTCGCCTGTTGCTTGTTTGGCGCCTGAGCTCGGTTTGAATAAATTATCCATATCGTTCTTATAGCCATCGATATTGTTATAATCATGCTGACTTAAGATGTCTTGTCCGGTACTTGAAAGCAAAAAGTTTCTAAAATTAATAGCAGCAGGGTTTTGCGTTAATACCACGCCATCTACCGCTTGCTCGCCTCGTAGGGCATAGCCAAAAGAACTCAGGCTACGGGTATTGGTATTATCGCTTTTGGCGTGAGCCGCCACTTCTGCATCAGCTTCATCTACGCCATCTTCTGCTTTTTTAACTTGGGTGCTACTATCATTTAATTTGTTCTGGTTGTGCTTGTCTTGAGCGGTTTTTAATTGTTCTTGCAAAGGCGCTAGGCGCTCTTTTGACAGCTTGCCATTCGCAATGATTAAATCGGTATCTATGAGAAAAGACGCGCGCTCATCGTCGGTGCGATGACTGTCGGCAAAATCATTATCGGATAACGTTAAAAGGGCAGCCGAAGGCACATAGTTTGTTAATATTTGCATATTTGGATAGCGTGCTTGAAAGCTTGCAATCACCGCATCTAAAGGTGCTTGCAGCCCATCTTCTGCTTGGATGTGCAAGGTGCTTTTCGCAATGGTATTTTCGTCATTATCCGCAGACGATGTATCATTGTTATTTGCCATAATCGGCAAAGGGTCCATATTTTTGCGGTTACTGGTCCATAACCAAGTAAAGATGGCGATAAAAATAATCAGCAGCAGTAAAATAAGCCCCGCTAATAGCAGCTTGTAATCTCTCATAAGTTACCGCTCTTTTTTTTGGTTAATGTGGTTAATTGATAGAGTAGATGATAAATGGTAACAGATTTATTCTTGATGGTTTAATACTTCGTCTACTAAATCTGCCAGCATATGAGCAAAGATGTCCGCGTCTTTTGCTACAGGTGCTGCCGTACTTGGCTCATTAGTTTTTTGTTGGGTAGGATTATTTTCGTTATTACTGCTAGCATCATTAGATACTACTTGGAAGCTTGAAACAGGCGCGTTTTGTTTATCAGTCGCTTGAGTAGCTGCCATATTAGTAGACAATGCTTGCAAAGCCTGATGCGCGGCCAATGGCGATTCACCGGTGGTAAGTTTGTCTTTAAGCCATTTAAAACCGTGGGCTTCCCACCATGCTTCAAAGCGTGGTAACGTGCTGCCACGCACCGCTGCTGGCAAGTTTAAAGTACGAAGTTTTTGGGTCAATATCGGGTCGCTAATGGCTTGATGGATGCTAAGATAAAGACCACTGCTATCGTCAGTATAAGGCTGCCTGTTTTGCCATGACCTATCATCAATTTTCATGCGGGGCAATTCCCACAGCTCACCGCGGTAGTATACAACATACAACCGGCGTTTAGGATGAACGAAAATGGCATCAATGGGGCGCATGGGCATAGTATTCTGTTATCTCTTTAACAAAAAAGTTTAGGTAAAGGGTAGAGCGACATCCGTTGTCGCAAGCGCTCTTGCTTTATAGGTGACGTGCTGGTAAACCACCGCGAACAGTGGCACACTGATCAGCAGATTGCGCACGTTATTAGCTTTTCTCACTACCAACCGTGTTATTAATACTCATCGTTTATTATTAGCGACAGTTTTACTGCCAAACACAGGGTGTTATGCATGAATTGGTACTATAATATCTACTGTTTTTAATCGATATTATGCTAGCAGAAATGCAACAGACTAACGAGCAGCAAACATAGATTGATGAGTGTTGCCTACCACGTTTCTTCTTCATAAAAAGTATGAAACCATACGCTATCATCAGCTTTGCCGTAAAATTTACACGCTCGTCGTGTTGTTTTTAATACTCAATTTTTACTATTCCAGCTTTATTCATTCAAATAGATTACCTCATTTATGTTTACCATTATTCAGTCGCACCGCACCGAGCTTTTAGTTGAGCAGTTGTTGGAGGCCTATAAGTCCAAAAATCAACCCATTTTTGAAGAGTTTGTTGTCATTGTGCCATCAATGGTACTTGGTGATTGGCTAGACAAGTCTATTGCAAGCCAAGCGGGTATCAGTACCTTAGTGACGACGACGTTTTGGGGTCAGTATCAGTGGATATTGATGCAGGATGTGTTGAGCCGCCACAATGCCTATTTATTAGAACAAAACCCTGTAGCGTCAACGTTGAATGTGCCTGAGGTGGCAGTGCTGTCACCAACGGTAATGCAGTGGCGATTGTTTGGTTATTTGACTTACTATCAAGAGGCGATTGTCGCTGATGAAAAACATCCCGTTCATCCACTGCTGGCGTCTTTGATTGATGAGCCGCAAGAAGAAGTTCAGCAGGATAAGGCACAGCAAGATGCGCGTATTTGGCAGCTGGCAAGTGATTTGGCGAGGGTGTTTAACCGCTATTTAACCCATCGTGAGGACTGGTTGGATCTGTGGTCACATAATAAGCCGCTTAATGTGGATGCGCTGATAGCGGATAAGGATGCACTATCCTTGCGCTTCGATAAGTATGCACGTGGCACCCCTGAATGGTTGGTGGCGCACTATGTAGAGTTAGAGGTCGCGCAGCGTTTCTTATGGTCGCATTTGTTTGCCGATGTGCATCAGCACCGGGTGGCACTTGAGGATACTTTTTGGTCAGCGCTAAAAAGCAACAAGGCGAATGAGCGTGCTCAACTGCCCAAAGTTCTGCGCATTTTTACCATTCAGCAATTGCCACAAACCGAGCTCGACTTTTTACAGCGCTTGTCACAATACATGGATATCACACTGCTGCACTACAACCCATCCAAGCTGTTTTGGGCGGATATTGTTGATAAATCATGGCTACAGCGTCAACAGATCATTAACCCTGAAAGCGTGTTTCTGCGTGATTATGGTCACAGTCTGCTATCACGTTTGGGCAAACAGTCGCGTGATACCTTTGCCATGCTTGCTAATTTATCGGGTAATGAGCAATACCAAGACGCACTCGTCGAGTGGCAAGATATTTTTAATGAGGGCGATGATAGCAATGATGGCTTGAGCGACGAGTTCAGTATTGATTTTGATGATAGTGCGCAACAGCTGCAAAAGAGCGTAAGCTTATTGAGACGTTTACAAAATGATGTGTTGATGCTCGATGAGCAGTCTACCCAGCAAGCGACCGCGGCCAAAGTATCGCAAGCAGTCAGTAAACAACTAGAGACCGGCTCTGATCAAGATGAGCAAGAGACGCCGTGGTATGACGATGAAGCATTAGAGAATAAACGCTTTGAGAAGGAGCGTTTTTGGGCAATGTCTGCACAAGATAATAGCCTAAGTATTCATTCATGCCATAGTTTGCAGCGTCAACTTGAAGTACTGCGTATTATGATTGGGCGCTGGTTGAATGAGCCATTAAAACCTGGTAAGAAAAAACGCCATATATCCGATATTGTCGTGTTGCTGCCCGATGTTGAGCGTCACCATGCGCTGATCAGCTCTATTTTCGTCAGTGGTAAAGGTCAAGACGGTTTGACCTTGCCTGCAAAGGTAACTGGTGTGGTCGATGCAGATATTCGTCAGCTATGGGAAGCCATTATTGGTTTTTATAAGCTGTTAGGCAGTCATAGTGCCCGCTTTGAAGCGGCAGAGGTGCTTGATTGGCTAATGCTACCACCGCTGTATGAAAGTTTTGGCTTAACCCATGATCAGATGAGCCGTGGTTGTGATTTACTGGTAGAGGCAGGCTTTATTCGCGGCTTTGATGAATGGCATCTTAAACAAACCTTAGATAGCAACGACTATGACTACCGATTTACCTTTGCTCAAGCGCTAGATAGATTAACCTTAGGTCTGGTGATGCCGGAGGCCAGTTTGAGCGATTGCTTATATCCTTTGGCACAGAAGGATTGGCCAAGCACTGCCTTGCCAGAGATGAGTTTGCCACTGCCGCAAGTGAGCCTAAACGATGCGATGATTGTTGAAGCGCTTTGCCGTATTTATGCCGGTTTGACCGCTCGCCGTGATGATCATACACAAAAACTTAAAGCGGAGGATTGGCTTGATCAGATTGAGAAACAAGTCATTCATCGCTATTTCGGTGATGTCGACCAAACCCGTACGATGCGCGCCATCTATAACGCTATGAATGGCTTTAAATCAAGCCTGAGGGCCAATCGTCACTATAGACAGTACGCCAGTAGCGATAGTGTCAGTAATGCTAACAAAAAAGAAGTAGAGCAAAGGCTTGCAGGCGTTGAGCAGTTGCCATTAAAGCTGAGTTTTATGCTGGACAGTATTGAGGCGGAGCTTGAGAGTCAGCAGGTCAGTGCCGAGCCGACTGGGGTGATTACCTTTGGTCGATTTGGTGCATTGAGGAACGTGCCTTTTGATTTGGTGGTGATGCTCAATATGGATCTCTCTGAATTCCCTGGGCGTGATCTTGATAATCGCTATGATTTGATGAAAGCCACTAATGCCCGTCGCGGTGACAGAGTCAGTGAAGATGACGATAATGGTGCGTTTTTAGACGCATTGCTGTGCGCGCGCAGTGCTTGCTGGATATTTTATAACGGTCAAAGTCTGACAGACACCCATGAGCACCTGCCCGCCAACCCAGTCAGTGAGCTATTACAGTTTTTGCAAGGTGAGGTACAGTGGCAGGTCAATTCGCTTGAAGCGTTAGACACATTGCCTCAGAATGTTGACTCTACCACCGAGAGCCTTAAGCGTTATTTACCTAAATTGATTAAGCAGTGGCTGGTGACGGAGCATCCAGCACTACCGTTTCATGAGAGCTTGTTTGAAACAGACATTGAAGACGCGGATATTTTTGAGCAAGCGTCTGACACTCCTAAGCTCAATTTGAATGAAAGCGCAGCTATCCACACTGAAAATAATATTCAAGACAACAGCCTTATTGATAATGCAGATGAGTTAGATGCTCTTTTGAATAAAGCTATGCGCAAAACCAAGCTTGCGCAAAAACGTCAGTTTCCGCCTGCGCCGCTTTGGCAAGCGGTGTTTGATACCTTAAAGGGCAGAGCATTTAGTGAGCATGCAGAACTGGTTGGTTTGCCTACCAAAGCACAGTACGAATCAATCGCTCAGCTGCTTGGTCAATCTCTAGGTCAGTTAGGACAAATAGACAATCAAACTTTAGATGCATTGGCTGAGATGTTGTCACTAGAAGCGACCGCTGTCTCCAGTGATTCTGGTGAGATTAATGACCTTACTAAAAAGGCACTTTCCGAAACTGTATTTAATATTGGAGAGATAGACGTTGAAGGGGTATTGGCCTATCAAGTGCGTCATCCGGCCAAGGAATTTTTGCGTACTCAAAAGGTACATGTGGTGCAAGGCGAGGAAGCGATGGCTCATCAAGAGCCGCTATTCCTGGACAGCCTGACGACCTATCAGATTAAAGAGTATTTGATTAACGAGCTGGCGAGCGATGCCGCCAATAACAGTACCGACAGCGCAGCTAAGCAAGACAGCCCAATCTTGATGTATCAAAAAATCATGCCAGCAGGTGTGGCGCGCCAAACGACCTTGCCTAATCAACAACAAAAACTGCAGCAGCAATGTCAGCAATTTAAAGAGCAGCTAATTGCTAATGGCTGGGACAATGGCTTGGATGATGCTCAGATATTAGAGGCGAGCGATATAGCTGGTTTGCAGCTACTGACCCCAACCACCGAGCATCCCGTTCAGATAGAGCTAGCGGCTGTATTAAATGATACTGATAATGCGCCATTACTGAATCTATTACCCCAATTCATTAAGATAAAAGGCTCAGTACCAATATTAGTACCAATATCAGTTCCTACATCAATACCAGCATCAGTAGCAATAGATGCTAATAACCATCGCGCTAATCTACAGGCAGGTGTGTCCTATGCCGAGCAATCCCCCAAGCAGTGGTTAAACATACTGCCCAATTCTGCTAGCCCCAAGCATTTAATCAAGTTTTGGTTGTCGCATTTGTATTGGCAAGTTGCCAGACGTACCACTGCTGAGCAAGTGGCTCTAAATGATGGGGTGAGTATTTGGCGT
Organism: Psychrobacter pulmonis; assembly: GCF_904846465.1. Taxonomy (NCBI): domain Bacteria; kingdom Pseudomonadati; phylum Pseudomonadota; class Gammaproteobacteria; order Moraxellales; family Moraxellaceae; genus Psychrobacter; species Psychrobacter pulmonis. The sequence continues at coordinate 65,107 of NZ_CAJHAT010000003.1, forward strand.
TTTAATAAGCCAAGCTCACAAGTCAAAAAGTATGAAAAAGTAACCGCCTTTAAGCTAAACCCTATTGTGTATGAAGATGCCGTGGTTGAGCTAATAAAATGGGCGATATTTGGCAAGCTAGTCGGTCAAGTGCCGATTACCTTATTGCCAGAATATGCGCTCAGTTATCTTGATAAGTGCGCAAAAGCGGCAGAGAGTGAAGATGAGAGCGGCAGCTATTGGCCAAAACGCGCAGACTTCTTAGATTGGCTAAGACCTAACTATCACGTAGACACGGTATATGATACCTGCTCGCAGCATGCCATTTGGCAATACGTACTGCGTGATCAAGACGCGTTTAAAGCTCTATCAGCAGCATTGACGACGTTAGCACAGCCGCTCTATGAGCCGATGTTTACTGCCCTACAAGGTCTAGATAGTTAGCTGGCTAGCTGGTTACTTAAAACTGTTTAAAACGGTTCGTTTTTTGCCCTTTGGCTTAATTGATAATAAAAAGTGTACGCTCATATGACAGAATTTACCGCCACCACTCACATGATGGACATTTCTACCCAGCCACACTCATCCGCTGAGTACCTGAATGAATCGCCTCACTTATTTGATACATATCAGAGTAGGACTGACAGTGAGGTTGCGAATGACGCCATGACTAAGCCTAAGAATAAGAATAAGGCGGATGTGATACCAGCGGTTGATGTTGCATTGACGGGTCGGCATCTTATCGAAGCGTCAGCCGGTACGGGTAAAACGTGGACACTAACTGGCATTGTACTGCGTCTGTTGATTGAAGCACGGCGTGCGCCAGAGCAAATCATTGCGACGACCTTTACTCGCGCCGCGGCAGCTGAAATGCGTCAGCGCATTCATGATCGTTTGGTGGATTTTTATCAGCTGCTGCAATGGGTGAATAGCCTGAGTGCTGACCCCGCTAATAAAGAGAGTTTGTATCCTCATATACTACAGGTGACACCTGATAGTAATAAGGATAAAAAGGCGAGCAAGAACTCAAGCACGGATTCAAACGCTGAAACAGAAACAGATGCTGATGAACTAAATCAAGACGTTGTTTATGACAAAGCTCACGACAAAAAAGCCACTGCTGAAAAGCGCGCACAAGCAAAAAAAGATCGTGAGGATTGGTTGGTCGCGCAGGCTAAATATGCGCGCTTAGATGACATCATGCAAGACCCTATCAATCTGCATTTGGTCGGCTACTTGCTTGATCATGTATACAGCTATCCCATGACGGAAGCCATTCGCCGTACGGCGTTGGTATTAACCACCTTGGATAAGCTGTTTGTCGGTACCCTCGATAGCTTGGCGCAAAAATGGTTGAAAGAGTACAGTAGCGAGACCGGTCATCAGCAAGGCATGGCTATTATTGAAGACAGCAGCATTGAGCAAGTGACGGACAGTATTATTCATGATGAACTGCGTCAGTTTCAAAGTAGGCTGTATCACGAGCAGCCTAAGCTGTATGCATTGATGGATCAGCAAGGTAAGCTGACGGCGGTTGGCGATCATAAAAGTTATGTGACTCGATCGCTTAATTTTATTTCTGCGCCGATTAATGAGGTAAAGCTAACCCAAGGTTTTGACTTTAGTTTGTATGAACAGCTATTACATGAGTTTGCGACATTGGATTTGGCAGATATTCAGCCGTATTTAAATCCTGATTATCGAAAATCTCAAGGGTTTAATGGGCGTTCTAATTTAACGACGCAGTTTGATGCCATTATTGAGGTGCATCAAAAAATAGCGGAGCATCAGCTGGCGTTTACTAATTATCTAAATGAACGTGAAAATAAGATTCTCACCTCATTGCAGGATTCTAGATATCCCAATGAAGAGGGCAAGATTAAGAATTTTAATAAGAATAAAGAAAAAGAGCACGAGGCGTTTTTCGCGTTAGAAACCATCAGTAAGTTAATAGCGATTTTGGATATGGTTGACGGTTTAAATCAGCACATTGTGTTGTTATTAGCCAATCTAAATCGCCATATCGTGCTTGCGGTACGTGACAGGCTGCCGGTTATCTTAGAAGAGCGCGGTGAAACCACCTTTAGCTTGCAGATGGTACGCTTAAACCAAGCATTAACCGGTCGGCAAGGAGAGAAGCTGGCGCGTTATATTCGTCATCACTATCCAGTGGCATTGATTGATGAGTCGCAGGACATCAATGGCGAGCAAGCCATTATGATTGAAAGCATCTATCTGCCGAAGCGTAAACCGTCGGCCAATGACAAGCAGGCTACTACTCATAAAGCCAACCATGAGTTTTTGTTGTTGGTTGGTGATCCTAAGCAGGCTATTTATGGGTTTCGCGGTGGTGATGTCGCCAACTACAATTATATGAAAGCCCAGTTTGACAAAAGCAGCCTTTGGACGCTCGATATTAACCGCCGTTCAAACGCCAGTGTGATTAATGCCCTAAACTGCTGGTTTGGTATGCCTGCGTCTGTGACTAATGAGAATAGGCTCGCACAGTTAGGCATAGGGATTTATTACCAGCACATCAAAGCATATAAAGAAGAAAATCAGCTGTCTTGGTTTAATGAGCCAGACATACTAACCAGTGACCTAAATAGCGATTTAGTGAGTGACTTGGTGAGTGACGTGCTCTCTGCTCAGCCAGTGAGTGTGTTGCACCTGCCTTATGATAAAGACAAGGAGCTTGAGTACGATGAGCATGAAATCACAGCGCGTCATATTGCGACCTTACTCAGCAGTGGTCAGACATTAAAAGGCAAGCCGATTCAGCCGAGCGATATCGGCGTGCTGGCACGTGCCAAAAAAGACTTAAAACGGGTGGAAGACGAGCTAGTAAAGCTCAATGTGCCGACCTTGACCACCAGTGATGTCAGTATCTTTGAAACCGTCATGGCAGAGGATGTGGCAGCGCTGCTGAGTGCCATGCTATATCCTTATCGTCATGACATGATTAATCGGGTGCTGACCAGTCACTTGTATGGCCTGAGTATAAAAGATATCAAAGCCATGATGACTGACCATGAGTCAGGGGTTGTAGATTTAAATAGCGCTAATACAAAAGCCGTTGATAATAAGAAAAGCTATCAAGACTTTATTAGCTATTTAAAAGAAGGCACACAGCGTTGGCAGCACTTTGGCATATTATCGGCCATGCATTACTTGTTAGATCAAAGCCCTGTGCAGCCGCAAGGCGTTTGGCAAGCATTAGCCGCGCATCCAGAAGGCGCGCGTCATATTATGGATTTGCGTCATGTGATGGATATCTTGGCACAGTATGGTATCGGCATGGGTGAATATGAGCTGCTAGCCTGGTTTAGACAAAACATAGATACCGCGCCTAGCAGTGATTGGGCTAAGCAGTATCCGCTACCGACAGAGTCTGGTGTGCAGCTGATGACCATTCATAAATCAAAAGGGTTGGAGTTTCCCATTGTTTATGTGCTGGGTATGGGCGATGCCAGTAGGAAGTCAGGTAATAAAGAAGAATATGGATTGTATCTCTATAACGCGCAACAAAACCCTAGCCAGCAAGGTGCTACTCAACAAGACGCTATTCAACAAAATCAGTCAGTGCTAGCTCAGCAATCGACAGGCAATCAGCGCCGATTCTCTCCTGTACAAGGCTCTGCGACCACAGAGGGCTACTATACCGATATGGAGACGCAAGAGGGCTTTGATGAGATGCGCCGGCTTGGTTATGTGGCATTTACTCGCGCCAGTGAGCAGCTTTATGTGGTGCTGCGGGATCCCCATAACAAAACAGGTTTTGAATTAAAGCCGGTGTTCTACTGGTTTGATTCACCAGAGCCAAAATTTGAATTGCCTGATAGACTTAAAGGCACTATAGGTATGATTAGAGGGCATAAGGTCAATGATTTCTATAACGTTAATTGTGCTGCCGCTAAAGCAGGCGCATTAACGGAAAATGAGCCGCTTGCCTCGATTAAGCCCAAAACAGAGCCTATTAAGTATGATGATTTTTCAGAAGTTATGAAAATCAATTACTTTTACGGTTGGGCTAAGACCAGTTTTACTGCTTTAGCCCGTCAGCTAGACGAATCAACGCAGACAATGGCTATCATGGATGAGCGTATTGATGATGCGATAGATATTGATATGACCGAAACCTCAGTTTCAGTTGTGCCATCACTGAATGATAATGATTCTGCCAACCAAGTCGATGAGTTAAGTCTCAAGCTAGAGGATGATATTCGTTTTACTTTTGTGAAAGGTGCCAATGCGGGTACATTTTTGCATGAGATATTTGAAAAAATTGATTTTAATAATAAATCGCAGTGGTCTGAGATTATCGATAGAGCGATCAGTAGCTATCAGCTGCCATTGGTATATAGCAGCGCTGAAACTCAAAGTCGTCTATTACAAGCGAAGAAGCAAGAGCAAGGCGATAGTACTTCATTAAATACTGATTCATTGGATTCGGACTCGATAGATGCTAGCAAGCATGAAGCTCTCATTGGTTGGATTGAGGAGGTGCTACATACGCCGCTATTAGCGTCCAATCAACCGTTACGCTCTATCGATGCAAGTCATAGGTTCGCTGAATTAGAGTTCAATATGGGACTGTCAGAGCGTTTTAAAGCACAAGATATTAATCAGCTCTTTGAGCAGTACCTGCCTAATGAAACCGACAAACATGTCAATCTGGTTCCGCAAAACAAAGCGCATTTATATCGTTATTTACGTGGTGAAATCGATTTGGTGTATGAGCATGCTGGCAAGTATTATGTCGTCGATTATAAAAGTAACTTTTTAGGAAATAGCCTAAGCGATTATAACGAAGCTACGCTCAAGCAAGCGATGTCTAAAGCAGGGTATTGGTTGCAAGCAGCCATTTATCAAGTGGCATTGCATCGGTTTTTGTCGATGCGAATTGCTGATTATGTAGGCAATGAAGCTAAGTATTTGGGCGCGGTGGAGTATGTCTTTTTACGAGGCGTATATGATCCAACCTCTCAGTTGGTGACTAAAGCAAAAGAGGCGAATGTACTGAGTGGCGGCGACTCAATAGCCAGTGAGACAATGCATGACAAACCAACAAACAGTGCCCGCTATGGACTGGTGACATGGGATATTCCTATTGATTTTATTAAGGCCTTAGATGCATTGTTTGGCATGCCCAGTTAGCAGGGTACACAAAATGAATGCAATTACGAATTTGATGCAACAAATTACTGTAGCGATTAATCCTATAAGTATAGAGAAAAACAGACCATGAGTAATAATTTATGAATAATAATAAGAGCAGCGCTGCTATTAGCTTACAAGAAAGCTGGGCCAGCAACATCAGTGACTATATTTTGCTGCGCCGTCAGCAAACGCATTTAGCGTATAACGTGACCGATGCCAAGCTTAATACTGGTAGTGAAAAAATAGACAGAACACCAGACAGCGGTTTATTTGCAGCCTTATTTACTATGTTAGCCGCGCATTTAGAAGAGGGGCATACTGTACTCACCATTCAGGAAACTGAGCACGAAGTACCGCTCAGCGGTCATATCAATGACGAAGTGGTGACACTATATGCTTGGCAACAGCAGCTGTTAGAGATGCTAGCAATGCCGCTTATTGCCTTGAATGACACTCAAATAGAGGTTCAATCAGAGGTGGGTATTGAGGTATCAATATTCGTACTGCTAGAGAACTTGTTTGCTAAGCAAGACCAGCTATGGGCGCAGCTGGCACTCAGTAATCATGAAAAAGAGATCTTGGTTAAAAGGCTTGATACAGTAGCGGCACTCTACCAATTATTGAAAAATAGTAACTTAACGTTTTTTTCTAAGTTAATCGATGAGCACACTTTGTTCGCTGACGTTAATGCTAATACAAACCAGAATGAAAATATAAATAGCCTAAGCAAAAATAATCAACCTATCGTTTATCAGCTTGTAAATAACAAAAAGGCTGATAAACAAAACGCAGCAATCACTTTTTGGTTACACAGAGCTTGGCAAGCAGAATTTAACTTAGCCGCGCGCATCAACACTATTTTAGACCATCAGGTAACACCGCTAGAGATAGCAATACCCGAAAACCTACACGAAAATCAGATAAAGGCAATTAATGTCGCCAATAACAACGCCTTTAGCATTATTACTGGTGGACCCGGTACGGGGAAGACCTACACCGTTGCTCAGCTAGTGATTGCACTGCAACAGGCAACAGAGAGTGGGGCAGATGCGTCTAAAAGCATTAGATTTAGCACTGACAGTGCTAGCTTGGCATTAGCAGCCCCAACTGGTAAAGCGGCACAGCGTATGCAAGAGTCTTTGCAAGCCGCGTTAGACACCGCGAATGTCGAACTACAATTACAAGAAGCCAAAACCATTCATCGCTTGCTAGGTATCGGACGTACTGGCAGACCGCGTTATGATGCTAATAATCCACTGGGCGAGGATATTATTATCGTCGATGAGGCGTCGATGCTAGGGGTGGAGCTGGCGAACTATCTTGTGAGTGCGGTAAAGCCTGGCGCAAGGCTGATACTACTAGGAGATGCAAACCAATTGGCAGCTGTAGATGCAGGGGCGGTACTGGCTGACTTGTGCCGCATTCCGCGGTTAGAGCCTATCCATGCAGAGCTAACAGAGAGTCGTCGATTTACATCAGATTCGGGTATTGGTAAGCTTGCTTATCAAATTAATAAGGCAAAGACAGATACTCATACTATTTGGCAGCTGTTAAAGCATGATAAGGTACTGAGTTTTCAATATGTGAATAACATTAACCCCTTACAAACAGAAGCTTCTCTACATAATGAAATAGAAAATAGCCTAAGCAAGAATAAAAATATCTCAAACCTCACATCAAACTACCATACTTACATAAACAAAATAAAAACGCTGCTGATAAATCCAATAGAAAAATCCGTGCCAGAATCAGTTAAAGATACCATTGCTTCATTAATGGAAACCTTTAATCAGTTCAGGGTGTTAACTGCTGGCCATAATGGCGAGTGGGGCGACCATTATATTAATAAATACTTTACTCAATGGCACCTTGCTGAGCTTAAGCTACCACTGGGTCAAAACACATGGTTTCATGGTCGTCCCGTTATGGTCCTTCAAAACAATTATGAGCTAGGATTATTTAATGGCGATATTGGGTTTTGTTTGCAAACTGGTAATGAGCGTAGTCGACTCGAAGTGTTTTTTGAAAACAAGAAGCAAGGGATAGCCGTCAATCTTCTCAATGAAGAGGTGATCGCCACAGCCTATGCGATGACTATTCACAAATCGCAAGGGTCTGAGTTTGATCATGTGGCCATTACTTTTGATAATAGTCATGCAAGATTGCTGAGTAAAGAACTTATTTATACCGCTGTGACCCGTGCCAAAAAACAGGTAACCATATATAGTACGAAATCCGCTTTGGAAAAGGCCGTCCAAACACCCACTGAGCGCCATACGGGTTTGGCATTGCAATTTTAATTGCCCCTGACTACAATCAAAGCAATAAGCAATAAAAAAGCATCCAGTCGGATGCTTTTTTATTATGCGATACATTCAAAACACTCAACCAAAGAATGACTAGATTTTGTCTTCTTTAATAGCGTAGATACCAGGCAGATGACGCAAGTAACCATGGAAATCCATGCCACAGCCATAGACATAACGATCTGCAACGTTGATACCAACAAAATCAACATCAAAGTCTGCAACTTTGCGATCATGCTCTTTATTGAGTAATACGCAACATTCAATCGATAAGGGTTTTTCTTTACCTAATTCTTCAACAATGGCTTTTAAAGTAATACCTTCGTCAAAAATATCATCGATTAATAAAACGTGTTCGCCTTCGATACTTACGTCAGGCTTAAATTTCCAATCAAGCTCATTGGTACCCGCATTATCACGATAGCGTGATGCATGGATATAATGCATGCGATGGTAAAAGGTTAGATGAGTCAATAGTTGACCGGCTGGGATAAGTCCGCCGTTCATAACGACCATCACGATTGGATTTAAACCGGCATAATGTAGATTGAGCTGGGCGGCCAAGCGCTCATAAGCAGCGGCTACTTCGATACTGCTGATCAGGCACTCTGAGTTGCGCAGGGTTTTTTCAATTTCTTGGTTGTTAATTTGGGTCATGAGTTGCGCCTTTGATAAAAGTGCCGCCTATTTTAGCAAATTTTAGCAAATTTGCCCAACACTACCGTTTTAATAAAAACATAATAGTTGCTAATACAACCGCTATTCAGGTTTTTTTACGATAAATGGGCGATAATAATTGGCCAAACGATTCAATGATGCATCAGGTAGATCAGGCAGTAATTTATTTAGTGCCATGGTCATTCCTTTATCGATAGCTGCTTTGGCAACTGGCACAGATTTGCGCTTAATCATGCCAAGCTTCAACGTTTCCGCATAGCGACTAATGAAATGCGTTAACGTTTCTTCATTCATCGTTTCAAGTGCCGTTTTAAACGTTTTCATATCTACGTGTTCAGGAGTAACCGCTGCAAAACCAGCATCAATGATTTTGGCGTCAGCATCTGACAATTTAAAACCGATACGCTTTTCACCTTCGTTATCGATAAAGGTCGCTTTATCACGTAAAAAATGAAAACTCGGCAACACTTCTTCGTTATTCTCTTTACCCAATAAAATATTAAGCAGCGTGTCAGTTGCTTTTTCGACCGTACCGACCACTTTACGCATGGCGGCTTGGCGCTCAGGATTTGGAATAATATCTACCAGTCCAACCAATAATTTATCGGTGAGGTCACGCGCCGTTTGGTGGGTTAAGGCATCACGATAGGGGTAGTAATCTGTTTCTACGTTTGATTCAACGATTTGCTCTGCCTCAATAATCAGCGCTTTTAATTCATCTGACGGTATAAATCCAAAATAATGGGCCATTCTAACTCCTGTATTTATCGTTTTTAATGTTTCACCAACGTTACAATTACTGCCAAATGAGTTACTATTTAAGGCATAGAATGCTAAGTCACACAAGAAGTAAAGACTCACCATACTTCATGGCTAATTGGTCAAGCGTTTTGACCTTAAAATACTATGCTTTATTAGCCAGTAATCACAAGAAGATATGCTGTTATCTCATTGATAGCTGTTTTCTTAGCAACTGTTTCTTGAAGAACAGTGAGCCGAGCCTTTCACTGCTCACTAATCTAGCATATTTTTAAGATTTTGATTTAAAAAGCTTGAACTTGTAAGGCTATCTAATACTTGTCTAGGGAGAGATAAGATGAATAGTGCTATTGTACTGTTGGTTGGTGTGGCCGCAATGCTTTGCGGTTATCTGTTTTACTCAAAATTTATCGCCACTAAGATTTTGGCCTTGGATGACAGTCGTCCCACGCCAGCCCATACGATGAAAGATGGGGTAGATTATATCCCCACCAATAAATATGTATTGTGGGGGCATCATTTTACCTCGGTTGCAGGGGCGGCGCCGATTATCGGTCCTGCAATTGCGGTTATTTGGGGCTGGGTGCCGGCCATTATTTGGGTGGTTTTAGGGACCATTTTTATGGCAGGCGTCCATGATATGTCAGCCATTTGGGCCAGTATGCGCAATAAGGGTCAGTCTATTGGCTCGATTGCTGGTACCGTCATGGGCACACGTGTACGTAGCTTAATGATGGTGGTTATTTTCTTATTATTATTAATGGTAAACGCAGTATTTGGCGTCGCTATTGCCAATATGATGATTAAGACCCCATCTTCTGTGTTACCTGTCTGGGGCGCATTGGTCGTGGCCTTCATCATCGGTCAATGTATCTATCGCTATAAGATGAATCTGGTTTGGGTATCCATTATTGGCGTTGTCGCTTTATATGGACTTATTTATCTTGGCCCTATGTTCCCAGTCGTGTTACCAGAGACTTTTATGGGGCTACCAGATAACGCCGTATGGATTATTATCTTATTCGCCTATGCGGCGATTGCCTCATTATTACCAGTATGGATGCTGCTGCAACCGCGCGATTATATTAATGGGTTACAATTATTTGTTGGTTTGATTTTATTGTATGCAGCCGTATTTATTGCGACACCAAACATTGTCGCGCCAGCGATTAATCATGATTTACCCATCGGCACGCCGTCATTAATGCCATTGTTATTCGTCACTATTGCTTGCGGCGCTATCTCAGGATTCCATGGTTTGGTGGCGACCGGAACGACTTCTAAACAGATTGATAAAGAAGGCGATGTACGTTTTGTTGGTTATTTTGGCGCTATGGGTGAAGGTATGCTCGCACTGGGCGCCATTCTTGCGGCCACCGCAGGTTTTGCGACACTCGGTGATTGGCAAGCGGTTTATCAAAAATTTGGCGACGGCTCTATCGGTGCTTTTATTGATGGTGGTGCGACCATCTTAAATGCAGGTGTTGGTATCGATATGGTGCTTTCTCAAACAATGCTCACTGTTATGGCAGCATTATTCGCTGGCACCACGATGGATACGGGTGTCCGCTTACAACGTTATATATTCCAAGAGTTTGGTGAGTTTTATAACATTCCAGTGCTAAGTAAAAGTGTCGTGGCTACTTTCCTTGCCGTCGGTAGCTGTCTATTATTAGCATTTGGCGCCGGTGGTATTGATGGTGCAGGTGGCATGATTATTTGGCCACTATTTGGTACCACCAATCAGCTCATGGCAGCATTAACCCTTATGATTGTCACGGTTATTTTATTACGTAAAGGCAGAGCGGTTTGGTACACCTTAGCACCTTTGTCATTTTTGCTGGTTATGACCATTTTTGCCTTATTGATTCAGCTAAAAACCTTTTTTACCGAGGGCAATTGGCTGCTGATTATTATGGACATTATTATTTTGATCGCAACGATTCTAGTAACGTTCGAGAGTCTATCTGTGCTGCGTAAAGAATGGACATTGCATAAAGGTAAAACGGATTCGTAATTGAGATTAAACCTTATCATTTTTACTTTTATCAAAAAAACGCTAGCAGCAATTGCTGGCGTTTTTTGTATGAGGTAGGCATGATAGAGATGATAGGTAATAAGAAATAAGCAGAGGTGAATAAATCATGGAAGATAACCCGATACCAAAACAAATAGAAAGCCCGTCAAACCAAGTAAAAAACAAAGTACCATGGTGGCAACGTTTTGCGGCAGGACTCAATGAGTTTTATCATGCGCCTTATCGCCAGACGATGGCACGCGCGGCACGTGATGAAGAAGATTTCTTTATGCTGCTGATGTTTGCAGAGAGCCTAGGCATTGATAATCCTGCTAGCTTTTATACCTTGGAGTTGCAGCCGTTATTTTTGGAAAATTTCCATGAATGGCATACGCGCATGGGGTTGGATAAATGCCCCTTTGACCACGTTGGTTGTTGTTAAGTCAACTGCTAGTTAGATTTATAAGAAAAAATGATAAAAAATGAATGAATTAAAATTGAGATAAAAATATGGCATTACACCCTCTACACGGATTAGTAGATCAACTATCGACCCAGCCTATTATCTTTATTGGCGGCAAGGGCGGTGTCGGTAAAACCACGACGGCTGCGGCACTTGCCAGCTATTATGCTAGCCAGCAAAAAAAGACCTTGATTGTCTCAACTGATCCGGCGCATAGCCTCGGTGATGTGTTAAATGTACGGCTCAATAATGAAAAAACTGCGATTACGCCGCATCTTGATGCCATTGAGCTCAACCCCGATGTCATCGTCGATGCGCATTTTGCTCAAGTTGAATCCACCATTAAATCTTATGCCAACCCAGATATGATGCCCAAAATCCGTGAGCATCTAAAGCTATCAAAGTCTGCACCTGGCGCACAAGAAGCGGCCATGCTCGAATCTATATGCCAGCATTTAATCACAGCTGCAGATGCTGACTCTGATAAAAGGTATGAACATATCATATTTGATACCGCGCCCACTGGGCATACGTTGCGCTTACTCGTATTGCCAGAGATGATGGGCGCATGGACAGATGGGCTGCTAGCACAGCAGCGGCGACAGGCAAAATTACGCTCAGTCGCAAACCATTTAGACAGCCACAATCAAAAGAGCAGTCAAAAAGACATCAATAAAAAAGATGTGCCAAATCCGTTTGCCCAAAAAAAGCCCGACCGCTGGGAGCAAGCGGTAGCCGTACTAGAAAAACGTAAACAGCTGTTTCGACAAGCAGGGATATTGCTTCATGACCGTAGCCAAACAGCGATTGTATTGGTGATGACTGCCGATGTGCTACCACTGGCAGAAACCAAACGCGCTATCGAACAGTTGGAAGAAAGTAAACTCACACCAGCCGCGATAGTTATCAATCAGCTGATAGTACCCACGCAGTCAGATGAATTTTGGCTTCTTCGTGCCAAGCGGCAACAGCACTTGCTGCAGGATATTGAAAACAGTTTCTCCAAGTATCCACTGTATCCAATCTACTTGCAGCAAACAGACATACGCGGTACTGAAGCATTAAGTATGCTGTTACGCCCACCATCTTAAAGGTCGCTTGAAAGCCATATGTTTGAAAAATAAAATAAAGCGACGGTTAACACTTAACGCTCAGGCTTATATAACTGTAATTTACTTGCCAGCGACCACGCCATATCTGCACGTAGTAGCTGAGCCTGTTCAGATTTACCGCTACTAAGTGATGACCATTGCGGTTTGCCGCGAGCTTTTTTAAGCTCACTGGGTAATTTATGTGGCGGCCACGGCGTCACGACACTTTCTTCATTATCGTTACTTAGGTTGTCGTTATTTGAGATATCAGCATCGTTTTTTGCGCCGCTATATATCAGTTGGGTGGCATCGGTTGCTGCATGACCACGATGACGCAGTGCGGTGAGCAAATCTATCGCTCGCGTGGCGAGTAAGGTTAGGGTGGCAGGGTCGATATATAAGCGCTTTACGCCAGTGATTTTATCAGCGATGCTACTGGTATTGGATAATAGCCCGCCTGCGATACCACCGATGGCAGCGCCCAAACCTAACGTTGTACCGAGTGCCGCCGCATCAATGCCCAATCCTAATAATGCGCCCGCTGCTGCACCAGATGTCGTGCGAATACCATAGCTTTTGAGCAGTTCAGGGTCAAACGGGTCTTGCTGATAGGCTTGTAACTCAAGTGGCGTTGCTGCCACGGCGTTATCATAAAATTTATATAAGTTAAGCAGGCTGTTCTGCATTGCCCGTTCACTCTGCCTGACCGCTTCTTGCATTTGCGCAAGTACGGGCATTGGATCATCATCTTCACTAATTTCACGCACAAAGGAGGCAACATTTAATAAAAAATCGGCAATGATGATATTGGCCTCCTCATAGAGCTGCGCCCAGTTTTCCGTACGGCGTACCATGAGTTGCTCAAGCATCTCAGAATGGGTGAGCATGATGGCAAGATTTTGCCATAAGCGCATCTCATCCTTAAACTCAAAAGCCACGGAATCAAAACGCGTTGAGATGTGCAAGTTACGTCTTGCGAGCATCGTCTGCCATGCGTCGATATTGGCATCTTGACTGTCAGTAAAGTTAAATACCGGCATAACAGGTATTGCAGCCCACGATAAAATAGCCAGCTCATCTTTATACTTACCGAGTACCGGCTCACGCGCATCGACAACATAGATGGCCATATCACTTGCCAGCAGCTGCCGAATCACTTTGGCTTCTTGGCTGTAGTCCTCATTGCTACCATTGCTAGTTAGCGCATCGCCGCCTTGGGCGATGTCGGCTGCCAAAAACTGCTGCAAACGCTCAATACCGTCACGGCGACTGGCAGTGTTGTCTTCTAGCCAATCCATTAACCCCGAAGCATCTTCTAAACCCGGCGTGTCATACAGCACCACCAATACTTCGCCCGTTTGGCTGTCGGTTAATTTTGCTTGCTCGACATGCCGAGTGGTTGCCGCTTCGTTTTTCACTTCCCCAAAATAAACATCGCGGAGTAACGTACGCAGTAGTGACGTTTTACCGGTATTGGTATGACCAACGACCGCTAGTTTGAGTGCTTCGCCCCTGGCAATGGTCTTTTTAGAGACATTATTATTAAAGGCAGTATTAACCGATAGCGCTTGATCATCTGACGCTGGTTTATCCAGCGATAGCTCTGTATCAGCATTCACATTTTCATTTTTCAAATCAGCTTCTGAGTCGCGTACGGGCTCATAGGCTTTATCGGCGAACAGGCCGACAGCTTTGGCATTATCTTGATGGTTGCTTTGATTATTATTGTCATTGTTCATAATAGAATCTTATTATTAATATTATTGAGTATCGGTATTAGAGTATCTAAACAAGCAAGCTAAACCAAGCCGATTTTTCGAGCGGCAAGGGCGGTCTGCCACTGCTGATAACGAACGCCCTGATTTTCTGCGCTTTGGATTTCTGAGTCTTGCTCTTGCTCGTTGGTGTTAGCGGTGTTGGCATCACCGAGCAGCTGTACAATAAGGCCGTCTGCGGCATGTTCGGCAATACGATCAAGTTTACGCAGTGTACCTCGGTCAGGTAAAGCCTTGCTATGTATACCTAGTAGCACTTGAACCGGATGGCTGTCCAAATAAGTCGTTAAGCGCTCCATATCATCACGGTCGTCAACAATACCGAAATTCTCGACATTGTTAATGTTACTATTACTATGGCTACTTATGTCGGCATTCAGTCCTGATTGCCACCAATGATCCTGCTGTGATGGGTATTCAAGTAGAGCAACCAGTTTCTTGCCAGTACTCACTGTCGCTTTTGGCGCGACAGGAGCAGGCGCTGCCTTAAAATCATCTGCATCGACCACATGACGCTGCCAAAAGTTCAGAATCTTTTGATAATATGGCTGCTTGATATCCAAACGCATCTTTTTACGTCGGAACATCAAGGCGCAAAATATCCAAGCAATCGCCCTTGGTACAATACCGTACATCAGCAAGCTACCGACCAATAAACCTGCCCATTGCCGCGCCATCGATAATGGCATGGCATCCGTCACCAAACGACTCTGCACGATAGCAGCACTGTCCGGCACGGTAAATCCAACTTTGCTTGGTAACCAGCCGAGTATTTGAGTCAAAGTGATCAGCGCCTGATCAGAGAGTAATGTCGACTCCCAACTAAAGCTATACTGGCGCACAATCAACAAAAATATGATCGCCAGCAGCATACCAGTCAAGGTAGCGAGCCACAATTGATGGCTAAAGCGCCCCAGATACCAACGCATACCGCTGTGTTGTAATTGACGCTCGTACAAATCAACCGCCGCTTTGGTGACATCGTCCTTACCGCGTATCAGATAACTTGGACTCACAAAACTGGCAAACCAATTTGACGACTGCTTACCTTGATTAATCAAAGTCATGACTAGCCAGCCTAAGAGCATGATGGTATGAAACCCAAGCAGACAAACCAGCACATAAAAGAAGTTCACCACATTGGTCTGCAGCAAGGTAAACAGCCCCAAAAACCCCGAAATGCACCACAGCACACTCATAACCAGCATAATACCTTTGATGCGCCCATCAATTTTACCAAGCACACGTGCCAGCGCACCGTTACTATCGATACGCGAGGCGCGGCGATGTAACTTTTGAATGGGCTTCCCATCCTCACTTTGCAGCTTTTCTGTGATAAGTAGCGGGTCAGTGGCAAAGACATGCCGCTGCGTCTCAAGCGTTCGTACCAGCTCAGTCAATTGGTCTTGGGGCGATAGCATAGGGCGATGACATCCGTATAAAGGCGTTGGTTAAATTTAAAAGGTTAAGATTAAAGGTTAACGGCAGTTAGACATCTCAACTGATAGATGTCGAGTATTTACCCGTCAGTGATTATTGTAGCCTATATAGAATAGCGATAACTTCTATTATTCTTAGCGTTTTAGCATAGTAAATGTAAAATAAATACGCCAAAATGAATGTAAGTTAGTAGTCGCACATCATAAAAATAGCAATAAGGAATGCCTTATGAATCAAAATAACTACTTCATCGTTGGCGGCACCGGTGGTATCGGTAAAGCGATGGTTAAACAGCTGATAGAGTTAAGTGCTAATAATAAAAGCAGTGGAAAAATATTTGCCACTTATCATACAAATCAGCCTAACTTTGCAGCCGATAATTTGTATTGGTTACCGATGGATGTCAGCGATGAGAAAAGTATCGAGCAAGCCATTGCTGATATTAAGCAGCAAACCACTCATATTGATTGGGCGATTAATTGTGTGGGGCTATTGCATACGCCGCATAATCAACCAGAAAAAGCGCTACGACAATTGGAGACGGACTTCTTTTTACAGAATATGCAGATTAACGCCTTAGCCAGCCTGCTGATTGCCAAGCATATCAAGCCACTACTGGCTAAAGCCGAGCGCAATGCGGATAAGCCGGCGATTTTTGCGACCATATCGGCTCGGGTTGGTAGTATTAGCGACAATCAGCTTGGCGGTTGGTACAGCTACCGTATGAGTAAAGCGGCACTAAATATGGGTATAAAAAATTTGAGCATTGAATGGAGTCGGTCGCTAAAGGATGTCTGCGTGGTCGTCATGCAGCCAGGCACCGTCGATACCCAGTTATCATCGCCTTTTCAGGGCAATGTGGCTGACGAAAAGCTGTTCTCGCCAGCTTATAGCGCCGAGCGTTTACTAGAAGTACTTGATAGGATGACTTCCGCCCAATCTGGTTGTTTTGTCGATTGGGCAGGTGAGTCGATAGCTTGGTAAAAGGCTTGTAAAAAATTGGTAAAAACACGATTCATAAAAACAAAAACGCGCTGAACTATTTATACGCTTTAACATTAATTAGCGACAAATAAATCCATAAACTCATTGACTGGGGTTTGCTCTAAGCGCTTTTGATCATCACATAGCGCAAAAATATCCGCGCAGCGACTGTCAATAAAGCGCGTTGCCACGCTTGCTCGGAACTTTGCTTTGAGTACTGGGATGCCTTCAGCGCGGCGGCGCTTATGACCAATAGGATATTCGACAGCGACTTTATCGGTACTGCTCCCATCTTTAAAGAATATCTGAATGGCATTGGCAATCGAGCGTTTGCTTGGGTCGTGATAATCTTTTGAATAATTGGGATCTTCGACGACGACCATCTTACGGCGCAGTCCATCAATCAAGATATGGTGCTGCTCGTGGTAATCATCTTCATAGTTCTCTGCCATCAAGTCACCCGTCAATAAAGGCACGGCAACCATATATTGCAAACAATGATCGCGATCGGCAGGATTGGCAAGTGCGCCTTCTTTGGAGATAATTCGAATCGCTGAATCATGCGTGGTCAGGACGATTTTTTCAATATCATCGATTCTATCATCAACCATAGGATGCAAAATAACCGCTGCTTCACAGGCAGTCTGGGCATGGAACTCGGCAGGAAAGCTTATCTTAAATAAGATGTTTTCCATCACATAGCTACCAAACTCGCGCTGAAAGGTAAAACGGCGCTCGCCTGCAGGTTTGAGTGCTAGGTCTTTATTGGTATGGCTAAACAACACATCATAAAAGCCCCATTGCGGCGCGGTTAATGCTCCCGGAATGCCCATTTCGCCGCGGCGGGTGATATCGACCAAGCGTACCGCACGACTGGTGGCATCACCTGCCGCCCATGACTTACGGCTACCAGCGTTTGGCGCATGACGATAAGTACGCAGCACTTGACCATCGACAATCGCTTGCGAGATCGCCGCCATGATGCGCTCGCGTGGTAATTTATAGAGTTTGGCGACCACCGCCGTTGAGGCGAGTTTGACGAGGAACACATGGTCAAGCCCGACACGATTAAATGAATTGTCTAAGGCAAGCACACCTTGAATCTCATGCGCCATAATCATCGCTTCTAAAACGTCGTGCATAGTGAGCGGTGCTTTATTTTGGCTGACATTTTGCTGACTGATATAGTCCGCCACTGCCAAAATTCCGCCTAAGTTGTCTGAGGGATGTCCCCATTCAGCAGCAAGCCACGTATCATTATAATCAAGCCAGCGCACCATGCAGCCAATATCAAAAGCGGCTTTAATGGGGTCAAGTCTATGAGGCGTACCAGGGACGCGCGCGCCATTAGGAGTAATTTGATCAGCACAATCGGGTCCGAGGTGTTTGGTACATTCAGGAAAACGCAGTGCCAACAGTCCGCAGCCTAGGGTGTCCATCAGACAGTGGCGAGCAGTATTCCAAGCATCGGCACTATTGGGCGAGTCGTTATCGATAGAGTAATTAAGCATATAGTCGGCGATTTTTTGAATCTCATCGTCATACTCTGGACGGACATTGCTCTCTACCGTAGCGTTTTGAGTCGTAGACATAATCGTTACCTCTTCCTTGAGTCCAATATTGGAGCGATTGATAAGCGACATGATTTATCAATCAGTGATGTAACAAAAATAACATACTCAATATCGAACAACAGTGAAGTCGTGTAAGACTGTTTTATCGTTTCATAAGTTACACCATGAGATAAACCAAACCGACAATGAATAAAAGTGCCAGTATCAAGAGTAAAAAACTGAGAATACTACTCACCATTCCCGAGCTTTCTTTTTTCACCTTTACTTTTTTAATGACAGGTAAAACCATGGTGACATGCTCGATACCGTCTTCAAGGTAGCGTTCACCTTCAACGATAAATCCAAGTGATTCATAAAAGTTTAGCAAATAAGTCTGCGCGGAGATGATGATGGTTTTTTTACCATACTTTTTACGGCAGTATTTGATGGCTTCAAGCATCATTTGACGGGCAACGCCATAGCCGCGATGCTCTGCTAACACCAGAACCCTGCCAATCGCCGGTATCGGACCTGACGGATTAACCGAGGATCTTTTATGATTAAATTGCGGCGGAATGATGCGGCAATAGCCAATCAAGGCTTCGTCTTGATGGGCGACCAGATGCAGACAATCAAAATCCACCTCGTCCATGTCTTGATACGGGCAGTTTTGCTCGACCACAAATACTTGTGAGCGCGCTTTTAAAATATGGTAAACATCAACGGTAGTCAGCTCATCAAAGGTTTTTATAGAAAATTCACAGGTCATAGTTGGCTAGCTTTTAACGATTTAAAGGGTTTTTTAATGTCTTAAAGACTGAGCATTATAACGATTTCGCCTTATATTAACTATTTAAGGTTTGACTGATTTTATCTAAATTCAAACTATCGGACATGGCATTGAATATCTCATAGTATTTACCGTGATTGGCATAAAGCTCCTCATGCGTGCCAGTCTCCATCACACGGCCGTTTTCAATCACCACCAAATCATCGGCGTCAATAATTTGCGAGATATTGTGCGAGACAATAATCACCGTACGGTCTTTTTTAATTAAATCTAGACTGTGCTTAATTTGCTGGGTGGCAATAGCGTCAAGGCTGGCCGTTGGTTCATCCAAAAATACGATCGGTGGGTTTTTTAAAAACATCCTTGCCAGCGCGATACGCTGCTGCTGTCCGCCGGAGAGTAGTTTGGCTTCACTGTCATAGCCTTCAGGCATACCAACGACTTGCTCATGAATAGAGGCTTGTTTGGCGGCGTCGATAATCTCCTCATCGGTGGCATCCATCGCCCCGTAACGAATGTTGTCGGCGATCGTCCCTGAGAAAATATGGTTCTTTTGTAGCACTAAGCCGATTTGCTCACGCAAGTCATGGGTGCTGTAGTCCTCTAAATTACGCCCATCGAGGCAAATAGTGCCGCTGCTTGGATCATAGAATTTGACCAATAAATTAATAATCGTGCTTTTACCTGCGCCACTTAATCCGACCAAAGCGGTGATACGATTGGGATGAATATTAAAACTCACATCATGCAGCGCCTGCTTGCCATTGGGGTAGGAGAAATTGACATCTTTTAGCTCGATATGACCTTTTAAATCGGTACATTTGACTTTACCTTCGTTCTCAATTGCTTGGTCGTCGTCCAAGATATCAAAAAAGCCTTCGGCATAGGTGAGGGCATTATTAATTTGGTCGTAAATGCGGTGCAATTCGCGAATGGGAGCCGCGACGTTTTGAAACAGTAGGATATGGAACATAATGGCGCCAATGGTCATCTGTCCGTTGAGCACAAAATATGAGGTTAGGACAATAATTGCCACCACGCCGATTTGCTCGATAAAGGTTTTGCCAGCGTTATACATAAACGCAATACTGCGAATACGTAGCTGATTGGCGGTCATATCCTTTTGGATGTCCCAATGCTTACCGGACTCAATCGGCTCGCGCACAAAGGATTTAATCACCGTGATAGAGTCAATAATCGAAATCACCAAGCCGCTTTTAGTCTCGCGATATTGGCGCATTTGTTTGCGAAACCCTTGCAGACGGTTGGCTTGGCGCTGACTGACAAAAAAGTAAATCGGCACAATAATCAAACCGACCATACCGACCCAAAAATTGGCGTTAAACATAATGATTAATGACACGATAGCACTGGCAAACAGCGGCAGCATGTCAATAAAGAAGTTTTGTACCAATTGCGTGAGACTGCTGACCCCCAAATCAATGCGGGTTTGCAGCTTACCGCTGGCGTTCTCGTCGCTGGTATAAAACGCCATTTTGTAAGACAAAATACGGTCAACCACCTTTTGTGACAAATCACGCGATAGGTTAATACGGATACGCTCACCAAAATAGCGCTGACCAAAGGTAATGATGACGTTAAGGACTTCTTTCACCAATAAAATCACGCTAATGAGCGTCAGTAATTTTATACCTTCTACCCATGGGTCAGGTAAACCAACAATATTGGTCAAAGTATCGATGGTATATTGCAAGACAAAGGCATTCACCTGCGCGGTAAACGACCCAAGCACTGTCAATATTAAGGTTAAAATAAAAAGCCCGCGATAGGGTCTTGCAAACTCTCCGAGCCTTTTTAAAATCGACCACAGCAAAGCCCCCCGTTCCTTTTTTTTGGTGGGCGGCTTGATGTCTAAAGGAACACGGCGTGGCGGAGTACTCATAGGGTTAAGGCGCTATTTAATTTGATATTGGCATGTATTAACTGCTTATTATTCATAATAATAAGCGACCACCAGTATAAAGACTTTAAGCAGTATCTTAAACCTTGTTACCTTTAATTTTCTTTTAAGTTCGTTTCCTAAAAATTGTCGTTATTAAAAAGCATCCGCTGGTACAAAAACTTCACCAACCATAATACGGCGTGCAGAGCGGCTCATGGAGACTTTTTTGGCTTGCCAGCGTCCGTTCACGCGTTCGGTTTTACCGCCGACGAGTAGCGTTCCTGATGGATGCCCAAAGCGCACTTCACCTAATTCGCTACCACCAGCTGCTTCATTGACCAATGTACCTTGCGTCGTTGCTGCTGCGGCAATCGCCACCGCTGCCGTACCCATCATCGCATGATGTAATTGTCCCATACTCATCGCGCGTACGACTAAGTCGATATCTGCGGCATCAACGGCTTTGCCACTTGAGGCGCTATAACTTTGTGCAGGGGCAACCCAAGCAATCTTTGGAATATGTTGACTACTTTGTGCTTCACTGACGTCTTTAAATAACCCCATCGCAACGCCACCTTTGGCACGGATTGCCTCTAACTTAGCTAAGGTTTCGCTACTACTATTGATGTCGCCTTGCAGCTCAGTACCGGTAAAGCCCAAATCAGCGCTTTTCATAAAGATGGTTGGGATACCGGCACTGATAAAGGTGGCCTTGACGCTATCGGTATTTAGACCACAGCCAGACACATCAAAATCATCGATTAGGTTGCCCGTGGGGAACATATCGCTTGATGAATCTACCGGGTCGATAAATTCGATTTTGACTTCGGCAGCGGGGAAGGTCACACCGTCTAATTCAAAATCGCCGGTTTCTTGCACTTGTACCTTGCCTTGCGCATCTAAGTAAACAGGCACATGAGCGATAATGGTTTTACTGATATTTTCTTGCCAAATGCGTACTTCGCAAATGCCACTCTCACTACTGTCATCAATACTATTAGCAATTTTATCAGCATCAACTAAGCCCATATTAAGCGCACAAGCACCAACTGCTGCGGTTAAATTACCGCAATTTCCCGCCCAATCTATCATAGGTTTGGCGATATTGACTTGTCCAAACAAGTAATTGACATCGTGATCTGCTTGCTTGGCTTTAGATAAAATCACCGTCTTTGAAGTGCTAGAGCTACCATTACCCAAGCCGTCAATTTGCTTGCCATAAGGATCAGGACTACCAATGACCCGCAAGAGGAAATTATCACGCGCCTTGCCAGCCACTTGGCAGCGCTCTGGTAAGTCGGATAATTTAAAAAATGTCCCTTTTGAAGTACCGCCGCGCATATAGGTAGCAGGGACGGAGATTTGTGGGGCAAATTTTGGTGTGTTTTCTAAAGTTGATTGGGTCATTTCTTATTCCTTATATCTGTTTATGAGGATGAGAGTCGTTAATACACTATTTTTGTGGTAAAATACCACAAGGATTAATATTTTGAATATGGAGAAAGTTATGTCCACTGCAAGCATACGTCTTAACAAGGCGCTGGTTGATAAAGCCTATGCGATATCTAAAGCACAACATCGTACCCCGCCAAAGCAAATAGAGCATTGGGCTACCATTGGACAAATTATGGAAGACAACCCTGATATGTCTTACGAATTTGTTCGTCAGCTTTTGATTGCGCAAGCAGAAGTTGATGCTGGTATGGTTGAACCCTACGAATTTGGATAGTTTACTTTGGATAAACAATGACTCAGTCTTTAAGTATTATTCAATCGCATAGTTTTAAAAAAGCCGTTAAAAAATTGCACAATAATCAGAAAGCTGATTTAGATGATGCTGTACGTGCCATCATTGACCATCCTGATATAGGTGTGCAAAAGGTAGGTGACTTATCATCAGTACGAATTTATAAGTTTAAAATGCTAAAGCAGTTAACATTATTGGCTTATCAAATCGATGATGGTCAACTTGTCCTTACCTTGTTAATGTTTGGCCCACATGAGAACCTTTATCGGGACGTTAAATTAATACTTTAATGCTCGTTATAAAGCACTAGGCTCATTATTTTTCATATCTAAAGATTAAAAAACCGATGCCGTATAATTTATACAACATCGGCTCTTTGATTACTCAAAATCCATGCGGATTACGCAATATCTAGCGTGCCATCGATAAACTCTTTGGCAAAGCGTTGTAGCATACCGCCAGCGTTATACATTTTGACTTCATCAGCGGTATCTAAACGGCAGATAACAGGTGCTTTATCGACGGTGCCGTCTTTACGATGAATCACTAACGTCATCTCACCACGAGCAGATACTTCGCCTTCGATATCGAATATTTCAGTACCATCGATATTTAAGGTATTGCGATTGACCCCTTCTTTAAACTGCAAGGGGAGCGCGCCCATACCGACCAAGTTTTGACGATGGATACGTTCAAAATCTTCTGCAACCACGACTTCAACGCCAGCCAGACGTACACCTTTGGCAGCCCAGTCACGGCTTGAGCCTTGACCATAGCCGTCGCCTGCGATGATGATCAGCGGTTGCTCGCGGTTCATATAGGTTTCAATCGCTTCCCACATGCGCATGACCTGACCTTCTGGCTCTACTCTAGCAAGTGACCCTTGAATCACGTCACCGTTCTCGTCGCGTACCATCTCATTGAGCAATTTAGGGTTGGCAAATGTTGCACGCTGCGCCGTTAAGTGATCGCCGCGATGAGTCGCATAAGAGTTATAGTCTTCCGCAGGCAGGCCCATGGTATCAAGGTACTCGCCAGCAGCCGAATCGCCCAAAATCGCGTTAGACGGTGACAAATGGTCAGTGGTGATATTATCGCCAAGCACCGCCAGTGGACGCATACCTTTTAGCTTATTCATCGCCGCCATTTTGCCTTCCCAATACGGCGGACGACGGATATAAGTGGTCATCTCGCGCCAGTCATACAGTGGGCTTAGCGCTTTGCCGGTATCTTTTTTGGCTTCATCGAACATCGGGATATACACGGCGTTAAATTGCTCAGGCTTCACCGCTTTGGCGACGATAGCATCAACTTCATCGTCATCAAACCAGATGTCTTTTAAATACACGTCATTGCCAGCTTGATCTTTACCTAACGAATCTTTTTCGATATCAAAGCGAATGTTACCGGCGATAGCGTAGGCAATCACTAATGGCGGTGACGCTAAAAACGCTTGCTTAGCATACGGGTGGATACGACCATCAAAATTACGGTTGCCAGATAGTACAGCGGTGGTAAATAAGTCACGGTCGATGATTTCTTGCTGGATATCAGGATCAAGCGCGCCACTCATACCGTTACAAGTAGTACAAGCAAAGCCAACCACGTCAAAACCAATTTCTTGTAGCTCTGGCATCAGGCCAGCTTCTTCTAAGTACATCTTGACCGTTTTTGAGCCAGGTGCTAATGACGATTTCACCCAAGGCTTACGCAGCAAACCTTTTTTATTGGCATTACGGGCGACAAGACCAGCAGCAACCATATTGCGCGGGTTAGACGTATTGGTACAGCTGGTAATCGCGGCAATAATCACTGCGCCATCTGGCATTAAGCCATCTTTTGGTTCAGGTAATTTCTCACCTTCGCCATGAGCAATGCCTTTAGCAACCAAGTCAGTGGTTGATACGCGCGCATGCGGCCGCGAAGGGCCTGCCATGTTACGAACGACTTTTGATAAATCAAACTCAAGAACGCGTGGATAAATGGCATTTTCCATACCATCAGCCCACAGACCGGTTTGCTTAGCATATTGCTCGACCAGTTTGATTTGTTCTTCACTACGGCCCGTTAAGCGCAAATAATCGATGGTTTGCTCATCGATATAGAACATCGCGGCAGTGGCGCCATATTCTGGGGTCATATTGGAGATAGAGGCGCGGTCGCCAACACTAAGCTGGCGTGCACCTTCACCAAAGAATTCAATATAAGTAGAGACAACACCAGCATCACGTAAGAACTCGGTCATTGCCAATACTAAGTCTGTACCAGTAATGCCTTTTTGCAATTTACCCGTTAATTTGACCCCAACATAATCTGGCAGGCGCATGTATGAGGGGTTGCCTAGCATGACGCTTTCCGCTTCAAGCCCGCCAACACCGATTGAAATCACACCCAAAGCATCAACCATCGGCGTATGGCTATCCGTACCAACCAAGGTATCGGCAAACGCCACTTGTTCACCGGCTTTATTTTGTACCACTTGCACAACCGGCGACATTTTCTCTAGGTTGATTTGATGCATAATGCCGTTACCAGGCGGTACGACGTTGACGTTATCAAAGGCGTACTGGCACCAGTTGATAAAGTGAAAACGGTCATCGTTACGGCGCTCTTCGATGGCGCGGTTTTTCTCAAAAGCGTTTTCTTCAAAGCCTGCATGCTCAACGGCTAGTGAATGGTCGACAATAAGCTGAGTCGGTACGATAGGGTTTACTTTTGATGGATCACCGCCTTGCTCGGCGATGGCATCACGTAGACCTGCCAAGTCAACAAACGCGGTCTGACCTAAAATATCATGGCAAACGACACGGGCAGGGTACCACGGAAAATCGAGGTCTTGCTTGCCTTCAATATGCTGCTTAAGGGCTGCGGTTAAGTCTTCTGGCGGGCAGCGGCGTACCAAGTTTTCACACAATACTTTTGAGCAGAACGGTAGTTTGTCATAGGCGCCAGCTTCGATATTTTCAATCGCTTCACGGGCGTCAAAGTAATACAAATCAGTATCGGGTAATGGTTTTTTAAATTGTTCATTCATCGGTTGTACGAGGGCGTTGTCCATAAGTCACCTTTGGCTGTTGGCTGGTTGCAATGAGGCTAAAAAGGGGTAAATTTTTTTAGTAAAAGCGTCAAAATAAAATCAGACTTTGCTAAAAAAACTTTTAAGCGTTAATTTTTTAAACATTGAAGGTAGGGAGTTGTAGGGCGTGTCTTCAGCTGTTTTACTAAAAATGAAGATGAAGATGAAGCACACCCTACAAACATATTGTTTTAAGAAAAATTATTATTTCAAGACGAGTTAACGCGCACTCATCTCTGGTACTGGGCGCAGCTCTTCACCGGTATATTCCGCACTTGGGCGAATGATACGGTTATTGGCACGCTGTTCAAAAACGTGGGCCGCCCAGCCGGTTAGGCGCGAGCAGACAAATATTGGCGTGAACAGTTTGGTTGGAATACCCATAAAGTGATAGGCAGAGGCATGGAAGAAATCGGCGTTACAGAAGAGTTTTTTCTCACGCCACATCACTTCTTCACAGCGTACTGATACTGGGTATAGCACCTCATCACCAACGTCAGCAGCGAGCTTTTCCGCCCAGCCTTTAATAACGACGTTACGTGGGTCTGATTCGCTATAGATGGCATGACCAAAGCCCATGATTTTGTCTTTACGGGCCAGCATTGCCATCATCTCTTCTTCAGCTTCGTCGGCTGATGTAAAGCCTTCAATCATATCCATCGCCGCTTCATTGGCGCCGCCATGCAAGTGACCACGTAATGAGCCAATCGCGCCAGTGATACAAGAGTGGATATCAGATAGGGTAGACGCACACACGCGTGCGGTAAAGGTTGAGGCGTTAAACTCATGCTCAGCATAAAGAATGAGCGATACGTTCATAACTTTGGTATGCAGCTCGTTTGGTTTTTCACCTTTAAGCAGATGTAAGAAGTGACCGCCAATCGTATCATCATCGGTTTCGGTTTCGATACGCACATTGTCGTGGGTAAAGCGGTACCAGTAATTGATGATTGATGGGAATACCGCCAGCATGCGGTCGGTTTTATCGTTCTGTTGTGAGAAGTCAGTTTCCATCTCAAGGTTACCAAGCATTGAGCAGCCGGTACGCAATACATCCATCGGATGGGCGTCCGCAGGAATACGCTCAAGCACATCTTTTAATGCTTGAGGTAAGCCGCGTAAACCTTTCAATTTAGTCTGATAAGCATCAAGCTCACTTTGGGTTGGCAAGTTGCCATAAAGTAGCAAATAAGCCACTTCTTCAAAGACGCATTTATCGGCCAACTCTGACACATCATAACCACGATAGGTTAGACCTGAGCCTGATTTACCGACCGTCGATAGTGCCGTCTTGCCCGCGACCTGACCACGTAGACCTGCGCCTGACAATACTTTTGTTGATTGATTCTGTGCTGCCATGTTAAATTCCTTTTGTTGGTAGCTCTTTTTGAGTTAAAAAATAAAGATGACTAAAAGTGAATAAGCAAAACCAAAGGTAGATGATTTTGCTTATGGTTGACTTAATGCTTATTTACTATTGGCAAACAGCTTATCTAGCGTTTGCTCAAACTCATGATAGTTTAAGAAGTCATAAAGCTCCATACGGGTTTGCATGGTATCGACGACTTTTTCTTGCGTGCCATCATCAAGCAGATGCTGATAAACGTTTAATGCCGCTTTATTCATCGCACGAAACGCTGACAATGGATAAAGTACCATATCAACCCCAACTGCATATAACTGTTCGGTAGTATAAAGGTCGGTTTGACCAAACTCAGTCATATTGGCAAGGACTGGAATATCAAGTACATCGGTAAACTTACGGTACATCTCGATATCCGTCAATGCTTCGGCAAAAATCATATCAGCACCAGCTTCTTGGAAAGCAACCGCGCGCTCAACCGCTGCATCAAGACCTTCAACAGATAGGGCGTCTGTACGAGCCATGACCACAAAGTCTTTATCCGTTTTGGCATCAAGCGCCGCTTTTAGGCGATCAACCATCTCTGAGATGCTAACGATTTCTTTATTTGGGCGATGGCCACAGCGTTTTTGCGCTACTTGGTCTTCGATATGCACCGCTGCAACGCCGGCTTTTTCCATTTTCTTAATCGTTTGAGCGATATTAAATGCCCCACCAAAACCGGTGTCGATATCGACCAATAACGGCGTATCCACCGCATCGGTAATACGGCGCGCATCTTCTAAGACGTTATCAAGGCTGGTCATACCCAAATCAGGCAGACCAAATGAGGCATTGGCCACGCCAGCACCAGAGAGGTATAACGCTTGATGACCGACTTGGGTTGCCATCATCGCCGTATAAGCATTAATCGCACCGGCAATCTGTAGTGGTTGGTTATTATCGTTTTTTTGTTTCATTGCACTGCGAAAGCGAGCGCCAGCTGATGAGGTCATGTCGTAGTCCTTACGTGGAGGGATAATCTTATCGATATGATGAAGAAGGATGAGATTGTTGTGCTTGATTATACCCAATTATCCATGACTGCAAAGCGGTGTTTCTCAAGCTTATATTAAATTTACTTTAAACAGTGATTACTTATATTAAATATATTCAATTGTAGAATAGTAATATCCATTTTTTAAACCTTTATCATAATAGTTATTCATATTACTAAAGTCGTCATCTTTACCATATTAATTAATTTACATTTAGTTACAAATAGCTGGGTTTTTTGTCAGTCAACTCTTAAAAAAAATAATCACTTAACAATAAAAAGCCCTCATAGCAGGGCTAAAAGGGCTTTTTTTACTTCTATCATAAAATCTTAATGGTAAATATTGTTTAACCAATAAATCCTGCAAGGTTAGCAAGGAACAAGAGCGCAAAACCTGCCAAGAATATCAGACCTGCAATGGATAAAGCGTTCATACCCATTGATAGTTTTTTATGGTTTTTAACCAATGAATAATTAAGCCAACCAAAAATAGGCGCCGAGACAAACGCCGATATCATCGCAAACTTAAGCATCACCCCTAATTGTCCGGTAAAGAAAGTGATAATCACCAATCCGCCACCAATCGCATAAGTGGTCCAAAAAGCGATTTGTTTTTTATTAATCTCACTTTGACCTTTAATCAAACGCCAGCATTCGGCATTGGCGCGGCCGTAACCATCAGCGCAGGTAATCGTGGTGCCAAACATGCACATAAAGGCGACGAAGGCGACCAGTAGGCGTGACCATTCGCCAATGGTGGCGGTATACATGTTAATCAGCTGATTGATATAAGCGCCGCCGACCAGTTCAATCTCTTGACCCGAGCCATATTGTACGAACACACCTAACGCTAAGAAAAACAGGGCTAAAATAGCCGACACTGCGTAACCAACGTTAAAGTCTAACAAACCTTGGCGGTGAGTGGTGTTGTCGGTTTTTCTTTTGGCTGACGTCCACATCGAAGTAATCGCTGCAAACTCAAGTGGCGCTGGCATCCAGCCCATCAGTGCGACAATGAAACCCAAGGTCGCAAGATTCCAAGGAGATGCGGCGACAAAATCTGTCACCATAACAGTTGGCTTGCCAGCGGCAATGACCACCGCGGCGACCGTTGCTGTGGTCAGGGCAATCATAATCCACTTGGTCACGCCATCGAGCAGCTTATAGTGACCAGCAATCAAGAAGAACCATGATACTGCTACGATAATCATCGACAAGCTCATGGTTGAGAGCTGAACAGAGGCGGGCAGCATAAAGCCTAAGATAACCGCTGCTATTAGGGACACCGCACCCGTACTAATCACCGCTGATAGGATGGAGAGAATAAAGTAAATCCAAAGATAGGCCTTTGAGCGTTTGGCATAGCCTGCGATCAAACTCTCGCCCGTATCATAAACATAATCGGTGCCGAAGCGAAAAAACGGATACTTAAAGACGTTGGCTAAAATAATCATAATCGCCAGCTGCCAGCCATATAGCGCGCCCGCCTGCGTCGATGAAATCAGATGCGAGCCACCGATAGCAGCAGTCGCCATTAATATACCGGGGCCAAAAATCCGCCAGCTAAATCCTTCTTGCTGGGGAACAGCGTACCCAGTTGCGCCATCGTCGGTGGCGCTTGGAGTGTTGAGTGGTTGTGTGGTCATGAATACCTCGAAATGGTTAAAACGGCAAAACATCACTTACCTGTGTCAGTTTGCCAGTGATCATGAGAGAAATGGTTTATACGATATATATAGCAGTTAAACTATAAATATAAAACGATTCATCTTGTATCGACTTTAGCATACTGCTGCTGAGCAAGATAAGGATTATTTTAATTATTATTACTAATAGTTTGCATACCTATTCTTGATGGTTAGCATGATAGTTTATGAATATCAAGGGTTAGCGCCAATTTTTTTGCCGGTTCTTTATACCACAATATGCTGCCGATAGCTGCCATTTCGCACGATTTAAAGCGCTTCGACGTACTTTAATACTCTTTACCCTTGCGAGGTAAAACTTTGCTTGCGATAAGTGATACCGCGGCGCTCATAGACTTGATAAATCGCGCTAAGTAAGTCGGGGATTTTTGGATGGATAAAGTCTTTAAGTGTATGCAGGTAGATAGGAGAGGTAGCATTTTCATGCAATAGGCGACGATAGACGATTTGCTCAGTACGCACCGTTTTTAGGCTGGCAGGGACTAAAGTAATGCCTTCGCCCGCGGCAACCAAACCGAGCGCCACTTGTAAATCACTGACGGTGGTGGTCATAAATGGTGAAATACCATATTGGGCAAATAAATGCAGCAAAGGCTCAGTGACTGGCTCAAAAGAAGGCTGATCGTTAGAAGACTTAATAGGTATCGCGGTCGTCGAAATAGGCAGATGGGTTTGATGGTATAAAATCAAGCGGTTATTTGCCAAGTCAATCAGACGCTGCTCATCGCTATCGGCGAGCGGATGTGCTTTAGGCAGTGCTACCAGATAACGCTCATGCCGCAATAGTATTTGCTGAATCCACGGATCTTGATGCGCAAAACGCCCAAAGCCAATATCAATATCACCGCTTTTTAAGGCGTGAATTTGCTGATAGGAACTGATGTCCTTGAGATTGACCTCAATATCAGGATGAGACTGCTTTAGCTTGGCGATAACCTCAGGTAATAGCCCGTACAGCACCGATGGTACAAAGCCAATATTTAAAGCCGCACTTGGCGCCGATAAGCGCTGGGTCATACTGGTGACGGTATCAATCTCTGTCAGAATGGTGCTGATTTTATCGTAAAAAAACGCGCCCGCTTCGGTCAGGTGGAGCGGTCTATGATAGCGGTCGATTAATTCTACGCCCATATCGGTTTCAAGTTGCTTGAGCAAACGGCTGAGCGTTGGCTGTGACAATCCCGTCTTGCTAGCAGCCGCGCTAAAGCTTTTAAGATCAGCGATAGCGATAAAGGCCTTGAGCTGTTTTAGATCCATATGATGATACTCACTTATTTATGACGCTCATTTAATCAGATATGTTAGCTATTTTAGGCATATAGCAGCGACCCAGCTAAAATTATACTTGAAGGATAGGGAGTGACACACTATATTGTGTGGCAACGATAGTGTTACAATTTAGCAAACAATTGATGTAAATTAGTTATATAGATAAAACGTAAAAAATCATTTATACCTTAATTTTAGCAATCATCTAATTTTTGTGGCATTCACTGTTCTGGTATCTCTTCATGAGCGACAAAAAAAGCAAGAAAAGCACTGATCTAGAGGCAAATTTGGCTAAAATCGCTAATGCTAAGCCGCGTAGACGCTCGCGTAAAAACGATATCTATGAGCGCTTTATCACGCGTGTCGAAAATGTGGACAGCAATGACAATGAAGATGGCGAACAAGCCAGTAGTATTAGCGGCAACGGCAACGGCAGGCTCGCACCGCTAAAAAACGCTGATAAACTGTCCTCATACGAGCCTTTGAGCGCAGCAGAGCTAGAATTGTTCGCCAGCCAGCAAGAGGATTGGCAACCAGAGAGCAGCCTACAGCGAACGAGCAGTAAAAGTACCGGCGTTCATTTGAATTTCTTTGATGAAGATGAGCGTCTAGAGGTAAGTGGTACAGCAAGCAATGAAGCTGACCTACCTCATGATGCTATGGTAAAAGAAAAAGCCTCCTTTTCCAGTACAGACTCTTTAGATGATGCCAAGCACATTTCTAAAAACCATTCTAAAAACGATGAAAACATTCAAGATCATGATTCTAAAAGTACTAATGAGAACATAGATAACGACGGTTTGGTAGTACAAAGTCCAACCGCATTTACCCTCTCAAAAAATAAAAAGCTGGCAAGTAGCAAAAAACCGCTCATTATTGGCATGATAGTGGGCTCATTATTCATTGCTGCGGTGGTACTAGCCCTTATCTTTACGGGGGTCTTATCAACGTCAACCACAGCGCCTGAACCTGAACCTAAATCTAAGGTGGCAGCGTCTGATAACGCTGGCACGACAAACAGTAGTAATAACAGCGATAATAATACCGCAAATGCAACAAATACTTCGAATGATGCCAGCAAGCAACAGCCTGTAAATACTCAGCCTCAGGTGGTAAATACCGACAACAAAGACGTTAATCGTAAACCAGCCGCCGCTATCGATGATTCAGAAAATGAATCGGCATCTGAGCCAGCCATTACATACGAGGACTTTAGAGAAGAGTCACAAAGTACCTTGTATCGTGAGACCAACGATTAAGCTGTGATAATAATGATTTTGAGCAACGAGCTTGTGTTTTGATACCGTTTATCTGTTAATTCTTACGCTCATTCCAAAAATCATTGCATCGTGTCATAGGTTACGTATCATCATATAAAGACGCGGATATATACCGCTCATCATATATATGGATACGGTACTGACTTATGAACCCCTCAAGTAATGACGGAAATCCTGATATCGCTAATAAGCTGCCTAGCAGTAGCCTTAACAGTGATGATGTTATCTTGAATATCGAGGGTCGAAAGCGTATGCGTCGGCCCTATGAGCGCTACATGCAGCAGCAAGATAAGCAAAAAGCGTTAGAAAATTCTGCAGCGGATGCGACTATGGTACATAAGCTACATAAGCAGAGCGAGAACCATCAATCCTTAGATATCATTCATTCTAACGAAACAGTCACAGCTCACCAATCAACCTCTCCATTTTACGCTGACACGGCTAAATCTACAAAGAAACCTAAAAAGAGTAGGTCGCTTAATTATGCCAAGTTTCTCAGTGTCATGGCTATCTTTTGCGCTGTCTTCTTGCTTGCCGTATTTGCCTTCAATTACTTACTCTCAAAAAATTCTCAGGTACCATTAGGAGTTAACAGCACGTCAGTTGCTCAGAATAGGGCATCTGCCAAGCAAATGAATACAAACTTAGCAACCGACCCTAATTCTATTCCTACTTTCATTTCACCACGAGATGAGACAAAAAATGAAAGGCAAAATGGTGATGAGCAAATCAATAATATGAAGGCTATAAAAGTTAAAACAGCACTTAGTGAGCATGATTTTAGATAAGAGGCGCAGAATACCTTATTCCGTGACTCAGAGAAACAGGCTAGCCAGAAACCTGACATTACCACTCAGACAGAAATGAATCCACAGGATTTTAAAGCAGAAGCTAAGAGTATCTTGTATCGGGATGAGACTAAAGCAGGTAATAATCTGAGAAGGTTTTAATTTCAAAGCCTATCTCAGATTATTATGCAATCTTGAATATTATATCAACCACTGTCTATCAACTATTGAGTATTGACTAAAACAGATGTAAATGTAAACCAACAGCTTAGACAGCCTCTATTTCGAGTAGTGTCGTAGATGACGTTTCTAACTGCTCATATTTTATAATCACATCATTACCTTCAAAACTAATATCAAGCTCAACATCATAAGTAGCAAGCATTACACTGTTATCATCCAAGCACTGACCGGTAGCAATGTTAAAGCGCTGCTTATAAATAGGTGAAGCCACATACAACACCGCTTCATCAATACCACCATCGTTGGTAACAGTAGTACCACCCACTAACCCTCTAGATAATACATTGGCCTGACTAAAGGGATCATAGTTATCAAGCGCGAATAGTTTATTGTCTTTAGTACGAAAAATTGCTACTTGTTTGCCCTCTATTAGTGCGCAAACACCAGTTTCAGGGAGAATGTCTTCTAATCTACAAACTATATACTGGTTCATTGGATTATCCTTATTGGTGTATGATCGAAAGTTATTAAGCGGTGATTAAGACAGCTCAGTCGCTAGGATTTTAGCTTTTTCAATATCGGTCGCAGGGCGGATCTGCTCGCGCTCGGTGACAAAGACCACATTGTCATCTCCTTGTTCACTATTGACGAAGTGACGGAAGCGTTTGAGCTTTTCGCTATCGGTGATGGTGGCTTTCCACTCACACACATAGTTGTCGATCAGCAGTTGCATCTGCGCCTCTAGCTCATCAGCGATGCCTAAACTGTCTTCAACAATGACGGCTTGTAAATACGCCAATCCGCCATCTAAGCTCTCGCGCCATTTTGAGGTACGCTGGAGCTTATCTGCTGTTTTGATATAAAACATGATAATACGGTCGATGTATTTGATGACCGTATCGCTATCAAGATCAGTGGCAAACAATTCGCCATGACGCGGGGTCATACCGCCATTACCACAGACAAATAAATTCCAACCATTTTCGGTGGCGATAATACCAAAGTCCTTGCTTTGTGCCTCTGCACACTCGCGTGTACATCCAGACACGCCCATTTTTATCTTGTGCGGTGAACGCACGCCTTTATAGCGGTCTTCTAATCTTAGTGCTAAGCCGACACTGTCATCGACACCGTAGCGACACCAGTTATTACCCACGCAGGATTTAACCGTCCTTAACGACTTACCATAAGCGTGACCAGTCTCAAAACCGGCTTGCACCAACTGTGTCCAGATATCAGGTAGTTGGTCTAGACGTGCACCAAATAAATCCACGCGCTGACCACCCGTAATTTTGGTATATAGATTAAATTCTTTGGCGACTTGTCCAAGGATGATCAGCTTATCAGCAGTGATTTCACCACCCGGCACACGAGGTACGACCGAATAGGTGCCATCTTTTTGTATATTTCCCAGATAGTAGTCATTGCTGTCTTGCAACGATGTCAGTTCAGGCTTGAGCACATAATCATTCCAGCATGAGGCCAAGATGGAGGCGACCGTAGGTTTGCAAATCTCGCAGCCATGACCTTTACCATGCTCCTCCAGTAGCGCATCAAAAGTTCTAATACCATGAACACGAATCAAGCTATAGATCTCTTGACGGGTATAAGCAAAGTGCTCACATAAGTCGTTATTGACCTCAAAACCAAGGGTCGTTAACTGGTAGCTTAAAGTGTCTTTCACCATAGGAGCACAGCCACCACAGCCTGTACCTGCACTGGTACAAGACTTTACTTCGGCAATGGAGTACGCACCGTTCTCAACCGCCGTGCAAATATCGCCTTTGGTGACGTTGTAGCATGAGCAAATCGTAGCGCTATCCGGTAAGTTCTCTATACCCATTGCTGGTTTTTCAACGTTCGGTAAAATCAAGCTCTCAGGATGGGCAGGCAAGTCGACATCATTGAGGTATAGCTGTAATAGATTGTTATAGTCTTCGGTATCACCGACCAATACCGCGCCAAGCAAGCGCTTGTTATCAGGCGTTGTGACCAGTTTTTTATAGATGCCTGTCGCAGGATTTTGATATAAATAGCTCAAGCTGTCTGCGCTTTTGCCATGTGCGTCACCGATACTGCCTACATCCACGCCCATCAGTTTGAGCTTGGTGCTCATATCAGCGCCTGTAAAGGTTTGCGTTTGTTCTCCGGCAATTTGCGCCGCACAAATATTCGCCATGCTATAACCAGGTGCCACTAAGCCAAATACTTGATTATCCCATACCGCGCATTCGCCAATAGCATACACATGTTTGGACGTGGTACGGCACTGCTCATTAATTACAATACCGCCGCGCGCACCCATTTCAATAGCGCACTTAGGGTTGTTTTTGATAATGCCGTCTTGTGGACGAATACCGGCACTAAAGACGATCATATCGGTATCAAGCGAGGTGTCATCGGTGAATTGCATGGTCAGCTGGCACGGGTTCTCATTAAAGGTGCTCAGGTTTTTATGTATGGCGTCGGTATTATCAATAATGGCTTGGGTGTTTTTACCGGTCAATACTTTGACGCCAAGCGCTTCAATTTTTCGTTTCAAAATATCGCCGCCAGCCGCATCAAGCTGTACGCCCATCAACTGCGGGGCAAACTCTACCACATAAGTCTCTAATCCTAAGGTGACCAGTGCTTTTGCCGCTTCAAGCCCGAGTAGTCCTCCACCCACGACCACGCCTCTTTTTACTTTGGGCTGCTCAGCAATGGCAAGAATGTCGTCCAAATCAGCAATGGTGCGATACACATGACAGTGTCGATGCTCTCGTCCTGGAATCGGTGGCACAAACGGATATGAGCCTGTTGCCAGTACCAGCTCACTATATTCAATTTTCTCGCCAGCTTTAGTGGTGATGTATTGATTGGTGGTGTCGATATCTACAATACATTGATTCAAATGCAGCTGAATCTGGGCTGATTCATAGGTGCTCAAATCAACCAAGTTGAGTTTGCTGACATCTTTATGCTCAAAGTAGCTCGATAAATACACCCGATCGTAAGCAGGACGGTTTTCTTCAGCAAACACATGAATTTCAAACTGCTCATGCAAGCCTTTTTCTATGGCGCGCTCAATAAAATGATGCCCAACCATACCGTTGCCAATCACTACCAACTTAGTTTTACCTGCCTTACTCACTATAGTGCTACTCATGTGATTATCCTTAGTCATGCGTTTATCTAAATAGTGCTTACAGCAATTACACCTTCAATAACTGTGCCAAGCACCGTTATATAGCACCATATTTCTAAGCGAAAGGCTGATTACTACAGAAGAAAGCCTGTGTCAATGACAGTATCTTTCTAAGGCAGCGTGGTATTTTCGAGTATATGAATAGGCATGATAAATAAGACAGTCTTCGCTCATTGAATGTGAGGGTATAAAAAATAGATGCACCAAAATAGATAAAACTATGCACCAATTTGTTTGTTTTTATAGCAGTGAGGATTTT
The DNA here is from genome assembly GCF_904846465.1 of Psychrobacter pulmonis. Taxonomy (NCBI): domain Bacteria; kingdom Pseudomonadati; phylum Pseudomonadota; class Gammaproteobacteria; order Moraxellales; family Moraxellaceae; genus Psychrobacter; species Psychrobacter pulmonis. The sequence continues at coordinate 101,899 of NZ_CAJHAT010000003.1, forward strand.
AAATTTATCTCGATAAAGTTAGTATTTTCATATAGCTATTAGAGTATGAGTAATTTATCCAAGCTACTTGGATGTCATCTATAGCAACGTATAGACGCTTTTATCAAAGGTAAATTTTATCTTCACAACACGGCTCATAGCGGCAGCTGGCACAGCCATTGCACCCCCTTAAATGCTCTAACAGGTTAGCTCGTTCAATACAATATGTTCTTCGACTTTCCCTGTTGGCCCTAAATTTCACTATTTAAGGAAACCGCTTATGTCGTCATCGCCATCACCGAGCCCTACTGCACCAAATAAAAACAAGCTTAATATCCTCTCCTTTACTGGTAAGAATAAGATACTCCATCTTGGATGGATGGCTTTTTTTCTGACCTTTTTTGTATGGTTTAACCACGCACCATTCTTATCTGCCATCGGTGAGACCTTGAGCTTGACCAAAGACCAAGTCAAAACCTTGTTGATATTAAACGTTGCTTTGACTATTCCCGCTCGAGTCATTATTGGCATGCTGACCGATCGTTTTGGTCCGCGCCTCGTCTATACCGCCATTTTGGCTATTGGAGCGATTCCCTGTTTTACCTTTGCCTTTGCGCAAGATTACAACACGCTGGCATTGTCTCGTTTCTTTTTGGGCTTTGTGGGCGCAGGGTTTGTGGTGGGCATTCGTCTCATGAGTGATTGGTTCCCTGCAAGCGAGTTGGGTACGGCTGAAGGTATTTATGGCGGTTGGGGTAATTTTGGTTCTGCTGCTGCGGCCTTGCTGTTGCCAACAGTAGCTATTATTGCTGCGGCTATGTTTGGTGGCGATGAAGGATGGCGTTATGCGACGGCCACCTCTGGGGTGGTGATGATGCTCTATAGTGTGATTTTTTATAAGATGGTACGTGATACTCCCAAGGGTGCCACGTATTTTAAACCCAAAAAATCTGGTGCCATGATGGTAACCTCAACAGGCGACTTTTGGCTAATGATGACGTTTAAGCTGCCAATGTATTTGGCGTTAGCGCTTCTGGCATGGAAGCTATCACCTGCTGGCGTCAGCTTACTCAGTCAGTCGAGTGTCAATATCGTCTACATCGGATTGGTTGTTTTATATATTTATGAGTTCGTCAGTAGCTATCGTTTTAATAAAGAGGTGTTTACGACTCCTGTGCCAAAAGCGCATCAATATGATTTTAAGCAGGTCGGCATCCTAAATGTTTTATACTTTGCGACCTTTGGCTCAGAGCTTGCCGTGGTGTCTATGTTGCCACTTTTTTATCAAGAGACATTTAACCTATCGATTGTGATGGCAGGGGTTTTGGCCTCAAGCTATGCATTTATGAATTTAATGTCGCGACCGGGCGGCGGTTGGCTCAGTGATAAGTTTGGGCGCAAAATCACGCTGTTGATTTTGACAGCAGGCTTAGCCGTTGGTTATCTATTAATGGGCATCGTTGATTCAACATGGCCGATTGCCTTGGCACTATTCATCACAATGTTTTGCTCGTTCTTTGTGCAGGCGGGTGAAGGCGCTGTATTTGCTGTCATTCCACTGATCAAGCGTAGCATGACCGGACAATTTGCTGGCATGACTGGTGCTTATGGGAATGTTGGTTCAGTTGTTTATTTAACTGTATTGAGTCTGGTCTCTTATCAGGTGTTCTTTATGGTGATTGCAGCGACCGCCGTCATTGGCTTCTTTGCGCTGTTCTTTTTAAAAGAACCTGAAGGTGTCATCATCGAAGAGATGCCTGATGGTAGTTTTGCCCAAATACAAGTGAGCTAAATATGCAAATGAATGAGGCGCTGTGGCAGCTTGATTTTCATAGCATGCAAGGGCGGAAATCCGAGAATCAAGACAGCTTGCTAATCACAACCTGCTTACCATATGACAAGCTTGCCGCATCTGCACCTTTATTGGTGCTGATGGCAGACGGCGTCAGTGCCTGTCAGTTTCCCAAACAAGCCAGTCAATTGGTGGTCAATACTGTCGCGCACCATCTTACCTTAGCACTCAAAAATAAGGCACTTCAAGAAATGGTATTGGCAGAAAACCAAGCGCAATCAGCCAATAAAACACAGGCCAATGGTCAAGAAACATCCATAGACTTTGACGACCATCAAATTGCAATATTGATTCGGGAGGCGGTCCATAAAGCCAACGATGCCCTCTATTTCCCGCAAGTCTATGAGCGCGTGCCACCACTATTATCGACCTTGTCAGGCCTGCTATGTATCGGCGACCGTATTCATCTGTTTCATACAGGCGACTCACGTATTTACCGTATTGGTATTGATAGCATGGCAGTACTTACTAAAGACCATCGCATTCATCATGGGCAAGATAAAGGCGCGCTATCTGCCGCTATTGGCGCGGATACGATGGTCAATCTCCAGCAGTCAGTGTTTACCTTGCATCAAAATGAGTGTTTAGCCTTGATGACCGATGGTGTTTATGAGTCTATTGCAGCGCCCGAGCTTCAGTTCGAGTTATGTACAGCAGTAAAGGCGCTATGTCATCCGAATCAGACGATAGATACGTCGGAGCATAGCTCTATTGACTGGGCGATGAATAGTCTTAGTGTCAGCCAAAGCATATGCCAGCAAGCGTTTAATGAGGGCAGTCATGACAACTTAAGTATGATAATGCTGGGTATGAATATACAAGCACGCCATAAGCAGACGTTTAATGAGCAGAATTCTAGGTCAGGCGAAAGTGCTCATACTAAGGACAATAGTGATTATGAAAACCCTAGCCTTCATGATATCCATCGTTATCAGTTGTTAACGGGGTTGGAAGTTGGGGCGCGGATTGATGGTTTTATCGTCAAGCATATTATAGCCCGCACTGCTCGTAGCGAAGTATATCTAGTAGAAGATGAAAACCATCATCCATTTGTATTAAAGTCACCAAGTCTTAGTGCTATTGCCGATGGTCATTATCTGCGCGAATTTTTAAAGGAGCGTAAAATCGGCCTAAGCTTATCTAAGCACAGACGGGCAGGCGAGCCTGCCTATAATCAAGCGGATCCTAACACCCTATCTATCGACCGAAACTTTACAGACATCACAGACATCAGCGGCATAAAACCCTATATAGACGCGAGCTCAGCGCTTAGCTCATCAGGGTTGCTGCGCTATTACCCCATACCAGCCAGCAGTACATATCTATATTATCTGACCGAATATATTGAAGGTGGGAGTCTAAGAGATTTCATGGATCGTCATGCGCCTTGTGATGTGTGGCAGACCTATGACTTACTCACCAAGATTGGTATGGCGGTTCGGGTGATGCATCGAAACTATCTATTACATCAAGATATCAAGCCTGAAAATATACTACTGACACCGTCAGGTGCGGTCAAATTGATAGATTTCGGTTCAGCCAGCTCATCTATACTCAAAGACAGTACGCGACCTCCCAATGGGGATTTGCACTACGTTGCACCAGAATATTACACCGATGCACCAAAAGGTGTGCACTCTGATTTATTTTCCATAGCTGTGATTGGCTATGAATTGCTAACAGGTGAGCTGCCATTTAGCTCACAAGCGTTAATGCATTCACATCAGGAAAATCATACATTGACCCTACCTACTGAGTTATTACGTCAGCACCGTGTACCCGCTGCCAGCCAGCAAGCATTAATGCGTGCGCTGCATTCTAATCCCCGCGCTCGCTATCAAGCGATTGGCGAGTTCTTACAAGATTTTAACCCTGACAATCACAATCCTAACCATATTAGCGACCCTGAGCCGCTCATCATACGCAGTCCATTACTGGTATGGCATAGCATTTGCTTTATCCAGTTTATAATTATTTTTTCGCTGTTGGCTTATTTTTTATAAGTTCAGTCTCAGCACAAAAAATGATATGACACGCCATTAATTAATGCTGCGCGTTGCGGCTAAGGGATTTTTTGCTCATGTCATCAGATAGATCAAAATTAACAATACAGACAACGTCTTATGCTCATTTAAATGCGGGTATTGTCATTATTGGTGCTGGCATGGCAGGCAGCCGTTTTGCCATTGAGTTGGCACGTGCGCGCCAACAAAGTCAGTCGTCAAATAATCAAAGGTTATTACCGATTATCCTTATCAGTAAAGAGCCGGAGGTCGGCTACAACCGCATTATGCTATCACCAGTACTGGCAGGAGATAGTGCCTTTGACGATACTTATTTATACCAGCAATCAGATTATGAACAGTTGGGTATTATTGTCTTAGCAGGGACTGCTGTTACCGCTGTGGACACCAAGCAACAGTCTATTGAGCTGGATAGTGGACAGACGCTGGTTTATGCCAAGCTGGTTATCGCTACGGGTTCGAGCGCTCGAGTCATACCTTTTCCCAATCATGATGCGACAGGCGTACATGTGTTCCGAGAGGTAGCTGATGTTAATGCTTTAATTGAATACGCGAATCAAGGGAAAAAAGGTTTGGTGATTGGCGGCGGTGTCTTAGGATTAGAAGCCGCTTGTGCGCTAGCTTCCCAAGGGGCAGACATGACGGTCGTTCATGTAGATAGCTATGTTCTTAACAGGCAGCTTGACTTACCGGCTGCCCAGCTATTGCAAGCTGAACTGGCTCGTCGGGGCGTAGCTGTGGAGGTCTCTGCTATTACTGATTGTATTATGGTCAATGACCAGCATGAAGTGGCGGGGTTATCACTGAAAGATGGACGTATCTTGCCAGCAAATTTTATCGTGATGGCAGTAGGGGTGATGCCTAATATAGCACTGGCGAGAGACTGTGGTCTTGAGGTCAACCGAGGCATCCTTGTAGATAACTTTATGCATACGAGCTGTCCTCATGTCTATGCAGTTGGCGAATGCGTAGAGTTGGATGGTGAGCTATTCGGTATGGTGGCACCTGTTAATCAGCAAGTGGATGCCTTAGTCTCTGTGCTAAAAGACACTCTACTATCGGGCGACAGCTTAGGTTCTAAAGAGAACTGGCAGCCTTTTCGCAGTACACCGCTGTCCTTAAAGCTAAAAGTATCTGGCATCAGTGCTTTTTCAGCAGGGCAAGTCGACTTTGAAGAGGAGGAAGCGGCAGCTATCGAAACCATTACTTATCAGCAAACCAGTATAAATCACTATCATTGCCTTTACCTTAGAAACAATAAACTGATCGGCGCTGTACTCTACGGTGAGGTCAATGAGGGCAGTTTCTATAGCCAGCTGATCAACAGCAATAGTGATATCGCGCCTATAAAAGCGGATTTAATATTTGGCGAGGCTTACTGTGATTTGGAGAAGGTAACGACAGATAGTGAGGCTAACGGAGACATGGATAACGATAGCGATCTGGATTTATTAAGCGCAGCAGACATAGTAGGAGCGGCGTCATGAGTGAAGTGATCTTGAGTAATAAACCGAATGCTAGTCAAGAATTAGAAAGTCGTATACGTCGATCTAATAACAAATCTGATGACATGATCAATCCTTCAAAAACGGCTCTTATTGCCACTTATACTGAAGAAATGACATCCACCATACGCACCACTTGTCCTTACTGCGGGGTAGGGTGTGGCGTCTTAGCCAGTGTCGATGCGATAGGGGTAGTGAGCGTAAAAGGAGATCCTGAACATCCTGCTAACTTTGGTAAACTATGCTCAAAGGGCAGTGCGCTGGCACAAACCTTAGGCAGCGAGCGCCGCTTAACTGAGCCTTATTATCAAAATAAACTAGCATCGATGGCACAACAGCAACCCATAACTTACCACTCTCATGCTTATAGCGCTACCGCAGCACTGAACAATCTAGCCTCTACCGTGCCGACCGATTGGAATAGTGTTCTAGATGATATCGCTACTCGCTTAAATGAAACTATCACCAAGCACGGTCGCGACAGCATTATGTTCTATGTCTCAGGGCAGCTGCTCACTGAGGATTACTACGTTGCCAATAAGTTTATAAAAGGCTTTATCGGTAATAATAATATCGACTCCAACTCACGACTGTGTATGTCATCGGCGGTAGCAGGACACAAACGTGCCTTTGGCGCAGATTTAGTCCTCGGTAATTATGAGGACTTAGAGGCCTGCGATTTATTGGTGCTGGTGGGCTCAAACATGGCATGGTGTCACCCTATTTTGTTTGGACGCTTTTTGGCCGCCAAAAAGGCTGATCCCAGTAAAAAACTGATTGCCATTGACCCACGTCGTACCGATTCCTGTGAGTTTGCCGATTTGCATCTACCGATAGCAGCGGGCACCGATACGCATTTATACAATGGTTTATTACATTATCTTAGCGAACACAGCTGCGCTGATATAGGTTATATCGAGCATGGTCATGGTGTTGATGATGCTTTAGCGGCAGCCAACGTCTGGAGCATTGAAAAAGTTGCTCAAGCTTGCCAAGTCAGTATCGACAGTATCCTTGAATTTTATCAGCTAGTCGCAGCTCATGACAAAACAGTAACTGCGTTTAGTATGGGCGTCAACCAGTCAAAGAGTGGCACTGATAAGGTTAATGCCATTATCAACACCCATCTGCTTACGGGACGAGTGGGCAAACCGGGTGCCAGTCCTTTTTCACTCACTGGTCAGCCAAATGCTATGGGCGGTCGAGAAGTAGGCGCGCTGGCTAATTTGCTGGCGGCACATTTAGATTTGAGTAATAGTGTTCATCGTCAACTGGTGGCTGACTTTTGGCAGGCACCTCAGCCTATTACTGCAGAAGTAGGCGTCAAAGCGTGCGATGCTGCCGATGCTATCTTAGATGGGCGGATTAAAGCCATTTGGGTTATGGCAACCAATCCGGTCGTGAGCTTACCTGACGCGGATAAATTTCGCCATGCATTAGCGGCTTGTGACTTGGTCATTGTCTCTGACTGCTCGGTAGACAGTGATACGGTTAAGTGCGCAGATATTGTATTACCTGCCCAAGGTTGGGGTGAAAAGTCAGGCACAGTCACCAATTCTGAGCGACGAATATCAAGACAACGCGCTGTAAAGCCTGCACTCGGTCTTGCCAAACCTGATTGGTGGATACTCTCGCAAGTGGCGAGGCGTATGGGGCTATCAGGGTTTGATTATGATCATCCTAGTGAGATATTTAATGAGTACGTGGCGCTCACTGCTTTTAAGAACAACCCTAGTCAATCAGCATCAAAAAACAATCAACCGCGCTATCTCAATTTGGCTAAAGACTTACCAATGCCAGTTCTAAGTCGCGCTGACTATGAGGTAATACCCCCCTTTCAGTGGGGTGGCGCGCGTATTACACCCACTCAAGTAAACCTCATTGCTATTACGCCTTCAGATAGTGCTAGCCTGCCTAATTTTCATCACTTCCATCAACATCAACGTCGGCAAAACTCGAATAAGAGCGATGTTAAGAATAGAGATAAGCGGCATAACACTGACTTCGACCCCTCAACCGTGAATCTACGCCTGATTACGGGCAGAATACGAGATCAGTGGCATACCATGACACGCACAGGGCTGTCGCCACAGCTCAATCAACATGAATCTGTGCCGACGCTGACTGTCCATCCTAATGAAGCCAAACAACTCGGTGTTGAAAAGGGCGACTATGTGCAGCTACATTCTCGCTATGAGCAGATCCTGCCGAATAGTGAGGCAACAACTATTGATACGAATAATGTTAGTAAAAATGCCGATACAGATAATGAGAATATCGAGCAAACGGTTTTAGCGCAAATCGCCATCAGTGATAGTATGCGTGTTGGTGATGCCTTTATGCCCATACACTGGAGTAATGCCTTTGCTAGCTTTGCACGGGTAGGGACGCTCATCCCGACATTTGTAGATCAATATTCAGGACAGCCTGAGCTAAAAAACTCAGCGATTCGCATGAGCGCCGTGCCTATGCAGACACTTGGCAAGATTATGGTGCATCCTGATTTGCAGGACACCATATTAGTGCACTTGCGTGCGATGACTGCTCATTTTAAGAAGAAAGCAATAGCGGGTGAGTCGCAAACAGCGTCTACAAATTTTGAGTTAAATGGTGCATGTTCGTCTCTCTCACTACCAGCGCTGACATGGAGTATCAGCAGGCAAGCCAATAGTGTGCTCATTACTCTTGCCAGCCCAGCCGAGCGCACAGCTAGGCAGTTGCTTGACCCTAAATTTTGGCAGCAGTTTATCGATGACTATCAAAAGTCTGTATCAGAAAGATTGTTGATTGACAATGCTGACGATACTCTGACGGTTAATAGCGCTTTCACCTTGAGTAAACCAGAGAAGCAACTACGCTTTATCTCGACTCAGTCGGAGGTGAGGAGTGAGGCGTTAGACCATATACCAAGTCCTTTAGACTCTGCTATGCCGAGTGATCAGCTGCTATTAGCCATTTATTTTGCACCAAAAGTGATGTATTTGCCTAGTACACATTGGCTTGACATCTGCTTTGCCAGTACCGATGCCATACCAGTACAGCAGCGTTATAAATGGTTGCTGGCAGGCCGTCCAGCTACCGGCTATATCGATCCAGGTCCGTTGGTGTGCTCTTGCATGGCAGTCGGAGAAAACATTATTGTCAATGCAATCGCCAAGCAGCAGTGTCATAGCGCACAAGCAGTGGGCGAAGCGTGCCGTGCTGGTACCAATTGCGGCTCGTGTGTGGGTCAAATCAATGCGCTTATTGAGGAGTATGCGTCATAGCTGTCTTATAACTTCCTTATAGCCGCCTTATGAAATACAACCAATTGATCAATATGGCATGGGGCTTGCACCGTATATTGCACTAACAGCATCATTAGGAGTCACCGTCATGACGGATTCATCTGCCTTTATCGCAACACTACCTCCAAACGATTTATCTAATAAAAAGTGTGTCGTCAATACACTAAACGCGCCATTAAATATAGCAGCTACAAAAGTAGGTACTGTGCATTTAGTCGGTGCAGGCTCTGGTGATCCTGAGCTGCTCACACTAAAAGCTTTGCGAATCATGCAGAGCGCTGATGTGGTGCTTTATGATAGTTTGGTCTCAGAGGATATCTTGGATATGTGCGAACCAACAGCAGAGAAGATATTCGTCGGTAAACGCCGAGCCAATCATGCGCTGCCGCAAGAAGGCATCAATGAGCTGCTGGTCAAGCACGCGCTGGCAGGTAAAACAGTTGTAAGACTTAAAGGCGGCGACCCTTTTATCTTTGCGCGCGGCGGAGAGGAGCTTCAAGAAGTGGTACGCCATGGTATCTTTTTTGAATCTATTCCCGGTATTACTGCCGCCAGTGCCGCTGCTAGTAGTACAGGTATTCCATTGACGCATCGAGACCATGCGCAGACAGTGAAGTTTGTAACGGCATATAAGAAATCAGGAGCGCCCAACAATAACTATGACGAGCATTTAGATAGCACCCAAACCGTCGTTTTTTATATGGGATTGCATCAGCTAGATGAATTGACCGAAGGGTTAATAGCAGCGGGACGAGATAGCGAAACGCCTTTTGCGGTGATTAGCCATGCCAGCTTGCCCACGCAGCAACTGCTCATCGGTACGCTTGATAGTATCGCTAAGCAGCAAGCCGAAGCGAAATTGCCAACCCCAGCATTACTGATTATGGGCGATGTGGTGACGCTATATCATGAATTTGCAGACTACAACCTTGGTGCATTTGGTAAGCGTGCAGTCTGCAATATTAAGCAATCCATCACCGATAAACATCTTATACCTACTTTTGAGAGTGTTGCATAAAATATAGGGTTAGCCTAAATGCTCAATAAGATGACTTTAAGACAGGCTAATCTTTTAACTATAAATTTCGTAATTGCTCAATTAACCAGCGATGTATACCACTGTCACTGGTACGTGGATGCCATGCCGCGATTACCTTAAAGGTAGGCGGTAATGCTTCGATTTCAATCTCTTTAACTTTACTATTTGGTAATAGTCGCGCAGGGTAAAAGGCAATCATGTCGGTGGTGTGTAGGATATCTGGCACGGCTGAAAAGCTAGGAACTGACATCACAATATGGCGTTTAAGCCCTTTTTCTGCAAACCATTGATCATGCGATCCGCGCAAATTGGCACGCGAAGGCGATACCACCAGCTGCGGGTGTGCGGCAACTTGCGCCAGTGTGAATATCTCTGTTGCAAAGGTGTTTTTATAACCCGTCACACATAAATGCTGTTCTTCAAATAGCGTCACATACGATAAATTATCAGGGATAAACTCTGGAAAAGTAATCAGCAAATCAAGTTCACCTGCCGCAATAAGCTGATTGATATTGTCTGAGGCAAAATCTCTCACTATCAGCTTTAAATGAGGCGCTTCACGGCGTGTGGTACTAAATAACTGCGGCAATAATGCCTGCGTCGCATAGTCGGTTGCACTAATCGTAAAGACGCCTTTGTAGGTTTGCGGCGTAAACACTTCTGGCTCTAACAATACTTCCAACTGTTTTAATATCTCGTCAATCGGTTGCCGCATCGCTAGTGCTTTTGGTGTTGCCACCATGCTATTACCTTGACGAATAAACAAACGATCATCAAACAAATCCCGTAGCTTACGCAACTGCTCACTAATCGCTTGTTGCGTCAGTCCCATTTTGCGCGCAACTTGCGAGAGATTTTGTAGATCAAGTAGTGCCTGCAATACTCTAAGCTGCTTGATATCTAGCCGATTCATACCATTCATAACACTTACCATTAATAGTTGTACCCTAAACAAGAAAGGCTTGTTTCTAATTGTACCTATAAAACTCTATGCTAACCAACATTACTTAAGCAGCCCATTAAACCTAAAAGTAGATTCAGTGGCTCAAAAAACAAGCCTATCCGTTTGCTTTAAAAGAGAGTGTTATGAAACAAGCTATGCCAACTATGCCAAATACCAGTGCGTTATTTTCATCTGTACAACTTGGACCTTATACCCTTAAAAACCGTATCGTGATGCCGCCTTTGACGCGCTCTCGTAGCACGCAACCTGACAATATCCCTAATGATTTAATGGCAAGCTATTATGCACAGCGCGCCTCAGCAGGTTTTATGGTGACTGAAGGTACACAGATTGAGCCGCGTGGCCAAGGTTACGCATGGACGCCGGGTATTCATTCACCAGCGCAAATTGAAGGCTGGAAAAAAGTCACGCAAGCAGTACATGCTAAAGGCAGTATTATTTTTGCGCAGCTTTGGCACGTTGGCCGCGTGTCTCATACCAGCTTACAACCCAATCAAGCGCAGCCTATCGCTCCATCTGCCATTACTGCCACTAACGTCAAAGTATTTATTGAGACAGGTCCAGGCGAGGGCGCTTTAGCCGACCCAAGTGAGCCACGGGCACTGAGCACAGAAGAAGTGGGTGAATTGGTCGCTATGTATGCACAAGCCGCGCGCAACGCACTAGAAGCAGGTTTTGATGGGGTAGAGCTACACTGTGCCAATGGGTATTTGGTCAATCAATTTATCTCTGAGCATAGCAATATACGTGATGATCAATATGGTGGTTCTTTGACCAATCGTCTGCGTTTTTTAAAAGAAGTGGTTGCCACCGTCAGTGAAGTGGTTGGCGCTGATCGTTTAGGCGTACGTTTTGCGCCTTTATTTGCCAGCACGGATGAGACTCGTGTGTATCTAGGCTTAGTAGAAGCAGACCCTCATCATACCTATATTGAAGCGATTAAAGTACTTGAACAGGCGGGCATTGCTTACTTATCCATTGCAGAGGCTGATTGGGATAATGCGCCTGATTTGCCAGAGCCTTTTTATCAAGCGGTCAGAGCTGAGTTTTCAGGACGTATTATTTATGCGGGTAAATACACTGTGCAGAAGTCGGTCGATATATTATCTAAAGGTTATGGGGATTTATTTGCTTTTGGTCGTCCTTTTATTGCTAATCCCGATTTACCTGAACGCATAGCCAATCATTGGCCACTCAATGAGGCAGATCCTGCCACGATGTATGGTGGCACTGCCATTGGCTATAGTGATTATCCTCGCTATCAAGAATAGTCAAAAAAGTAGTGCATAAAACAAGGTTAGTTACGGCCTTGTTTTCACCGCAGCAAGCGATGGCTATAAGCGGTGCAATGACGCTGCAAAAACGCATATAATTTTAAAGATATTCTATTTGTCAGTATTTATCAGTTGGTAGACGCAATGAATAAAAGTTTGAAAGACAGGCTGATACGCATATTAGTAGGATATGTCGGACTTTATCCGACGCTCAAAACCCATGCTATCAGTGACTCTAAAACAGTCTATTTAACATAATATACATTATGCGAAAACAAACCAACGGTCTTAAGAGTTATGTACACAACATTTTTATCTAACTTCATCTGTCATAATTGTCGTTCGTTTCCAGCCAAACTTAAATATCTACAATATTCATCTTCGCATTTAATATTAATACCAGCACCGACTTTAAAATTCATTTAAAACCTCAGCGCCAGCTAACGACAATGCTCTAGCAAATACTCGCGTAAAGATTTTCCATCCTTATCTAGGATGATATCCGTCACTTGGCAAGCCACGTCATGACCAACGCTTTTACATGACAGTTCATAATACACATCATCGCCTTGTGCCAAACTGACTTGCACCAATCCTTGCTCGGTCACTGCAAATTGCTTATCTTGCTCATAATCAGGATCTTGCGAACTCCATAAAACATCATAACCGATATGACAAGACATTTGCTCTCTATCAAAATAATCCCGCTCAAGCTGCATGGCCGCTTTTAGCTCTGGGCTGCCATATTGGTGCAAAACCACTGGATAATCCTGACCCTGATTATCGATATCTTGTTGGTACATATCTGCGATGGTCGTGACTTTCATGGCAAACGTCGTCTGCAAGGCTTCTGTTAGATTGGCGGTCGCAGATATGGCAAAAAACCCTATGATTAACATCATGATAGAAAATATAGTTTTCTGCATGGCGCTCTCCATCGGCTACGACTTATGATGTATTATATTCATAAAAAAGAATATAAACCATCATTTTACGCTATTATTATGTCAATTAAGCTTTTAAACCAAAACCCCGTTTACACAGCAACATTATCAACTTTAGGCAGTTATGAGTACTATTGATAAATAATCGCTACTGATAAGCGAACACCGATGTAAACCAGTAATAACCTAGGTTTCAAGCTATTCTAATTTTAATAAGCTACGATAAGGATATTTTTATGAAGGCATCATCTCGTTTTAATATTTTTCAGTCAGGTTTGTATAAATTAACCACTGCTGCGTGCTTTGCTTCCATACTTTTCGCGACTGGCTGCTCATCTTCCGCTGAGTCTAGCGTCAAAATACCCAGCCAACAAAATGGCAACACCTCAGCACCCGTTGTCTCCGATATGAGCCAGCAAACGCTTAAGCAGCAAGCTTTACGTATCCAGCGAGCCCTAGCGAACAACGACTTTGCGCGCATTACCAACGACATTCATCCGACGCGCGGCGTGCGTTTTTCTATGTATGCCTATGTGCGCCCTGAGACTGATAAAGTCTTTAGCCGCGAGCAGTTTGCGCAGTACTTACAACAATCTAAAATCCGCTTTACTTGGGGTGAACGTGATGGGTCTGGTGAGCCGTTAGTGATTCCGCTCCCAGAATACTTGGAAACGTGGGTCGATGGCGATACCTATAACAATGCCAGTATCAGCGTTAACGAGTTTAAGCACAGCGGCAATATGATTAATAATTTAAAAGAAATTTATCCCAATTCTGAGTTTGTTGAGTTTTACCATAAAGGCTCAGAGCAATACTCTGGTATGGATTGGCGTATCCTACGCTTAGTGTTTGATGAGTACCAAGGCAAGCGCTATTTGGTCGCTATCGTCAATGAACAATGGACGGTTTAAATAATTTTTAGATACAAAAACAAGCGCTTACAGTCATAAAAGCCAACAATAATGGGCAGTGCTATTAAGTCAATACACTGCCCTTTTTATTTGCTTTTATTGCTATATATTCACTTTTGATTAGAGCGGCGTTTGGCGAAAAAATTTCACCATTATGTCGTAAATATCAGGATAAGCCTCAATCAGCTTTTGCGGCGTTTCAAAAAACACTTCACTCAGTACCGCGAAGAACTCCGCTGGATTGGTCGCGCCATAACGGTCGAGACCTGATTTATGATGGCTTTGAAAATCCTCAAAGTCTCGGCTCATAATCTTGGTCCAGTGCGCCGGATCCATATCAGGTTGCAGCGGCGGAAAGCCATTGGCACGACCATTTAGCATATCAAGCTTATGCACAAACTCATGAATGACCACGTTGTGACCATCGCGCTCGCCTGAGTGTTTGGCATCCTTCCATGACAGAATGACAGGCCCGCGCAGCCACGCTTCTCCGCTACGGTGCTGACTGCCCTCATGGACAATCCCCAACTCATCGACAGTGGTGATTTCGCTTTTATAAGAACCTGGATAAATAATAATGGCCGACCAGCCAGCGTACCACTCAAGGTTTAGGTTTAAAATAGGGAGGCAAGCTTGTAAGGCGATAGATTGCTTGACCGCGTCGGTAATCTCAAAACCCTGTGCGCCAGTAATCGACTTATCCGCCAAAAATAACGTCGCCAGCTCAAACAGACGTATTAGCTCATCCTCGTCTAGCCTATCAAGTATCACAATACGCTTAGCCGCTTGCAGCCAGTCAGCATGGGCAAACTCGCTGTTGTCTAATATGCGCTGCTCGCGCCAGTCTTTTATCATGCTAAACATAGTGAGTTTCCTTTAATTTTGTCGTTAGACTGTGCTTTTTATTATTAGCGTTATGTGTTTTTAAGTGGTTAAATGGTGCTGACAATAAACCTGTTTATCAAGACTCTAAGGACAGCATATTCATAATCAATTTAATCAAGGTTTCTTTTTGGTTGGGGTCAGACTCGGCAACCAATAAGGTTAATGCGGCAAGGCCTGTGTTATTGATGACCATATCACCTTTATCATTGAGCAGTCGATTATTCCGATGCAGAAAATCTACAAACAAAAAAGCGCCGCTGCGTTTATTGCCATCGGTAAAAGGATGATTTTTGACCATAAAGTACAGCAGGTGCGCCGCTTTACTCTCGATGGTTGGGTATGCAGGCGCGCCAAACACCGTCTGCTCTAAATTACCCAGCACACTGTCCAAGCCATCACCGCGAGGCTTGGCAAATAGCTCAGTCGCCTCACCTCTATCTATCAGCTGTGCTTTCAAATCCGTCAGCGCTGCCATTGCCTCAGTTAGACTGGGTAAGATACCGCCCTCTTGCCCTGCGGGATCGTCAAGCAAGCCTTCATCATAGCGCTGTAACCATAAGAATGTCTGTGTATAACGGCTGATAATCTCAACCAAGCCGCGACCTTCATCGGTTTTCAGCTCGGGACTTTGCGCGGTTTTTCGAATTAAATTTAACGCTTGTTGTAGCTCGCTTGAATTTTTATCAAAGCGCTCTTGATTGAGCGTGTAGCCTTGGACCAAGTATTCACGTAAGCGCTGCGTTGCCCAGCGTCTAAACTGCACACCTTGAGGGGACTTGATGCGATAGCCTACTGAGATAACCACATCTAAGTCATAAAACGTCACAGGGCGATCAGAATTTGCAATATGCATTTTTTGCATATTGCTTTTTTCAGCAATTTCTTCATCGTTTATAGCATTGGCAATATGACGCGAAATCACTGATTGGTCACGACCAAACAGCTCAGACATTTGTGCTTGCGTAAGCCAGACAGTCTCTTGCTCAAAACGTACGTCTACCTGTGCCTTTCCATCAGCGCTTTCATATATCTCAATGATTGAGTTATCGTTATTTTCAGCCACTTTCATTGATACAGCCTCTATCCTTATATAGATTATTTCGCTAAATACAGTCTATAGTTTAAATACACTGATAGTAATAGAGATAACAAAAAACCCAAGTCAACATATACTTGATGACTTGGGTTTAGTGGTTTTGAATAGCATCATAGCGATGTCTAATTCGGTGTTGTGTAATCTACCTCATAACCTGGTACATGGAAGACTCACTGGACTGCACCTAGATAGTGCCCCTAGTGCATTAGCTCAACCACGATTGCGTGGTTGCGCCAGCGAGCTAATGACACTAGGGGCACTATCTAGGTATTAGCAGGACTGAAACAGTTTTCCTTGGGTAAAATGTAATGGCTTGACTCGTGGACGACGCAGCATCGTCCTTCACCGAAAACGGCGAAACGCTAAATCTCACAACATCCCTATTTTGCCTTAATCCTAATCAGTCTGTCAATCAATCTTTGTTCAATATTTAGGTTTTTTGAGACGTATGCGTCATATAGTGTCGCGCATTTCTACTTATTTATTGGCGCGTCATATAATGTCGTGTTTTTATTTTTTATTAACAAAAGTTCTTGATATTTATTCTCAAATAAGCTTTTATATGCTCACAAACATCATTCGCTGACCACATTATTATTTAAGGCAAACCTCTATGAGTCTGTCGTTCGAACACATTCAGCACGCTTGGCAGGTACAAGACCCAAGCTTGGTCGAAAAGCTTTGTTTATTAGCCCAGCAACCTGATCCGTTATCTGAGTCGACGATAGCAGATGACGAGCTAACATTTGAGCGATTTTTAAATAAGATCCTAAGTTATTCGTTCCGTCAGCAACATCCTGAAATACAGTTTGCAGAACGTGTGGCAATGATAGCAACTGTAGAGTCAGATGAAGGCACTTATTCTCTTCCTGATCGCTACAAAATCTACTTAATATTAATAGCACTTTGGGACGATGGAAGTACCTATTCAAGAGCCATTTTAAAGCAAGCCATCAATAAGTTGCCCTTAAGTTACGGCGTTTGGCGCGGGTTAAAATACATTTATAAAGCAGCTGAGTATGAGCAAGATTATGAAATTTTTGCGCCTATCGCTGCCAAAGTAGACTTACATCGTTTTGATCAAAGCGCTCGAGATTCTGTCAGTCTTGCTACCAAAACCTATATGAGCCTTAGGGCATGGCGTTATCTGCGGAAACTTGGTCAGCAGATGCCAGCGGGCTATATTGAGGCAGCCGTTTCTGTGCTTGCCAGCTATGATGAGACCATGACCGTCGGTCAATTGCCACAAATCAATAGTTGGGTGCTCAATCACATCTGCTTTCACAATTCAGCAGATTATGGCGTCAATCGCTTTCATAGCCACACACCGCGCAAGTTATTTGACAATAAAGGTCGGGCTTTTAAAGAAGCGTGGCAACGAGATGCTGAACCGCTTATCAGATTATTGGCAACAGCGAAAAACGAGGCCATACGGCAATTTTCGACAGATAGCTTAAAGCATGATTTTAAGATTCAGATGCGTGATGTAAGCTGTGAGACTATTCAATACTTATCGGCAGGCTATGCACACAGTCAAGCGCGCGATGAGATGATTGTATGGCTGATTGAGCAATCACCACACTTTGAGAAGTCTAAATTTGTGCCGCTTGGGTTACATGAGGTGGTACTCAAGTTATTACATTCGAACCATTCTGCCGCTTATCAATAT
This sequence comes from Psychrobacter pulmonis, assembly GCF_904846465.1. NCBI lineage: Bacteria > Pseudomonadati > Pseudomonadota > Gammaproteobacteria > Moraxellales > Moraxellaceae > Psychrobacter > Psychrobacter pulmonis. The sequence goes on from NZ_CAJHAT010000003.1 coordinate 119,328, forward strand.
GCCATTGACTATGCCAAAAGCTACGCACAAGCACTACCGCTATCAGAACTAATGATGCTTGCTGTGTCAGATCACGAGCCTATGCGCAGCTTTGCAATCAATATTATTTTAAGCCGTCATCCTGTCAATGATATTGGGGTGTCAGGTTGGGGGCAGTTACTAGATACATCTTATCATCATAGTATTGCAGCTGAACAACTTAGTAAGCACTTCACGCGCCGTGATCTGACTGCTGAATGGTTTTTTGAGCGCTTGATCAGTAATCAGCGTTACAGCACGCGCTTTGCTATACGCAGACTGCCTGAGCTATACAGCGCACAGGAACTTGGCGTTGAGTATTTTATCCGTCTGGCAGTACAACTGGATACTTCCACAGATAGTGACAGCAACTATCTGTGCATGAACTTTGCACTGCAAGAGCTCAAACGTCTCGATCTGAGCGTAGTGGATACTAATGTATGGCAGTATCTATTACTACATCCGCTGGCTCAACAAACAATCATCGATTGGATTAATGAAGATATTTTGTCAGCTGGCAAAATACAAATGCCCTATTGGCACGCTCTTGCCTATGAGCCTGATTGGCATAGCAGTAGAGAAATTGCACAGCTGAAAACCTCTCCCTATTTTACCCATTCGCATGACAATCTAGGTATAAGCAATTCAAATGTAAATACGGTCAAACAGTGGCAAAAAGATCTGACCTTTGATGAATATTTAGCTGATACCGTGCGTGGTTGGTTGGCCGATGTCCGTAGGTTTGTGCCAACTCAGTTGGGATTTGATTGGCTCATGACACTTGCGCACAGCGAGCATTCGCATTATCGAGAATTTGCGATTGAGCGCATCAATAAAGGTTTCTTGCCAGCAGATTTTGCGACCAATCAAAATAAGTTGTCAGAGGAAAACCTGTCTAACGACACAAACGCTATTCATACTACTGATGTCATTGATAATATCACTGTCGACCTAGGCAATCAGCGTTACTTGTTCACTGGCAAAATGCAAAGCATGAGCCGAGGCGATGCTGAAAAGCTGGTCAAGGCCGCAAATGGCGCGATAAGTAGTGCGGTAAATGCCAAGCTGGACTATCTGGTAATCGGTGATGACGGCTCTCCTCTATATGGCGCTGGCCGTAAAGGCAGTAAGCAACTCAAAGCAGAAGAATTAATCGCTGGAGGGGCACCGCTCAAAATTATATCAGAAACGGCATTTTTGCAGATGCTAACAGGACAATCACGCGCCGCATCCAAAGACGATACCGTAGCAGGTGCTGAGGTCTTGTGGTCGATGGCGATCGATGATCCTAACGCTCCTATCAGTGAGCTTGCGATCAGTTATCTGAGTCATCATCACGAGCAGATCTGTATGGCATTAACGGACAGACCTGTCGATCCTGATGCTATTATTCCTTCTTCCTTCTTCAGTGCCGAACGCGTCATACCATTATTGCAAAGTACACAGCAAGCGCTGCGCAATTTTGGGATGTTACTCACAAAGTATGAGCTGGCCAAATGGTCGCCAACACCTGCGCTGTGGCTGATAATAGCAGAATCGCCTTATCTTGAGGTGACGCAGTTATTACAGCAAGCACTATTGGCAGCACCCTCTGTCAGCAATCGCACCTACCATGTGCCTGTAGAGCAGTTCAATGAGACCATTCTCAATGCATTCATTGGCAGTAAAAAACGACTGGCGCGGCAGCTTGGTATGACATTATTGCAGCGCCATCGTCAATTTCAAAACCCGCAGTCTCTCTATATATTAAGTCAAAGTGCTGATCGTGAAGTACGCTATTCAGCAGTAACCATGCTTTGGCAGCAGTACAAAGCGCGTCATGTTTCACCACATTGGCAGCCAGCAGACCAGTATGATAAGACTGACACAAAAACTACCACATATACTCAGCCAAACGACTGGTCAACCAATCCACCTGCTGACTTAAATCAGTTATTAATGCTCTTGCGGCGCGGTCTGTTTGAGCTGCCACCAGGAAGATTGAGCACCCCTCAAAGTAGCGAGCGACCAAGTCTGGCAAAAAACGAACAAAGTCGTCATACCAAGTATGGGAAACGCACTGATAAGACAAATGAGCTAGCAGATCAGGAGCAAACCCTCTCACATAAACCCATACCTGCCAGCCAAGCAAAGCTGGCATTGATTGAAACATTCCGTGATGTGGGATTAGCGGATGAACATTTTGCTACGCTGATCATGCCTTTGTTGTACACCTTTACCCATTCTGCAGGCAAGATGGAGCGTCATGCGTGTTTGGTCGCAGTCACGCGCTTATTGCATCGCTATCCCAAGCTATCCAACCATTTACAGCCAATAACAGCGCGCTCAAGTTAAAAAGTAAGTAGCAAACAAATAAGAAAGATGATCACACCATACGACGCCATTTCAACTGAGATTAGATCATGAAAACAACCACACTACCCTATTGGGGTCAAATCATAGGGTTGGTCAGTAGACAGCCTACGACTGAGTATGCGACGCAAAAAACCACAAAAACAGCCGCGCTACCAGTAACGCAAGGCCGAAGTTTGTTTATTACTCGCAAGCCATTGGATGCTGAAAACAGCACTGAAACCTTGTATCGACTCGATAATAGTGGTGAGCAAGTAAGCTTAGCAACCGCTGCCTTGCCTTGTGCCATGGATGCCATCACGACGTCAGATGACACTATTATATTACTTGGCTGTGACGGGAATTTATATCAGACAGATTGGCAAGGAGAGACAATTCATAAAATCAGCCAAGAGTCGCTATTCACGAGTATTACTGGGGTTAACGATAAATCCTTATCAATGAAGCGCAGCCCACAAGCAATTGCTATGGCCACGTTGCATCAAGCTATTGTCGTGCTGTATCCGAATTACATAGTCGTCTGTCCGCTTGCTGGTCATACTTCTTCAAAATTATCAATGCAGGCGATGGTTAATCAGATTGTTGTGCAGCCTTGTACTGACAATAAAACTCAAAAAGCCACTGCTCTTGCGGCATCAAGTGATGGTAAATGGCTGGTAATAGGTGACGATCTTGGTAATGTCAGTAGTTATCAATGGCTAAATAATGCTGATATGAATGCCAGTGGCCAACTAATACAAAGTAGTAGTAAGTTACTACATCAAGGCCGTGTCAATGCATTATGTTTTGAGCCTATTGGTCATTATTTCTTTTCAGCAGGCGCAGACAAACAGCTTTATCGCACGCATGTACAAGGCGAGCTACAAGCAATAGATAGAGCCAAGTCAAGCCAGCATAGTCAGATGATTACTGCGCTTTGTGTCTCGTATACGCGCCTATTTACTGGTGCTAATGACAGTAGCATTAAGTCATGGGCGTTTGATAAAGGCCAACCAAACACCTGCAAAGATGACCTCAGTAAAACGCAGCTATTGGTATACACAACTTATGCAGAAAAACCGGCCCTGTTGGCGGTTGGGTCAGATCAAAGTTTACGTTTTTCACCGATTGATGAGACGCAAAACAGTAAGCTGTTGACCGTTGCTACTATCATTGAAGATGGATACCATCGACTTCAGAAGCTATTAACCGACAGTAGTAATAACAGTGAAGCGGCATTTTTGGATGGCATGGCATTGCTTGAATCACAAGCGAGTCATCAGACGATAAAGTTGGTTGGACGCCTGTTAGCAGACCGTGGCAATAGCTTGAGCACAAGCCATGCTTTGCAGTTAGTACATTGGCTAGCTGGCACGACGCTTGATACGCGCTTACCGATACTCGAAGAGCAGCTCAACTCACCACGCGGCAGCAGCGTCCGCCTTGCTGCTTTTGAGGGTCTGGCTATCGCTGCCACGCATACAGCAAGTCCTCATGCACTACCTGCCTATTTAGAATACGCCCTTGGACGCGCTAACGAAGACATCATTAGCGCTGCGCTACAGAACTATCTAAAAATTGCCGTTCATGATGCGGACAAACAGTCTCGTATTTTACCAATTTTTCAGACAGCATTATCGCACTCCATGTTGCCTATTCGTCGGCAAGCCTTGGCATCACTTGAGCACTTACTGCCTGATTCCAGCCCAAAAGCAGATTTTATGGCTTTAGATAGCCGCTACCCTGACACTATTCAGGCAGGACTGATTCGACTCTATCAGCGCGGTTTGTTAGACAACCCAGAAGTGTCGCGCCAGCTGATGTTGCTACAAAGCCACCATCAAGCCGAAGTCAGACAAACTGCCTTTTATGCCGCTTTACTGGCGCAGCCTGAGCTCATCACTGCCTTAAAGCAACAAGCCCATGCCCAAGAAGACGCTCAGTTACTACGCACATTGACCGACTTTGATGATTTTCGCTTATTGCGCGGTACGGCCTTTGATAATGTAAAAGCGGATAAGCGTACGTCTTATCATGATGCGCTATTAACTATTTCCATAGGAACACAGACTGAATCTCAAAACAAAAATGCGACTGTGGTCACCAATCAAAGCGCGGCAGATGAAAGCTCTGCCATCAGCCTTACGTTAAGTACACAAAATTTTGCTGCCTCAACAGCGCAAAAAAACATCATGGATAAAAGCACCACTCAAACGCCAAGAAAAACCGTATCAAAAACCACTAAGACAGTAGTACCGCATCCAATATTGAGTAATTCAAGCCTTGAGCCTTTATTACAAAACCTGAGTAATCACTACGAAGACATTAGTTTTCGCGCCGCCTATGCACTTGCCTGCTTAAAGGATGAGCGCGCCTTTGGCACCTTAATACGGTTCATGCATCATGAGAATGATGCGTTCATTCGCGCAGGGGTCGCTGCCGCCTTAGGACATCTAAAGCTAGCTGATGGTAAAGCCATTTTGCCCACCTTGCTGGATGATAAGGACGCAAGTGTGCGCCAAGTCGCAATGAGTGCCTTAGGTAAGCTCGTCAATGATGATCTATCTTGGGTAGCGTTTGGTTTTGCTTCAAAACACCAAGACATTCATGAGCGCGCGCTTGCGATACTGCTGACACAAGTGCTCAATGACAAAAAAACGTCATTCAATTCATCAAGTATGAGCAATATACTAGAGCAAGCGCTTAACAACCCTTTTACCAGTATTCGCTTAGAAGTGGTAAAAGTACTCCTCAATCGAGCGCTTGAACGCGTTTCCAAAGCTGCAATCATAAGCATGATTGAGCAGCTACAGCACAGTCTGTTTGAAGATGTGCATCAAGTGGCACTAGAAGAATGGCAGCGGTTACTGCTACAAAGCGCATCAAAGCCAGCTGTGACACCGGACAGCGTAGACACATATCAAGCGGTTATGACGTTACTGTTTGCAGATAATTTTGCTAATGTTCGCAAGCAAGCGTTTGATACTGCTCTTAAAAATAGCAAACGTCTCGGGCTTGACGATCTGATGTTGACCGCGCTTGCCAGCCCTTACCTTGATATCAAACGTTTGGCACTTAACTATTTACAAACCAAAGCCAGCACTCGGCAGCTGCGCGCTTTAATGCCTGCCTTAGTCAATTTATTAGCCGACGACAGCATGGACTTGCGCCAACAAGCATTAGAGGTCGCTTTGACGGTGGCTGATATTGGCATTTCGTTCAATCCAATTAACCACGCTAATAACGATAGTGGCAAGAGTAATAATATAAATCTGAGCGATCATGAGGCATTACTCACCGCAGGATTAAACAGCCCTTACCCTGATATTCAGTTGACCGTTGCTAAATTGCTGGCAAGACAGTCTCATATCTACCCTGAACCACTAAAAACGCAGTACGAAGAAAACGCTTATGCAGTGTTTGCACAGTACCTGAATAAAGAGATGCCAGTAGTCGCCAACGATAAGAAAAACAATGAGGATTACAAGCAGTGGCATCACCATATTGCTGAGGCGCTGACAGGATTGGCAACACTCTGTGATCCTCAAAAATACCACGCTTTAGACTGGTATGCGCGTTACCTACATCATCCCGATGCAGATTTTAAAGCACTTGCGCCCAAGCTCATGTACATTGCTTCCGCACAAGATGCTGAAGTGGCTGACGTATTGGCCACATGGCAAAAAGACGAGCGCCCCCTCATTCGTCAATCAGCCAGTTTGGCATTGGCGGTTTGGGGAGATAGTCGCGGCCAATACTTTTTTAGCAATACATCAACCAATGTATCGAGCAGCAGCACTCGTACCAACGACAGTCATAGAGATAGTCTGCGCCATCTTGTCGAGCCTATTGGCGCTATTGAGTGGCTACAAGCGCGTGCAGGTTTGGGTATTACTGAGGCACAGCAGTTGCGTGCTTTATTTGATACTCAATACTATGCGCCAGCGGCCAGATTATTACTCATATTTGATGCCTTAGTATCACAATCAGCATCGCCGCTTATGCGACCTGAGCGTTTGATTGAGACGCTTAGTTTTTCAGACAATGAGACTGCCGTTGTTTATGCGCACGTATTGGCACGCTTTAATTTACCCCTGATATCCAATTGGCAATACCTCAGTAAATACCTCTCTCAGAAGATTGATAGCATTTTGTCTGCCCACCCAAAGATACTGATATTATCATCAGAGACAAGTAGTACAACTGACGCACGTGCCAGCATAGTGAGTACGGTCAATGTTGCAAGCTTGCAGCAATTTGCACACTTGACCCAGCACGAGAAACCTTTGATACGCGCTCAAGCGGTGGCAGTATTAGGCAAGTTGTCTCGTCTACTGACGCAGCAACCTTATGACGATGAGGCACAAGTATTTAATATCTTACAAGAGTGGCAACGCAGTATCGAGGCGTTACTTCAGCGTCATCACAGCTCAATGGTTACCGATGATATCAGTCAGCAAGATTTAAGCAGCAGCGACATTGCCCATAGCTACCAGACACTTGCGTTTGGCGCTTGGCTTGGTGTGATTCGTGAAAGCGACAATGACAACAGCAGCACTGAGCAAGCAATTCGCGGACTAATGTGGCTGACCAAACAACCTTTGGCATCAATCACAGATACTGCATCTGCCGACAGCAATCAAGCTAGGACTATCGATTGGTCGGACAGTGTCAGTCGTGCGCTGTTACCGCTACTGCACCGTCCTCATATCGTGACGCGCGAGCTGGCATGGGATTGCTTGACTAAGCTACCTGTGCCGGCGTCAAAGCTGGCAGAGTATGCAATGAGTACGCCTTATCGTGACATGGTCAAGCGCGGTTTGCATTGTCTGATTGATAGTAAGGATGAGGCCATTGTTAATAAACAGCTGAAAGAATTACTGCTCACCAATCATCAGTTGCTGGCTGAAGAAACTTATCAGCTATTAAAAGAGCGTATGGGTCATCTGCCCGCCAGCTTGATGGCACTGCATACCGAGAGCTTACCACTTTTGCGCCAACTGGTTAGTGAGTGGCGTCAAGTCACGACTCGCGCTTCCAATTCGGCCACCACAGCTACGACGGTAATGGATACTTCTAATCAGGTGCTATCAGAGCAAGCGTTACGCCAAGACAAGCTGACCTTTTTATTACAAGCGCGCCATTGTCACGACTGGCAGGCACGTTATCAGGCCTTTATGCAACTCATCGAGTTTGACGAGGTATTGTTTACCGATACCGCGTTTAATAATACAAAGCTTAATGATACTGGACTCATTGACGAGCTATTCACCTTTTTGATGGACAGCACAAATAAATACGAGCAGGGACAAGTTTTATCGCTTATTACTCAGGTATTGCAGTCTTGCAAGCGTGTGAAAGCGGCGACGCATAATAATAATGTCGATGAAGCTTTTGATAAAAACATTGTTGAGCAAATTGTTGAGCAAGTGGCTCAGACAGCCTGCAAAAAGCTATTGGACTTGCTAGATAATCCAACACTCAAACTGTCAAATGCTGACTTGTATCAAACTATTGGTACGCTTCGTGATACACACATGGCAGCACCTTTACGCCACCGCTTACAAAAACTGTTTGAGCATCCAGCACCGCACTCACATAAAGAGCGCCAGCAGCTATTTGATGCGCTTGTAATGATAAGTGGCTACGATCAACCCATTTATGATTATTTGGATGAGGACAAAGATTTGCGCTGGCTACAACGCCAGCATCCAAGAGATCCTGAAGCACTGCTGTCTTTATTCATCTTGCTCCTTCGCTATGCCGACTATACCCATGCCGCTCAACTGTTAAAATCACTTGCATGGATACCTGCGATATGGACGCAAGATACTGTTATTGATGAAGATATCGCCGATAAAAACGTTATTAGCAAAAGCATGACCAAGGAAAATGAGGATATTGCTGTTCGTATTGATAAAGCATTGGCATTGTCTTATGAGCAACTGCCTGCCAAATATATCCAAAACCTGATCGAAGCCGTCGCTTACCGTGCAAAAAAACGCAAAAATAATGCAGGCGTCCTGAAAAACATACTCAAAAAGGCGCTATCAAACAAAGAGGCGTCAATACCATTTTTGGCAGCCGAAGGTTTGGCGCTTTGCGGCAATAGTGAGGGTTTAAGCACCTTAATGGCGAGTATGGATTACCATACCGATGGTAATATTCGTCGGCGTAGTGTGCTTGCCATTGGTGAGATGATGCATGTTGATTCTCGCACTTCCATACAATTATCTGACGCTCAAGCGACTGACATAACGCATACGCTATACAAAGCTTATGATAAGTTAATCAAACTGGCTGAAGATAATGAGCATTATCTGCAAGACGTGGCTTGTGAAGCATTAGGGCATATCGCGCAGGGTGGTGAGTTTGAATACAGCGCGCAGATTTTTGCTTTATTAACGTCACAGTTATCAGACCCTGAATTACAGCCTTACAACCCAGCTATCACTCACTGGTTAAATGGGTTACGTTGGTTGAACACCAGCAATGCTTGGGCGCAAATCCGCAACCACATCCAGCGACAGTTGCATGAGCAGTTACTATTTGATCCGCAGCAGCATGCCATCTCTTTATTATCGCATCATGATAGTGAAGCAAATAAAGACCTACTGCTAGATATTCTCAAACAATATAACGATCAAGAAGAAATACTGGAAACCGCTTATACGGCGGCACAAAATCTGTGGGGCAACCGTGCTGATTACATTTATCCCTATGACTGGGCTGCGATACAAAATTCAGATGAAGACTTTGCAATTCTAGCAACGCCTAGCCTAAAACGCATCGTAACGTATAGCAGCATCGACATGCTGGCGCCTTTCATCACTGAGCATCTTCATCAGCTGCCCGCTCAGACGATTACTATCTTACAAAATGCGCTGTTGGCAAAACAGGATATGAGTCGTTCAACGCTACACAGCTTGATGAAAAGCTCTGATGCGCAGATACAGCAGGTAGGCCTGCGTTATTTAACGCAGTATCCTCGCGAGTATCTTGATACGCAGATGCAGATTGACTGTAAGCAATACTTCATCACCGCGCAGCATCGATGGCAATCTCTAATAGATACTGTCATCGCGCGCCCAGCGATGTGCCAAGACTATTTGTGGCTGACTGAGGTACAACAGGTAGCAACTACTATTACCCATCTGCTGTGGATCACATGCCGCTACAGCGTACCTGATAATGCCCTATTTGACTGGTTGAGAGATCAGCTAGCCTCACCTGTCATCAGTAGCGTAACTGCGCTTGCTACTGCTGTCAGCCAGTATTGGCAGCAAGCCTTATTAGGGCTGCTGGCAAGGCAAGCGAGCGACGATCATTTGCTGAGCGACCTAGTGCCTACGCTTACTAATTTAGCAAACGAGCAAATAGCATCTTTGGCGGCAGATGACAAAGTTCTTCTATTTACCTTACTTGAGCGATTAAGTGCGCAAGATGCTCAAGTAAACAAAATAAATGAAGCAGGTGTGTTGTCGCGATTGGTGGGCTTGTTCTCACAACGTGGTGATAATATTGAGACACTCAATGTAACGCCTCAGGCAGATATAAACCAGCCATTACTGCTAGCCATAAAAGCTAAGGATGCCGCTACGTTATATGAATATGCACAGGACAATCAGGTGGAGATGTCACTACGGGTACGCGCCATCGAAGCACTTGGGCAGCTACACGACCCTAACATTGGCACGTGGCTTAATGCTCTAATGCAAGCACCTGCTGATGCTGATGCTGATAGTCACGCTGACATTGATATTCAAAAGCTGGCTTACAAAGTTTTGCGCCGCTGGCAACGAGGATTGACACGCGCTCAGCAAAAGCGCCCACAAGTGCCTAACTTAAATGTAATGAGAACAACACATTTACAGGCTATAGATAATCAACGAGATCAGGGCGAAGGACAGCATCATGACCAATAATCAAATCGACAACTTAATTGAGCAAGAGGCCTCAGAAATCAGTCAAGATGACATGCCAACAGGTAGTGACGACATTAATGCTAATGGCATGACGATGCAGCTGAATTATGCCGCGCCCAGTCATGTGAGCTTATCTGCCGATCAGCAATCTACCCACAGCCGACATGTGGCGCTGTTCACACAACTAGATCGCGATGCCGTCAGCTTTCATGGCACGGTTAAAGATCCGCTGGTTTTTCGAGATAGCTTACTTGCCTTATTTGATGTGGTCAGTAGTGACTACCGCTATGTTCCCAAAGATCGCGCTGCCTATGCCGTTTTTATGCAAATGCGCCGTGCCAGTCGTCATAAGAACTTATCTTCTGCACAGCGTGATTACTTCACCTGGCTGTTCAATAATGACCCTTTAGCCTTTTGTCTTCTTGATCCTATCATTCAAGTGCATCAAGAAGGCGTTAGCTTTGAGGTGTTTAGCCGTGATGAAGGCTGCTATGCGCAATTAACCTTGCAGCATGATTTATTTGAAACAAACTCTGCACCAGTGCTTGGTACCACCAGTATTGATTACAGCAGCGCTTTATTTGATGGTATCGAGCAGATTAGTGATCACCAAACAACCCTGCTAGACATTGGTCAAGAGGCGGTACATCTACAACGCTCAGAGCCAGCAGACACATCAGACGCAGCAAGTAACGAAACCGAATCTGCGACCACAGTGAGCGAGGTCATCGAAAAACGTATCAATGTACCCAAAAGTTGGATACGCGCACTATTGCAAGTACAGTCTGCAGCTCAATTGGCACACGAACGAGTTGATCTTGACCCTATTGCTTTGTACAACGTTTTATTTGAGCTACGTATGCATGCCGATATCAAGGGCAAGCGCCGTGGTTTATTAATCGAGCTGATACCGCAGCAGCTGCCAGTGATAATTTTAGAGCCATTTGATATAGCTGTCACCAGCCAAGTCAGTCGCCAGCAAACCCCGTATCAAGGACAAAAATCCAAGCTCATCCGCTTATGGGGTCGCCGCCGCCTGAGTTTATTAAAGCGCTTGTTGCCGTATGCCGATACGGTCAGTGTGTCGCTGCTTGGACAAGGGATGCCAAGCTACTGGACGCTCACTGGTAAGGGTTTTCATTTTACCTTTGCCATGACAGGATTTAGCCAAGCCAACTGGTCGCAATCACTAAATTTTGATTTGTTATTGCCCAAGCGCCCGCAGCAAAATGCACTAAATAATGAAAACCTTAACAACGATGATTTATTACCGCTAGTACAAACGCTTGCGGAGCAACCTAGCCGTATCGATACCTTGACCAAGCATTTATCGGCGCAGCGTACATCAGATAACCCTATTACAGCCAGTCAGGTACGTCAGCAATTACTATCTGGCGCTCAGCAAGGTTTGATTCGCTATGATATGGCCAACCAGTCTTATCATTATCGCCCGTTGACGCAAACGCCTCTCGATATGTCGCAGTTTGCGCATCATAGCGAGGCAGAAAAACAGGCATTTGACATAGTTGGTCGTGAAGATGGTGTGCAGAATCTAAACGTACAGACAGTGGTAGGACAAGGCGTCTCCATCAGCGCTGATATCCATGTAAAAGAAGATCGTCGTACTTATCAAAGCCAGTTGCAATTGGGCGAAGATGGGTTGGTCAGTCGCGCCGTGTGCAGCTGTCCACAGTATTTACAGCATCGCCTTAGCCAAGGCATCTGCGCGCATCTTATCGCCCTGCGTTTAAGCTACCATCAATACGACCACACGCAGACAAACAGCAGTTATGACACGCGCACGCTTAGTAAACGGGTACCCAAACAGCAAAAAAGTAAGGATCAACAAAGGCAGAAAGCAAAACCATTATTTGCTAAAGAGACAGCTCAATCAATGTTGCCCACCAGTGATATCTTAGATTTATCAGCTCTTGCCCAAGGACTGCCATCAGATGATATGCAAGCAAAGCCTTCAACAAATAACTCTACTGAGCATACCATCCGCTATGTGCATTTGACCTGCGATGATAAAAAAGTGCTGATCGAACAGATCATCGATGATGACAGCACGCGTCAGCAGTTCATATTCAATCAGCCTGCCGCCGCACATGCAGCGTTTTTACAACATCTTGCCAGATTTGAAGCCAAAGGCTTTATCGAAAATAAAGGGGTATAACCCATGAGCACAACAAACAATCAGCAAACCGATTACATTACCCCTGCGCAGACTATGACCCCAGCTGAGCGTCAATGGCAACAACTTTGGCAAGACATTGAAAACGCTGGCGGGCGTTATCAGTATATCCAGCAGCAAATGGTACAGCATGGGTTTATGGTCGAGCGTAAGCCCATAGATAACATGTCGCCAAAAGAGCGTGAACGCTACAAAAAGTCTCTTAAGAAAGAGGCGGCTGAAGAAAAAAACCTCAAAAAGATAGCATGGCAAGCTTATAAAGCACAGCATATCGTTTATCTTGGGCGCCACATCTATTGGTCAGATGATACCAGCATCGACAAGTGGGATACCAAGGATGCTAGCAATCGACTCATTGAAAATAAGCTACCACTTATCAGCAAGCATACGCAATTGGCAAGTGCTGTCAATCTGACGGTGCCGCAGTTAAAAGGCCTATGCTATCAACAAGAGGTGGCTAGCAATATTCCTTACACACACTTTACCATCAATAAGCGTAACGGCACGCCTAGGCAGATATGGTCGCCTATTCCTCGACTCAAATTTGTCCAGCGCTGGATTTTAGAAAACATCCTAAACAATCTGATGACTCATGGCGCCGCACACGGGTTTGTCCGTGGTAAATCTATTGTTACCAATGCGACCGTGCATTGTAATAGCGCATTGCTTATCAAACTGGATGTAAAAGACTTCTTTCCTAGTGTGCATTGGCGCCGAGTCAAGGGTGTGTTTCGCCATGCAGGCTATCCTGAGCAAATAGCCACGTTGCTGGCTTTATTGTGTACAGAATCACCAAGACAGATGGTGCAGCAAAATGGCAAAACGTATTATGTGGCGCTCAGCGATAGAGCATTACCGCAAGGCGCACCAACCAGTCCTGCCCTAACAAATATCGTTTGCTTAAATCTTGATCGTCGTCTGACAGGACTGGCGGAAAAAATAGGTCTGCGCTATAGCCGCTATGCTGATGATTTGACGTTTAGCTTGCCAGCCAATTCTACCAGCATTAAAAACGCCGCCCAGCCGTCTGATCATAACCATCTGATTGGACAGTTATTAGGCTCTGTGCATAAAATTTTGCAGGAAGAAGGTTTTATCTTAAACAATGATAAGACGCGCGTCATACGTATGGGTAATCAGCACAACGTAACGGGCATGGTGGTCAATGGCGAAGGTGTGCCACGCGTGCCACGCAAAATAAAGCGCATGCTACGTGCCTCCCTTCATAATCTAGCATTAGGGCAACCTTTACGTGAGGGCGAAACGCTTGAAACTTTATCAGGATATGCCGCTTGGATCGCTTCAGCGGAACGTGAATTGGGGGAAACGTACTTAGAGAAACTTGCGGTGCTACAAGACCAGGGTAAGCTTGTCGAGATAAAGGGCAATGCCGCCACAGTAAATACTCATTAGAGAAATTAAAATCATTAATAGGGACAGGTAATATTGCAAAAATAAAATATGGTTTTGCCTGTCCCTATGTTTATTAACACATTATTGTGCCACCACTTATCACTCATAGCATCAGTCATATTGTTTTTCCTTAATATACGCGCTTAGGCGTGATGTACAAATCATACAGCGCCTGTATGACGAAGGACATAACAATGGCTAACCTATGCTTGGTGTATCTCGTGGCGAATAACCGAAATGCTGCTTATAAATGCGTGAAAAGTAACTTTGATCGCGATACCCTACTCTATAAGCCACTTCATCAATAGTCACATAGCTTTTGCTCTTCAAAATATGATTGGCTTGTGTTAAGCGCCGCTCTTTTATCCACTCTGAAAAGGTATACGGCAAATCAGTGAAAAGCTTATGCAAATATCTGACGGAAAGATGGCAAGCAGCCGCGACTTTTGTGGGAATCAAATCAGGATCTTCCAAATGCAAATTCACATAGTGCTCTATACGCTTTAAATGCAACGATTGTATCGAAGACATACCGCTCATCACGACTTCCTTTGGCGCACTTAAGGTTAAGACAATCAGGTTAAGCAGTTGCTGCTCTAGTATCTTTATCTCCAAGTCGCCCAGCTGGTTGTTATGAATAAGCGCTAGTATTTGACTAATCTGAAATACTAGCAGCCTGCCAGCACCTTCATCAATCGTTAAACTACGTGCAAATTGCCGCTCTATCGCACCCATTTGAGGCATAAGTAACGCTAACGGTATTTTAATCACATACAGCGACGCTTCATACAGATGGTAAAACTCGTAAGGCAGGCTAGATAGCTCAATAAAGAAATGACCTGGTGTAGACGTTAGCTGTCGTCCTTTTTGAGTGAAACGAACGTCACCCTTGATAGGAAAAGTCATTAAAATACTGTCATCAGCATAACCCGAACTTTCTACACTGCGGTTATAGTGCACAGTGTTGGCGTGATAGTGCGAAACGCCTACGTTTAAAAGCTTGGCATGTTGCAAAAAACCAGAAAACGTATTTGGTTGCCGAAAACTTACATCAAGATCAAAGTAAGTGTCACTAATGGTTCGCTTCCAATCAAAGGCATTTAAAGTTTGCACTTTATCCTTGGTCTGTCGGTCTAATACCAAAGAGCTTAGAATACTGTTATTACTTGGTGAAGCATCTAACGCATGAATGCCACTGGTTTTTAGAAAGTAAGTAGACGTACTATGACTATCAGAGATATCTTTTTTCTGACCTGCCTGCAAGGGTTGATAAGGGGTATTTTGATAACTGTTTGGCTTTTGATTTGCATTCATCCTTGAACACTCGATATATGGTATACAACTGTACTGATATCCTACCAGTTATTGATAAATAATCGTCTTTTATATTCTAAATAAAAGCAAAAAAGGCATCACACGCTGAATCCCGTTCAACCTTTGATGCCTTAACGCAACATAAATTTTAAATGTATATCACGCCGCCCGAGTTAACTTATAAGTTCCAGTCTCATGCAGCTCTGCTTGCCATCCATCTTTAATAACCACTGTAGTGGTTGGCTCTTGGATGAGTGCAGGGCCTGTAACGACCGCACCAGCACCGAATTTTTCACCGTCATAAATAGGCGTCTCTATCCAGTCATAAGATTGATCAAACAGCATTTCACGACTACCAGTTTTAGCACGACTGATATCACCTTGTTGGGCGGGAAGTGTTGGTAGTTTTGGCTTACTAATTTTACCGATGACAGCGACTTCGATATTGACCAGCTCCACGTTACTATCACGCTCATCATAAGTATATAGCTCGCGATGACGCTGATGGAACGACTCTAAGATAGTGCTGACACTATCAGCATCTAGTTTGCCATTTGGTATCAGTACATTGCACTCATGCACTTGACCGACATAACGCATCTCCATAGTGCGTTCAATGGTGATATCGTCGTCTATAAAGCCATCTTCTAACAGTTTTTGGACACCTTGTGCTTCAAGCTCTTGTAGCTTCGCGTTGAGTGCTCGCAACTCTACATCTGGTGCAAGAATCATCATTTGAGTCGCCAAGTAATTATACTTGATATCAGAGATGATTTGCCCAAAGGCACAGAGGCATGAGGCAATTTTTGGTATCAGAATAGTACCTATACCCATCTCTTCAGCCAAAGCAATAATGTGCATGCCAGCTGCACCACCTGCACAAATGAGCGCGAAATCCCTTGGGTCATAACCCTTTTCAATGGTGATGCGGCGAATGGCATTAGACATATTTTGGTTTACGATAGCGCTGATACCAAATGCAGCATGAGCCAAGTCAATGTTTAATGGATCAGCGATGTGTGTTTGTACCGCCTGTGTCGCTTTATTTTTATCCAAGGTCACACTACCGCCCAATACTGCATTTGGCTGCAGATAACCCAATACTAAGTTAGCATCTGTGACAGTTGGCAGCTCACCCCCTTTGCCATAACATGCCGGCCCAGGAGTCGCGCCAGCACTTTGAGGGCCGACCTCTAGCATGCCAAAGGTATTGACATGACCAATAGAGCCACCACCTGCCCCTAATGTCTCGACATGAATCATAGGCACGCCTATACGATTACGTAAAAAATCAATGTCACGATTAAGACTGGTTCGCCCTGATTTTGCCATTGTAATGTCAAAAGAGGTGCCACCCATATCAACCGTGATGATATCGTCAATCCCAAAAGGACTGGCAATATACAGACCCGCTTGCGGTGCTGATGCTGGACCTGAATTAATAGCATTCACTGCCCGCTCTCGCATGATACTACCGACCGCAAGCCCGCCATTAGACTGGAAATAACGAACAGGTTGCGCGGCGCCTAATGCCTTAAAGTAGTCATCAATCTTATGTACGTACGACGCCATGACTGGACTTAGATAGGCGTTAACTAGCGTTGTCGAAGTACGGGTGTACTCTTTAATCTGCGGATAGACGTCACTACCACAGCAAACAAATACTTCTGGCATATGCTGCTCGATTAGCTCCTTTGCACGTTGTTCATGCTGCGTATTGCGTATCGACCAGACAAAAGAAATGGCAACCGCCTTGACGTCTTTTTCCTTCAATACTTTGATAGCATCGAGCACATCTTGTTCGTTCAGAGGTTCATACTCAGTACCATCGGCTAAGATGCGACCACGAATGGGAAAGCGACGATCACGAGTAGCAATTTGTGGCGCTGGTGGGTAACTGGCATCATAGCGATGCCCCTCTTCTTTATGCCCTAAGCGTATCTCGATACTGTCTTCATGACCTTTAGTACATAACAACCCGACCTTAACCCCTTTCATTTGAATCAAGGCATTCAGCGCAACCGTCGTACCATTAATACACAAATCACAAGCTTGGATAATATCTTCAATAGGACGGTTAAATTGCGTGGCTATTTGCTGTAGCCCGTTAGCAATGGCCAAGGTGCCATCTTCAGGCGTAGAAGGTGCTTTAAACAGATGCACATCACCACTTTTTTCTGCTAAGACAAAATCAGTGAATGTACCGCCAGCATCGACGCCAATTCTAAAATCATTTTTCATCAGTTATCCTTAACTTAAGTTTTTTAATAGCAGTTAGTTTTTGGTTTTATGCTGTCATCTTGCGACGTAATGATTCAGTCTCTGCTTCATTTACTGCGAGCGTGTGTGGGTCAATAACCACACCATACTCAGTCTTAGCTGCTGCCACTGATATGATTCTTTCCTCTACATCTTTTAATACGGCGGGAATTGAACGTACAAACGAGCTGCCGTAACCGCCACCACCAGGGTTGGTGTTACGTGCACGATCACCTGGCTGGATTTCAGTAACGGTGTTTTGCTTATATAAATCAGTGACACCATCTTGATGAATAATCTCTAAGCGTCCCAGTTTTAGCTCAGGTGATATTTGTTCAGCACCAGCGGCCCCCATTGTTGGATGCTCACGGCCTTCGCCAAATGCCACAACCGTCATTTCATGACCTAATGGTTCAACTTCCCATACCGTGCCGCAGCCACCACGATACTCACCAGCACCGCCACTGTCTTCTGCCAAGCCGTACTTATGAATTAAGATAGGATACTGATACTCTAGTAGCTCGATATCACCAGAGCTTAACGCGCCAAAACAGCATAATGGGCCACAAGCGTGCCATCCATCCATCTGTTGAGTCGCGCCAGCACCAGAGATGATTGATGCTAAAATCATGGTGACGTATTGCTCCCCTGTTTTTGGATCAATACCTGAGATGTTGATACCAGAAGCATGACCCCAAGAGGCAATTACTCGATCCGTCGCGGCATCTTCAAACGCCATACGCACTGCGTCGGTCAAAGTTTCCATCGGTGTGGTGGTACAGTTGACATGAGGGGCAGGCTCTTTCGCATTACACAGCGTGCCATGGTCACCTAAGTCTACGGTGACACAGCGGTACAACCCTTCGTTATATGGCGGATCTACTTGCGCAAACATCATCAGCCCTAGTAGTACACCAGACATTGAGTTACCAGCGTAGGAGTTGATGAAATAAGGCACTTGTGGCGGACTGGTAATCTTGATATGTACATTGCTGTCTGTAATTTCGATGTCAGCGCTGATAGTCAAGTCACCCAAGCCGTGACCTGAATCTTCTAACACCGCCTCGCCATGATAATGACCATCAGGGATAGAGGAGATCAACGAGCGCATATGGATATCAGCCATATTTTTTAGCTCATTAATCGCAGCGCGGACGGTATCTACGCCATACTTGTCTAGCAGCGCGATCATATTACGCTCACCGACCGCACAAGCACCAAACTGGGCATTGAGATCGCCTTCTTGATTACGGCGAGAGCGCATATTGCTGTGTATTAAGTTAATGACATCACGACGTCTAACGCCCTTCTCCCAAATTTTGATAGGTGGAATACGTAAACCTTCTGCGTATATCTCTTTGGCATCTGGGTTATAGCCTGCAGGTACAGGCCCACCAATATCAGTGACGTGACCTTTACACACTGTCCAAAACACCAATTCGCCTTTATAGAATACTGGCTTATACATACAGCAATCTAAGATATGACTGCCCATCATCACGGGATCATTATGATAAATAACGTCGCCTTCGTGGATGTCATCACCGTAATATTCAGCCACGGCTTTCATGGCAGGCATGAGTGAGCCCAGGTGGATAGGAATATCTTGACCTTGCAAAATCATCTCAGGCAGATGATCAAATAAAGCATTGCTATAATCGTGAGCTAGGTTAAAAACACTAGAGCGGGCGGTTTTTTCTAACGTTGTCGTCATTTCGCGCTGTGCCGTTTCTAAGGCACCACGTACGACTGACAAGGTGATAGGATCAATTGAAGTGTGAGCGTTGCTCATGTGAGACTCCCTGTCTAGAAATTTATATCAGAAGATAAGAGCGGCTCTGTAAAATATAGCGCCCAATGTGACCGTTAATACTTACAGATTCACTTATTCTCTGTCTGGCTGTCATCTATCCTAATGAGGTTTTTGGCAAATAGATTGACTGACAGTGCAGGGTTTTTGACTGTGAGTGCACAAATATCTAGATAAGGCTTGTGAGTTCGATTTTTTGATAGAGTGTTTACAAAAAAAGGGCAATGCATCGGTTGTGATGCATTGCCCTATGAATTTGCATATCTGACTATCTATCAATTACCGCTACAAATTCTAAGCATTATATTAGCGCTCACCCTACTACCAAACGCATCATTTGGGTACTGATATAACCACCGAAAGTACCTACCGCATAACCGAGAATACCCAAAAATACTCCAACTGGCGCGAGTGATGGATGAAAGGCCGTTGCAACGATTGGAGCTGATGACGCACCGCCAGTATTAGCATTAGAGCCAACTGCCAAAAAGAAAAACGGTGCACGAATCATCCTAGCCACAGCAAAGATAATGACGACGTGAATACTCATCCATAAAAAACCAATGAGTAGTAGTCGCCACTGCGAGACGATACCCGCAAGATTGATTTGCATACCAATAGCGGCAATCAATACAAAGATAAATACCGTACCAATTTTGGAG
Source organism: Psychrobacter pulmonis (assembly GCF_904846465.1). Classification (NCBI taxonomy): domain Bacteria; kingdom Pseudomonadati; phylum Pseudomonadota; class Gammaproteobacteria; order Moraxellales; family Moraxellaceae; genus Psychrobacter; species Psychrobacter pulmonis. The sequence goes on from NZ_CAJHAT010000003.1 coordinate 139,254, forward strand.
GCGCCAACATGGTCAAGACGGCGGATTTTGGTAAAGGAAAAAATCACTCCTATTAAGGTAATAATTACCACCATCCAAAAGAACGAGCTAGCAAAGCTATATTGTACTGCCCAACTATAAGGTGCAAAAAAACCTGCAATATGACCACCGACAAAGTGCGCGACACCCACCATGGCAAAGCACAAGCCAAACATCACCATCAGGTCATTTAAAGTCGCTGGACGAGCATTATCACGCTCATAATTCTCAACCGCCTTAATCACTTTATCAATACTACTGGTATCCGCCCTCAACAGACGATCTATCTTATCCTTATGCTTAGTCAACACCAAAATAGCCAGTAGCCATAATGAAGCATTGGTGGTATCGACCAAAATCATCATGCCAAATAAATCATCACTGACGCCAAACAGCTCTTTCATCGCCGCTTGGTTTGCTGCCCCGCCAATCCAGCTACCCGCGACCGCTGAAAACCCGCGCCATAAGGTATCGTCGGTAAACATCTCAGGCGAAATCCATTTGGCAATACCTAAGCTAATCGGCCCACTAATAACAATGGCAATACTAGCCGCAAAAAACATCGCAATGGCTTTCCAGCCTAAACCTAATATTTTTGGCACATCCATCGACAAGGTCATCAATAGCAAACTGGCTGGCAACAGATAGGTGGCGGTAAAGCCATAAATCTGTGAACCAATACCATCAGCAAAGACACCCAAGCTATTTAGGGTTGCAGGAATAAAGCAGCACAATACAATACCCGGCAGTACGGCATAAAAGCGGCGCCAAAACTTACCAGGCAGCCCTTGGGTATAAAACACCAAACCAATAATGGCCATGATAATGCCAAAGGCTAACGGCAGATTACCAATGGCTAAATGAGAAATATCGGGCATCAGACAGCTCCGCAGCACACGATGATTAAAAGCCTGTCAGTATAGACAAGGCGAAAAAGACGCGCAAGCAACGATATAGCATTGTTGACTTTTTATTAGTGAAACATACAAGTATTTTGACGCACAAAAAAGCCAGATAACAAGTATCTGGCTTTTTAATATGACGCTATATGATTAATAATGACATTTATTTAAGCCATTATTAACCATTCATTATAACGTTATTACGAGTTTCTACCACGGTTGCCGCCTGTTGGACGACCTTGACCACGGCTGTCAGAGCGATTCGCTGGGCGACCTTGGCTGCCACTTGGACGACCGCGACCGGTTGCAGCGCGATCGCCGCGTGGTGCGCTGGTACCGTCACCACGGCTAGGCGCGCCTGTGCGTTTGCCTTGATAGGGTTTGCCACCTGAGCGCTCACTTGGCTTGCCTTGATAACCGCTGTCATTGCTGGCGCGTTGACCAGTCGGCGCGCTGTCGCTTGAGCGACCACGGCCTTGACCATTGCCGCCGCCGTTTGAACGACCTGCATAACCGCCTGCTGAACGACCACGACCTTGACCACCGCCGTTAGAGCGTCCGCGACCACGGCCACGACCATTACCTTTGTTTTCGCTCGGTACATAAGTCTTCTTAGGTTCCATACCTTCGATGACACAGACTTCCATTTTGCGATCTAAGTAACGATTGATAGCGTTTAGCTGTGGACGATCATCCATGCTACATAAGCTGATAGCAATACCAGTACGACCAGCACGGCCACAACGACCGATACGGTGGACGTAATCTTCGGTTTGACGTGGCAAGTCATAGTTAATAACGTGTGAGATCGCTGGTACATCAAGACCGCGAGCAGCAACGTCGGTCGCTACTAGGATTTTAACCTTGCCATTACGTAAGTCTTGTACGATACGGTTACGCTTGCTCTGCGGCAAATCGCCATGTAGGAAACTGGCTTTATGACCCGCTTCTTGCAGCTGTTTGGCCAATTTTTCTGTACTACGTTTGGTCGCTGCAAAGATAATGATTTGTTCCATATCTTTGTCACAAACAACTTTATCAAGCAAACGGTTTTTGTGATCAAAATCATCACAGTAGTATACTTTTTCTTCGATATGCGCCGATTCAACTTTGATTGAAACGCGCTCAGGATTTTTGGTGAAGCTCGCCGCAATCTTGCCAACAGGGCCATCCCAAGTCGCTGAACACATAATCGTTTGACGATTATCAGGTGCCGCTTTCAAGATATCGTTGATATCATCAGCAAACCCCATGTCTAACATACGGTCAGCTTCGTCAAGTACCAACACTTCAAGGTTTGATAAATCAACGCGACCGGCTTTGATATGGTCAAGTAAACGACCAGGCGTCGCAACAATCACTTGAACGCCTTTTCTTAGCGCAGTAATCTGACCGTTGTACGGTGCGCCGCCAACCAATGGCACGCAGAACAGACCGCGCATGTCTTTTGAATAGGTACGAACGCTGTCATGTACTTGCTGAGCAAGCTCACGCGTTGGCGTTAAGATAAGGGCTTTGGTTAATTTGTCAAAGCTAGTGGCACGGCTTAAACGGTCAAGTACGGGGATAACAAATGCCGCAGTTTTACCACTACCGGTTTGCGCTGACAATAATAAGTCGCGACCCGCTAGAGCAAAAGGAATGGCTTGTTCTTGAATAGGTGTTGGGTTGGTATAGCCAACGCGGTCAAGCGCGGTCAAAATCGGCTTGGCAATATCAAGATCGCTAAAAGTGATTTTATTTTCTTCAGCAGCGTCAGTAGTAGCCGCTTGATTATTGGTATCAGCAGTTGCAGTTGTGTTTGGGGTGTCAGTGCTGTCGATGATGCCGTTTTCAGCGGCGATAGCAGATAAGATGTCAGTCATAGTAATCCTTGGTAAGTATAAGCTGCTGTAAATTCAGCAAGCTTGATGCATACCACTGATAACCGTTCATCACGCCGCATTTATAAAATTATTGTCTCACCTTAAAAAGGCTTAACAATCAAAAGCCAAGCCATAAAGCTTGTCAATATTATAAAGGCGTTCGTGCTGTCTGACGTATTTTGGTGGTAGTGCCGAGTGTCTTATCCTTGTTTGCTAAAAGCGCATTATCAATGCTTTGTCCAAAGCAGATAAAGGCTGGTAACAACCAATCTAACCGATATAGCGGTCAGTAGATAAGATATGAGTCAAAAATAACGGATTTTTCACTATTAATAGAAAAGGTTATTTAAGTACACAAAATCATCGGCAACAATTACTTATGGTCATCCTAGACCCAAAATCGCAGGCGATGTTATCAATCTCATAATTCACGCTAGTCTATGCTAACGTGGCGACGCAGTATAGCACAACATTAGCGCAAACAGTACCTATTTTTCTGTTTATGGTAAAAATAGGTCATATCTCAAACAATTTAGGCTAAAAAGCCGCTGCGCCAGTCTTTAATACAGCCGCTTCAACGCTTTTATCTTTAATACAATAATTTCTAACATACGCGCTATTAACGCGACATTTTCACTTCCGTCACATAGGTTGGCAATTGCCAAGCGCCGCCCGCCTCTATCAGCCGGCACATACCTGTGGTGCTTTCATGACTTTTCTCAAACGCTCTGCCTGTCCAGATCCACTCACTTTTAGTTAGGCAGTCCCCAAGCCCGCGGCCTTTTTGCACCGAGGTTATTTTACCATCGCCATAATCGGTCGCGCTTGTCGTCACCAAGCTCGGCTTATAAGGCTTAGTGTCATTGAATACCCAAACACCCGTACCCGTGTTATAAGCGCCCGTCCAACAATCATGCTGGGCGAGCAGCTGCTTACTGTTTAAACGGCTGACGCGCCACGCTGTCTTATCCGCTAAGTTTGGACATTCAGTGTTGACATCTTTCATAGTGGTTTTCATCATCTCTGCCAACTGCGATGAGCGCATGGCAAATTTTTTCTTACTACTAGAGAGGGCGTTAGGATTAGGAGTGACCAGTCGTAGTGAAGGAGCGGCTTGCGGCGATAAGATGCCACTATTAGATTTACTGGTGTTATTGCTAATAAAAGCGCTTGAGGTCCCTACCCGGCCTTGAGCTTCGTCGGCTTTGAGCATCACTGCACTGGCCCCTTTATCCGATAACTGCCAGCGCGTATTGCGAATCACTAGCTCAATTTTGCTTGATTTGGTCAAGGCATCAAGCAGCGCGCTCACCTGCGCTGAGGTTAGCTCGGCATGACCTGCGGCTACTGAGTAAGGCTTGGTTTCTCCATAATCTCTATCATTAATAAACAGTGAGATACGATGGCGATTACCAAGCTGCATCAGCGCTTTAGCAGAGCTTTCTTTAGCGCCGCCAAGCTTTACTTTGCCATCGACGGTAGCGTTTGCTCCTGCGCGGCGTACCAATAGTAAAGACACAGGTAAATCGCTATTATTCTCCGCTTGGTAACCTGCCAGCCGGCAAGTACGCGTATTGTCGCAAGCGACTTCCCAATCTTGATTACTAAAGCTTACAGGCGTGGCAGCCTGCGTCACTGAACTCAATAAAGCGGCGCTAAGGGCAGCAAATAACGGTAGTATCATTTTTTTTGTCATGAATAAAGGCAACTTTTTTATTTTTATCGAAATGTTTTTTCTATGCGGGTTGTTTTTGCTAGGAGCATTGTCTGTTAGCAGACTACATGCGCGATGGGATTGACGAGTGAATGGTAAAGGTAGAAAAACCATCTCGTTGAATAGAGGTAGTAGTATAGGCTGAGTTTTATTATTCTTCATAGTCATTACTCATTAATAGAAGAAATATCAACACCTGCCCAAGAAGGCGGTGGCTGCTATCTTAACGTACTAATGTTTCTATCTGTTATACTAATGTACCATTATGTAAAGACGAAAGTATAGTCAAAAAGCGATATATCGATAAATATATTTGGAATAACGAATATTAGAAAAGCAAAAGGTTAACAAGCAATGGCTTATTAACCTTTTTATGAAAACTTATGTTTTGCTACGACTATTTAAATATAAACTGATAAAGTTAAACCTTTAAACAATAGGCTTTAATTCTAACTCTACGGCGCGTTTTACCGCTGGACGGTCGGCGATTTTTTGTGCCCAACGTTTGATGTTTTTGTAATCATCTACTTGTAAAAATTCTGCCGCATCATAAAGCTTGCCAAGCACCAGCTGACCGTACCACGCCCAGATAATCATATCAGCGATATTATAGTCCGCCTCATCATTACCGCACATATACTCGTGGTCTTTGAGGTGCTTATCTAGCACATCAAGCTGGCGTTTGGTCTCCATCGTATAGCGATTGATAGGATACTCTAGCGGTTCGGGCGCATAGGCGTAGAAATGCCCAAAACCGCCACCTAAAAACGGCGCACTACCCATCTGCCACATCAGCCAAGACAGACAATCTGCGCGCGCTTTACCTTGCTGCATTGGGATAAATTTGCCAAACTTTTCCGCTAAATATAATAAAATAGCCCCCGACTCAAAAAGCGCAATAGGCTCGCCAGCATTTTTATCATTTAAAGCATCAGTATAATCAACCAGCGCCGGGATTTTAGAATTGGGGTTGATAGCGACAAACCCTGAGCCAAATTGATCGCCCGCAGAGATATCTATTTTGTAGGCGTCGTACTCAGCGCCTTTAACATTCAGCTCGGCAAGCTCCTCTAACAAGATATTTACCTTGACGCCATTCGGGGTATTTAGTGAATACAGCTGTAAAGGTGCATCGCCGACCGGTAATTTTTGCTCATGGCGCGCGCCAGCTGTTGGGCGATTGATACTGGCGAACTTACCACCATTTTCGCTGTCGTTTTTCCATACTTTAGGCGGCGTATAGGCTTTGGTATGGTTGTTTTGAGTGTCATTATTTTCGTCATTGTTTGATTGATAATTGTCACTACTCATAATAATTCCTATTTTTTTTGTTGTATAAAACAGAGCCAAAGCGAGACTGAGGCGGCAAAAGATTTATATTAGTCTCACGTCGTCCTATATGATAATTCTACTATAGCAAATCTTTAGTTAAAGCCCTGTCTTGTAACCCATTTTTAAAAGTAACGAGCACGAGTATCAAAGCGTTTGAGAACACACTTCTTATGAATGAGCTTACACCGTTACTTTGCTACTCTTTAACTCATAGGCGGTTATTTTTATACTAGCCCAACTTAACAGCTTTTTAGAGATAGGCTTAACAACAGAAGTCAAAAGATGAGGTCAAAAGACATGGTGATGACAATATGGTAACCCTAACCCCAACGCAAGATAAATACCTACCCTATGTCTTGGCGGTGGCGCTATTTATGCAGATTTTAGATGCTACCATCTTAAACACCTCTTTGCCGCAAATGGCGCAAGCCCTTGGCGAGTCACCATTAAAAATGCAGTGGGCGGTTATTAGCTATGCGCTAACCTTGGCGATTTTTATTCCTATAAGCGGCTTTTTGGCTGATAAATATGGCACGCGGCGGGTGTTTTTATATGCTGTAATCATCTTTTGTATCGGCTCACTATTGTGTGCCGCCTCCCCAACGTTGAATTTATTGATTGGTTCGCGCGTCATCCAAGGTATTGGCGGCGCGATGATGACCCCTGTGGCGCGTCTCATATTGGTCAAATCTTATCCGCGTAATAAGCTATTAACCGTGATGAACTTTGCGGTGATACCCGCGTTAATCGCGCCCCTAGTTGGACCAGTATTGGGCGGTTATATCGTGCAATATACCAGCTGGCATTGGATATTTCTCATCAATATCCCGATGGGTATATTTGGTTTTATCATGGGTAAAAAGCTGGTACCTGCTTTGTTTGAGGACACCAAGCGTTTAGACTGGACGGGTTTTGCTTTATTTGCTGCCGCCGCTTGCGGATTTACTTTGGCGGTCGAGTTTGGCTCACAGACTGGGCGTGGGTTTTACGGTTTGCTACTCGCACTCGGCGCTAGTATCTTGATAGGCGCGTATGTGTGGCATGCCAAACGCCGTGCAGCTCCATTATTTCCACTAAGTTTATTTAATATTCGCACTTTTCGTATCGGTATTACTGGCAACTTATTCACCCGTTTAGGCATCAGCGCCGTGCCTTTTTTATTGCCGCTATTACTACAGGTGGTGTTTGAATACTCACCGTCGCAAGCGGGTTGGCTGCTTGCACCTATTGCCGTTGGTGCAATCGGTATCAAGCCTTGGGTCAGTAAAATTATTCAGCGTTTTAGCTACCGCAAGGTGTTGGTGGCCAATACCTTTTTGATAGGCCTGCTTATTATTGTCTTAGCGCAGTTTAATGATGCGGCAAATTGGATTTGGTTTATCCCTATTTTGACCGTCATGGGTGCCTGTAATTCCATGCAGTTTAGTGCCATGAATACCATTACTATCGGTGATTTAGAGGGCGCGCAGACCAGTAGCGGTAACAGCTTAATGGCGGTCAATCAGCAATTGGCGATTAGCTTTGGCATCGCTTTTGGGGCGGCGGTCTTGAATCTACTGCGGGAACGCTTCGAGCTTGATACCTTGGTCGCCTTTCAGACCACCTATTGGATACTGGGTATTTTAACCATCCTTTCAGGTTTATACTTTTTACGCCTCAAACCTGAAGACGGTCGTGGCTTATATTAAGTTATTGGTATTGAAAGATACTTATCTCTAAAAGTAACAAACATTAAAAAAGCATTAAATATAAAAACGCCAGCGTAACCTAAAATCAGTTAATCTAAAACTTATCTTAGGATACGCTGGCAAGTAACGGCAATTCTTATAACTTTAAGGCGTGTGGTCATCATCCATTTGTGACTGAATATAATTTTCAATGCCAACGTCTTTAATCAAGTCCTCTTGGGTTTCAAGCCAGTCTTGATACTCTTCATTGCCATCTTTTAGGATAACCAATAAATGACGCGAGACATAGTCATGCTTGCTCTCGCACAAGGTAATTGCATCAGTTATGATAGAGAACTTCTGCTTTTCTAAGCGCAAGTTGCAGTCAATCATTTCAGGCACATCTTCTGCGATGAACATTTTGCCGTAATCTTGCAGGTTTGGCAGACCGCCTAACAATAAAATACGCGCAATAAGATCATCCGACCATTTCATCTCTGCAATAGATTGTTTATAGAAATTTTCGTTTAATGCCTCTAAACCCCAATGACGGGCAATACGAGCGTGCAAAAAATACTGATTGATGGCGATTAATGACTGACCGAGCACTTGATTGAGTGCGCGAATAACTTCTTTATCCCCTTTCATGCTGTTCTCCCTGTCCTGCTTATTCATTTATCAATTTAATATTCGTGAAAACTGCTTAATATATAAAATACTAAACAATATCAGGAGACACTTCCGCCATCTGGCTTTGTAAATAATTGGGCAGACCAACCATATCAATCAGGCGCAGCTGCTGCTCTAACCAATGGGCATGATCTTCTTCGGTGTCTTTGAGCTGCTCAACCAACATCTCACGCGTCACATAGTCGTGCTCTGCTTCACAAAGCGCAATACCGTCTTTTAGATGCTGCTGTACTTGATATTCTAAGTCCAGGTCCAATTGCAGCATTTCAGGTACCGTTGCGCCAATATTAATCTCATTGACGCGCATCTTCGGCGTACCGCTTAACATCAAGATACGGCGGATAATCGCCTGCGCGTGCTGCGTTTCATCTTGCATCTCATGGTGGATACGGTCGTATAATTTACCGTAATGCCATTCTGCATACATCTCAGAATGAATGAAGTACTGATCACGAGCCGCAAGCTCGCCACCTAATAAAAAATTTAAATAATCAATGACCTTTTGGCTGCCTATCATGACTCATACTCCTATGTTTTTATTTGGCTACTAATACATTCACAATAATAAATATAGTTAAAGTACCATTCGTAAACCAATCAGTAAAGATTAAAACCCATCAAACGTCTTACAAAGTTAGATAGATATAGTAGCATAGGCACGCCGTAGCGCTTGTAACGATATGAACTAAGAATAAGATGCTAATTGAGAATTATAATTAACTCGCTTACACCGATAGCGTTTAGCGAGTAATCTTAATAGGTGATTTATGAAGGCAAACAGAGATAAAGGATAGCCGCACTCGCCTTTTGGGTTACTTATCGTCTTTCATGGTGATGGCTTTTAACCATAAAAAGATGATTTGAACGCGGATAAAGGCGAATTGGCGGCTAAAACACTACAGATAGAGGGAAAGCAGAAACGGGATTTGAACGGATTGGCAATAGAAGTGGATACAAGCAAATGCTTAAACTGTTTCTTAAACTGCGTAGGCCAACGCATCAAGCTTGGCATGATGTTCGTCAAGAAAGTCGTTGACCATAGGTTCGCAGCAGCCACAGCACGTCGCTACATCAAGGGTGTCTTTTAACCCCTCTAATGTGTCAATGCCTGAAGCAATGGCAGCTTTGATTTGTTTGTCTTTGACGTCGTTACAGATACATACGTACATGTGCGGCTCCTACTATGAATATCTAGCTAATTATGCTTTATAATAACGATAATTATTACCATTTACAATAGTATTTGGTATATTTATCCGTCATATTAGGTACAGCTAAAAGATATATTACCCTAACTTTATCCATGTAACTGAATACAGTCTTAGGTGTAACCACAAAGTACCAAAGGTAGTAAAATGGCGACGAACTGTAAATCTGCTCATTTTTTAATCGTTTTTACCGTTAACTGCTGTTATATTGACCCCCTATTAACTAAATCTATATTGGAATTGTTCTATGTCTAATAATAATTCTACGATACAGCCGCTTGAGTTATTTAAAGTCTTGTCTGACCCAACGCGCTTAAAAATTTTTCAAATCTTATTTAATAAAGAGTCGCGCTGTGTTGGTGAATTGGTAGAAATACTCGATCAGCCGCAGCCGACCATCTCGCGTCACTTAAATCATTTGAAAAAACTGGGCATTTTAAGCTGTGTTCGTGATGGGACGTGGATGTGGTACGAGGTGTCTGATGATTTGCCAAAATGGTGCCAAGATATTTTAGAAATCACCTATAAGCAAATATCAACTAAAGACATCAATATGCCAAAGCCTGCTTAATGTCAAAAAAAGCAGATTGAGAAAGTCTAACGACAAATAATTGAGCACATAAAAAAGACCTATCATTGATAGGTCTTTTTTGTTTTTAAGCGTTGTTTTAAAATACGCCCTTAATATAAATACGCCTTCAAGCCTAAATTAGACTAGGTCTAAAAAATCACTGACAAAGGCGTTTGCTGGCTGGTGAATCAGCTCCTCTGACGTCCCTACTTGCTCGACGCGGCCCTGATTCATCACCACAATCTCATCCGATACCGCCCGCGCCTCTTCTTGGTCATGGGTTACCATAATGCTCGTAATACCCAGCTCGTGGTGGATATTTTTTAGCCAAGTGCGCAGCTCTTTACGGACTTTGGCATCTAGCGCGCCAAACGGCTCATCGAGTAATAATAGTTTTGGCTTTACTGCCAAGGCTCGTGCCAGCGCGATACGCTGACGCTGACCACCTGATAATTGATGCGGATAAGCATTGGCAACTTGCGGCAACTGTACTAGGTCTAGCAATTCAGCAACGCGCTTATTGATATCCGCTTTACTTGGGCGCTCATTCTTCGGTAGCAAGGTTAAGCCAAAGCCGACATTATCGGCGATGTTTTTGTGGCGAAATAACGCATAGTGCTGAAACATAAAACCAATATGGCGCTTTTGCACTGGTGTATTGGTGACATCGAGCTCATCAAATAATATCTGCCCAGAGTCTGCATACTCAAGACCAGCAATGATACGTAGCAAGGTGGTTTTACCGCAGCCTGAAGGACCAAGCAACGTCGTCAACTTGCCTGTTGGTACAGTAATATTGATATCATCTAAGGCGGTAAAATTACCGAATTTTTTATTAACGTTGCGAATCTCGATGCTCATAATGGGTTCTCTTATTATATTTTTGGCTTAACATGGCAAGTGGTTTTACGATGCTTAATGTATAGAATAACGCTTATAGACGACCGCTGCTTTCTGCTAAGGTTGCATCTTTAGCGTCTTTAGCGTCTTTAGCGTCTTTAGCATTTGATGCATTGCTAGCATTGGCACTCACTGGCAATTCAGGCGCACTAACTAAACGCTCAGACTTGGCAAATTTGCGCTCTTGCAGCTTAGTCATCACTTGTTGTATTAGCAGCGTTACCAGTGCCAAGGCAGCAAGTAAGCTCGATAAGGCAAAGGCCGCAGTAAAGTTATAATCGTTATAAGCAATCTCAACCAATAGCGGCATGGTATTGGTTTCACCGCGGATATGACCGGAGACTACGCTGACTGCGCCAAACTCGCCCATTGCCCGTGCATTGGTCAAAATCAAACCATACAGCAGCGCCCATTTGATATTTGGTAGCGTCACATGCCAAAAGGTCTGCCAACCTGTCGCACCTAGCGTCAATGCTGCTTGCTCCTCGCTATCACCTTGCGTCTGCATCAAAGGTATCAGCTCACGGGCGACAAACGGAAAGGTCACAAATAACGTCGCTAAAATAATCCCTGGTACGGCATAAATCACCTGAAAGCCCATGCTTTCAAGCCAGCCACCAATGGTAGAGTTCAGCCCGAACAACAGCACAAACATCAAACCTGCAACCACCGGCGACACCGAAAACGGTAAATCAAGCAATGTCGTCACCAGCTGCTTACCTTTAAATTGATAACGGGTCACGAGCCAAGCAATTGCAATACCCATCACCATATTAATCGGCAATACAATCGCCGCAGTAATCAAGGTTAATTTAATCGCTTGTAAGGCTTCAGGGTCGACCAGTGAGGCAATGTACAACTGCCAACCATTTTTAAAGGCTTCATAAAAGACCGCGAACAGTGGCACGACCAACATGATGACCATAAATAACACCGCGATGGTGATAAAGGTACGGCGTATCCATGGCGTGTCTTTAGTCGCTGGGTTGCTTTGGTAGTCGTAGCTATTAGAAATTTGCATTAGCGGGCTCCTACGCGGCGAGACAGCTTCCACTGTACGATGTTAATGGTCAATAAAATTACAAACGAAATCAGTAGCATAAAAAGTGCGACAGCGGATGCGCCTTGCACATCAAACTGCTCAAGCTTACTAATAATGATTAAAGGTAAAATCTCAGACTGCATCGGAATATTACCAGCAATAAAAATCACCGAGCCATACTCGCCAGTGGCACGGGCAAACATCATACCCGCGCCCATCAGTAAAGCCGGCAATAGCTCTGGCAAAATTACCTTACGAAAGGTCGTTAAACGATTGGCACCCAATACCGCCGCCGCTTCTTCGAATTCAACGGACAATTCTGCAAGCACTGGCTGCACCGCACGGACGATAAACGGAAAGCTGACGACCACTAAAGCGAGCCAAATACCGAGTGGCGTAAAGGCGACTTGGATGTCAAATTTGGCAAACCACTGGCCGATTAAACCATTGGGTGCATAAAGAGTCGCAAGCGAGATACCGGTAACCGCTGTCGGTAGTGCAAATGGCAAATCAACCAAGGCATTAATCAGCGACTTACCCCAAAATTCATAGCGCACCAGCACCCAAGCGACCAGCGTACCAAACACCATGTTGGTTAGCATCGCCAAAAACGACATCCATAAACTGAGTTTGATAGCAGCAGTGACTTGCGGCTGAGTAATGGTTTCCCAAAAACCCGTCCAGCCCATTTGTGTCGTGGTATAGGCCATCATGGCAAACGGTAGCACCACTAGTAACGATAAGCTAAAGACGGTGATGCCCATGCTTAGCCCAAACCCTGGTAGCACATTGCGTTGACGCAAGCGCGTCAGCCACCCTTTCTTGATGGGTTTGCTGGCAGGAGAAGTTGTTGCACTCATAGTGATGTCCTATTGCCTAACTGCTGGCGCTTATTTGCTGCTTGTAAGCACCACGTGCTATCAGATGTATTTAATGTATTTATTATGGGTCTGTGTAAGCGATAAAGGACATAGCGTGGGTAGCCATGTCCTTTAGGTGCTTGGACGTTACGGTAAAACTGACGGTTTAAATGCTATTTAAGAAAATTTCTAAATAGCACAATCAGTCAGCGTACTAGCGGCTTACTTTGGTGCATTAATGGCTAACTGATCGAACACGCCGCCATCGCTAAAGTAAGTGCTCATGATTTCATCCCACGTACCAAAGGCATCGTTTGGACGGAAAGTATCGATAGGTGGCAACTTATCGCTGTTTTTATCAAGCACACTCTTCACGCTTGGGCGAAGATATAAGTTAGCTGCCAATTGCTGTGCAGGCTCGCTCCATAAGTAATCAAGATAGGCTTTTGCCGCATCGGTGGTGCCCTTTTTGTCAGTCACGGTTTTCACAACAGCGACTGGGCTTTCAGACTTGATAGAGTATTTTGGATAAACAATATCGACTTGCCCTGCACCAAAATCTTTGGCAGCCAAGTTGGCTTCGTTTTCAAAGGTGACCAAGACATCACCGATACCGCGCTGAACAAACGTCGTCGTCGCTGCACGTCCGCCATTCTCATAGACTTTGACGTTTTTCAGCATGTCTTTGACGTAGTTTTTGGCCTTAGTTTCATCTTTATTAAAGGCATGCAAACCATAACCATAAGCGCCTAAAAAGGCATAACGACCATTACCCGTGACTTTTGGGTTGGCCATGACAATCTCAACGCCTTCTTTGGTCAAGTCTTGCCAATCATTAATGCCTTTTGGATTGTCTTTACGCACCAAAAATACGATGGTACTGGTGAAAGGTACGGCGTTGTCTGGGAATTTGCTTTCCCAATCAGCCTCAACCAAGCCTTTTTGCTCAAGTAATTCGATATCAGAGCCTTGGTTCATGGTCGCCACATCGGCTTGTAAACCATTAGCCACCGACAGGGCTTGCTTACTTGAGCCGCCGTGCGATTGCTTGATTAAGATATTGCTGTTAGGATTCTCGCTTTTATAGTGCTCAACGAATAATGGGTTGTAGTCTTTATAAAAATCACGTGCCACATCATAAGAGACGTTTAGCAGTTCGATGTTTTGTCCTTCTGCGGCAGCTGGCGTGCCTTCTGCATTAGCAGTCGTTTCTGTCTTTTCGTTATTGCTACAGCCCGCAAGACCCAAGGTCAATGCAACGCCTGCAATGCTCAAGACGTTAAGTGTTTTACTTCTTTGTTGATAGCTTGCTGCGTCTTTCATAAATCCCTCAAAGGTGTCTGATAGATGATATTTATTAAATGATGCAAGTATGCTAACAGCGCCAGCTTATTATGTTTAATGATGAATATGCGTATGTTATTGCCAAAATGGAATAATGAAGTAATGGTGATTAAAATATAGCCTTATCAAACACTTAAACGAGAAATTTCTTAAATTGCCTTTACACTTTTATTATTCGCTAATGAAAATTGCTTATAACTATGTAAAACCCAGCTCTACTTCACTCTCGCCAGCTGATCAAAACGCCCGCCATCGACAAAGAACGTCGCCATGATGCTTTCCCAATCACCAAATACCGCCACAGGCTCAAAGGTTGCAATTTCAGGTAAGGTCTTGCTGTGTGCGGCGAGCACCTTGGTATTACTAGGGCGCATATACATCTGTGCCATCAGCTCTTGTGCGGGCGTCGACCATAGGCCTGTTAAATAGTCATTTGCCGCGGCGGTGGTGCCTTTTTTATCGGTTACGGTTTTCACCACAGCCACAGGGTTGGCAATCACAATCGAGTAACTTGGATACACGATATCGACTTTTCCCTTCGCGAACTGCTTAGCAGCCAGATGCGCTTCATTTTCGGTGGTGATTAAAACATCACCAAGACCGCGCTGGGTAAAGGTCGTGGTGGCAGCGCGCGCGCCATTGTCATAGGTGACGACGTTTGCCAGTAGTTTTTTGATAAAAGTATCGGTTTTGGCGGGGCTTTGCACCTTTTCTTTAAAATGATGTAAGCCGTAGCCATAAGCGCCCAAAAAGGCATAACGCGCCGTGCCACTGGTCTTGGGATTTGGCAATACTACGGCAATATCGTTACGCGCCAAATCTGACCAGTCTTTGATGCCTTTTGGGTTGCCCGCACGAACTAAGAGCACCATGGTACTGGTATAAGGCACGGCATTGTTTGGCAATGCCTGTTGCCAATCGCTAGCAACCAAGCCTTTTTCAACCAGCAAATTCATATCGCTTTCTTGGTTTAAAGTAACGACGTCCGCCTGCAAGCCATTGGCGACCGCCAGCGCTTGTTTGCTCGAGCCGCCATGCGATTGGTTGATATTCACCTTGATACTTGGGTGTTTTTGCTGATAATTTGCATTAAACAACGGGTTGTAGTCTTTATAAAAGTCGCGTGAGACATCATAAGACACATTTAATAAATCAATATTTTTTGCCTCGTTTGCGGCGTCATTTTGGTTGGCTTCGGTAGGGTTGCAGCCTGTGATCAGTACCGCCGCTGCAAGCACACTACCAAGACCAAAACTGCTGGTAAGATTGACGGTAAAACTAAAGCGATTGGTGAGCACTGTGCCGATGCTTTTAGGTTGAATGGCGAAAGAAGCACGCGCATTGATATGCTTGTGAGATGTTTTTTGGCCGCTCTTTTTATTTGGCTGCATATTTGCTCTCGATAGGAACGTTGTTCTCTAATAATAGGGATAAAAACCTTGCATTTCGAAATTCGGTTCTATGGATAATGAGCAATATGCTAACAGCCTGTGAGACAATTGCTTAGTGACAAATACGCTTATCGAGTGATTAACTTGGCATAAGTAATTTTATTAGTTATTCTAAAGTGCTTGTCTTTCCTCGGTATTTTTGTAGTTTTGTGATAAGCAGACACTTTTGAGTAAGTTACGGTATTGCTTAGGCTCTAGACGAGCCTCTATAGAGTCGATATTATCCCTTAGCTTGTTGTATATCAGGCGCTGCACTGATAAAACTTAGCCCATCCGCTTTCACTTATTTCCTGTTTACCAACCCCTTTAATAAAGGTAATGCAATGATCAAGTCTCCACCTCGTCATGCCCGTCAGTCACGCTTTTTTGTAGGTATTTTAACGACCTCTATCGCTTTATTGGCCTTAAGTGGCTGTAATAACGTAACGCCAAGCGTAAATAACCAAACCACTAAGCAACCGAACGCTGCCGTTACGCCAGCTGTACAAGCAGTCGTTGGAGATTATGCTTCTGAAGGCTATCACAAGCGCGCCCAAGGTTTTGATTGGGTTGGGGTGATGGTACGAGCAGATGGCGCAGACAACGGCGACCAGATTAATATTCAGGTAAGGGCGCGTAGCGATGTGAAAAAACCAAGCTGTCATTTTGATGGTAAGGCGATATTAATGGGTCAAGACGATGCGCACGGTGTTATTTTCCAAAGTAATATCAATGACAGTACAGCGTTCTTTCAATTTAAGGACGACACCTTGTCTATTGATAGTCAAGATAAATACGCCCTGAATTATTTTTGTTCGGGTGGTGGCTCGATCGTTGGCGAGTATCAGAAGCTTGAGGGAGATTTAGAGCTGCATTAACCGCTTTAATGGTTAGCTTTAGATAATAAAAAAGGTGTCAGACGTTTAATCTGACACCTTTTTTAATGCTTTTATTGATGACGATAAAATATTACTTAAACCGCAGAGGCACCGACTAATTTCACCTCAGCACGTTCCTCTTTTGCGATACCAGCATAGTAATTGCGTAAAATCTCTAGTACTTCAGGACGGCTAAAGTTCTCTGGCACGTTCTCATCTTCTGATAATGCCTTACGCAACTTAGTACCTGATACTTTGACATGCTCAGACGCTTCATGCGGGCAAGTTTTGTCTGAAGCCATAGCATTACAAGCATTACACCAAAACGTCCAGCCAATTTTTAACGGCTGAGTAATCAAATCATCTTTACCGACATATTCAAAGATAGTCTGCGCATCAAAGGCACCATAATAATCACCGACACCGGCATGGTCACGGCCGACAATCAAATGGCTACAGCCGTAGTTTTGACGGAATACCGCGTGTAGTAGCGCCTCGCGTGGTCCGGCATAACGCATATCGAGCGGATAACCGGCTTGAATGACGGTGTCTTGTCTAAAATAATTATCAATCAAGGTTTTAATCGCTTCTTGGCGCACTTCAGCTGGGATATCACCTGGCTTTAATGCCCCGAGTAATGAATGAATCAATACCCCATCGCAAATCTCGATAGCAATCTTGGCAAGGTATTCGTGTGAGCGGTGCATTGGATTACGCGTTTGGAAAGCGGCAACCGTTTTCCAGCCCTTAGCATCCAAAATAGCGCGGGTCTCCGCAGGGGTTTTATAAATCTCTGGGTATAAAGTTGGGAACTCGCCCTCGCTTAATACTTCGACACTACCTGCAATGTTTACTTCACCTTGGTTGAGTACTTGTTGTACGCCCGGATGCTCAGAATCTGTGGTGGTAAAGACTTGTTGACACTCATGGGCTTTATCGATGGTATAAGTCTCTTCTACCGTTAAGATGCCCATAATCTCGCCATCTTTCGCAACCAATGCGACTTTATCACCTTGGTTTAGGCTGTCGGCAGTCGCTTTAGGCGCTGATAAGGTGATGGGAATCGGCCAAAACAAGCCAGCATTGTCGCCACTCTGCAGGCGCATATCATCCACGACGCCCTGCCAATCTGCCTGATTCATAAAACCATTTAGCGGCGTAAATCCACCAATACCGAGCATAATCAAATCGCCACGCTCACGAGAGCTTAAGGTAATCGTCGGCAAGCTGCTGGCAATTTTCAATGCTTGGTTGCGGGCATCACCCTTTAATAGTAACGGTTTTAGCTCGCTGCTGCCGTGCGGCGGCACAAGTTTTGATGAGGAGAGATTGGGATTGGTAGATGTCATTTTTAAAACCTTAATAATGAAATTGAGAGATAGTTGGTCAGGAGAATGAGCGCTTAAATTTGATAAACATAGGCTACCTAACTTTGGTTATGAAAATTTATGCTGACTTTGGATATACATATGTCTTAAAGGAATTTATGTTTATAGACGCAAGCTTATATGATGTGACTCTGAATTGTTTACCTTGCGACTGGCAATAAGATCGATTACACACGCAAATCATTTTCGTCGCCGCTTTTATGTTTCAAACAAAATTGAGATTACGTCATGTATCAATATAATTACGCTGACCAAACCTTGGTAGAAGAACGAGTCGCCCAGTTTCGCGACCAAACCGAACGGTTTTTGGCAGGTGAGCTGCCAGAAGAGCAGTTTTTACCGCTGCGTTTACAAAATGGGCTATATATCCAGCGCTATGCACCGATGCTACGTATCGCCGTGCCTTATGGCTTGCTGGCAACCTATCAATTACGCAAATTGGCGGAGATTACCCGTAAATATGACAAAGGCTACGGCCACTTTACCACCCGTACCAATATGCAGCTGAACTGGCCAAAACTTGAAGAAGTGCCAGATATTTTGGCAGAATTGGCATCGGTGCAAATGCACTCGATCCAAACCTCGGGCAACTGTATCCGTAATACCACCACCGACCCTTATGCTGGTATTCATAAGGAAGAGATTGCCGATCCGCGTCCTTATTGTGAGATTATTCGTCAATGGTCAACCTTTCATCCGGAATTTGCTTTTTTACCGCGTAAATTTAAGATTGCCGTGATTGGAACGGCGAAAGATCGCGCGGCGACGCAAGTCCATGATATTGGACTACATTTAAAGAAAAATGACGCAGGCGAGCTTGGCTTTGAGGTGATTGTCGGGGGCGGTCTTGGGCGTACGCCAGTGATTGGCAAAACCATTAATGCATTTTTACCGCGCCAGCATCTGCTCAGCTATTTAGATGCGATTTTGCGTGTCTATAACCTGCATGGTCGCCGCGACAATAAATTCAAGGCGCGTATCAAGATATTGGTCGATAGCATGGGCGGCCCAGCGTTTGCCAAGTTGGTCGATGCCGAATGGGAAGCCAATATCAAAGATGGGCCGTTGACCTTGACCGATGCCAACTTTGCTAAAGCCAGCAGCTTTTTTACTGAGCCTGATTACCTAAGCTTTGATGCACTACAGGTACAGTCGGACTTGCAGCAGCAACTAGAGGCTGATAAAGACTTTGCCAATTGGTATCAGCAAAATACCGTGGCGCATAAAATCGCAGGCTACCGCGCGGTCGTCATTTCGTTAAAAGCGGGCTTAGTCGACGGACGCTACGTACCGTCAGGTGATATTACTGAGGCGCAAATGGACGCCCTCGCCGACCTCGCTGATGAACATAGCTTTGGCGAGCTACGTGGTACTTATCAGCAAAATCTGGTCTTTGCTGATGTACAAACTAACCGCTTGTACGAATTATGGCAGCAGCTGGCTGCACTACATTTGGCCCGTCCAAATATCAACACCCTAACCGATATGATCGTCTGCCCGGGCTGGGATTTTTGTTCGCTTGCCAATGCCACGACCCACAATATCGCTGAGCAAATCGAAAAACAGTTTAATGATCTCGACTACCTTTATGACTTAGGTGAGATTCGCCTCAATATGTCTGGCTGTATGAATGCCTGCGCCCATCACCATACCGGCGATATCGGTATCCTTGGGGTCGATAAAAAAGGTGAATACTGGTATCAAATCAGCCTCGGCGGTAACTCTAGCAACGACGCCAAACTCGGTAAGATATTGGGCAAGGCTGTACCAACCGATGCCGTAGCAACGACGATACAAAAGATAATCGACGTCTACCTTGAGCAGCGCGTCAGTAATGACAATGATGTCGAAGGCTTTGGTGATTTAGTTGACCGTATTGGTATTGCCCCTTTTAAGGAGAAGGTCTATGGCTAATCATCATGTGTTCAATAACGATGGCACCGATATCAGTGAGACTGACACTTGGCTTGCGCTTAGCACCAATGAACTGCCTGATGGTATTACCCTGACCGATATATCACTGCTAGAGCTGCTACAAAAACAAGAGAAACTTGAAATCGTTTTACCGCTTGCTGATTTATTAGATGCTAAAGGCAATATTGCAGGCGGACTACTATTACAAGTACGTGAATTGTTAGCCAAGCATATCAGCCGTACCGGTGTCTGGGTGACATCCGATAGCGACACCGAAGTGCTGACGCGTATTCCAGAGTTTTTATTACAGCAAGATTTGATTGTGATTCACGTCCCCGCTTTCACTGACGGACGCGGTTTTAGTTACGCCCAAACCTTACGCCAAATGGGCTATCAAGGCGAGATTCGTATGGCTGGCAAGTTTGGTCGCGATCAAATCGCCTATCTGCTACGCGCAGGCGCAGACAGTTTTGTGATAAGCGCGCATGACCTGCAGTCTATCTCTGATATCAGCCAAGCATTTAATGCACTTGCCAGTAGTTATGACGGTCGTAACGCCGCCGACTTACCGATGTTTGCTGGTGCTTAATATTCATATTTACCACCCTACTTATTATCAATCATTTATATATTTTTTACCCTTAAGGAATCCATCATGAGCCAATTACACCCAAATTTAGATATCGATCAAGCCAACCAAGAACTAAAAGGTAAATCACCAGAAGAAATCGTCGCATGGGCGCTTAGCCAAGCAAAAAACCCAATTATCACCACCAATTTCCGCCCATATGAGTCAGCGATTTTGCATTTGGTTGCTAAACAGCGCCCTGATATCACGGTATTGTGGGTAGATTCTGGCTATAATACCGACGCGACCTATCAATTTGCCAATAAAGTTATCCGTGACTTAAACTTAAACGTTATCACTTATATTCCTAAGCAAACGGCTGCCTATCGTGACGCAACCATGAACGGTATCCCAGGCATTGATAATCCGCAACATGATGAATTCACTGATCAAGTAAAACTTGAGCCATTTCGCCGTGCGTTAGATGAGCTAAAACCTGATGTCTGGTTTAACGCCATTCGCAAAGATCAAACTGAATTCCGCCAAGGTCTTGATGTGCTTAGCTTATCAAAAGATGGCGTGTTAAAAGTTGCACCTTTATTTGAAAAAACAGACGCGGATTTAGACGTGTATCTTGAAGAGCATGATTTGCCTAACGAGTTTGATTACTTTGATCCAACCAAAGTTGAAGAAAGCCGTGAATGTGGATTGCATACGCAGCTTTAAGCTTTATTCTTAACCTGTGAAATTAAAAAGCCCTCTTATCATTTAAGAGGGCTTTTTACACTTAGATAGCTTAAGCTTATAGCTTTTCAGGACGTTATTTACGATCGAGAATCCAGCCCCCATCCATAAAGACGTTCGAGCCATGCATATAGTTTGAGTCATCAGACGCCAAAAATACCGCGAGCGCTGCAATTTCTTCGGACTTGCCAGCGCGCTGGACTGGAATACGATTTAAGCGCTCATCATCAATACCATCGGTCATAGGCGTTTCGATAAAGCCCGGCGATAGAATATTTACTTTAACCCCTTTACTGCCAAAATCAAATGCCAACTGTTTGGTAAATCCTAACACCGCATGCTTAGAGGTCAAGTAAGCGGAACCGCCGGGACCTGCCATTTGCGTGGCTTGTGAGCCAACATTGATGATAACTCCACATCCTTGCTTGATAAAGTGAGGAATCACCGCTTTTGAGGCGAGGTATGGCGCTTTGGCATTCATTGCCATCAATTTATCGTATAAGTCTTCTTCTAACTCGACAGCATTATCATAAGCGTCATGGATGCCCGCACCATTATGTAAAATGTCAATTTGACCATAAGCTTCTAAGGCTTTATCGACCACCGCTTCAATCTCTGCTTTTTTGGTCACATCGGCATGCACAAAGAGAGCGTCTTGACCTTTATCCGTTATGTCTTTGACAATGCGTTTGCCGTCTTCTTCATCGCGACCCGTGACGACGACCTTTGCCCCTTCGTCGGTATAAGCTTTTGCAGCCGCTTCGCCTAGTCCTGAGGTACCGCCAAATATAATAGCCACCCTGTCTTGTAATTTCATCATGTTCATCCTTGTTTTTTATATTGTAAATTAAACTTTTTCCTATCTGATCACATCTAGGTTAGACATTTTTAATTAGCCAATAACTGGCATATATCTAGCCTTTTGGTTGCATAAATAACGTTTTCTTAACGTTTTATCGGCTAACATTAAGGTATTCTATGGCTTCAAAGCTGGCGCAACATCACATTAAACGTTAAGCCACTCTTTTAACGCTAAACTATGGACGAAGCTGCCCGTCGTTGCGGCTACTTGTGCGCCTATTTATCATCAAGCTCGATCATGGCTTTGCCACACTCATCAATACGGATATTTGATATGCCTTTAATAAAAAAAATCGATTCATTCTATGAAAAACTGCATGATAAATTGCCAGCTGTCGGCAAGGCAGCCTCTTTTTTGACGGGTACTGGCGTCCTCACGGCCAATAGTGCGTTGGTTGGTCTACCGGTCTGGACTATGGGCGCGGCGAAAGTATTGACTGGCTCGAAACTGACCGATGATGCCTTAATTGCAATTACCAAATATTGGATTAATACTAATAATGCCGTGATTGACCACGCGCTACCCCATAAAGACTGGCGCATTAATCTGCCCGACGATTTGAGCGAAGACAAGCAGTATCTTTTGGTCAGTAACCATCAGTCGTGGGTCGATACCAGTATTGTGCAATATATCAGCCAAGATACCCTGCCTCTAACAAGGTTTTTCACTAAGTTTAATCTGATTTACATTCCCGTTATCGGTCAAGCGTTTTACTTTTTAGACTTCCCAATGATGCGCCGCCACTCTAAAGAAGCGATTGCCAAAAATCCTGCCCTCAAAGGTAAGGATATCGAAGAAGCAAATCGTGCCTGTCGTCAATTAAAAAACAAACCCTTTGCCTTACTCAATTATTTGGAAGGCACGCGCTTTACTAAAGAAAAACATGATAAGCAAGGCTCACCTTATCAGCATTTGTTAAAACCACGCGCTGGCGGGTTGTCGTTAGCGCTTAATGCGTTAGGCGATGAATTGGATTCTATTTTAGATATCACTATCGTCTACCCAGACGGCGCGCCTGACTATGATGATTTATGGAAAGGTAATATTCGCCGCTTGGGCGTCGATGTGACTCGCTTAACCATACCAGACGAGTTATTTGCGGCCATCATGGACGGCGGTTATGACCGTGACGAGACTACTAAAAAAATGATGTTTGATTGGTTAGAGGATATTTGGCAACAAAAAGATGCGCGCATTACTAAGATGCTAAGTGAGTTTGAGTAGACTTTGGCAGTACGTTAAACTCTATCCATGTAAATATAAGATTTAGAATCCACATCAGCCACAAGCTTAAAAGTGAGCTTGTGGTTTTTTTCTGCCACGTTTCTACGTTTTTATTCCCCAGCTATTCCACATCTTAGCAAAAACCATCAGCAACATGACAAAAACGAATATGTTAATGCCAATTCACTGCATGAGACGCAGCGCGTGATACCGCATAATGATGACATATTTTATATTGACTGAATCATTGGTGAAGCTATGAACACCTTTCCGCTATTTTTTAAATTAGAAGACCACAAAGTACTGATCGTTGGTGGCGGTGATGTCGCGCTACGTAAAGCAGACTTACTCAGGCGCGCTGGTGCTGCGATCACGATTCTTGCACCAACTATCAGTGCTGAAATACAAGCTTTGCTCAGCCATACTAAGGACAAAGCCAAGCACGAACTGATTTATGAAAACTACAATCAAGCTTATATGACTGGCGCACGCGTTATTATCGCCGCTACCGATGATGAAGCGCTCAATCATCAGATTCACGCTGATGCCAGCGAGCTGAATATTCCCGTTAATGTGGTTGATACGCCGCATTTATGCGACTTTATTTTCCCAGCCATCGTTGATCGTAATCCAATTGTGATTGGCATATCATCCAATGGCAAAGCGCCGGTGCTGGCACGTTTACTGCGCGCACGTTTAGAGACGTTAATCCCGCAAGGTTATGGCAAATTGGCCAAGCTGGCTGGTGACTTTCGGGATGAGGTAAAAACCAAAATCCCAACGCTGACAGGACGTCGTCAGTTTTGGGAGCGCGCTTTTGAAGGTGACGTCAGTCAGCTGATGTTTGCTGGTAATGAAGATGCAGCAGCGGCGCGACTGCAAGCGGATTTAGATAACACTGCATCCGCTATCAATGAAAAAAGTACAGCAGATAATACATCTACAGAATCTCACACCGTAAAAAATCCAATGGGTGAAGTTTATATCGTCGGTGCAGGCCCCGGTGATCCAGAGCTGCTGACCTTTAAAGCGCTGCGCCTCATGCAGCAAGCCGATATCGTCTATTATGATGCGTTAGTATCACCGCAAGTATTGGATTTATGCCGCCGCGATGCTGACAAAGTATTTGTCGGTAAAAAACGTAGCAACCATGCCGTCGCTCAGCTTGGCATCAATGAGCTGCTTGTCAATAGTGCAAAAGAAGGTCGCCGTGTGGTGCGTTTAAAAGGCGGTGATCCCTTTATCTTTGGCCGCGGCGGTGAAGAGATTGAAAGCTTGCGTGCGCATGGCGTCCCTTATCAAGTTGTGCCTGGTATCACTGCTGCTAATGCTGCTGCAAGTTATGCAGGTATTCCTTTGACGCACCGTGATCACTCGCAGTCGGTACGTTTTGTCACGGGGTTTTTGAAGGCTGGCACGCCAAACAGCAACTTTAAAAGCTTTTTAAATACCGACGAGACGGTGGTGTTTTATATGGGGCTGCATTCACTACCACGCTTGACGACAGGTTTGATTGATGCTGGACGTAGTAGCGATACCCCTATCGCCATTGTCTCTAATGCCAGTATGCCCAATCAGCAAGTTTTGACTGGTACGCTTGCCAATATCGTTGAGTTGCAAGAACAAAACCAGCTACCCACGCCTGCTCTGCTGATTATGGGAGATGTGGTTGGACTGCATCATGATCTGGCTTGGTATCATGTAGACAATGAGCAAAACAACGAAAATGCTGCTGATACTGATAACAATTGGTTGCGCGGCGGCAAGACAGCGGCGGCAAAAGCCCCTACTAGCCAGCAAGCACATGCGCTATCAATGGTCGCTAATTTGGCGACCGCTGATGATGTGGAGCAACTAGTAATTGGTTAAGTGCGATTAAGGTCAAGCGACTATCGAGATTGTCGATTCATTACCAAAATACTTTTCCTCAATACATAATGCACATGAAATATCTGTTACTATTCCATCAATGCCATGAGATTATTACATATGATAAACAGATATTTTCTCCTAATTACTATCGTAGTTCTATTTCAGTTTGGTTGCACTAATAAAACAGTAAGTAATACTTCTAACCCAGTGATAAGAACGAAAAACTCACTCGATCTCTTCTCTTATTATGATGAAAGTAATAATTTTCAATTAACTGCATTATTATCAGGTACATTTACAATGAAGAATGGCTGTCTTTTATTTGGCGACGAAGATGATTATATAACCCCAGTGTTTAATACGAAAGCTACTAATATCAAAGTTGACTTAGATTCAAAAACTGTAATCTTAAATGCAATAGCAGTTCCATTTGATACAGAAGCTTTCGCAGGGGGCGGTTTTATTGATAAGAAAAATCTTCCTGAACTTAAAACTACTGGCGATGAAAAATGCTTAACGGATAGAGTAGCAACTATACATTCTATTGAAGTCCTAACTCCTGAATTGCGTAGAAAATTCTTACTTGATTGGGACGATAAGCCAAAGCTGTAATGAAATTCAATATCAACACTTAGTGTTAATAAAGAGTTAGTTTTTGAGTTTGGTTAACTGTGATAGGATGCGCAAGCCAAGCATTAGAAAGCTCACAAATTTTCATAACAAGTCATAATGCATTAATACTCTAAGCAATATCTAATAGAGGTTTTTGTAATCCTTACTCTATAGTCCTTTTCTTCTCAATTATCTTTATCAGCTTACTATAAAACGACGATACATCAGCAGTAGATTGGTGATTGTTGTATTCTTGATAAGCAAGGTATACTTGTAATGAGGCTCATAATCACAGCCCTCTATACCACTATAGCGATACCCATTTTCTTGCATTTGATGAGCATTTTACTGACCAAAGTTGAATTTACTCATCAATGCTGAATAAGTCTTTCCGTCTTTTTCACAGTGAATCAACCATAAGGTTATAAGCACAGCAAACCACAGCAATTCTTGCTAGAATAATCGCAGTCTTCTAACCATTATTAAGTTCACTTATGCCTGCATTTGCTATTAAACCGCTTACTATTCTTCATACCTCCGACTGGCATTTGGGACGCAGACTTTATGGGCGCATGCGTTATGAGGAATTTGAAGCCTTTTTAAGTTGGCTACAAGAGACCATTAGCGCGCAAAAAGTGGACGTACTTATCGTAGCTGGCGATATCTTTGACACCATGACGCCAAGTAACAGAGCCCAAGCGCTGTATTATGAGTTTTTAGGTAAAGTATCAAAATTGTGCTGCGAGCATATAGTCATCGTCGCGGGCAACCACGACTCCCCGACTTTTTTAGATGCCCCCAGTAAAGTCTTAAAGTTTCTAAATGTCCATGTCATCGGTACTGCTTGTGACGATTTAAATGATGAAGTGTTGGTTTTAGACGCGATTGATGGCACACCGCATTGTATTATCGCCGCTGTACCCTATCTGCGCGACCGCGATGTGCGTGGTAGCCATGCTGGCGAGTCAGCGGATAGCAAAGATACCAATGTTATCAAGGGTATTCGAGCGCATTATGATGAAGTGGCTAGCATTGCCAAAGCAAGACAGGAGCATTTAAGCGACGCTCATCAGCGCCATATTCCTATTATTGCGACGGGACATTTATTCGCCGCAGGTAGTAAAACTACAGAAGATGATGGCGTGCGCGATCTTTATGTTGGCTCGCTCGGTCAAATCTCCGCTGATATGTTTGATGAGTGCTTTGATTATGTGGCACTGGGGCATTTGCACGTACCGCAACGCGTCGGCGGCTGTGAGCATATCCGCTATTCAGGCTCGCCTATCGCCATGGGTTTTGGCGAAGCAAAGCAGCAAAAACAAGTGTTGTTGGTAGAGTTTGGCGAAGTAGAAAAATCTTTATCTGATGAAAGTACTATTCTTCAGCCTGCCAATACTACAAGTAAGGTTGAAAAAGTCGCGAAAAAAGCAGCCATTCAGACGCCTGAATTTATGGATGATTTATTTGGCTTTGTTGAGCAAGAAGAAAGCGCCGCAATTAACGTCGATGAAACGTCCTTTACTCAGTCAAAGGCGGTACAGCCTGATTCCACTTTTACAATGTCTGATTTAACTTCCCAACGACTGCATCATGATGAGTCACGGCAAATGCAGGTAATCTCGCTGCCGATTCCTTGCTTTCAAAAATTGGCACAAATAACAGGCGATTTGACGACCATCGCTGCTACGATAAAATCATTAAAGCCCTCAGAGTCTATTTGGCTAGAAGTGATTTATGACGGTGACGAAATCGTCAATGAGCTGCGTGAAGAAGTAAACGCCATGATAGAAGGCTTAAATTGTGAAGTGTTACTAACAAAGAATCCGCGTAACTATAATAAAGTCCTCAATCAGCAGCAATCTTCTGAAACCTTACAAGATTTAAATGAGCTTGATGTGTTTGATAAATGCTTAGAAATCAATGGCATTGCCGGTACCCAAAAAGCCTCATTACGCAGCGCCTATCAGCAGATACTCCATAATATCTACCATGATGACGCTCAAGCTGAATAAATGAGCGCTGAGCGCGGCATCAAAACATAAGTTCCAAAGCCCAATCACAACCATCCATTCAAACGACAAAGACCGACACATGCGCCTAATCGAACTGCGACTCAAAAACTTAAACTCTTTAAAGGGCGAATGGCATATCGATTTCGCTGATTCCGCGTTTATCAATGAAGGCATATTTGCTATTACTGGACAGACCGGCGCTGGCAAGACCACGATTTTGGATGCGATTTGTCTGGCGCTATATGGTGAGACGCCGCGAATTAATAACATCAGTAAAAGTAGCAACGAGGTCATGACGCGGCAAACGGCAGAGTGTTTCGCGGAAGTGGTCATTGATTTAAATGGCACGCAATATCGCTGCCGCTGGGGACAGCGCCGCGCTTATGGCAAGGCGGATGGTAACTTGCAAGATGCTACCCATGAGATTGCTTTGGTAACGCCTAAAACTAACCATCAAAATAATGCCGATAACAAAGATGACAAGCTTAAAGGCGATGAAATACTAGAAAGCAAACTCTCACGCACCAAAGAAAAAATCGTTGAGCTGACACGAATGGATTTTCAGCAGTTCACGCGTTCAATCTTACTGGCGCAAGGGAGTTTTTCCGCGTTTTTAAAGGCTAAGGCCGATGAGCGCGCCGATATCTTAGAAAAAATCACGGGTACAGATATCTACGCGACGATATCGACCCATGTCTTTGAAAAAAAACGCGCGGAAGAAGAAATTTTAAATAAACTACAGTTTGGCTTAGATGGTTTAACTTTGTTAGACGCCGATGAAGAAGCGCTGATTAACGAAAAATTAACCTCGCATCAAACCGCGCAAATCAAGCAGCAACAACAGTATCAACGTCTGCAAGTGCAAGTCAACTGGCTCGATACGGTGGCAGAATTAGAAAAAAACGTCGATAATCATCAAAACGAGGTTACGGTTGCCAAGCAAGCGCAGGCAGATTTCGCTCCTAATGCTAAGCGTCTTAACGCCGCCAATAAAGCCTTGGAGATTGACAGCCAATACAGCCAACTTGCCCATAATCGTAATGACGTTAAACGCTTGCAAAATGATCAGCAGGCACTAAACCATCAGTTGCCGCAGCAACAAGAGCGCCTTGCGCACGCGGTGAATACGCTAAAAGCAGCTGACGCTCATACGCAGAGCGCCTATAACGAGCTGCAAATCACGTTACCAAAAATTGCTCACGCTCGTAAGCTCGATGGCGCAATCGCCCAGCAAATGCAGGCGTTAGACGATCAGCAGCAAAGAAAACAACGCCTAGCGACCAATACGCAAGGCTTACGCCAAGAGATAGAAAATCATACCGTCCAATTCAATCAGGACAAAGCCCAGCTAGCAACGATAGAAAAATACTTGATTGACGCCGCCGCTTTGCACGATATAGATACCGATGCAGCAAATTTTGATAGTCATGGCAGCCGCCTAAAAGCGCTGCTGCAAGACAATGCCGCTTTGGCAAACGAAAAAACTGCTCATCATCAGCAATCAAGCCAATATCAAACCAATCTTGATCAATGTCAGCAGCAGCAAGATGCGACCAACGCTTTGATTGCCAAAGCGCGTGAAGCGCTAGCCACTTTGCAAAAACAGCAGGCAGCATTAACCCAAACGCAGTCATTGGCTGCTATACGTGATGAGCAAGAGCAGATTGAGCACACGCACAGCCAGATAGAGCAAGTGAGCTCTAAGGCACAGCAAATTGAAGCGCTTGCTAGCCAAATCAATAAGATAAACACTGCCCTGCCGACCATTAATGATACCTTGACCAAACTGGCGGCGAGCATTACTGACAACGAAGCGCTTATGGCAGACGCCAAAGACCGACGTCAAGATAAGCAAAAGCTGCTCGATTCATGGCAACAGGTTGCCAGTTTAGAGCGTTATATTACCCAACTAAAAGAGGGCGATCCTTGCCCGCTTTGCGGTGCGCGCGAGCATCCTTATGGCGCCCATCATCCTGTATTGAACAAAGAGCCATCCGAAGTGGCTCAAACGCAGCAGCAAATAAGCGAGCTGGATACGACGATAAATACGCTAGAACAAACCATCTCCAAGCAGCGTATTGAATATGCCACCACACAAAATCAGATTAAGCAGTTGCACGAGCAAAAAACCCCACTCTATGAGCAGATAAAAAAACTGGGCGCGGACAGCAATGACTTAATACAGCCGCTTTTGGCTAAAACCTATTCTAACGCCGTGACTGAAAGCATGACTCAGCTTGGCCAAATTGGCATAGATATGGATTTGTTGAGTGAACAAATAGCTGACGACTCAACAGATTGCACACTGATAAAAGAGCGCTTAATAAAAGATGGTTTGTTATTGCTAGAGACGATTAAAGACCAACTCAGTAAGCGCAAGCAGTCTTTAAAAGACACGCTTACACAACATGAAGCACTAAGCGATGAGCTTGCTAAAACAAACAAAACCATTGAGACGTTTGAAAAGCAGCAGTATCAGCTTGCCACTGATATTCATGAGATTAAGAGCAATAGTCAAATAATCACGCTGGCTTTGGATGCTATCGAGAAAAAAATCTCGACGAATTTTGCCGAATTAACGCAGCTTAAAGACGCTATATTGGCGATATTAAATAAATACCTTGCGGGCAAGTATGAGCTAGATGCCTTTACCAAACCTGCTGCTTTACAGCCGCTGCTAGCGAGTATTGACCAGCAAGTTATGCTAAATAAAGCTGACTATGAGGTTCACCTTGATACGCTGCGTCAGCAGCGTAGTAGTTTAGTGCAACTAAAGCAGCAGTTTACTGCTTATAAAAATGCCCAACAAAACCTAATCACTGCGCTTAGCAGCATTACCGTGCAAATCGAAACCAAGCAAGCCCAGTTGGATAAACAAAAGGTTGAGCTTGATGATTTGCTGCAAGCAATTATTGCGAAAACCGAGACACTGGCACAATTAACCACTGAGCGGCGTGATATTTTTGCAGACAATATTTTTGCAGATAACGTGCCGAACATTGGTGTTGATAATAGCAACATGAATATCAATCCTGATGCAGAAGAAGCAAGGTTACGCACTGTCCTTGAACAGGCGCACAGCGAACAAGCAGTAGCGCAGCGGCAATTAGATAGTGCTGAGCTCACTCTCAAACAATTACAACGACAGCAGCAGTTGCTTGCCGAGCAATTAACGACCGCTAGCACTGCTATGACGACGCAAGAAGATATTTTTAAAACAGCGCTCGCCAGCTCTGACTTTAGCGATGAAGCAGCATTCATGCGCGCGCGCCTGCCAGCTGCCGAGCGTCATCACTTAACCGAGCAGCAGCAGCAAATCAACGATACGCTCAAGCAAGCGCAATCCCTATTGACTCAAACCTTGCAAGCACTGGCGGAGAAAAAAGCCAACCCTTTAACCACTGAAGATAGAGAGTCGCTGGCTGAGCAGCAGCAATTGGCACAAAATGAATTGCAGCGCTTGATTGAAGCAATCGGCGCCATGAGCCAACAGCTCAAAGACAATGAAGAGAAAAAAGGCAACCAGCAGGCTCAGCGCCAAGCCATTGCTCATCAAAAAGACACCTTGCAAGTCTGGCGACAGCTCAATGAACTGATAGGCTCAAGCAGTGGCAAAAAGTATCGTACCTTTGCCCAAGGTCTGACCTTTGATATCATGGTGACCCATGCCAATGCCCAGCTGCATAAAATGAGCGATCGCTATTTGCTGGCGCGTGACGACAATAGTCCGCTCGAGCTCAATGTCATTGACAACTATCAAGGTGGCGAGAGACGCAGCACTAAAAATCTCTCTGGCGGTGAAGGCTTTATTATCAGCCTAGCATTAGCGCTCGGACTGTCGCAGATGGCCAGTCATAATATTCGCGTCGATTCGTTATTTTTGGACGAAGGCTTTGGCACCCTTGATGAGGAATCACTGGATATCGCCCTCGATACCTTGACCAGCTTACAGCAAGAAGGCAAATTGATTGGCGTCATCTCGCACGTGCAGGCGCTAAAAGAGCGTATTTTGACCCAAATTCAAGTCACTAAGCTCTCAGGTGGCTTTAGTAAAATCACTGGACAAGGCTGTTATCATATTGCCAGTTAATGGCTAAAGTAATTTTAAGGTGGCACATTTATGCATACTCTATTTAAAATTATTTATATTAATGCGCGTTTGCTTATTGCTTTTATATTTACTATTACTGCTTCTACTTTAAGTTTGACGACTGCGCAGGCGACGATTAATTGCGCCGGAACTCTACCCAGTAGCTACTTTGAGCGTATTGAAAATAATACGCCGTTTGCTGGCAAGTTGATCGAACAAGCTGACGGGTCGCAGCAGCTGCAAGACCTAAGTGGTCAGATCGTCATGGATAATCTGTCCGATGCTTATATCGTAATGGACAGCTATGTGCTTGCTAAGCAGGATGGTAAATACGGCGTTATCAATGCTGCTGGCAAGATCATTGTCCCTTTTGACTATGACGCTATTCAAACCGAGCCGGATATCGCAACCAGCTTTATTGTCAGCGTCAAACCATCAGATGCGACAACCAGACAAGGTATTATTAATCGTCATGGCGACTGGATTTTTCCACTCACCGCGGCGCGTATCGAGCATGCGCACTACGATTCTGATCATGACCAAGATTATTTTAAAATGACTAGTGATCAAGGGCGTACAGGACTGCTTGATGATAAAGGCTACTGGGCAATCGTGCCAAAGTATGAGGCGATTCATCCGTTAAATGCTTGTACAGGTCAGCTTTTATATTTACAAGTAAGCTTAAACGACGAGACCGCGCTCATTGACCAAAACAATGACGTTATTATTCCTTTTGCCGCCCATCAACATATCGAAGCGTTTAATACTTCTGCTAAGCCGCCGCTATTTTTGCGTAGTACGTTAATCGATGGTAGCACCGCTACAGGCATGAGCGAAGATATCCAAGACGAGATTGTTAGCGCGCAGATTATCGATGCTAATGGTAAGTTAATCCTTGCATCAGACGCCCCCATCAGAAAGCTGCTATACCATCAGCTTTATACTTATAAGCAAGCGGGCAAGTTTGGCATTATAAATAATAAAGGCAGTGTAATACTCAAACCACAATTTGCTAGTTATCGTGACGATGGTGAGAAAGTGTGGGTTGAGAAGAACGGCAAAATGCGCCGTTTAAATACCTTTATAACCTTAAATTAGCCTTTTTAGTTTTCTTTTTATTATTGAAAAACAAAAAATCACCGTTAACTCATAACGGTGATTTTTTTCTATAAACATATAATCTGGATTTTCTGTAATTTGCTATCTGACTTATTTTTTAGCTTATTACTTACTTACCAGCCCACTCAGCTCACTCATCAATACCGATAATGTTGATAAACTCATATCACTTTCATCATTGCTATCAATTTTTTGCATCTCAGCGGTGATGGAATCAAGCTGACTTTCATGACGCGATTTCCAGTCATTAAAGGCTTGTTTGGCATCAGGCTGCTTTAATAAAGTATCCATCAGCATACGCAGACTGCGCGAAACTTCGTTGACAAGGGCATGACGCGCACGGCGATCCCAGTAGTCTTGCTGCGGTAAGGTGGCGATATTGTCCATCATCCAATCTAGCTGCAAAACGTGATAGGCCTCAAAGTATAAAGTGGCAATCTCATCGACTGGGCGCTCATACTGCTCAGCCAACAGCGCTGCATCTAGGGCATCGACATGGTACGGCAACATCGCGAACATCGCCGCGTCATCCGCAGACAGCTCATTTTCCGTTAAGCTTGTGATGTCTTCTTGCAAGTACTCTGAGAATTGCTGCTCGATAAAACCGCCTGCTTTGGTCAATTTCTCCACACTGTCTTCAAAGCGCTCGATCATATCGGCAACTTGCAAGTCCTGCCCAAAGGCATTGATAAACCACACTACGCCATTTTCAAGCGCATCACGCAAACGCAGCTCAAGCTCGAGTAGCAAGGTCGCATCGACTTGGTTGTCTAGTGACTCAAGTTTTTCCCAAGCTTTGGATACATGGAAGACATCACGAGCAATTGCATAGCCGCGCGCAATCGTAGCAAGCGTTTGCCCCGTTTCCTCAAATAAACGGAATAAGGCTTCGATACCCAAACGGTTGACGATGCTATTGGTTAAATAAGTACTGATGATTTCACGGTGCAAGCGATGTTCTTTCATCTCATCAAAGAAGTTTGCTGCCAGCTCATCAGGGAAGTATTGGCGCAGCTCATTAACGAAATACGGCGCATCAGGCAAATCTGACGCCAACAAATTATCGTACACCCACATTTTGCCGTAAGCCATCACAACTGCCAGCTCTGGATTGGTGAGACCTGTGCCCGCTTTTTGGCGTTTGGCGATTTCTTCATCCGATGGCAGATATTCAATGGCGCGATCAAGACGACCTTCACTTTCTAACATTTGAATAAAGCGTTGATGGTCACTTAAATTTGCCGCCGCGCGTAGATGGCTGAGCTCAAGCGCCTGTGGTTGTAGATAGTTTTGGCGCAGTACCAATTCAGCGACCGTATCGGTCATAGACTCTAAGAGCTCATTACGCTGCTTGAGCGTCATGTCGCCTTGCTCGACCACTTTACCCAGTAAAATCTTAATATTGACTTCATGATCCGAGCAGTTGACGCCGCCTGAGTTGTCAATGGCATCAGTATAAATGCGCCCGCCCGTTTGTGCGTATTCGATACGCCCTTGCTGGGTAAAGCCTAAGTTACCACCTTCGCCAACGACCGCCGCCCGCAGCTCACCACCGTTGACGCGCACGGCATCATTGGCGCGGTCACCAACATCGGCATGACTTTCATTGGCGCTTTTCACGTAAGTTCCGATACCGCCATTCCAAATCAAATCAACTGGCGATTTTAGCAGCGCGCTGATTAACTCGTTGGGTGCAAGGCTATCTTCACTGATATCAAATAATGCTTTCATCTCAGGACTGATGGCAATGGTTTTATCTTGACGTGAGAACACGCCGCCACCTTGGCTAATGAGCGATTTTTCATAGTCGTCCCACGTTGAGCGCGGCAGATTAAATAGACGCTCACGCTCGACATAAGACGCGGCGGTATCTGGGTTTGGATCGATAAAGATATGCAAATGGTTAAAGGCTGCGACCAACTTAGTATGTGTGGATCTGAGCATGCCGTTACCAAAAACGTCGCCGCTCATATCACCGATACCAACAACGGTAAAGTCATCACGGTTTTGGATATCCATACCACGCATACGGAAGTGGCGCTTGACCGACTCCCAACCACCGCGTGCGGTGATACCCATGGCTTTATGGTCATAGCCAACCGAGCCACCTGAGGCAAAGGCATCGTCAAGCCAGAAGTTATACTCGCTTGATAAGGCATTGGCAATATCTGAGAAAGTAGCGGTACCTTTATCGGCGGCAACCACTAAATACGGGTCGTCCTCATCATGACGTACGGTGTTGGCTGGCGGGACAATTTTGCCATCGACAATATTGTCGGTCACATCAAGCATACCGCGCAGGAACGCTTGATAACAGGCGATGCCCTCTGCTTGGAAAGCTTCACGGCCATCAGCCATGGTTTTGGTCTTGACGATAAAACCGCCTTTGGAGCCAACCGGGACAATGACCGCGTTTTTGACCATTTGCGCTTTGACTAGACCAAGTACTTCGGTACGGAAATCTTCCATACGGTCCGACCAGCGCAGCCCGCCGCGAGCGACTTTACCGCCGCGTAAATGCACCGCTTCAACGCGCGGTGAATAAACAAATATCTCAAACATAGGCTTAGGTTTGGGTAAGTTTGGAATATCTGCCGCCAAAAACTTAAACGATAAACGGTCTTTACGTTGACCATCTGCTTCTCTTTGATAGAAGTTGGTACGCACCATGGCATTAATCAAATCTAAATACCAACGCAGGATACGATCTTCATCTAAACTACTGACACCAGCCAAGGCGCTGTTGATTTGCTCTCGAGTTTGACTGGTTTTGCTGGCGCGCTCCTCTTCACTGTATTTAGGATTCATGCGCGCATCGAATAGCTCGCTTAAGGCAATGCTAATGGCACTATTTTTTACCACGGTTTGCTGAATATAAGCACTAGAGAACGGTGCTTTTGCTTGCATCATATAACGTGATAAGGCACGCAGTACCACCACATCATACGTGTCGAGTTTGGTGGTTAATACCAGCTCATTAAAGGAATCACTCTCAACGCGCCCTGCCCATATTTGCTTAAGGCTGTCTTCAAACTGCACGCGTACCACTTGCATATCGATGGTGTCAACATGTTCCAATACCAGCTCATACTCTTGCATCCAAATCGGCTGCTCTGGTAAATAGAACTCATAGGTTTGGGCAGAAATGACCGATACGCCAAAGTTTTCTAGTACCGGCAAGACTTTTGAGAGAATCACAGGGTTTTGGCGACCATATAGTTTTAGGTGCAGCTGATTGCTGGCGCCGCCCGTTGACTTATATAAATGCCAAATCATTGGCTGCTCGTCATTTAAACTCGCCAGACGTTTGGTATCTTCGACCGCCGTCCGCGCATCAAAGCGTTCTTGATAGGCTGCTGGAATATAGCTTAAGAAGCGGCGCATTAAGGCATTTGCTTGCTGCTCGCCGACATTATCGAGCAGCATTTTTTGATAATTATCGCGCCATGATTGCATAAGAGCCGACAGCTTATCTTGTAGCGCCGCCGTATCCAAGTCATTTACTTGACCGGGTATCGTACGCACATGGACGTGGACGCGGGCGTGTTCTGATTCGTTAAATTCCGTGGTAAAGCCAGATGACGTACCGCCGTAAGCGTCTTTTAAGACGTTTTGTACTTTAATACGCAGCTCGGTATTGAATTTATCACGCGGGATATAGACCAAGCAGGATACAAAGCGCTGATAATGATCGACTCGGCTAAATAAACGCAAGCTTTTTTTATCTTGCAATTGGCTAATACCAGAGACGATAGGATATAACTCTTCAACGCTGGCTTGAAACAAATCATCGCGCGGTAAAGAGTTAATCACATGCATCATTTTATGATACGCATGACCATCACGTGGTAAATCCGCCATCGCCATGATTTTATTGGCTTTTTCACGTAGCAGCGGAATCTGTTGTACGCTTAGCTGATAGGCTTGCGCGGTAAAGAGACCAATAAAGCGATATTCGCCAATCAGCTTGCCATGGTCATCAAACTTATGAATGCCTAAAAAGTCCATGTATACCGGACGATGGACAGGTGATACACGGCTTGATTTAGACAACATCAATACGCGTGGCTCGGTTAATAGTTTTTTTAGATTATGAGGCAACTCATCAAAGCTTTTTGATAACGTATCCTCACTACCGCCGCGCAACAGGCCAAGCCCACTATTACCAATGGCAAATAAGTCTAAATTGTCATCATTTTCTAAGCGGTACTCGCGATAGCCTAAAAAGATAAAATGCTCATCTAATACCCAATCCAAAAACGCTTGAATTTCTTGCGGCGAATAATACACTTCGGGTAGATTTTGACCAGCCAGCTCCGCTTTTATATCGGTCAGCTTGCCGCGTATCTGCTGCCAGTCATCAACGACGATATCAAGGGTATCGATTTTTGCCAGCAGCATCTGCTTTAATGCCGCCAACTCGTCATTGTTTTGATAAGCGATTTCGCAATGAATCAAAGACATTTTTGAGGTGTCGCTTTCATGAGCACTTTCGACATGAGTGATATCACCATTTTCATCGCGCTCGACGCCAATAATAATATTATAGGTACGATGGACGTCGATACCTTCTGTTTCCAAGCTCATTAAAATGGTATCGACCAAAAATGGTCTGTCGTAAGCGACTATTTGAATAACCGTATGCGAGCTATGAAAATGCTGCTCTTCTGCGATGGGGTTTAAAATAGCAAGCTGCGGCTGACTGCCGTCATAGGCTTTGAGCAAGGTAAAATGATGCAGCGCCATACCAGCCAAATCCATATTACTGATATCTTTCGCCACTTCTTGATGCAGCGTCTGATAATAGCTATTAATAAAATGGTCAAATAGCGATTTGTCTTTTTGTACATAACTGGTGGCAATATCGCTTATCTGGCTGATCCGCTCTTTTGCGATATTTAAGTTGTGAGGCATATCCATTGTCCTTTGTTATAGGTTTGTCGTTCTCGTTTTTGCAATAACCAATCATTGGTATCTACTAGTGCCAACCTATCAAAGTGTAACGCACTGCGGCGTCTAGCAAAAGCGTACAACATCATTTCATGAATCACTAAAATGTCGATAACCTTTGATAATGAGACAGTTAAAGATAGAGTATTTAGTAATTAAGACAATAACACCCTAACCTCATCTAAAACTTGCTAGCAGGTGGATACTCATGACAATCATGGCGTTTTTTTGTTAGAATACCGCAGTATATTGCAGCAAATTTTGCTGGCTCGCTATTAACTCCCAAAAAACTAACTCGCAAACAACTTACAATGAATTTTGATGCTAAGGGCAGACGTATGATGAATATTTTGGTGATTGGCTCAGGTGGTCGCGAACACGCACTCGCATGGCAGTGTGCAAAAGACGACAAGGTACAAAGCATCTATGTCGCCCCCGGTAATGCTGGCACCGCCCTTGAGCCCAAATGCCAAAACGTCACCTTAGAAGATATAGCCGATGCTGACGAACACAGTGCTGTCATCGAATTTTGCCAAAATAATGCCATTGATATGGTGATTGTCGGTCCAGAAGCGCC
Organism: Psychrobacter pulmonis; assembly: GCF_904846465.1. Taxonomy (NCBI): domain Bacteria; kingdom Pseudomonadati; phylum Pseudomonadota; class Gammaproteobacteria; order Moraxellales; family Moraxellaceae; genus Psychrobacter; species Psychrobacter pulmonis. The sequence continues at coordinate 177,607 of NZ_CAJHAT010000003.1, forward strand.
GCTGGTAACCGGTATCGTTGATGCTTGTCGTGCAGCCGGTATCAAAGCATGGGGGCCAACCGCTTATTGTGCGCAGCTCGAAGGCTCAAAAACCTTTGCAAAAGAATTTATGGCACAAAACAAAATACCAACCGCAGCTTATCAAGGGTTTACGGACGCTACTGCTGCCAAAGCCTATATCGATGAGCAAGGCGCACCGATTGTGATCAAAGCCGACGGTTTGGCTGCTGGCAAAGGCGTTATCGTCGCCGAAACCATCGAGCAGGCGCACGAAGCAATTGACGATATGCTTGCGGACAATAAATTTGGCGATGCTGGTAGCCGTGTGGTTATCGAGCAATTCTTGCAAGGGGAAGAAGCCAGCTTTATTTGCATGGTAGATGGTAACAACATCTTGCCGATGGCAACCAGCCAAGACCATAAACGTGCCTTCGAAGGCGATACGGGACCAAATACTGGTGGCATGGGCGCTTACTCCCCTGCCCCAGTCGTCACCCAAGACGTTCACGATAAGGTAATGGCGCAAGTTATCCAACCTGTTGTTGATGCCATGAAAGCCGCCGGACATCCTTATACTGGCTTTTTATACGCTGGGCTAATGATTGATGAGGCGGGCGACCCGTATGTAATTGAGTTTAACTGCCGTTTTGGCGACCCAGAAACGCAGCCAATTTTGATGCGTTTACAATCATCGATGGTTGACTTGGTCGCACAAGGGCTAGAGGGTAAATTACCAACCGCAGCCAATTGGGATGAGCGCCCTGCTCTCGGTATTGTCGTTGCTTCAAAAGGCTATCCTGAAACCTCATCTAAAGGTGATGTAATTACCGGCTTGCCAGAGTTAGATAATGACAATCAAAAGTCAGTCAAAGTTTTTCATGCTGGTACGGCTTTCTCTAATAACGATACGCATAGTGATGATAATGATGAGAAAGAAGTGGTGACCAATGGCGGGCGTGTATTGTGCGTGACGGCATTGGCTGATAGCATTTCTGGTGCACAGCAAGCCGCATTGACCGTAACAGGCGCGATTAGTTTTGATGGCGCTCATTATCGCCGTGATATCGGACACCATGCGATTGCGCGCGAAAACGTTTAATATGGTTAAGCCAATTTAAAACTTATATCGTTTTTCTTATATTGTTTTTATAGCAGTCCGATCTAGTATAATGCTAGGTCGGATTTTTCGTTTGCTCATTTTTTATGAGCGTATTTTAAAAATTATCTTTGGCGGCTTAGTGTTAGAATAAGGCTATTTATTGTGGCGCTTGATTTTGAGCGCTTTAATGCTCGGTCGTAGCCTGTAACATAGCAATTCATAGATGTACTTTTAATAAGCATACGTTAACTTACAAAGTAACGGCTCATGCTAGGCGCAGGCAGCTCAATCTACCACCCATTATATGATACAATTTTGTACCAGTACGTCGCATCTCCTTGTATTGTCGGTTTACGCCCGCACATCAATAGCAACCGGATGAATGATTATATTTATGGCAAATGATACCTCTAGACCCTCTAATAATAAACCGTCTAATAATAAGCAATCCATCGACAACCTGAAGACCTCAGGGTTTGAGCGTCGGATGTCTATTGCGAAAACCTCCTTAAATATCGGTCGTCGTTGGGCAGGTAATAGTGTGTCTGGTATGTTTTTGAATAAAGAAGCACGTACGGCGCGCAATCAAATTTTTATGGAAGAACAGGCGCATTATCTGGCAGAAGAGCTGGGTAAATTAAAAGGGTCGGTGGTAAAAATTGGTCAAATGCTGGCAATTTATGGCGAACATATATTACCGCCCGAAATCACGCGCGCCCTGCAAACGCTCAATGACGATACCGCCACCTTAGCATGGCCAAAAATCGAGGTCACATTACGCCAATTATTAGGCACGAAGTTAAATGAGCTAGAAGTTGATCCCGTTCCTATTGGTACCGCTTCCCTCGCCCAAGTTCATCGCGCAACGGTATTGGCAACGGGCGAGCAAGTGGTGTTAAAAATCCAATATCCCGGTGTGGCCGATGCCATCAATTCTGACTTGGCTTTATTTAAGCGTTTATTAAAAGTCAGTAATATCGTACCGCAAACACGCGCCCTCGATGCATGGTTTGAAGAGATACGTGACCTCCTCCATCATGAAGTTGACTACGAAGCGGAAGCAGCGACAACGGAGCGTTTTTATGAGCGCTTACTAGGCGACCCGCGTTATATCGTACCCAAAATCAATCGTACTTACTCAACCAAACGCTTGTTATGCATGTCTTATGAGCCAGGCATTACGGTGGTCTCGGAAGCGCTACAGTTATTGTCACATGAGCGCCGCAACGCTATCGGTCAAGCCGCTATCGAAATCATGATGCAAGAGATTTTTGTATGGGGCGAGATGCAAACGGATCCGAATTTTGGTAATTACCTCGTTCGTGTCGCTGCTGATGAAAACGAAATTGATAAGCTGGTATTGCTAGATTTTGGTGCCATTCGCCAATTCGATGATAACTTACTAACCATTGCTCACGGGCTATTGCGAGCTGGCTATCATCATGACCATCAAGCAATGAAACGCGCCATGACCGGTTATGATTTTTTTGATAGCATGAGCGATAAAGTACGCTCCGATATCGCTTCATTGTTTTTATTAGCGACAGAACCCTTTAGCGACCCTACTTTAAACCCTGATATTCCTAATAACTGTTTGGATGAACAGCAGCGTTATATTTGGGCGTACAGTAAGTTGCATACTCGCCTCTCAAATAACGCTACGCGAGCAATACAGTCTTTCGAGTTCAATCTGCCACCTAAAGAATTTATGTTTATCAGTAGAAAATTTATCGGTGCTTATACCTTTTTGACAGTGCTAGATGCGCATACGGATTCTAATAAACTGGTAAAGCCTTTTTTATAAGATGAGAAAGTGATATTTTTTGGACCGTCCTTTTGTGGCGGTCTTTTTATGTTTTATTTTTATTTGCTTAGGCTATTTTATATAATTACCTTACTAATAATAATTTTTTGTTTTCTGTTCTTTGTCCTTACTTTTTTATTCGATAATTTCGACTACAATGCATTTTTTGCTTAGGCTATTTCTTATTCTTTATTACTCGCTTGCCAATTGTCGAATCTGGTTTGATAACTCTCAGGCTTACGCATGTTTAACTGCCAACAAGTTTCACCGCGCGCTAGATACTTGACTTCAAAGTGTGTACGCTGACTATCACTAGCGACTTTATGACGCGTATTCGGTAAGCACCAGACCTCATTGGCTTGCTGCTCTGCATTATCCATATATGCCTCTATATTAGTCGCCAGCACTACTTCTCCGCCTACTTGCAAACGAGAAAGCAAGAATTCAAAAAAAGGCATATTTAACCACTGTTGGTTAGGGTTATGTTGCTCAGGATTGGGATATAAGATAAAGATACGCTCGATACTGTTTGGTGCAATGGCGTGGACAATCCAAGCGATGGCATCAGCATGAATCTCGCTGAGGTTGCATGACTTTTGCTGCGCTGCCATTTTAGCAAAAGCATCGAATTTATTACGCGTACGCTCGATGGCTATCAAGTGCTTATCAGGATGTTGCAGTGCGAAGCTAAGCGCATGCTTGCCCTTCCCTGCGCCAATCTCCAATACCAAAGGCAGCTCGGCGTCAACCAATATATCCGGCATTATAAAATCGCGTGGAGCTGAGAGTTTTTGTGGTTGAAAGGCGCGCTGCTGCTGATGCGAAAGCTCAAAATTGTCAGTCATCTACTATCCTTAAGGGATTTGTCATTTGTCATTATCCGGTCGCATGCTATTATATAGTCAATCCAGCCCAATAGTAATACAACCTCCACGCTTATCGAATGACAATTATTAATGACGCAGGGCGATTGCTTATAAATCTGGAAAACCCACATTTTTCATACTCGCTATTGATTAGAAGCGCTGTCCTAAATGACAGCATTTATTGATAGCCCATAGGATGTATCTACTTTTATTATGACTGAATCTACTTCTAGCAACAGCGACAACCATACCAACCCCTTACCCAAAACCTATCCTTGTCCAGAATGCGGCAACCAAACCGCGTGGCAGGACAATAAATATAAGCCATTTTGTAGTCATCACTGCAAGCTTATCGACTTAGGCGCTTGGGCAAACGAAGAATATACCTTACCTGCCGAATCGACGCCGTTTTCTGATGAGCTCTAATTAATCCCAATCTCTTTAGCCCTCTAACCTTTATATAATTCCAAGGATATTTTACATGTCTGCTACTTACCTGATGCCCACTTACAATCGTCAACCAATTAGCTTCACCCGCGGTTCAGGCAGTTGGCTTTATACCAAAGATGAGACGCCCTACTTAGATGCCTTGACGGGTATCGCAGTATGCGGCTTGGGGCATTGTCATCCAGAAGTAACTGAGGCTATTCAGCAGCAAGCAGCAACCTTAGTGCATACCAGTAATTTATTTGGCATTGATTGGCAAGAGCGAGCTGGCGAAGCTCTATGTAATGCCGCGCAAATGGACAGCGTATTTTTTGCTAATAGTGGCGCTGAAGCCAATGAAGCGGCATTAAAACTGGCACGGCTCTATGCGCATCAGCAAGGTTTTAAACGCCCAAAAGTTATCGTTATGGAACAGTCTTTTCATGGTCGTACCTTGCTGTCGTTATCAGCAACTGCCAACCCTAAAGCCCGTGAAGGTTTTTATACCTTGGATGAAGACTTTATTCGTGTGCCCTTTGGTGATATCGCCGCGATTGAACAAGCCGCTCATGACCATGATGATATCTGTGCGGTATTTGTCGAGCCTATACAAGGCGAAGGTGGTTTAAATACCGCAGCCAATGGCTTTACGTATCTTGAGCAACTACAAGCTATATGCGGTAGTCATGATTGGTTATTTATGCTCGATGAAGTACAAACCGGTAACGGTCGTACGGGCAAGTACTTTGCGTATCAGCATAGCAATGCACGCCCTGATGTCTTAACCACGGCCAAAGGCTTAGGTAACGGTTTCCCTGTAGGTGCTTGCATGGTACGCGGGCGTGCCAATGGCTTGTTTGGCGCCGGTAGTCACGGCTCAACCTATGGTGGCACGCCGCTAGCCAGTCGCGTAGTACATAGCGTTTATGAAGTGCTTGCTGATGACAGTATCATGGACAATGCCGTCACCGAAGGACAGTTCATCCGTGAAGGCGTGGTTAATGCGCTTGGACGATATGGCGTTAGCACTCGCGGCGCAGGGATGATGATTGGTATCGCGCTGCCAGAAGAGATGGATTGTAGCAAATTGGTTGACCGTGCCCGTGATGAGCAAAAATTAATCATTAATGTCACAGGCGGGCATGTGATTCGACTATTGCCGCCGCTTAATATGAGCCGTGATGAAAGCTCACAAGTGGTTGAGCGTTTGGTTAATTTATTGAAACCTTCGTTTTAAACGGTTGAATTAATCAAAGTTTAAAACTAGAAAAAGCCTATAGATACATTATCTATAGGCTTTTTGCCTTTTAACACTTTAAAAGCATTTTAATCAGATATTACTAAATACTTAACTTAATTGGCATGAAAGTACTTTTTTAATACTTCTAAGCAACGGGTGATTTTTGCTGGTTGCTGATCACGGTTTAAGGTGACGGCATATAGCACGAAACTTGGCAGCTGATAACCAGTCAACACTTCGACCAAATTGCCATTTTCAAGCTCTCTTTTGACGTCCATCTCCATGATACGAATTATACCATGACCTTCCTTTGCTAAAGTCATCGCCATAAAGACGTTGTTGGTGTGAATACGCGAATTCATTTTAATGCGTGTTTTCTTGCCTGTTTCGGTCTGAGTAAGCTCGACATGACTTGCATCCTTCATGATATCGATACAAATCAGCTGATGGTCTGCTAAGTCTTTTGGCGTTTCAATCTTTTTATGCTGACGTAAATACTGCGGCGAGGCGACCAACAGTTGACGCACATCAGATAACGGATGATTGCTCAAGGTTGAGTCGTTGATATTAGGGCTCATACGTACCGCAATATCGATACGCTCATCAATCATATCGATATAATGATTGTCAGCAAAATAAGTAATGCTAAGGTCATCGTGCGCCGACATCCAAGTCGATAGAGCGGGCAAAATATGGTGAACGCCAAGCTCAGGCGTCGTTGCAATACGCAAACTACCAGCAAGCTCATCACGTAATTGATTGACTTTAATACGCCCTTGTTCAGCGGCACTGACCACATCTTTTGCCGCTTCATAAAAGCTGGCGCCCGCTTCTGTTAAGCTAAGCTTACGAGTTGAGCGATGTAGGAGTACTACGCCAAGCTCGTTTTCTAAAGCGCGTATCTGTTGGCTGACCGCACTGGTCGTAATACCCAATTCGCGAGCTGAACCACTAAAAGAGCCGTGTCCGACCACACTGGCAAACACAGCCATACCACGTAAATTATCTAACATATTTCCACCTAAGCTGCTTTTTAGTTTTTAATATAACTTAACCATTATAGCGGATTATAATAAATCTTACAGTTTTTTACTATAACTCTGTTAGTCATCCAAAGCTATTTAGTCATTAATAAAACGAAAAATATCAAGGCGATAAATTGATATCGCCTTGATATTTGGAGAATTATAATAAAATATATAAAGGTTTACTGATTAAAGATTGCCAATCATAAAATTGAGCATTGTTTAATATAACTGAACGCTTTAATATAACTGAACCTTACCCATTTTTCCTTCACCGCGCTCCGTCAAATACTGCATAACGGGCGTATTAAGCAATCTAGACTCTGCCACTGTACGCGCTTCAACAAGGCGTTTTTGTTGACGACGTTCAGGCGTCTTATCATCGGCTTGCATAATACTGCCATCTATCTGCAAGCTAATGTCTGCTTGCGTAAACTGTTCTTGTAATTTTGCCGCCAGCTGCTGAAAAGTAGCTTGCAGATGCTTACTATCCACCGCCGTGACAAAGACCGCTTTAGCGTTACAGTGCCCGGTCATCATTCCTTGACGTGCCAGTGCCAATTCATCGGGCGCCAAACTACCAGCTTCACGGGCGCATTGTAGCCAGTAGTCCCATTTTTCTGGCGTCCACTCGCCCGTTAATTCTTGCGGCGCACAGCGTAATAAAGTACGCGGATCATCTACTTGCGCAGTTAATTGAGAATCATTTGCGCTAGGCTCAATAACAGGTTCAGGCTCAATAACAGGTTCAGGCTCAATAACAGGTTCAGGCTCAATAACAGGTTCAGGCTCAATAACAGGTTCAGGCTCAATAACAGGTTCAGGCTCAATAACAGGTTCAGGCTTAATATAGCTGCTTAATAAATCCAATCCTTCATCATTACCGTAGCTATTATATTGGTCAAATTCAGTATCATCATAACTTGTGTTGTATGGCTCGACCTCATTTTGATGTGGGGTCGGATAATCAGCATCATAGCCTGGTAGTGGCAGTATTGAGTCCGCTGCTGGCTCTAAGTGTGGTTCTGGCTGCGATTCTGATAGCGCTTCTACTACTGCTAAGGTTTGCTCTAATGAAGGCGCTATATTTTCATCTGTACTTAAAAGTGCAGTGGTGTTTGCTGCATCAACAGTATTGGCACTTATTGACACTGTATTGAGTTCAGCCTTAGCATTATCGGCCGTATTAGTTTCTATCGAGCCTGTAGAAACAGATGATACAGGGTCAGACGGTATAGTAGTACCAGGTACGTTTACTAAAATCTCATCGACGGGTAAAGGTCGAAACGCTAATAGACGTAAAATACACATCTCAAGCGCCTGCATCGGTGTGCTAGCCAGCTTTACGCCTTCACGCGCTTGGACGACGATTTCGTAATATAGCTGTAAAACGTCAGGACACATGTGCTGCGCAAGCTGATTAATCTGCTGCGCTTGTGCTTCGTTTACGTTAAGGGCAACCTCTGGCAGCAGCTGCGTCAATGCCAATTGATGTAACAGCTCAGCCAAGCCATCAAACATGCTAGTGGCATCGACCATTTGTGCACGCATCTGCTCGATATGAGTGGCGACTGCTGATTTATCATGATTATAAATATCTGTAATTAAGCGCACCAAATCAGCGGCATCAATTAAGCCAAGCATGGCATTAACTGTTACATCATCGAGCGCGCCTTGTCCAAATGCAATCGCTTGATCGGTCAATGACAACGCATCACGCACCGAGCCTTTGGCAGCACTGGCCAATTGCCAAAGTGCAGGCTGGGTATAATCCACCTGCTCTTGATTTAAGATATTGGCTAGATGCTCACTAAGCAGGCTTTGCGATAAAGGACGCAACACAAACTGCAAACAGCGCGAGATAATCGTGATGGGCAGCTTTTGTGGGTCGGTGGTGGCTAGTAAGAATTTTACATGCTCAGGTGGCTCTTCCAAGGTTTTGAGCAGCGCATTAAAGCTGTGTGTCGACAGCATATGCACCTCATCAATCAGGTATACCTTGTAGCGACCTTGGCTTGGCGCATATGGCACATTATCAAGTAGCTCGCGGGTGTCTTCAACTTTGGTGCGCGAGGCGGCATCAATCTCGATTAAATCAATAAAACGTCCTTGATCAATCGCCACGCAATTATCACAGACGCCACATGGAGTACTGGTAATACCCGTCTCGCAGTTTAAACATTTAGACAAAATACGGGCGATGGTCGTTTTACCAACGCCGCGTGTACCCGTAAATAAATAAGCATGATGCAGGCGATTATAATCAATCGCGTTAATCAGTGCTTGCGAGACGTGCGATTGCCCAATCAACTCGTGAAAGTTTTTTGGACGGTATTTGCGCGCTAAAACTTGATATTGCTGCGTCATAATGAATGCCAACGTGAGTAATAATGTAAATAAAGCTTCAAATCAGCGATTTAGCTTAAAACTAACGACCAAAGTAGGTATTGAAACCAAACGTCGAAACTGGGTTCTAGCACAAGTTAGGATTGCGCCCGTAACTCAGCCAGCTGTTCATACAAACGTTGGGTATTAGCATCGATAAGCGAGCCTTGCTGATGAAATGCGTCAAGATGCACCTCGGTATTTACGCTGTCGTCACAGGGTCTGACATCGACACCGATTAAAAACAGATCTTGCATGACCGGCTGCTGCATTTGTGCATTGAGCTCAAATAATAAATCTTGATGACCGGCACGCACTTTGTCCGCACTTAACGAGCTGCTGTCATCTTGCGCATAAAAAACCAGCAGATAATGACGCCCAAAGACATTATAAGAGTGCTCATGACGCACGTAGCCACTCCAGCGTGAATCTTGGTCAATGGTTCTGTGCGCCAATATTTTCTCTACCAAACAAGCATAGGTATACATGGACTCATCGACCAAAATATCAACCTGCTCTTTTGGCAATGGCGTACCGGCGGCATAACACTCTTTGACTAAGCTATTAAACAGCTTGTACCACATGCGCGTGTTCTTTTGAATCTCTGCCATCAACCCTTGAGCAAACTCTGCCTGCTCAGGCTCTGCCGCTTTTAGCAATCTTGGTTCAATCTCTGCTATCAAATTATGGCTAACCAGTTGTTTTTGAACCTCAATCGCTCTTTGGTGAAAATCTGGCGACTGTAAAAACTGGGCAAGCAAGGTTGATTCGTCTTGAAAGGCTTCAAATCCGGCAAGCTTACGGCGGTGAAAGTCTAGAAATGCCGTCAAATCACTGGGCGTTACCAATTGCTTGAGTATCTCAGTGAAATTCTGATAGCTAAAGACTTGCAAGACGCTTTCTTCATCATCCAAATCTAACACACAGTCTTCTGCAAAAAACTGACTACCATATTCATAGCCAACCGCATATGAAGCGGTTTCTACAGGTTTACTCTGTTGGCTATTACGATAACTATTCTGATAGCGGTTTTGATAAAGGTTTTGAGCATTATTCTTTTCAGCATTTATCTCAGCAATCTCTTGATGCTGAACCGAAAGTGCGGTCAAACCAATAAAATAAATCGCCTTGTCTACTGTTTGCCTTTGGCCAGATGCCAACTTATTTTTAGACTGGTTTTTAGAATCATTTTGATAGGCAAGCGCCTGATCATTCTTAAGATACAACTGAGCGTGTTGCTTAATCAGCTGATTGACAACCTCTTTTCTCCACGTACGCACCTGAGTGCTATCGATATCCTGTCTATCAGCCTGTATCGTCACATCATTGACGATAAGGTAGACCACGGCATTAGAAAACTCAAAGACAAAATCATGACCCTGAAGATATTCAGGGTCAGTGATTTTGTCTGGAGTTAAATCGTACAAAGATAAAAAGTTTTGCTGAATCATCTGCTGCCAAATCGACGCTGGTACTTGCTGAGTGTCCATAACATCCCTATCCATAAGGTCTCATAAAACACTTGAGACCATTCCGTTAAAAGTACAAAAAACCTTCTTATGTTCAGTTTAGTCCCAGCGTCGATTTATGGCAAGTAAAGCAGTCTAGCTTTCGAACTTGCGGCGCATATGTGGGAATAAAATTACATCGCGAATACTGGCCGAGTCAGTAAATAGCATCACTAAACGATCGATACCGATACCCTCACCTGCAGTCGGCGGTAAACCATAAGACAAGGCTTCGATATATTCTTCATCAAAATGCATCGCTTCATCATCGCCAGCGTCTTTTTCAGCGACTTGGCCATGGAAACGCTCAGCTTGATCGGCAGGGTCATTGAGCTCACTAAAGCCATTTGCCAGTTCACGACCACCGATAAATAGCTCAAAGCGATCGGTAATGTCAGGATTGTCATCGCTACGGCGTGCCAGCGGTGAAGTTTCAGCTGGGTATTCGGTGATAAAAGTCGGCTGACGTAACTGATGCTCAGCGGTTTCTTCAAAGATAATGGTCTGCAATTTACCCACGCCAAAGACATCTTTGACTTGTTGTTTAAGCGTCGTTGAAGCATATTCTGCAAGATACTCACGGTCGTTGATACGCGATATATCGAAGTTTTCGGCATATTTAGCGATGGCATCAGACATCGACAAGCGGATAAATGGGGCTTTTAAGCTAATCGCCTCGCCTTGATAAGTCAGCTCCGTGGTGCCCAAAATATCCATCGCCAACTCATTGAACAATCGCTCGGTCAAATCCATCAAGTCATGATAATCGGCATATGCCTGATAAAACTCAATCATGGTAAATTCAGGATTATGACGGGTAGATACGCCTTCATTACGAAAACTGCGGTTAATCTCAAATACCTTTTCAAAGCCACCAACCACTAGGCGTTTTAGATACAGCTCAGGGGCGATACGCAAGTATAGCGGCATGTCTAAAGCATTATGATGGGTCACAAACGGACGCGCGACCGCGCCGCCTGGAATAGGATGCATCATCGGCGTTTCAACTTCCATAAAACGCTCATTTAGCATAAATTTGCGAATACCGCTGATAACCTGACTGCGAATCACAAAGGTATCGCGCGTGGTCTCATTGGTCATCAAATCAAGATGACGATTGCGATAGCGTGCTTCGACATCGGCCAAGCCATGGAACTTATTTGGCATCGGACGTAGCGCTTTGGTCAATAGAGTCAGCGCTTCGATATGGACATATAAGTCGCCTTTGCCAGAACGACCAATATAACCAGATACCCCAACGATATCACCCAAATCTAGCGATTTGATCGTCGCTAGTGTCTCTGGGTCTAGCTGTTTGCGTGCTACATATAACTGAATACGACCGGTCATATCTTGAATCACAATAAACGCGCCGCGATTGAGCATCACGCGACCAGCAACATTTACTTGAGTTTTTTCACCATTGGCAATTTTATCTTCGATTTCTTGCTTTGAGATACCATCAAAAGCCGTTTGTAAATCCTGAGCATAGTCCGTGCGCTTAAAGGTATTCGGATAAGGCTGCTTACCTGACGCCTTGATGTCATCAAGCTTGGTTTGCAGTTGAGCAATCAGCTCGTTCGCGTCTTCTGGGGCTTGCTCTTGATTCGGATTTTGATTGTTGTGCTTTGACATAATACTCTCAAATTATTAGATAATTAAAGGAATAAACGAAGTAAAATTAAAATAAAACGTTCAAATAAAGCTTATTTTTAATATGGAAAAATAGCAAAATCTTTCTGGGTTTAGGCTTGCACCTGAGTGAACTTAGACAGTTTGTGCTTTTAATCACCGCCGCCGATACTAGCCATCAAGTCTGCTTGGTGTTCACGCAGCAGCGCATCAAGGATTTCATCTAAGTCGCCTTCCATAATCGAATCAAGTTTGTATAACGTCAAATTGATTCGATGGTCGGTCATACGGCCTTGCGGGAAATTATAGGTACGGATACGCTCTGAGCGATCACCACTACCGACCAAGTCGCGACGTATTGAGTCCGCCACATCGACTTGTGCTTGTACTTTTGCTTGCTGAATTTTGGACACCAGCATTTTCATCGCATGGGCACGGTTTTTATGCTGACTGCGTTCTTGTTGACACTCTACCACGGTACCCGTTGGAATGTGGGTCAAACGTACCGCCGAGTCGGTGGTGTTAACGTGCTGACCACCGGCGCCGCTTGAACGAAAGGTATCCATTTTAATATCGGCAGGATTGATATCGACGCTATCATCAATCTCAACCTCTGGCATAACTGCAACCGTACAGGCTGAGGTATGGACACGACCTTGGCTCTCGGTTTCAGGTACACGCTGGACGCGGTGCGCGCCCGACTCAAACTTTAAACGACCATACACGCTATTGCCCGACACACGAGTAATGATTTCTTTATAACCACCATGCTCCCCCTCATTGGCTGATAAAATCTCTACCGTCCAGCCTTGGTTTTGGGCATATTTTTGATACATACGGAACAAATCACCTGAGAAAATCGCTGCTTCATCACCGCCTGTCCCAGCTCGAATTTCCAAAAACGCTGGCACTTTATCATTGGGGTCTTTTGGCAACATCATGACGTTAAGCGCTTCTTCCATCTCAGCAATGGTCTTACTCGCACTGTCAATCTCGTCCTGCATCATCTCTTTCATTTCAGGGTCTGATGATTCCGCTAGCATCGTCTCTGCATCCGCTTGATCCGTCTCTGCCCGCACATAGTTCTGCCATAACGTCGTGATCTCCATCAAGTCGCTATGCTCAACCGACAATTCACGGAATTTATTATTATCGCTGATGACACTTGGGTCGGATAATAAAGCGGTGACCTCTTCATAACGGTCTACCATCTGGTCTAAACGCAGGCGTAAGGATTCTTTCATAAAAGGACTTTTTTAAAATGAGTAAAATAAGAGAGTGATTATAGCAAATTTTTGCGCTTAATTTAAAACCTCTCAGCAATCTTGCCATTATATTCACAATCTGTCCGATTTATGCCTAATTACACTCAAATCTGAGCTGACTTTTTCTCTTATTCTATAGTTAAAGCAAAATACGGCACAAAAAAATAGCTAAGAATACTCTTAGCTATTTTTATGGTTAAAACAGAGCTTCTATTAACTATTAAACCTTACGAACCAGTACCGAGCCAATCGAGTAACCGGCGCCAAATGAGCAAATCACACCCAAATCACCAGATTGTAGCGCGTCTTTATAACGATGGAACACAATCATTGGACTTGCTGAACTGGTATTGGCAAACTCATCAATGACACTTGGTACAATCGCTTTATCTGCTTCTTTACCGATAACGGTACGCAAGATTAAATCCAGCATATTGGCATTGGCCTGATGTAGCCACATCATTTTGACATCGCTGGCTTGCAGATTGTTTTCATGCAAATGCTCAGTAATAATCTCAGAAACCTTTGGACAGACTTCACGGAATACTTTACGACCGTTTTGTAAAAACAGTTTGTCAGTGACCGGCTCTTTGATATCGGGGTACATCTCAGTCTGCGCTGCTAAGAACTCAGAGCGATCCATAAAGCCGTATTCGTTTTTGATATTGGTCGAAAACTGAGTGAATAACTTGGCGTTTAGAATCTCGTAGCCTTTTGGCGTATCAAGCTCTTCTACGATACAAGCTGTTGCAACGTCACCAAAAATAAAGTGGCTGTCACGGTTGCGCCAGTTTAGATGCGCTGAGGTAATCTCAACGTTCACAACCGCAACGCGTTTGGCAAGACCCGAAACGATAGAACCATGTGCTTGCGATAGACCAAAAGTCGCGGCACTACAAGCAACGTTCATATCATAAGCAAAGCCACCAATCATACCAATCTCATTTTGAATCTCGATAGAGACCGCAGGATAAGTACGCTGGAAGTTTGAACACGCAAGAATAATACCGTCTAAATCATTGGCCTCAAGACCTGCATCAGCGAGCGCATCTTTCAATGCAGCAGCGCCCATTTCTGCCATGATAGACAGCTCTTCGCCCAAATTACGATAGGCAATGACAGGTGCCATAATTTCAGGATCTAAGATACCGTCTTTCTCCATCACATAACGTGATTTGATGCCCGATACTTTTTCGATAAAGGCCGCTGATGAGTGCTCTAGCGCCGTAACTGTGCCAGCTTCAATCGCGTCAGCATGTTTGGCATTGTAATTATCAACATACTGGTTAAATGACTCTACTAACTCTTCATTACTAATGCTATAAGGGGGGATATATAGGCCAGTGCCTGTGATACAAGTCGTCATGATACGCTTCCTTGTCTACTACGATGGTGCTTGCAATAAGCATAAAAGTGGAGAAAAACAACAGTCGTCTAATTCTCGGTGAATAACTGTAAACTTAAAATAAGTGCCTTTATTATGCCTGAATAATATAATTTTTCTAATACTTTGTTACAAATAATCCGCTTCTTAATGAGAATAAGTAAAGATTGGCTTCATTTGTAGACAGCTGCGCTATAATTGCTGTGAATTATCATCATTTGGTTGCAACTTGTTTGTTAACTCTCGCTTTACTTTTTAATTTTGGAATAGCAATGGCGGAACTCTTAAACTGGTTATTTGGGCAGTATGCTGACTACTCAATCCTATTTATTGCCTTAGAATTGATTGCGGTCATATTTGGGGTCAGTAGCGTCTTACTTGCCAGCAAAACCAATATTTTGGTTTTTCCTATTGGATTGGTCAGCACCGCTATTTTTGTCTATCTACTTTGGAAGTGGCAACTGTTCGGCGATATGTTTATCAACGCCTACTACAGTATCATGAGTATTTATGGATGGATAAATTGGACGCAAAATAAGCACAATACAGACATCAAAAAGCATCATGACCATATAAATCCAACCAGACAGCAGCAAGATGCACACACCTATAATGCGGACGCTCACTCTGCCATTGACGTTGAGCATTTAAACAAAAAAGATCTCCCTATACTCACTGTACTGGCGGCAGCGACCGTCGCCTTTGTCGCTTTGATTTATTATTTTAGACCTGTTATCAATAATAACTTTAGCTTCGATGGCGCGGTATTAGGCTTGCACTTATTTACCTGGGTCGATTACACCGACATGCTGACCACCGCGTTGTTTTTAATGGCAATGTGGCTGATGGCGCGGCGTAAAATCGAACACTGGCTACTTTGGATTATTGCTGATGCGATTTCCGTGCCGCTGTATTTTTATAAAGGTCTAACTTTTACCGCGCTACAGTACGTAGTCTTCACTCTCATCGCAATCTGGGCATACTATGAATGGCAACGACGCTACCGCGTACAATCTCACGCAGCATACGCCTAAATCGGTGATCAATGTCGCCATACTAGGGGCAGAAAGCACTGGAAAAACCACATTATGCCGCGATTTGGCTGCGCATTTTGGCAGTCCGTGGGTACCAGAATATATGCGCACTTACCTGCAAGTAAAATGGGATAACGAGCAGCTGACTTGCACGTGGGATGATTTACTACCTATCGCGCAAGGTCAAATCGACTTAGAAAATAAGCTAGCCAAACAAGCAGCGCAACTGCCTGATGACAACCGTTATTTATTTTGTGATACCAATTTATTTGAGCTGATGGTGTATGCCAACTGGTATTATGGTGACTGCCCTGAGGCGCTTAGCCAAGCGGCATTGACACACCATTACGATTTAATACTCTTGACCGAAGTGGATATCCCGTGGGTCGCCGATGATTTGCGTGATAGCCCGCATCAGCGTGAAGATATCAGTGCTTATTTTGCCAGTCAGTTAACTTTGCATAATAAAGATATTCAACGCATCGGTGGCGATAGAGTGCAACGGGTGCAGCAAGTGACTAAATGGCTAAATGGCTAAATGGCTAAATGGCTAAATGGCTAAATGGCTAAAAAGAATAGAGAAATAACCCCAAATCTTAGGCAAAAACCTATCGTACCTGTAGGAATTATTTTTGAAAGCTGCCCTATTTACGATGATCGCTTTAATAGCCTTTGCCGCCAACTCTTTGCTTTGTAGAATGGCATTGGCAGACGGCGCAATTGATGCCTGGAATTTTACCGTTATCCGCTTGCTTAGCGCTGCCGCGTGCCTTGGTCTTATCATGCTGCTGCAAGCGTATTTTTTAAGAAGAAACCGTTTAAGAAGAAATGGTCCAAAACAGACTGGCAGTATTGATAAGCCTGTCTTAAAAGATAAAGGCGACTGGTTTAGTAGTCTTTGCTTAGTTATATATGCACTATGTTTTTCAGTGGCTTATCAAGCGCTTGATACCGGGACGGGCGCGCTTATTTTATTTGCCGCCGTACAGCTTACAATGATTGGTTGGGGCATTTATCATAAAGAACCATTAACTCGCGTGCAGTGGACAGCGCTTTTGATCGCATTGATAGGTTTTGTATACTTGATGCTGCCATCAGCTAGCACGCCTTCCTTTTCTGTGGCGTTTATAATGGCAATAAGCGGTAGCGCTTGGGGTATCTATAGCATACGTGGTAAAAACTGCGTCTCACCTCTCAGAACGACTGGCTTTAATTTTATAAGAAGCCTAGTGGCTGTGCCAATATTGGCATTATTAGGTATGGGTTATTTAAACGATATCAGCATGACAGGTATCATATTGTCAGTCGCGTCAGGCGCTATCGCTTCTGGCATCGGTTACAGTATCTGGTATATGGCGATGCCGCTCTTAAAAACCACCCAATCAGCAGTAGTTCAACTTTGTGTACCGGTACTTGCCGCCCTATTCGGTATGATATTTTTGTCAGAGAAATTGACTTTAGATTTTATTGTCGCAAGCGCAGTGATATTAAGTGCGGTGTTGGTCTTTATTTTAAATAAAGGGAGAGTAAAATCATACCATTAACATCAGACGCATAATGTGCAAGGAAATATGCCAAGCTTTGCTGACCATAGCGTGCAGTGATAAAAGTGCTAGCTGATGTTACTTGCCCAAATACGAACCACAACACGAAATTACATTTTTTATTGTATGATACGGCCTTAGCGTAACCAATAAAATTCACATTAATTTTTGAGGACTATTATGAAAAAATTATTCGCTGTTGCCCCTTTTGCCGTACTACTCGCTGCTTGTGCGACCAGCGCGCCGACCACCACAACGCCACCAGCCAATACTCAACCAGTAACTCAATCATTTACTTGTGAAGACGACGGTCAAATCACTGCTGCGTATACTGCAAACGGTGAAGCTGCCAACCTAAACGTTACTTTACCAAAAGTTGGCTTAGACAACGCTAAAGTTAACATGAAACAAGCCGTTTCAGGTTCTGGCGCTCGCTATGTCAACGATGTGAACCCACAGACCACTTACGATTGGCACACTAAAGCAGATTACGGCATCATGACCATCAAAACAGACAAAGGTCAAGAATACCAAGTTAATTGCCAACTATAATAATCATAAATAATGACTGGTAGTTAATAAACAGTGACTTAAGTAACATCTGTATTTTTACTTAAACCTATTCAAATAAAAGAGCCAGCAGTCAAACTACTGGCTCTTTTTTGTGCCTTATTTTTTTATTTAAACTTATCTTTAATAAACCAATTTAGGCATTTATAAGCAATTAAAAGAATGACTTATCAAAAGTTTCTTTTAAGCTTTTAGGTTCGCAGCGTTTGACGTCGTTTAGCTTATGACGAGTTTCTGAAGCTATTTGATAGGCCTTTAGTCGCGACTGCTGCAAATTGCCAATCGGACGGTTTTCCTCTAGGCAGCGAAACGGTGTAAAGGATAAGTTTTCCATAATCTCAAAATGACCGTCATCCGGCACATCTTGACAAGGAATTGTCAGTCTCGCTACCGTCACAAATGGCGCGTCCTTCTCTTTCCATTCGGTGGTGATCTCTTCAATCGGCTGCTTTTTAAGACTGCGACACAGCTGAATCTGGACGTCAAACTGATAATCATGCTCGCGTATTTCATCGATAATCAGCGGGCGAATTGCTTCCTCGCGTGCATTTACATCAAGCTCACGACGGGTGATTTTTTTAGCCGCGGCTTTGGTTGGCGTGACTCTTATCTTTGCCATATAGTCGCCATGACGCACTACGCCTTGCGAATGAAAATCATAAAGCAAGGTGTTTTTTGGCTCAATGGTTATAAATCCGCCCAGTGCTTTAAAGGTTTTAAAAGACTCTTTGGTCGGTAATCTTGAGCCGTAATTGGTCAACCAATTAAAAGCCAATTGCGCTTTGCCTCTTGCGCCTTTTTCAGCGTATTCTGGCAGCTCTAAAAACAGCTTAGAGATATACGCATAATCTTCGATTCGATTACAGAAAAACACCGGATGATTGATTAAATTAAAATCAAAGTTAGGACTATCTTCTTCGCCGGGAGCGAGTTTTTCACCCGCTACGTCAAAGATCTTAATCGCCAAACCTTGCGCTAAGCCAAGCTTACGATCAGGCGAAACGCGCGAGGCACCGTTAGAAAAACGAATGACGGCATCATGAATACCTGCTTTGGCATACAAACCTTGCGCGTATTCAGCAGGCAAATTATCTACTATCTCAAACTTGGCTTTAAGGGCGCAGTAGCCTTTGGCATGAGCATCGCGCGTATGGTAATCGACGTTACTGGCTTTATCACTTCGAGCGATATAGTTTTTGATATCATCGGTAATGGTGCGAATATTACGCTCGTCTTCTGCGCTCAGCGCAATATATTTTGCGTCATAAGGTACATATTTAGGTTTGAATAATTTCTTTAGCATTTTTTTAATCCTTTTTTATCAGTAGTTATTCTTGTAAATGAAACGGTATTTTTAAGCTTTTAAGACAATTCACTCATCCATTTTAGCGCCGATAAGCTTGGGATAAATAAATACTCACCGCCGTACAAGGTATTGAAAGTTTCGATACCGTGATAGCGCTGACGAATTGGGTCAGCAGGTACGGTAAAGGTATCAGCAGCGGCGTCTTTATCGCCATGATGGACACCAAGCATCGGATCTTTTTCTTCTCCTAAGCTCATAAAATTACCATCATTAATCCATTGCGATTGTAAAAATTCAACAGTCTCCATAGCATGAGCATTGATACCAATAAAAAATAGCCCGCGCTCTTTGCCATCGTCCTCAGTCACATCGGGCGGCAACACCTCGCCAAAACCGACGCTGCGCCTAACGATACGGTGAATACGTACGTCTGATAAAATAAAGTCTTTGCTGTCTCTTGGATTCATACGCCGTACATGGGCACCAAATGGACATTTTTTGCCATAAGGATCGTCTTTATAGCCAAAGTTATCGTTGCGGTTGGGGTCATCGCCCAGTGCTTTATCATCGTGCTCAGGAGATAAGACCACAGGCGCCCCTGAGCGCCAACGCCCCCACATTTTTGCGCCCAGCAACTCAGCTTCTTCGTCACTCTGCGTATTTTCTTTTAGAAATTTATTAAAAGCGGCGACATGACTGTTATAGGCACGCAATACCATAAATGAGCCGTTTTTGCCCAAGACTTCTGGCTGCGGCATTGGTGCTATCGTGCCCGCCTCGCCCTTATAACCTAATACGAACTCGCCTGCTGCTATCGCCTCACCGTCAAGACTTGGCGGCGTTTGTATACCACTGCCTTGAATCTCTGGATTGCTAATACCATCGCGATAGCCGAAGACGTTTTTGACATTATTGTCTGAACCGAAAGCATGCTCCATAAGAATTTCAATATCGCCATTGGCGGGATTATCTTCATTGATATACGACTGAATATTGTCTTGCAGCTCCTTTAGCTTTATTTGCCATTTCTCTTTACTATCAGCAATAATGGCCGCACCGACATGGATATCGCCTTTATCACCAAAAGGGGCAGCCCAGTTTTCTGGGGCATTGATATCGAAATCCCGCAGCTTTTCTGCGCGCTTCGCCATACCTGCTTTAAAGGATTCTGGAAAGCTATCCAATGACGACCGCGGCACGCCGAGCGCCTCTAAACCATCATAAGTCATGACAATAGATAGCGTCGCTTGCATGTCTTTATGCCACGCCTTACTGCCAGTTACGTCAGGTAAAACGGTTTTCAAAAGTTGGCGCCCAGCTTCTGCATTATTGATTTTCAGCGCAACGATTGTTCCATAATAAGGCGTTGGTCGATCGCGTAAAATAATGGATTGAATGTCTTCTAGCTGCATGGTGACGGTATTTGGATTAAAGACGCCGCGTGCTTTATTCGCTAAAGTCTCGATACCGTCGCCGACTTCTTTTTTAATATCTGCTAACCACGATTCAACATTGCTATCTACGATACGATTGCCAAAGTTATCCTTTAATTCATGCAGTTTGCTGGTTAAAGGCTGATTGTCTTTTGAAGTACTATCATTTTTATTATTATTTCCAGTGTTTTTACTCATTGTTAACCCTATTTTTATCATTGTCTGAGTTTACTTTGCCCTTACCTTTTATATCACCCAGCCCATTTAAAAATGGTGATATAAAAGGATGGCATAAATTAGTAATATCTTATTGTTTTATCACAAACTTTAAGACTGTGCTTCATCCAGCGCTTTATTAATGCCTTTAACAATGCGGTCTTGGCGGCGAATATCTTGAATAGTCAGATGCGGAACTCCTACATACCAACCAGCGGCAGTGATTTGATGATCTAAAATGAACTGTTTGACACTCGGGTCTTTAATGCCAGGCCAACCTTCAACGCTCCCAAATAAAATATCCATCAGTTCAGGAATTTTAGTGGCAAAGTCGTCGATATAAGGGTCCCAATCACCATCATAAGCAGTACAAAACAACACTCTGGTATCATTGTCTAAAAACACAAAACGCAGGTCGTGCAGCGTACCAACCCGCGTTGCCCCTGCCAAATTACCGCCAGCAATCTCTAAGACTTTTTTTAGCCGTTCTGCCCCGCCTTCTTTTAACGGTGCAATCACTGTTAGCTCTGAAACTTTTCCGGATTTAAGCCCTTTTTCACCGGCAGTGGTCGTTGAATGGTCATAACCATCATCGCCGCCCTCTTTTAAATTAGCTATCAAAAGCTCAGCGCGCAATTTAAAATCATCAATAGATTCGGTGATTTTGGCTTTTAAATCTTCAGAATTATCGATAATGCGCTTTTTGTTATTTTTAGCATCAGCGTTTTTAGCATTATTGTTTTTAGTGTCATTATTCATAATATTCGCCCTTTTATTATGTTGTTATTATTTGAAAAGCACTTTGTAAAAAAGATACTCTATAAAAATAAGCTGTCATTTCGCTATCAACTTATTAGTTTTTACCATAACAGACATAAAGAGAAGCTCGAAGCCCAGCAAGTTATTCACACAAAATAGAACAGAGAGCAAACGTCACTATTATTTAATTTCGAACAAAGTTTTAGTATTGATATTGTTTTCATTTTTGCTCAAAGAGCGCTTTATTCGTTTATAGAGTTAAACAAATAGCCTTCATCTTGTTTGGATAAAAAAATTGCTTGGATACGTTATATATCCAAGCAATTGAAAATCACGGTATTCTTATACTTGTTTATAGTTATTAGTGTATCTACTAACTCAGCTATCAAAGCCATTGTTTAATAAAATGATATCTAAACCACAGTCACCTGCAAACGCGCATCCACATTACCGCGAGTAGCATTGGAGTACGGGCATACTTGGTGAGCCGCCTCAACAAGGGTTTGCGCTTGCACCTCATCGATACCAGACACCTCAACGTACAAATCGATATCTAAGTTATAGCTGCCATCGGCCTTCATACCAATACCAACTTGGGTCGAGGTCTTTGACGCAGTGATCGGCAGTTTCATGTGCTGCGCCGTCATATTTAAGGCGCTATCAAAACAAGCGGCGTAACCCATGGCAAAAAGCTGTTCTGGATTGACACCTTCTTTATCTTGCTCTTGAAATGACACCAAATCAAAACCTAACGAACCATCATCAAGACCGGTGTGACCAGAACGACCGCCGCTTGCTGTGGCGCGAGTTTTATAAAATATTTTCATTATCTATTCCTTATGTTTTACTTACACAAAATTTGTTTCAATCAATCATGAGGCTGCATCAGTCTCAATAAGGCTAGTATAAGACTCGGCGCGACAATCTGTTAGAACATAGCTCCAAACCTCTTGCCCAATCCTACAAAACTCTATAGTATCGAGCAATTGTATAAAATAAGAAAAGCTAATGAATCAATCAACTATTGAGCAACTCTTATCGTTATTACCTAGAAACAAAACCATTGAATCCGCCGTTTCAGGTTTGTTTTTTTACTGTGCTGATAAACCCAGTAAAGCGGTCAGCTATATTCAAAAACCTAGTATCTGCATCGTTTTACAAGGTGCGCGCGAGATTTACTTAGGTGCCGACTGTCAAAGGTTTGACAAAAGTAATCTCATGTTTTGCCCCGTTAATATCCCTTTAAGCATGCATATAAGGCATGCGACGGTAGAGCGTCCGGTCATTGTGCTGTCTATGAAATTAAACCTTGTTATGATTAGTGAGGTTTTAGCAAAAATACCGCCGAAACCGCCTAATACTGAAGGATATTTAGGAATAAAGTGGCAATTGGACAGTACCATCATGGCGGCGTTTGAGCGCCTGATACACTTGCTTGATTATCCAAATGATATTGGTTTTCTTGCTCCATTAATTCAGCAGGAGATTTACTATCGCCTGCTTATAGCAGAGCAAGGCAATAAATTGCGCCAACTGGTAATCAATGGCAGCCATACACACCGTATTAGCAAAGCCACCGATTGGATAAAGACGTATTTAAATGAGGCAATAGTTATCGAAGAATTGGCCAGTCGCTGCGGGATGAGTGTCTCAGGGTTTCATCATCATTTTAAGGAAATTACTCAGTTAAGCCCGCTTCAATACCAAAAAAGCCTGCGTTTGATGGAAGCAAGACGACTGATCCAAGCAAATGACACTCAAATCGCCCAAATCGCTATGCAAGTCGGTTATGAAAGCCCGAGCCAATTTAGCCGAGAATATAAACGCTTATTTGGCATCAGCCCGAGTGCTGAATTACAGGTCTAGAATTAAGCAGTCAAAATCAAAGAATATAAGTATTATCAAAACTGACAATCACGTTCATAAATTAGCGCCTAAATTCATGCTCATCTGTTTTTTTAGCAATAAACTGTACCACCGCACTCAAACCTTGATGGCGCTTACCTTCAGAAATCATGCGCTGCTTTTCGATACCCGTTATTTCTTCTAACTCTGCCAGCTCAGCACGCAAAACTGCTAACGAACCAAAGCGCTCTTTTTGTGTTGCAGGAGGTCCGCCGACAGCGTCCATGCTTAGCTGCTGCTCGGTATAAGCCTCTAAGATAAACACGCCCTCTGGCTTGAGCGCTGGTGCAATCTGCCCATGAACGTGCTGGCGTATGGCTGGCGGCAGATGCGCCCAGATAGCAACGATACTGTCCCACTGTGCTTGGCCAAACTCATAGTCAGCTAAATCAGCAACTTGAGTGATGATATCAACGCCTCTATCTTGCGCCAGCTTTAAAGCTTTATTTAATCCTACGTTAGACATATCCATGGCGGACACTTCGTACCCTTGTTCTGCTAAAAACACCGCATTTCTGCCTTCGCCTTCAGCCAAACATAACACCCTGCCACCTAGCGGTATTTTTTGAAAATTTTCTTTTAAAAAATCATTGGGCTCTGTACCAAAGATGTACTCTGTTTCGTTATAGCGTTCGTTCCACATGGTTTTTCCTTTTTGTTACATTGGTTTTTAATTTTTGCTTAGGCTATTTACTTTTTATTTATACATCGTTATTTACCAATTTAGCATCTATCACACTCTGAGTTAAATAAAGAGGATAATAAAAACAGTTGACTTAACCCATATATTCGCAATATAACATATAATAATATATTCAATTATTAGAATATACTAGGTATTGATGTGTTATCCATGGATGGTCACATCACCGTCAGATTTAGGGAGGAAGTCACATGATTCGTTTCAGCTACACTCTCAAATGCTGGGCATTAGGTATCAGCTACTATGTAGGCTTTTACTTTATCGCCCTCTCAAGCAATCCTGACTTCGCCAAATATCTCTATATTCTGGCTGTCAGCACCCTACTTTTCCCGATTGCCAAACGCGCAGTCGATGTCATCACCGATTTTATCGCGCCGCACAGCATTATCTTTAATGGTCTATTATCATCATTACTCATTAACATTGTAATTTGGGTTTTAACGCCGTTTATCGTCGCCATGACCCTTATTGCCTTGCTGTTTTATGCGATGGGCGTGGTGACAGAAAACATAAGAGCAAAACCCTAAAGCAAATTTTGGCGCTTATTAAGTACTTTAAACTAACTATAGTAGAATTACTCTAAAATCGATACAGTGCGACTGGGATGAATTTTTCGTAGCCTCTGTGATAACAGCAAGCAAGGAAAATTTATACCAGTCGAAGAAATCTATAACGTGTCGCTTTTATTTTACACTGACTATATTAAAGTAGAGATAAAATCATATTATCTTTGCTTTGAAGGTGGATTTAATGAGTTTACGGCCTTCTTCAGATAAAAACGTTTAGCGCTTACTATTTATAATATAAAGTTTTTTGTTTTATTATGAGTGATGTAATAAATATTCATTGTTAATCCCTGCCTAAAAGGCTTATGCTATAAGGTCAACCATATAGACTTACCAATGCAAGGCTATTACTGTCATGTTAACAAATGACGGTATCTTTGCGTCTTAATCAGGGCTTTTTATTGAAAGGATTTATTGCATGACAACTGCTACTCGCCAAGAACATGACCTACTCGGCTATCGTGACGTGCCCGCTGATGCTTACTATGGTATCCAAACCTTACGTGCTTTTGAAAACTTCACGGTCAGTGGAGTGCGCTTGAACCAGTTTTCGACCTTTATTCGTGCCTTTGCCACCGTTAAAAAAGCAGCCGCGATTGCCAATAATAAAGTAGGCGTGCTAAATGACACCGTTAAAGATGCTATCGCAGCGGCGTGCGATGATTTAATTGCTGATAAATATCATGATCAGTTTATCGTTGATATGTTCCAAGGCGGTGCAGGTACGTCGACCAATATGAACGCCAACGAAGTGATTGCCAATCGCGCGCTAGAAATCCTAGGCTACGAGAAAGGCGACTATCAGCACGTGCATCCAAATAACGATGTCAACTTGTCACAATCAACCAACGACGCCTACCCTACAGCGATGAATGTGGCGTTAGATGAATACTGTGTCCATCTATTAAGTAAAATGGATATCTTGTATAACAGCCTTAAGAAAAAAAGCGCGGAGCTTGCCGATCAATTAAAAATGGGTCGCACGCATTTGCAAGATGCTGTGCCTATGACCGCGGGTCAAGAGTTCAACGCCTTTGCAACCATGATCAAAAAAGAGATGGATCGTATCGAATCTACTCGTGCACTGTTTCATGAAATCAATATGGGCGGCACAGCAATTGGTACGGGCTTGAATGCACCAGCGGGCTATTCTGAAGAAGTTGCCAAAACCTTGTCTGATTTGACTGGCAGACCTTATTATATTGCTGAAGATTTGATTGAAGCGACACAAGACACCAGTGCTTATGTGGCTTTGTCTGGCAATTTGCGTCTCTTTGCTGCGCGTTTATCTAAGATTGCCCATGACTTACGTTTGCAGTCTTCGGGTCCGCGTGCAGGTTTAGCGCAATATCGCTTGCCTGAAATGCAGCCTGGTAGCTCCATCATGCCGGGTAAAGTAAATCCTGTGATCCCAGAAGTGGTGAACCAAGCGTGTTTCCATGTCATGGGTATCGACCATACTATCGCTATGGCGTCAGAAAATGGTCAGCTACAGCTAAACGTCTTTGAGCCTGTTATTGCCTTTAACTTGTTTACGGGTATGAGCATGCTGGCTAATATCTGTGAGATGTTTGCCACGCGCTGTATCGATGGTCTGATGATGAACAACGAGGCATGTAGTGTCGAGGTATTCAATAATATCGGTCTGGTCACCGCGCTAAATCCGCACCTTGGTTATGACGCCTCTTCTTTTGTTGCGAGAAGAGCACAAGAGACTGGTGGCAGTGTTTACGACATCGTATTAGAAGAAAAACTGATGGACAAAGAAACGCTAGATGATATCTTGTCTCCTGCCAATATGGTGTATCCAAAGGTTAGAGCATTGCTATAGTTTATCTATGGTTAAACAAAAAGGCTGGATTAGCGTTTGCTAATCCAGCCTTTTTTATTGTTTATCATTAGATATGGAAATTATTGTAGGGTGCGCCAAGCGCACCGATAAGAAGTAAATTACATGAAAATGGTGCGCCGGGCCCACCCTACTCACTAGCTATCTAGGATAACTGGATTTTCGGTAAAATTCCTAGTTACTAACTCACTTTCTCCCACATTTTATTTAGACGCTTCGGTGATACCGCCATGCGGGTTTTCATCGGCTGCGCGAAGAGTTGAATGCGATACTCCTCAACCATCCAGCGATATTCGCTAATGGCTTTATCATTGGCACGATTTGCCAGCCGCTCCATATGCTCATCAAGAGCGTAGACACCATCAAGATCCGCTTCAAGATTGTGCTCAAGGCGCTCAAGACGAATCTCTAATGCTTCCAAATAGCGTGGATACTGCTGCCAATGGCTATAATCCATGCGATAAACAAAATCAGCCAACTGCAAATCCTCTAGCTGGTCTTCGATATCTTCGATAGACTCGCCAAATATTTCTCTATCAAGCATGAGTAAGCTCTGACGAATACGCTGCCAACGCGTATAGACATTTTTGAGTGTTTTTATGACATCTTGACCCGTTAATAGGAAGTTACCAGCGACGACTTCTAAGGTTTTCTCAAACTCCTCTGGCGTAAAAGGCAATTCTTCTGCAAGGGCAACAGCAGTATCATCAGCGCTTTCAGGTAAATCGGCAGTATGATCAAATAGCACATAATGCTCTTCAAGCGCAGCATCTAATGCCGCATCGATAACGATGGTTTTTAGCTTCTCCATATCACCAAGGGGAGCAAAAGCCAATTTAAATATCTTATCAATCTGACTGGTGAGCTGTTTTTTCTTCGCACCAAGCTTAGCTTTTATTAAAGTCAAAACCCCGATACGGTGCGCCTGCAACGCTGCATTAACGTCGGTATATTGGTGAATCGATACCGCCTCGCCCGACGCGTCTGCGACCAAAGCAGCAAACTGTTTCATCACCACACCTGCACTATGATGATTTTTGCTAAAGGCAAAATGCTCAGGAAACTCCGTATGCGTACCTTGTTGCTCATTCACCGCTTGGCGGGTCTCTTGAGCATGGCGAATTTGTAGCGTTTGTAGGTCGCGACCTTTTTCGATAATGCGGTTTTTGTCATCGACCACGCAGATTTGCGGCTGTAAATAGCGATCAATGCTAGCAGGATTAAAACTCTCAGGCGTCACCGACATAATGCCGCGACGATTTAAAGCTTGGCACAGCTGCTTAAGCAACCCTTGCCCACCAGCAGGCTGCAACTCATCAAACAAGCTATCGGCAGTATCAGGAATGGGGACGATTTGACGGCGAATGTCTTTCGGCAATGACTTGAGCAATTGTAATACCAGCTCATAACGCCAGCCGGGTACGCCCCACAATAGCTCAATCGCATCAAGCTGCGGTAGCGCTGCCAGTGGCACACGAATGGTCACGCCATCATCATCGCTTGACGGATCAAAGACATAACGCAGCGGTAATTTTAAATCACCCAGTTTCCACACTTCTGGAAAATCGCCTGTCGTTGGCGCTTGGCTATTAAGTACGTCATCATCGGTGAAGAATAGATACTTAGTATCAGTTTTTTCCACCTCGGCACGCCAATCTTCAAACGTTTTGCGGCTGGCAATATGCTCGGGGATTTTTCTATCATAAAACTGATACAGCGCTTCTTCATCAACCAATAAATCACGGCGACGCAATTTGTCTTCGATACGTTCAATATCAGCAATTTTATCCATATTATGCTGTAAAAATGGCGCTTGCCGACCCAAATTACCGGTCACCAAACCATCACGGATAAAGATTTCTCGCGATTCGCTTAAATTGACTTGCTCATAGTTGGTCAGCTGTTTACTGATAATAATCAGACCAAATAAGCTAATCTGCGCGTAAGCTTTAACGCGTCCGGTCTTCTTCGACCAATGCGGCTCAAAGTAGTGATATTTTAACAAGTCGCCTGCCGCTGAGATAATCCATTCAGGCTCAATTTTGGCAACGGTGCGCATAAATACTTGCGAGGTTTCCACCACTTCAAAGGCCATTACCCAAGGCGGTACTTGTTTAAACACCGTACTGGCTGGGAAGATTTTGGCTTTTTGCTGTCGCGCGGCTAAGTACTCACCGCGATTTTCAGTTTTATGCGCGATCGTAGATAACAGACCCGTTAATAACGCACGATGTAAATTGGCATATTTAACGGCTTTGAGTTCTTCATCTTCAATCGCGGTAGGGTCGCTAGTCACATTCTCTAAAGAAGCTTTTTTATTGCTACCTTTATTAGTGGTTTTTGCCTCCTTAACATCGGTCAGTTTTAGCTCAGTGACCATTTGTACCAGCTGGCGATGGGTTTGATGCCACTCACGGACGCGCGGGAAGCTCAAATAGTTTTTCTTGGTAAAATTCTTACGCTGATTACCAGACAGTTTGTTGCCGTCTTCGTCCTTTTCAAACAAGGCTTTCCACAGGCTCAAATAGAATAAGAAATCTGAATCATCTTGACGAAACTCAGCATGCTTTTGATCCGCCTGCTGGCGCTTATTGGCAGGACGCTCGCGTGGATCCTGAACAGCAAGCGCCGCAACTACGATGAGCATTTCGCGAATACAATCAAAATCGCTACCGGCAACTAGCATACGTGCCAGCCTTGGATCAATTGGCATACGTGCCATTTTTTGCCCAGTCGGCGTCAGAACTAGATGGTCAAGACCTTTTTGTTTTTTAGCATTACTGGCTGTTTCTTTTTGAGAAGCTTTTTTGGAAGTAATCGCCCCTAACTCATCGAGCAATTTATGCCCATCAGTAACTAAGCGGCTATCAGGTGGCTCAATAAAGGCAAAATCATCGACACTGCCTAAGCTCAGGTTGGCCATTTGCAAAATAACGGAGGCAAGATTGGTACGTAAAATTTCAGGTTCGGTAAATTCTGGACGACCAGTAAAATCCTCCTCGCTATAAAGACGAATACAAACACCTGGCGCCACACGACCACAGCGACCTTTACGCTGATTGGCCGCTGCTTGTGAGATGGCTTCAATCGGGAGACGCTGCACGCGCGAGCGGTACGAATAACGCGAAATCCGCGCAAATCCTAAGTCAATCACATAGCGAATACCAGGTACGGTCAGTGCAGTTTCGGCAACGTTGGTGGCGATAACGATACGCCGACCGCGACCTGACGGCTGAAAGATTCGCTGCTGCTCTTCATAAGTCTGCCGTGCAAATAGTGGCAGCACTTCGGTATGTTTTGGCCCATGACGCTCAAGCACCTCTTGGAGCTCACGAATCTCAGCTTCTGTCGCGGCAAATATTAAAATATCTGCTTGATCGGCATGACCTTTATTTTGTGCATCGCTAAAACATTCTTCGACGGCAGCAACCACCGCACGCGGCAGATTCTCTTCAAAGTCATCATAGCTATCATCATCCGAGCTGTTTACTGGCTCATCGGTCAGCGGACGATAACGAACTTCCACAGGGTAACTGCGACCTTCGACATTAAAAATCGGCGCAGGCACGTTACGTTTTAGCTTCTTATCATAATGGCTAAAATATTCACTAAAGCGTCTAGTATCAAGGGTCGCTGAGGTAATAAT
Source organism: Psychrobacter pulmonis (assembly GCF_904846465.1). Lineage (NCBI taxonomy): Bacteria > Pseudomonadati > Pseudomonadota > Gammaproteobacteria > Moraxellales > Moraxellaceae > Psychrobacter > Psychrobacter pulmonis. The sequence goes on from NZ_CAJHAT010000003.1 coordinate 207,772, forward strand.
GACTTTTAAATCAGGGCGCTTGGGCAGCAGTTTTTTTAGATACCCCATAATAAAATCAATATTTAAACTACGCTCATGTGCTTCATCAATGATAATGGTATCGTACTTACTCAAGAAACGATCATGACCCAATTCAGCGAGCAAGATACCATCGGTCATGAGCTTGACAATAGATTGTGCCGACCCTTGCTCATTAAAACGAACCTTAAAGCTGACGGTATTACCAAGCTGCTCGCCCAACTCTTCAGCGATACGGTTTGCTACGCTGCGTGCTGCCAGACGTCTTGGCTGAGTATGCCCTATTTGTCCTGTAATACCGCGACCTGCCAGCATTGCAAGCTTTGGCAATTGCGTCGTCTTACCAGAACCCGTCTCACCTGCCACGATAATCACTTGGTTATCAATAATACCTTGAACCAAGTCATCAGCACGTTGGCTTACGGGCAAGTCAAGATTTAACTTCGCTGCTAAATCTTGAGGAATACTATCAATACGCGCTTGCACCGCTTGCTGTGAGCGGGTTTTTATTTTGTCATACTGCGCACGTTTTTTGGTTAGCCCGTCCTCTGCTTTATTATCAGAACCCTTCTGATCTCTTTTATTATTAGCCACAGCGGCACGCGCCAGCTCACGCTCTAAACGACTGAGATAATAGCTATCTTTGGCTAAAACTGGTAAGTCAGTGGCAACCTTCGCGTACGAAGATGCCTTATCACTGTTTACAGTAATATTTGAGTCATCATTATTTGGGTTGGCGGCTTTACTTGCTTCATTTTCGTTGGAGCTAAATTCATTAGAGCTTAGGTCGTTGGTTGTGTTTTCAGTAGCAGTTTCTGTAGTATTCTTAGAAGTATTGGGCATATTTACTTAGGCTATTTATTATTTGGAAGTGCTTAGATTATGGGGGTAATTTGGGCGTGATTCAAGATGGTTATAGAAACAGGCTAAAGCAAAAAATTCACTAATTACTGGTATAAATTACCTGCCCACTAGTTGCAGCTCCCGTAAAGAAGCTATGGAGCTTTTGCAATGGCAGCATAGGAAAAGGCAGGTGCAACGAAAGTAACAGTCTTTCAAACGCCACCACCTCATCAGCTAATAATTTAGCGACATTAGGCTGAATCTGTGGATTTTCATAAAAGTTATCAATTAACCACGTCAATTGTGGAAAATTGGCATTATTATGAATCTGATAAAGCGTGGTCAATAGCTCATCAGATATTTGGCTGCGCGTTTTGCGTATGATGCCATTTTTATAGTACATATTTAAAGCCATATTATGCTAACCTCCTTAAATTCTTGATACTCAGATAACCAACGTACTCTTTATCATCAGTATTCGCAAACTCATTGTTATCGTTAGTAATCGGCTCAATTAGCAACCGAACATTGGGGATAAGGTCATTGACGTTGTATATGTCATCGATATCTACCTCAAACTTATCATCAATATGCGAGGCGGCATTAAAAGGCGACTCTTTATCTTTATAAGTAAATTGCTTATAAAATTCGCTCTGCTTTGCTTGCTTAATAGCGTCCGCTTGAGTAGCAGCAACGATAAGCAGCTTATAATGAAACTCCTCGAAACTGCCGCGCTGATAACCCCCTAAATTGATAAAGAATAATTTTAAATCGTTGGTACTCTCTATATCGTTGGCACTCTCTGTTTGGCTACTTGATTCGACCAATTTAATCGCATAATTATCAACTTTTCTAATCGCTCGATACGAGTCAATATGCCATTTATTTTTGACTTCAGGCCAGTGCTGATTGATATCGTCTATCAGCTCGCTGACTTGGTTGGCCACGCCAAAAAATATATCGTGCTGCTCAATCAAACGACCTTTTGGGCGACCACCAAGTTGTACCATAAACAGTGTTAGCATTTTACCCATTCCATAGCCAATCTCTTCTATAAAGCTTAACGTTAAAGTTCTAGTTATACAGTCATTGAAAATAAAAGGAAATAAAAAACCCGATATTTAAGTAAATATCGGGTTTTATTGAAAGCAGTAAATGACGGCTTAAACTAGATTAAGAAAAAATACGCCCACAATCCGACGACTAGGGTAGCAAGAATATTTAGAATAACACCAACACGTATCATCTCGTTTTGCTTAATCAGACCCGTACCAAAGACAATCGCATTCGGCGGCGTGGCAACTGGTAGCATAAAGGCACATGAGGCGCCAATACCGATGACCAAGACGAGCACTTCGTGTGGCAGTCCCATTTGCTCAGCAATAGCAGCAAACACTGGTACTAACAAAGCAGCAGAAGCCGTATTAGAAGCAAACTCTGTCAAGAAGATAATAAATGCCGATACGGCAATCATGACGATAATAAGCGGTGCTGAAGACAGCGCATTGGCAACCGTTTCGCCCAGTACCAAAGACGCACCTGATACTTTCAAAATCGTCGATAGCGCGATACCGCCACCGAACAGCATGAGTACGCCCCAATCGGTATTATCAGACACTTGCTTCCATGATACCAAACCCAAGCTCACTACAGCAGCAGCAGCGGATAAGGCAATTACGGCATCGGTATCCGTGATATCTAATGCAGCACCGATTTTTTTGGAAAATATCCAGCTAAGGGCGGTAATGATAAAGACGATAATTGTCACTATGCGCGGTTTATTCCAAGCGATAGGCTCGTCTTCAAGCAGTACAATCTTACGGTTTAGATTTGGTTTTAAATACACATACATGGCACCCAATAACAATGGCAAGAGCACCAACATCATCGGTATACCAAACTTCATCCAGTCTACAAACGCAATATCAAGCGCCTTTGCGGCAATAGCGTTTGGCGGCGAACCAACAATTGTACCCAAACCACCAAGACTCGCTGAATAAGCAATACCCAGTAATACGAAAACAAAGGTGCCACGATCTTTTTCACGGTCAACTTGGGTCAAAATACCGAGTGCTAGTGGCAACATCATCGCCGCGGTCGCAGTATTCGATATCCACATCGACAAAAACGCTGTCACACCAAATATCAAAAATACTGCCGTGCTGAGCTTGCCGCCTGACATCGATAAAATCTTCAACGCAATTTTTTTATCCAGTTGCTGTACATGTAGTGCCGCAGCCAAAGCAAAACCACCAAAGAATAAATAAATCGTCGGATTAGCAAAGCTTTGTAAACCAATCTCCGCATCAAACTCTGGAATGCCAATCAACGCACCAACGACGACGACCAAAAGCGCCGTAATCGTAACGTGCACCGCCTCTGTCAGCCACAGCACCCCGATGAAAAACAACATCGCAAGGCCCTTATTGGCATTGATATCAAACGGCAAAACGTTATAGATAATCATACTGATAACCGCCGCAATAGCGACCACTATCAACCCTTTGCCCGTACCTTTTGGAAAGGTGTCGGTAAATAAATACTCGTTGCCATCATCAGGAAGATGGCTATCTAGTTTTTGCTCTGACATAAAATGTCCTTATTTTCCCCAAAGACAGTGTAAAAAACCTGAAACAAAAGCGTACTTTGGCGATTTACCCTTCATCAATCGGTAACCGCAAAAAATACGCCGTCATCATAGCAGATATATAACAAAAAACTGATTTAAGAGTGCTGCTAATAATTTTACAATAAATATGGTTATAGAAAAATTAAGCAGTAATCCTTGTGATGTACGGTTACACATCGTCACTAAACAAGCGTACACCGTGTATGTACAAGCGTACAGTGCTATCTCATACTAAATAAGTTAATTAAAGCTAAAAGCCGATAAATTTACCCATTATATTTTTAAAATTTTTATTGGGCTTTATTGGACATTGATAAAAGCAAACAGGAGTATGCTATGCCAAATTCAAACAAAACCGATGCGACCACAAAAATGGCACCAAAAGATATCAATCAAGATGGCTTGGATAAAAAAGATCAGCAGCGTACCGACGACTCTGCATTAGATATGATGCAAGGGTTACATGAACATGAAGATCACGAAGAAGACGATAAGTAGTTTGTCTCGTTAAGCTTATTTGAATTAAAAAATTAAAATAAAAAGCGCTCATCAAGCAGATGGGCGCTTTTTTTGTCTCGGCTGTCTTTTTTCTGGCAAACGGTCTGACATATAGTTATAGAAAAAAGCTGCACTCAAAACAATGCTAATAGGGACAAATAACGCGCCATAGCCAACTTTGGCATATAAAAACGCCCCAACGGCGCCGCCACCGCAAAAGCAGTACCAAATAATCGCTTGAAAGCCCAATGTAGGCTTACTAATACGCCGTCCCGCCAGCCAGTTACCGATGGCAGCGCCCATATCAGAGGTCAGACCGGTCAAATGGGTGGTACGAATAACCGCGCCGCTATAGGTGGCGACCATCGCATTCTGTAAGCCGCACGCCATCGCCGCTGCCAATTGTCCTAAGTAATCATGCTGCTGATATAACCAATAGCTAATCAATAATAGCGCCGCTTCTATATACAGCGCACTGCCGTAACGCCGACCCAGCTTTAATGATCGTTGCCCAATCACAAAACCGCTTAATATTGCTCCTGCCAAAAAAGACAGCAGCAAAGCACCGATAAATAAAATACTGCGACCGTCTAAATGGGCAATCGCCGCTGAAAACAAGCTGACATTACCGGTCACATGCGAGACAGACAGATTGGTAAAGCCCATTAATGCGGCGGTATTGACGCAGCCTGCGCTAAATGCCAGTACAGCGCCGCCCCACAATATCCATTTTGGTAATCTGGTTATCATATTCGTTGCCTAATAGCCTAACACCAAAAAGCCCTTATTATAACCAAAAAAGACAGCCAATTGGCCGTCTTCTCTACTGCTTAACTCATATTAACTTTGCTTACAACCATTATTTTGTCTCATCAAGCATCATTAATTGCTCACTGATAGCAACGGTATTAAAACCTGCATCCACAAACATAATCTCACCGGTGATACCAGATGCCCACGGTGATAGTAAAAATAGCGCCGCATTACCGACTTCGGTCTGGGTAATATTACGCTGTAACGGGGCGATTTTTTCACTGATATCGAGCATTTTACGGAACGATTTGATGCCGCTTGCCGCAAGGGTACGAATAGGACCAGCAGAAATGGCATTGACACGAATACCTTCACCTCCCATCGAGGTAGCAAGGTAGCGCACACTGGCCTCTAAACTGGCTTTTGCCATGCCCATGACGTTGTAATTTGGCAATACGGAAATACTGCCTTCATAGGTCAAGGTCAACATAGAACCATGACGCATGGCTAGCAGCGCGCGTGCTTCTTTAGCCAAGGCCACAAAGCTATAGCTTGAGATATCATGAGCAATTTGGCTGCCTTCACGGGTAGTGGCATTGACGAAATCGCCATCCAGCTGGTCCATCGGCGCAAAGCCAATCGCGTGGACAACACCATCAATACCATCGCCCCAATGCGCGGTCACTTGCTCAAAACATTCAGCAATCGATTCATCTGATGCCACGTCACACTCAAGCACTAAATCCGCTTCAAAGGCTTCGGCGGCCATATCGACGCGTTTTTTAATTTTTTCATTGGGATAAGTTAAAATTAACGACGCGCCTTCACGGTGCAGCGCTTCAGCAATTGACCAAGCGATAGAAAGTTTGCTTGCGATGCCGGTAACGACAAAGCGCTGTCCTTGTAGTAACATAGTAGTTCCCCGTAAATCAATTTAAATGACAGATTATTTTTAATAGCTCGCTCATAAATAGCGAGTGAAGACACAAATTAAAAGATGACTCATTATACACGAATTGATTTAAGTAAACACTCGTATACTGTATTTACTTACACGCTATAAATGCTTAATCTCCTTTCATAGTAATAGCTAATATGGATAAAACGATTATCTACTGAGCATAGCAGTATGAAGTTAAGCTGTTTTCAAGTATAATCACAGCCCTCCCAGCTTGCACAATTTTTATAAAAATCCTTTACAACCATTGTTTGTAAACAAGGATTAGCGTTAAGCTACACCCACATTTTGGATGGCTGCCAAACTTATGAGCAATACCCCAACAATAGCAACAGATTTTCATGAAAGTGTTGAATCCTATCGTCAGCTAATCACCTCAACTGGCGAAGACTTAGAGCGTCCTGGCTTGCAAGATACTCCAATACGCGCGGCAAAAGCGTTTGCGCATTTGACGCAAGGCTATCATCAAAGCTTGGAAGAAGTGGTCAATGGCGCGGTATTTCCATCGACCAATCGTGAATTGGTCTTGGTGCAAAACATTGAATTTTATTCATTATGTGAGCATCATATGTTGCCATTTCATGGCGTCGCGCACATCGGTTACTTGCCCAATGGTCAAGTATTAGGGCTGTCAAAGTTCGCCCGTATCGTCGATATGTTTGCCCGTCGCTTGCAAATTCAAGAGAATTTAAGCGAACAAGTGGCACAAACGATTATGGATGTGACAGGTTGCCGCGGTGTGGCAGTGGTTATGGATGCAGCGCACATGTGCATGATGATGCGCGGCGTTAACAAGCAGCATTCAACCACGCGCAGCACAGCGATGCTAGGCGAATACGTACACGACAATCAAGCCCGTAATGAGTTTTTAGATGCGGTGCCAAAGCGTAAACCTGCGTTTTAATATCGTTTAAAATAAAACCAGTGCTAGTTATAAGCAACCGAGAAGTAAAGAAAAAGAGCACATTGCGATAACAGCAATGTGCTCTTTTTTATTTTTAGAAATTGTTAATCGGACTTATTAAGTAGCTTAAATAACTTAAGCAACTTAATAAGTTTTTGCATCACGACTGGCGTGCTCATCACTGGCTTGCTTAATCTTGGTTAAAATATCCTTAATTTCAGCAGCAGATAGATAAGTCGGCACCGCATAAGTATCGCTGACTTCTTTTGCCGCGGCTTTGGCAATATCATTAAAATCACTGCTTTGCATATTTTTAACGGTTGGATCGATATTTAAGGTAGCAATCAGCTCGCGTACTTGTGCGATGAGACTATCGGCAATATCGCTATCACTCTTGCCAGCTTGACCCGATTTGACCATACCAGTCTTGCGAGCTAACTCTGCCAATCTTTTTTTGCTGCCTTTACGATTGACGTCAAGCACATACGGCAGCACGATGGCATTGGCACGGCCATGGGGGATACTATAGTGCGCCCCCAACTGGTGAGCGATAGCATGGACGTAGCCAAGACCGGCTTTATTAAAGGCGATACCGCCGTAGTGAGCAGCGATACCCATCTCTTCACGGGCTTTGAGGTTGCTGCCATCTTTATAAACTAGGGGTAGATTTTGCATCACAGTTTTAACCGCAGAGGCAGCATAATAATCGGTCTCGACGCTAGCATTGGCACTCATCCATGCTTCTAAAGCATGGGTTAAGACGTCGATACCCGTATCAGCTGTGATATGCGCCGGCATGCCTTTCATAATAATCGGATCGATAGCCGCTGCTAATGGCACCATTCTTGGGTCGATAGACAGGGCTTTTTGATGCGTTTTGTCATCTGACACCACCGCACCCAACGTCGCTTCTGAACCGGTGCCCGCTGTGGTCGGAATACAATAAAGCGGAACCGAAGGCTTTCTGGCTTTTAGGATACCGATAAGCTGTTTTGGCTTACAGTTATTGCCCTGTGACATCGCAATCATTTTAGCGGCATCAATAACCGAGCCGCCACCGATGGCAATAATCGAGTCGCACTTAGCATCGACAGACTTGCGCAATCCTTCTTCGACGACTTTAAAAGTAGGATCTGGGGTAATGCCGTCGTAGATTTTATAGCTAATATTTTTGCTATCTAGATAGTCTGTGACTTTCGCAGGGATGCCCAGTTTGTTTAATACTGCGTCCGTAACGATAAAAACATTGGTATTGCCTTCATTGATGAGCATGTCGCACAAATCTTCACATGAGGTCTCACCGACAAATAACATCGCTCTTCTGATAGGCACAACGTAAGCGAACGCTTTTAGCACTTTGGCACGCGTCTTAGCAACCGCCAAATAACCAGCGTGTTGTAAGCCTGTACTACTGACCAATTTAGAAATTGTATTTTGTTTTTTCATGGGTATAAAAATCCTTTTTAATGATGCTAATACTAGCAATAACGACAACTTGAATCAGCGAATCATCACCGCTGTCAAAATAGAAATGCTTGCAAAACAAAAGCACGGTGAATAAAAATACTGCATCAGCGTCTATATAAAGCAGACTACTGTTTAAACTTATTGTACCACCGCCATTTTTAGGATGTCATGATTATTATGAACTGCGATGTTCTGGTTATCTAGCGTCGCATCTTTACTTATACAAAGAAAATCAGCCATCAACTTGCTTCTTTACGAAAACTTAAAATAGTCTCAGTAGCGACTTGTTGTAGGTTCATTCAGGCTTTTTGCCCACGCGCTTCTCTCCCCAACTAGGATCGCCATCATATTCAATCAATTCGACAAATTCTCTAGGTAGATTTACAAAAACGCCGCCAAGATCGCCAATGGCATATTTATCTTCTGTATTAGCTACGGTTGAACTATCCGAACAACCACTAAGCGATAGAGCGCTAAATAAAAGCATCAAGCATAATTTTCTCATGTTTTTTACTTATAATAATTGATAGCGTTTATTGTTATAACAAATTCGCCTGCAACAGCTGCTGTGCGTATGGGTGCTGTGGGTTATTAAACACATCTTCGCTAGGGCCCGACTCAATGCACACACCATCTTTTATCACCATCATATGCTGACATAAGGCGCGTACTACTTTTAAATCGTGGCTGATAAACACATAGCTGACTTGCAATTTTGCTTGAATTTCCCGTAGCAAGTTGACCACCGTAACCTGCGTGGTGCTATCAAGCGCCGACGTTGGCTCATCTAATATCAATAAACTTGGCTGCATAATAAGGGCACGCGCAAGGGCGACGCGCTGACGCTGACCACCTGATAGTTCATGCGGATAACGCTGCGCAAAATCAGCTGGTAGATGCACAGTCGCCAAACTATCCATCACTGCTTGCTGGCGTTCTGCTTTATTGACACCTTGAACTAACAGCCCTTCTTCGACGATTTGCATGACTGTCATGCGCGGATTGATACTGGCAAAGGGGTCTTGAAACACCATTTGACTTTGCGAGCGAAAGGTGCGCAAATCACGTTTGGACAATGCTGTCATGTCCTGTCCATTGACCATTATCTGACCACTGACACGCGCTTGATTACTGAGTAATTGACTTAGCGCAAGGGCAATCGTCGTTTTGCCAGAACCTGACTCACCAACGATACCTAATGCCTGCCCTTTCCGCAGGGTCATATCGACATCTTTTACCGCATCAAACCAGCGTTTGGTACCGCCAAACAAGCTTTTTTCAATCGGAAACTGCACTTTTAGGTTACTGACCTGCAATACGGTTGGTAACTGACTTTCATCATCCAATAAACTGAGCGCGTGCCCGAAATCTTGCTGAATAAGCGAGCGGGTATATTCTGCTTTCGGCTCATTAAATACCGCTGCCGTTTGCCCTTGCTCAATCGTTTGCCCTTGGCGCATAACGATGACATCATCACTATAACGCCTGACCAGATTGAGATCATGGCTGATTAATATCATCGCCATATTGTGCTGACGTTTGAGATTATCTAGTAGCTCAAGAATCTCATGTTGCAGGGTGACATCAAGCGCGGTCGTCGGTTCATCGGCGATTAAGATATCAGGCTGCTGCGCCAATGCCATAGCAATCATGACTCGTTGGCGTTGACCGCCTGATAACTCATGCGGAAAGCGATTCAGTTTATCAGCAGGATCGTTGATATTGACATCGTTTAATAAAGCGATACTTTTATCGCGCCACTGTTTTTTGGCTAAGCCACTGATACGCAAGGATTCTGCAATTTGTTTGCCGACGGTATGTAGTGGGTTTAGCGCCGTCATCGGCTCTTGAAACACCATACCGATACGCTGCCCTCGTATAGAGCGCAGCGCCGCATTACGTGCCTTATGATTAGCTACCAGTAATGTCATCATTCCTTTTACATCTGCTAATTTTACATTGCCAGTAACGGTCAAACTGTCCGGTAGCAAACCCAACAGCCCAAGACTGGCAATCGATTTTCCCGAGCCCGACTCACCTACTATAGCTAACGTCTGCCCTTGCCTAAGCTCATAAGATAGCTTATCTACCAGAGCAACACCTGCATGAGTTATGATGCTAAGTTTATCTACGCTCAGCATGAGCTTGTTTTGGCTGTTGCTATGACTATGATTTAAATAGGCATTTTGCTCAGTAGCACTTTGCTCAGTCGTCGTCATATTAGCGTTTATCATCTTATCAGTTGTCATATCAGGAGCGCCTCGGATCAAAGGCATCACGTAGCGCTTCGCCAACGAAGATGAGCAATGATAAGATAAAGGTTAAGCTAAAGAACCCTGATAGCGCAAGCCATGGGGCATCAAGGTTGTTTTTCCCTTGTACCATCAGCTCACCAAGCGACGGTGAACCAGGTGGCAAGCCATACCCTAAAAAGTCTAACGCTGTTAAAGCAATAATATTAGCCGTTAAAATAAACGGCAGTTGTGACAAGCTTGATGCCAATGCATTTGGCAAGATATGCCTGAGCATGATTTGACTGTCTGATACCCCAAGGTTACGCGCGGCACGAACATAATCAAAATTACGCGCGCGCAAAAACTCTGCTCGCACCAACCCTACTAAGCCCATCCAGCCGAATAACAACATCATCGCAAACAGCATAAAGATACTAGGGCTGAATAAGCTGACCAAAATAATAATCATAAACAGCTGAGGCATCCCGCCCCATACTTCCATAAAGCGCTGCCCGGCCAAATCCACCCAGCCACCATAATACCCTTGTATCGCACCAACGATAATACCAATGAGTGCCCCCGCGAGCGTCAGTGCCAGTCCAAACAATAACGATACCCGCAACCCATAAAGTATCCGCGCCAGTACATCGCGTCCTAAGTCATCAGTGCCCAGCCAGTTCTGGCTATTGGGCGCGGCTGGATATGGAATCCCAAGCTCAACGTTGGGTGTCTGGTCAGCAAAAGGAATGGGCGGCATAATATAAAAGCCCTGCCCATCAATCAGAGCTTGCACCACAGGGTCCTTATAGTTGGTTTCGGTCTCAAACACTCCGCCAAAAGTCGTTTCAGGATAGGCTTTTAATACGGGGAAATAATAATCACCTTGATACTGCACCAGTAGCGGCTTGTCATTGGCAATCACATTGGCTGCCATACAAATGACAAATATCAGGGCAAAAATAAATAGCGATGTTACTCCAAGGCGATTATGACGAAAACGCTTTAGACGCGCCTGCCAGATAGGGTTTAGGCGGCGTTTTTTTTCTATAGCAATAGACGCTGCGCTTGAGGGTGTTGAAGATAATGGATGACTTGACATTAGCGCCCCTCAAAATCAATACGCGGATCAATTAAGTGATAACTCAAATCACTGATTAACTGCAATAACAGCCCGAGCAAAGTAAAGATAAACAGCGTACCAAATATCACCGGATAATCACGCTGCTGAATCGCTTCGAAACCCAACAACCCCAAACCATCAAGTTTAAAGATAATCTCAATCAAAAAATTACCGGCAAAGAAAATCCCAACGATGGCCGCTGGGATACCGGCGATAATAATCAGCATCGCATTACGAAACACATGGCCGTATAACACTTGCCGTTCGCCCAAGCCTTTGGCGCGCGCGGTAAGGACATATTGCTTACCGAGCTCTTCTAAAAAACTAAACTTGGTCAAGTAAGTCAAGCCAGCAAAGCCGCCAACGGTACTTGCTAGGAGCGGCAATGCCAGATGCCAAAAGTAATCTTTCACTTTACCAAGGGCGCTTAATTGATCGAAATTTTCGGAAGTTAATCCTTGCAGTGGAAAGACATTCCAGTAGCTGCCACCGGCAAAAAAAACTAACAGTATGACGGCAAATACAAAGACGGGTATCGCATGGCCGATAGCCAACAGCATGGCAGTGGCTTTATCAATCCCTGAACCATGATGCATGGCCTTATACACGCCCAGTGGAATGGCGATCATATAAATTAGTAGCGTACTCCATAGCCCAAGCGAGATTGATACTGGTAATTTTTCAACAATCAAGTCGGTGACCGATTGACCTTTAAAAAACGACTCACCAAAATCAAGCTTGGCGTAATTCTTGAGCATGAGCCAAAAACGCTCAGGTGCTGACTTATCGAAGCCGTATTGCGCATTGATAACAGCGACCATTTCCTCAGATAGGCCGCGCGTGCCTTGGTAAGTGCTCTTATTGCCGCCGGCACTGCCCGCGCCAATATTACCGCTGAGCGCACTGTCCTTTGCGCTTTGCTCGATAAGCGCCAGTTGCTGCTCAACAGGGCCGCCCGGCGCCGCTTGAACAATGACAAAGTTCGCCAGCAATATCAAAAATAGCGTCGGTAATATCAGTAACAACCTTTTTAAGATATAACGACCCATAATGGCGGCTTCCTAAAACAAAGAGAGATGACAACTTAGCATTTAGAAGTTATTTTTAAGCTCACGTAACGCAGCAAATATAGTCAAAGACTTGTCATCATCGATAGTGACTTTAGACTTCACCCCTGCTATCACACTGGGCTCTTGCGTGCGCAAAAACACATTGATTGCGCGCTCATGCTCTAATGTCACAGGCAATGTCGGGATACCTTGGGCAGTTTTTTCTTCTGCTTGCGCAAGCGCTTGCTGCATTGCTTCATTAGTAGGTTCAATAGATAGTCCAAAGCGCAGATTACTGGCAGTATACTCATGAGCAGGATACAGCAGCGTCTCAGCTGGCAAGCCATTTAAACGCTTAAAGCTCTCATGCAATTGCTCAATCGTGCCGGTAAAGACACGTCCGCAACCGGCACTAAATAAGGTATCACCGCAAAAACAATGCTTTTGTCCATCGATATCTAAGATATACGCCATGTGGCTTGCGGTATGACCAGACACGTCCCACACTTGCGCGGCGCAGCCCCACGCACTGACCGTACTGCCATCCTTGATGGTCTGGTCTTCATCGACATTGTGCTCGGTATGCGCAACCAAATGCGTCATTGGATAAGATTCTTGTAGCTCGGCAACACCGCCGATATGATCATGGTGATGATGCGTGGTCCAGATAGACGTCAGCTCCAAGCCATTTTCTTCTAAATAAGCGATAACTGGCTCGGCTTGACCCGGATCAATGACAATCGCCTGCTTATTATTTTCATTAATGAGTGTCCAAATATAGTTGTCATTGAACGCTTTAATGGGGTGAATACGAATACTCATATAAAATCCTTAGCAGTGATTGTCTTTATTACTGATGTTTTTTATTAAATTTTAAAAACCAAATGAAACGCGACTTTACTTATTGGTTTAAATGATAATTTTTAAATAACTGTTTTGAGCCATTATCTTAAACTATTGCTTTAAGTATCGATTAACACGGGCTTCCGCTTCTTTATCTGACCACCAATAATCGATACCGATCGCATTGGACGGCAGTTTTGCAGTATGACGATATTGATTCCAGTAGGCAACATTGGTGCTAGATTTGCCGTATAAAGGCACTAAATAATGACCTGCCCGTAGCAAGCGATCGAGCACCTTGGTATATAAAACAATCTCATCACGGCTCTCAGCATTTGCAAGTGCGGTTGTGACCTCATCTATCACTATATTTCTAATACCAATGGTATTGGCGTTACCCGCTTCATCAGCGGCGGCACTGCCCCAAAATGCCGCTTGCTCAGCACCAGGTGATAAGCTCTGTGCAAAGACGTCGACCACCATATCATAGTCAAAACGACGCATACGCTCGTAATATTGCGGCCCATCGACTTGGCGTAAGGTCGCATCAAACCCCAAACGCTTTAAATTACGGATATAAGGTAGCAAGACACGCCCCATGGTCTCGCCTGTCATCAAAATTTCAATCTGAGCAAGCTTACCGTTTGGCTGATACAACTTCATATCTTGATAATAAAAACCAGCCTCTAGCAATAGCTGCCGCGCCTCTAACAATCCTTGACGATTAAAACCGCTACCATCGCTGGTTGGCAATCGCCATTCGTCTAGTACCGCTTGCCGTTGAATCGGTTCAAGCTTGGCTAGCAATGGGCTTAATACCTGCATCTCAGCCGCAGATGGCGTACCAGTAGCAGCAAGCTCTGAGCCATGAAAGAAGCTTTGTAAGCGCTCATACTGCCCATGAAATAAGGTTTTATTCATCCACTCAAAATCATAAGCTGCCGTCAATGCTTGGCGGACGCGAATATCTTGAAAAATTGGCCTGCGCATATTCATCACCAGACCCTGCATCGGTACTGGGTTTTCGCTGCTGATGGTTTCTTTATTAATCAGACCAGCTTTGACGGCTGGGAAATTGTAACCTGTTGCCCAATTAGAGGCTTTGTTTTCCGGGCGAAAGCGATATTGCCCAGATTTAAAACCCTCAAAAGCAATCTCATCACTTTGATAATAGACAAACTTAATCATATCAAAGTTATAACGACCGCGATTGACCATCAAATCACGGCCCCAATAATTGGGATCACGCACATAGCTGACCGCGCGCCCCGCATCGACGCGGCCGAGTTTATAAGGACCACTGCCCATGAGCGGCGTCAAGGTTATTTTCTCAAAATCTGTATCAATCGATGACTTAGCAAAAATAGGGAATTGCCCAACCGTTAATAAAATCTCTTTATTTTCATCAGACTTAAAAACAAACTTGACGCGCTGCTTATCGATAATCTCAATGTCTTTAATATCGCCCAAATAGCTGCGGATATACATTGGGCCTTTAGTCAGTATCGCATCATAGGTGGCTTTAACATCGTGACTGGTCACCGCTGTCCCGTCCCAAAAGCGCGCAGCAGGATTAATATGATAGATAATCCAACTGGTGTCATCAGGGTCATACGTGACTTTATTTGCCAGCTGCGGATACATGGTAAAGGCTTCATTGAGTGAGCCTGTCATCAAGGTATCATACAGGTAGTCAGTACCAACCATTGCCACACCTGTGGTCATCCATTTATTGGCCGCATTAAAGGTGCCGCGTGCCTCAAGCGATAATGTGCCACCCTTGGGCGCATTGGGATTGGCATAAGGCATGTATGGTACGTCAATATACTCAGTGGTACTATTATGCCCAAGCGCCGTTGTGGTGATTGGCGCGGCGATACTAACAGGTATCCAGCTGATAGTCATGGCAACTAAGACGGCTTTTAGCATGGTATTTTTTAGCATCATGACTGTATAACCACCCTCATAACGACCCTCTACTCTAAACCAACTTGGATAAAAAATGCGCGACTGACGGCAAAATAGACGATTGACGAAATTTTATCATAACAAACTTAGGTTTTTTAACCTAATGCTTTGCAGCGTTAAGGTTGCCACATAACCCATTATGCTACTTAAAAAAACCCTAATAGTCATAAAAAAAAGACGCAGCTTATAAAGTTGCGTCTTTTATTTTAAAACTTATGCTAACTTAAGCGTACTTTTTTTCAAAGGCGATCATAAAGTCAACCAACTGCTGCACCCAATCTAGTGACACCGCATTATAAATACTGGCGCGCATACCGCCGACATCGCGGTGACCTTTTAGATTCATGAGGCCTGCTGCTTCCGATTCTTCTAAAAACACTTTATCAAGGCTACTGTCGGCTAACGTAAACGGCACATTCATGATAGAGCGATATTTGGGGTCAACTGGATTGCTATAAAAGCTGCTGTCATCAATCGTTTTATACAGTAAATCCGCTTTTTGCTGGTTGATTTTGCCGATAGCAGCGACACCGCCCTGCTCTTCCAACCACTCAAATACCAGTCCTGCTAAATACCAAGAATACGTCGCTGGCGTGTTTGACATCGACTCTTTTTCCGCCTGATGCTCATAATTCATCAGCAGCGGGCACCACTCACTCGCTTTGCCTAATAAATCTTCACGGATAATGACAATAAT
Organism: Psychrobacter pulmonis; assembly: GCF_904846465.1. Lineage (NCBI taxonomy): Bacteria > Pseudomonadati > Pseudomonadota > Gammaproteobacteria > Moraxellales > Moraxellaceae > Psychrobacter > Psychrobacter pulmonis. The sequence goes on from NZ_CAJHAT010000003.1 coordinate 223,753, forward strand.
TAATCCTGCTGGCCCGATATTTTTTTGCGCACCCGCGTAAATCATGCCGAATTTAGACACGTCAATTGGCTGTGACAAAATGCAAGAAGACATATCGGCGATAATTGGCGCATCGACTTGTGGCGGCTCAAATATTTGTACACCATGAATGGTTTCATTGGCGCAGTAGTGAAAGTACGCCGCATCTTTACTCAGGTTCCAGTCGCTTTGGGCTGGCACGTCGGTAAAATTACTGTCTTTACCCGTTGCCACCACATTAACCTCGCCCAAACCCAGTTTGCCATAGCGCTGTGCTTCTTTGACCGCTTTACCAGACCAAGTACCTGTCGTTAGATAGTCGGCGCGGCCACCATTTAACAGATTTAATGGAATCGCTGAAAACTGTAAGCTGGCACCGCCTTGTAAAAATAGCACTTTATAGTTATCTGGAATGTCCATGAGCGAGCGCAACTTGGCTTCCGCTTTTTCAGTAATCGCGATGTATTCTTTACTACGGTGACTCACTTCCATGACCGACATACCGCGTCCCTGCCAATCAAGCAACTCTTCTTGAGCGCGTGATAAGACGGCGTTCGGTATGGTGGCAGGTCCCGCTGAAAAATTGGGTACACGGTTAGGAGCGGCTTTAGTGGTCATAATCATTATCCTAAATATGATGAGATCATCGTGGTTATTAAAGGTTAAAGGTGAATGTTATCGTTATTTTTTAATCTCTGTCGTAGTAGTCGTAATAATAGTAAGTGGCAAGCCTTTAATTCTACTTTGATAACTGCTCCCAAAGCTGACGTTTAAGTTTGCTATCTTTAAGCATCTCATCGAGTGTGGGCACAGTCGTAAAGTTCGGATGCTCAAGGCCGTCAGGTAATACGGTCAATGCCGCCACTTTTATCTCTTCGCGACGACCAATCTTAAACACATATCCTGCAAGGCTGGCATTGGCAAGCTCAGCGGTATCCATACCTTCACAAATAGGAAATGAGGTCGTCTCACAGCTGATAGATAGCGCTTGGGTGATATTTTGCCAAAGCTTTTGGCTGTCATTATTGAGGGCTTGGATATCAACCAAAATTACCCAATCGCCATAGCGACCACCTTGTAAATCAAAGGGTGCTACCTTTTTAAAGCTTTCCTCTTGAAAGCCCTCTCTGTTAAAACCACTGTTTTTAAAACTGCCATCTTCACAGCTTGCAGCATTATTTATGTCACCAAAAGCAGTCTGCTGAACGACCGTATTTACAAGTGAGGTAACGGCGGGCTTAGAGATGACAGGGGCAGTCGAGTCAAAATGATAGGTGACGGGGCTTTGTGGGTCAGAATGGCTTAAACCTGTCTCATTAGCGTCATCATAAGAATGATTAGATTCATCATCTAGCATATCTGATATGGCATTAATATTTGGGGATTCAATATTAGAAGATGCAATATTAGAAGATTCAATGCTTGGCTGTTCAGTGCTCGTCGCAGAAGAAGCTGCAGCATTAGATGGAGTGCTGGCATTAGATAAAGTTGAGTTAGCGGTAGTCTGCTCAGGCAGAGTAGGCGCAGAAATATCGGCAATATTCATGGTTTCAGAGCTTGGCTGCACCCACTGATTGATACCCATCATCGCTAAAATCTGGCGCTGCTGCATACGATGCTGCAATACAATTAGCGGGTCTTGGATATCACTCATGCTTATTTACTATCCTACTTATCTAAAATGGATTTACAGGCTTTTAATGTCAAAAACAATATTAAAGAACGATGTTAAAAAAAAGATTAAAAATATAGTCGATTCAATTTAAAAAATAATACTCAAATGCCGTCAATGACATTGCTTAAAAAAGCTGCCGAACGCCTAACCAATGATTGGCAAGCTCGGTCAAGCAATCATATTCATCTTGACTAACTATCGTATCGTGTAACATCACTGTATGCAACGTACTCAGCCATTGCCGGTAATTATTATAAGCATAAGGCTTATTATTAATCGCATTATAATCTATTTGAGCGTCGCCCTGTTGCCTCTGTCGATAATTATCAGCACCTTTGGCTTGAGAGCCAGATGATTGACTGGCAGACGCTATAAAAATAGGCACTGCTGCTATTAATGCCAATAATTGAATACTATTTAGATTTTGCGCAGTCAATAGTAGCCATTGCAAATTTGCCTCACTAACGGCAGCTAAATCAATATCAATCAAACGTGCATGACGGCGTAAATCTACAAGATAATGAGCAATGCTAGCACTATTATAGCTGAGCACTGAGCTATGTAATTCGCTATCTAGTGCGGATATCATCTGCCCTTTGGCATCCTTTGCTAAGCGATACGCCAATAAAGTAAGCATGGTTTTTGCGGCAACATCAAGACCATCAAACACCTGCCCTGACGGGTCAAGCTGAGCATAAATATCATCCGTGCCAGCGTGCAATACTTGCTGCCATTGATAGTATGAAGGGTATTGGCGACGAAGATGCAGCTGCGCCTGTGTATCGTTTAATACGGCAGATATTATGGGTAATAACTGCTGCATCTGTAGCGCCTGCCATAAGGACAAAATCGATGGCGAGCGAGACAATCGCGAGTACGTATTCTCTAAAGGATTTAATACGGATGTAGACTTATCAATAGAATCATCATTATCTATATTATGAGCGATATTTTGGCTTAGATCACCCGTAAGTAAGTTTTCAAACAGCTCAATGATACCTTGCTGATAGCGCACTAGCATCGTCCGACACTTTTTTTGCTGCACGTAATGTTGATGATCTTGATTACGATGACTGGCTTCATATTTTAAGCGCAACTCATCGATAGCACTTTCTGATAAATCATGCTGGCGTAGTTGCTTTAAGGCAAATGCCATCAAAGCACTGTCTAAGCGCCTGTCAAGGTTTGCCACTGCCGTTAATAATTTGTGATCTATCGTATGCGGTAAAACTCGCGTGTTATTTATATCAACTTTAGTTTCAGCAGAAAATCTCTTATCCTTATCAAGCCCAAGCCAGATGTCAGTTAAATCATACGTTGCTGTTGTTGACAGCACATAACCCTGATGACAAAGCAGCACAGCTTCAATCAGAGCTTGCGCTCCGAGCGGATGATAACTGTGATTGAGCACATACTGCGGTAGCGATACCTTTTGTATATCTTCGATACCAATCAAGGTATCTGATGGCAAATCACTATCAGGTTTAGCTTGCCACGGCTTAAGCAGCTGATGAGTACCGATATCTTCTGCTTGCACCTGCAAACGCCCATTAATAACAACATCTTGCTCTACAACAAATTCAAGCCCACTGTCGCTCTGCAATTCATTATTTATCTCACTAGTAGAATAGGTTGCGATTTCTTTTTCGATAGCAGCTTTATGAATAGTATTTTTTTGAATAGTATTTTTTTGAATGGCATCTTCGTCAATAACATCATTGCATGTATTATTAATATTTTTATCAGTGAATTTATTTTCACTTAGGCTATTTGTTACTATCACGCCCCAATCACCCAAGCGGCGCTGCTCATAAATTTCTTTTATCTTTTCCTGATTGAGACGTTTTTCTTTAGCCACTTGCACGGCGAAATCATGATAAGCGTTGGCATTGATGGCACTCATACGCTCAGCCAAACTTGGATGCGTGGCAAACCATGATACGTCACCCAAATCAGCACCACTACTGGCAAAAAAGAAATGACTTAATCCATTGATATCGGCGATGCCAGTTAAGCGCGAACCAAGCGCATCTTGATGAATGGCCTTTAAGGTTTCCATAATAGCCGGCGAACGTGTCAGCTGCACACTGGTCGCATCAGCAAGCAACTCGCGCTCACGGTTAAAGCTGTGTTTAATCAGCTGCGCACTGGCCATACTAGAAAAGCTCAAACCATGAATTAATAATGTCCAAATATTGCGCGGTGCTTGATTATCAAACTTATTATTATGTTGTAGCCATCTTGACTGACCCTTAGCTGAAGATTGCTGGCTTTGCGATTGGCTTTGCCAGTAGGCTACCCATTCGCTATGAGTGGTAAAGTTGGCTGTCTGCGCTTCAGTGCGACGCGCATGGCTATCGATTGCTTTTTGCGGTAAAGGGTTGCTTTGATTGACCGCATCATTAAAAGAGCCATCAAAATAGTTTTGCTGAGTGTTTTGCTGAGTGTTTTGATAACTGACTTTATAACCAGAACCAAAATTATTAATAGAATCACTCCAGTCATAGAGTAATTGCAATCCTGCTAGCACCACCATTAGCTGTAAATTAAACGTCGCATCGCCATGTAAGATATGACCATACTCATGCCCTATTAGCCCGTATAGCGCCTCATCAGATAGCTTATCGAGGGCGCCTTGGGTGACGACGAGTACCATATCTTGGCTATGGCGACCCGCCACAAAACCATTAATGCCTTGCTCATCAGGCAACACATATAAAATTGGCATTCGCAAACCTGAAGCAATGGCTAGCTGCTGGGCAATCTCATAATAACGCCGATAAACAGACGGGAAATCCCGCTCATCACGCACGGCAATCTGGCGGGCACTAAAGCGAACTTTTGATACAGGCTGATACTGATGGGCAACTCCTTGGCTATGCTCCCAAGCGTCTTGGCTGTGGTCGATAAACAAGCGCACTGCACCCACACGTTGAGCAATCGCCCGACCACCTGCTTTTAAGCGTCTGTACTCTAAAAAACTACCAACGACAAAGCTACCGATTGTCCAGACAGCAACCAGTATTAATACCCAATGATAAATGCCACCGGTAAATAGCATGAGCAGCAGCGCCATAACCCCAAGTGCTACAGCAATATGGGCAAAGACAATCAGAAAAAATAGCCCATAAAGCAACAAGCTGCGCTGAGTACGGCTACGTTGTGCACCAAAGAAATCCATCTATGTATTTTACCTAACCATAACTAACTGCATTTAATATGATACAAATATTAGCCCATATCGACGACAGGTGCTTGAGCAATGAGTTTTCTATCTTCAAAGACCAATGGGCTAAGTGGACGAAAGCCAAAGGTTGTGCTGACAAGATTATTGGGAAATACTTCGCGATCATTGTTATAAAACATCACGCTGTCATTATAATGCTGACGGGCAAAGCCTATGCGGTTTTCAGTGTTGGTGAGCTCATCCATCAGCTCTTTAATCATACTGTCCGCTTTTAACTCAGGATAGGCTTCTACGACCGCTGAAAATTGCCTCAAGGCTTTTGACAACATACCCTCTGCTTTGGCAAACAACGCCATATGTTCAAGCGAATCTGGCTGATGCTTAGTAGAATCTTGCAAGCTTTGGGCATGATTACGCGCATTAATCACACGGGTCAGCGTCTCTTCTTCATGGGTCAGATAACGTTTAGCGGTTTCGACCAAATTTGGAATCAAATCGTGACGGCGCTTTAGCTGCACATCGATTTGTGCAAAGCCATTTTTTGCTTGGTTGCGGGCACGTACCAGCTTATTAAATACTGACACCCCAAACACCACGATCAATATCACCACTGCAATGAATAGCCAAACGAACATTTTCATTATCAGACTCCAAAAGGTTTTTTGTTCACAAAATTGTTATTAAAGGTTACTACATTGTATTTTAACCCATATATATTGCTCAAAGTTCAAAATCGGGCGAATTGGAGGCGAAAAAAAAGCCCTTTACGATGAAGGACTTATTATTAATATTTAATGACCAAGACTATAAAGAATAGCTATCATCAAATTTTAGGCAAAAAAAAGCGACTCCATCAGCACATCCTCGGCACACATTATAACTATTACCGTTGCTACCTTCCGGTCCTGGCGGGATTCATAGAACAATGTTGCGAGGCTACCAATGGAGCCACCAGTCGCAGATTATACAAGAATTTTTTATTATTACAACCCCTATCGTCAAACTGTTTGCTTTAGAGGCTCAATGAGCCTGTAACTTAAGTGACAAAATTCTCACATCAACCCCTTTATTTTTTGCTATTTTACCTAAGGTCTGTTGAATAAAAAATGAATACAAACAACAGCGGATATAACAATGCGCATTATAACAACGTAAATCAATGTGACTCAGATAATTGAGATTACCATTACTAGCACTCATTAGGAGATAATTATGAAAAACACTTGGATGAACAAAGCCGCACTTGCTACGGGTACGGCCGCCCTACTGACCGCGATGATGGGTAGCGCCCATGCAGAACCCACAGGCTACGATCAGCTGACCTTTCAGACAGAAGTCAAAGAAGAAGTCCAGAACGATGAAGTTCGCGCCAGTATGTATAAAAAAGCACAGGCAACAGATGCTAAGACGCTAGCTACAACGCTTAATACTTCTATCAACAATGCGATGAAAATCGCAAAACGCTACCCTAGTGTGACGGTCAGTACCGGTCAGCAGCGCACTTATCCGCGCTATGATAAAAATGACAAAATCATTGGTTGGACAGGACAAGCCAGCATCGACTTAAAGAGCACTGACTTTGCCGCGACCAGTCAGCTGATTGCAGACCTGCAAGAGACCTTAGTGATGGAAAACCTAAACTTTGGGGTTTCAGACGCTAAAAAAGATGCGCTAGAGCAAAAGCTTATGACCGATGCTTCTCGCGCCTTTCAGCAGCAGGCTAAAAACCTGACTCGTGCATGGGATGCGCGCGGTTATCGTATCGTCACTGTCAATCTAAATACCGGTAGCAACTACCCTCGCCCTATGTATAGCGCGATGAATATGAAAGCTGAAGCGGCGGATGCCTCAGTACCAAGCCAAAGCTTTGAATCGGGCAACAGTACCATTTCAGTGACTGCGAATGGTACGATTGAGTTAACGAAATAAACGCAGAGGTAATGAGTTAAGCATTGACATACTCCCCCACTTTCGCCAAGCTCAAGCGGGGGATTCTAAAAGCATAAGCTCTTAGGCGACATTCTCACGAATATCACAAGTTTTCTGCTTCATCGGGCGACCTTTACCGCATCCTCCCTCCACAGACAACACGGCATGTCCTGCCGCAAGAATATTTTTAGCTGCATTCACATCAGCATTTGCTTTATGCCCGCATTGGATGCACTCAAATTTAGCTTGAGTGCGTCTATTTTCCTTGGCGATATGCTTGCACTCAAAGCAGGTTTGGCTGGTATATTGCGGATTGACTTTGACAAGTAATCCGCCTGTCCAATGCTGCTTGTACTCAATCATATCGACCATCATACCCCAACCTTGATCTAAGATAGACTTGTTCAATCCTGACTTAGCTTTGACGTTGCGCCCATGCTGAGTAGCAGAGCCACTAGCAGATTTCGACATATTGGCTACTTTTAAGTCCTCACAAGCAATCATGGCGTGGTTTTTGCTGATCGCGGTGGTGATTTTGTGCAAGTAGTCATGGCGAATATTGGCAATATGATGGTGGAGTTTTTGTATTTTGTTTTTCTGCTTTTTCCAGTTTTGACTGAATAAGACTTTTCTACTTAATTGGCGCTGTAATGCGGCCAGTTTAATTTGATTGGCTTTAAAGCTGTTTTTGGGTTTGATGTGCTGACCATCTGAGGTGGTAATGAGTTTAGTGACACCTAAATCAATACCTATGGCGCTTGTAGAGGGGTGAATTGGGTTTTGATCCAGTGCTCGCTCACACCCAAAAGACACGTACCAGTGCCCTGATTTCTTGCTAATAGTGATGTTTTTAATGGTGCCGATGATGTCTTGTGATTTTCTAAATTTCACAAAGCCCACGCCATTAGGTAGTTTGACGCGATTACCCTCAACACGGCAATACTTATCAAATTGAACCAAGCGAATTGAGTCACAGCCATCGGATTTGCGCTTAAAGCGTGGCATTAGTGGACGAAGTGGTATCTCCATTCCATTAGCCAGTTTAAAAAACTTGGGTTTACGAGGTTTCTTTTTATTTTCTTTGAGCCTGGCATGAACTTTAGGATCAAAAAAACGTGACCAAGCAGAGGCGAGATCACGTACTTTTTGTTGTAAGGACACGGCATTGGCATGGGTTCTTAAGAAGTCAAAATCAGGATTGTTCTTTAGATCCATGATTTTATTAACCAAGTTGGTGGCATTAATAAATTCATTTTTGGCAAACATCTCAAATGAGATCGCTAGTATTTGATTCCAAACAAAACGTGCAGAGCCGACAAGACTATTTAGAATAATCTGTTGCTCTGCATTAGGCTCAAGCCTAAATTTATACGCTTTGTTGATTTTCATGGAATAGTCTTGGCGAGTTTATTAATATAACGCCAATCTCAACTTATCGTAGGCTTTTGATTTTTATAGAATTTAAAATTCTAATTGTTTTAACTGAAATTTTAAAAACTAAGTAAACCAATACCTTAGAAAAATAAGTTGAGAGTGGGGTTAATATAACAATACTTAATAAGCATATCAAATTCACGGTCAGGATGTGTAAATAAACAGTAACAATGAGGCGAAATTCACCTCCACCCTAATGTCGGATGGAGTCCTCTTTCGCGGTTTGATAGATATTATTACTAACTTCTACCAATAAGGGCAATCACTGCTTTCAGTGACTGCCCTTATTTTATGTCCAGCAATTATTGTTAATGGATTGCCGCTATCTTTTCACTGTTAACCTTTCACTACTAGCCTTTAACACAGTGACTCAGATTTATTTTTTTACCAGTTCTTCAAGCGTTATGGGTTTATCAACTATTGGCTTAGTAAATGACAACATATTAGGATGCTTGCCATCTTGACGCAGTTTTAATAGTACTTTTTGGTGCCAAGGTAGGCGCTGATACGCCAACAGCTGCTCTGCCAATTTTTTATTTTTTTGCAAGGTTTGCGTGTTTTGAATGACGTAGACGGTACGCTCGACCTGTTTTGCTGCCTGCCCTTTTTTATCTTTTATCACCGCTTTGATATTATGCGTGCCTGGCAAGATATCAACAGTTGCAATCGAAGCGCTCAAACCCTGCGCCACCTCGTTGCCATCTAAGTAAATGCTCACGCTATCGCCTGCTTGTAGGGCTGGTTTTACTTGCACCTTGACATCGATGCTTTGTACCGGACGACGATACGCCCGCTCTTCGCTAGGCTCTGTTATCGTCAGCTGATAATTAATGGGTGCTTTATTAGCGGTTTTGTTACTGTTAGCAGTGGTGCTGGTGGTGCCAGTGCTGTTAGCAGCAGATGCTTGAGTAGTATTGACAGGCTGGTTGTTGGCACTGTTGGTTTGACTAGAACTATTTGCACCCACACTGTCGCTGCTAGTCATGACGCTGGTTTGGCTAATTTGTTTGCCAGCTTGCTGTTCGTAGTTTTGCGGACGGTCGGTAAAGGTCACTTGACCGGTCTTTTCATCGACAACTTTATAAATAGCAGCGGCATTTGCCATCGGCGCGTAAAGGCTTGCGGTGCTAATAATCAGCCCTGTCAGCAAACTTACCGACAACCCTTTATTTAAAAAAACAGTACTTTTAAATGATGAACTCATAGTCAATCAGCCTAAAGCGATTTGTTATTAATATATAGATGTAACCATTATGCGATATTTTTGCCATTAAATCAGTAATGACTTTACACTAAATTTAACAATTAAACGTCTACTTTAATTGCCCACAAAAAAACCAGCTAAATATAATTTAGCTGGTTTTTCTTATTTAAAACAATGGAGCCTATTAATTATTAATTAGCAGCTATAGTACAAATCAAACTCAACAGGATGGACGGTGATATTGACACGTTGTACTTCTTCTTGCTTCAGCGCGATGTAAGCTTCTAGCATCTCTTTAGTAAACACATCGCCTTTTAATAAGAACTCATGGTCATCTTTTAACGCTTGTAGGGCCACTTCTAAGTTTTCAGCAACCGTTGGAATGAGTGCTTCTTCTTCTGGCGGTAAGTCATATAAGTTTTTATCAGCGGCTTCGCCTGGATGCATTTTGTTTTGAATACCGTCAAGACCTGCCATCAATAACGCTGCAAACGCCAGGTATGGATTGGCTGCTGGATCAGGGAAACGCGCTTCAACACGTACCGCTTTTGGGCTACTAACGTGTGGAATACGGATAGACGCCGAGCGGTTAGACGCTGAGTACGCAAGCTTGATAGGCGCTTCATAATGCGGCACAAGACGCTTATAGCTGTTGGTCGATGGGTTGGTAATCGCATTTAAAGCACGGGCATGTTTGATAATACCACCGATAAAGTATAGTGCGGTTTCTGACAAGCCGGCATATTCATCACCTGAGAAAGTATTGACGCCGTCTTTTGAGATAGAAATATGCACGTGCATACCAGAACCGTTATCACCAACGATAGGTTTTGGCATAAAGGTGGCGGTTTTGCCAAACTGGTGGGCAACGTTATGGACGGCATACTTTAGCTTTTGTACTTCGTCTGCTTTACGTACTAAAGTATTAAATGCCACGCCAATTTCTAACTGGCAAGGAGTCACTTCATGATGATGGACTTCGATACAACCTTCGCCAATCATATCTTCGATACGCTCGCACATTACCGCACGCATGTCTTGTGAGCTATCAACCGGTGGTACTGGTACATAGCCGCCTTTAACGCGTGGACGGTGCCCCATGTTGCCCCACTCATAGGCTTTATTGGTTGACCAAGCGGCTTCTTCAGCGACGATTTCATGGCTGACACCAGACATATTAACCGACCATTTTACTTCGTCAAAAACAAAGAACTCAGGCTCAGGACCAAAAAAAGCGGTATCACCAATACCCGTTGATTTTAAGTATTCTTCGGCCCGACGAGCAATAGAGCGCGGATCACGGTCATAGCCTTGCAGCGTTGATGGCTCGATGATGTCACAAGTCACCACCACAGTAACTGCGTCAAAGAATGGGTCGATAAAGGCAGTTTCTGGGTCAGGGCGCAAAATCATATCTGAGGCTTCGATACCCTTCCAGCCAGCAATCGATGAGCCGTCGAACATTTTGCCATCTTCCATCACTTCTTCATCAACGCTGTGCGCTGGGAAAGTCATGTGTTGCTCTTTGCCGCGGGTATCGGTGAAACGGAAATCGACCCATTTGGCATTGGATGATTCGATAAGATCAAGTAATTTGTTCGACATGGAAAGTTTCCCTTATGGTTAACATGGTAATAAAATTGTAACGTAGTATGAAAATTTTAGACGAAAAGTTTTTTAAAAGTTGTTTTTTTCTTAAAGCTCAGCTGATTTTCTGGCGTTAAGCTTTAAGTATTTTTATGAGCCAAATAAATGCAGGTGCTATTTTAGCAACATCTGGCCAATAATGCTGAACTCTTCAAATGCATCTTGGTAAATAATATTACATCGCTTTAATAGCGAGCTATTCACACCTATAAGAATTGCAGCTACTATGCCAACTCATCTTCGGGCCATCAAGTTTTTAAAATTTCCAAAGGCTGAAAGTAATAATTATCTACAATAAATACAAACATTTACGTAATATAAATCTTTTATATTAAAGCGTTATTTGCATAGCAATTGCTATGTATAGCTAGCAAACTCAAAGATGAATATATTAAATGACGTCCCATAATAGTGCAAAATTTAGAAAATTTAACTTAGCAATGCACCTTTATAGAGCATTTATTACTATCAGCGTGCAACAGCGCTACGTTTGATAGATAACGAAATAGTGTTAAGATAACAGCGTTTAAAATCGCATCGCTGTTGAACCTATTGAATTAAAGACACTACACTAAGAACACGAAGCTAAGAACACCAAGATTAAGACACTAGGTTAAAGATAATAAGTTGAACAAATGATGATTTTGATAATCGATAATTACGACAGCTTTACCTACAATATTGTACAGTACTTCGGTGAATTGCAGCAGGACATCAGCGTTTGGCACAACGATGAAATCAGTATTGATGAGATTAAAGCACTTGCGCCAGATGCCATTGTTATTGGTCCCGGCCCCTGTGATCCTGACAGTGCTGGTATCTCGCTAGAGGTGATTGCGACCTTTAAAGGCATTATCCCGATATTAGGTATTTGCTTGGGACATCAGGCAATCGGTCAAGCCTTTGGCGGTAAAATCGTCAAAGCAAGCGAGGTTATGCATGGGCGGTTATCGGCTATTTATCATAATGGTCAAGGCGCTTTTACCAACTTGCCAAATCCAGCCCAGTTTACCCGTTATCACTCATTGGTGATTGAGCAAGCAAGCTTACCCGACTGCTTTGAAGTTAGCGCTTGGACTCAAAATGCTGATGGCAATATCGAAGAAATCATGGGCATTCGCCACCGCGAGTTTGCGATTGAGGGCGTCCAGTTTCATCCTGAGTCGATTTTAAGCGAAGCGGGTTATCAGCTGCTGAATAATTTTTTACAAATGCATCAGTTAGCAGTTTTATCCTCAGATAATTTACCAAAAGTAGGATAAGTGTTTTAAAAGACGAACCCTATTTTTTAATCCAATGAATGTATTTAAACGACAACTATAAAAGATAATAATAAGTGAGAATATTATGACCGCTGCCGCTATGCAGGACAAAAAATCAATCATGAATCAAGATAAGCAAAACCTGCAAAATGCTGAGAGCATCAATCAGCTGCCAGATGAGAGTATTCATAAGCTTCTGACCACCGCATTAGGCAGGATTTTTCAGCATATTGATTTGACCTTTGACGAGATGTATCAAGTCATGCTCGTCATCATGCAAGGCAGATGCAGCGATGCCATGATGGGTGCGATTTTGACGGGCCTGCGGATGAAAGGCGAATCCATCGACGAGATTACCGCCTCAGCCAGTGCGATGCGTGACTTAGCTACCAATATTAACCCAAGAGACTGTCGCTACATGGTCGATATCGTCGGTACTGGTGGCGATGGCGCTAACTTATTTAACGTATCAACAGCGGCAGCCTTGGTCGCAGCCGCAGCTGGGGCGCAAGTCGCTAAGCATGGCAACCGCGGCGTTTCAACCAAATCTGGTAGCTCAGACTTACTTGAGCAAGCCGGTATTAGCCTAACCCTGACACCAGAGCAAGCACAGCAGTGTATCGAGAATCAAGGGATTGGCTTTTTATTTGCGCCCAATCATCATAGTGCGATGCGCTACGCCAATCCGGTACGCCGTGAGCTAAAAGCGCGGACGATTTTTAATATCTTAGGTCCACTGACCAACCCTGCTGGCACGCCAAATCTGGTTATCGGCGTCTTTACCGCCCAGTTATGTGAGCCTTTGGCAAAAGTGATGAAAAATCTGGGCGCGCGTCATGTAATGGTGGTCGGTGCCAAAGATGGTTTGGATGAAATCAGTCTTGCAACTTCAACCACGGTAGCCGAGTTAAAAGACGGTGAAATCTCTGTTTATGAGATGATGCCAGAAGATGCGGGCGTTGAGTCACAAACCTTAATTGGGCTTGATGTCGATTCTCCTGCCCAAAGTCTTGAGCTGATTCGTGCCGCTTTATCAGGAGCAGATACTAATGACCGCGCTGTTCTAAAAGCCCGTGATATGATTGCCTTAAATGCCGGAGCGGCGATATATACCGCAGGACTTGCCAGCAACTATCCGAATGGCGTGAGCCGCGCCCAAAAAGTCATTCAAAATGGTGACGCTTTGAGTAAGCTTGATGACTTAGCCAAATATACGCAGCAATTAGCTGACCAAGTTTAATAAGCTAAATGCTTAGAATTAATAAGAAATACGTGGCTCATAACCCTGTTAATCGCAACTATGTGTGCCGCCTTAATTTATTAGCCTAATTGTTACCCTAATTTTTTTACCAAATAACGGAATATAGCCATGACCGCCAAACCAAAATCAGACACCGCGATTCCTTCAGTGTTGCAGCGTATCGTTGCTACCAAGCACGAGGAAGTTGCTGCTGCTCGTGCGGCAGTATCGCTTGAGGCATTAAAATCGCAAGCCACCGCTGATACCCAGCCACGTCGCGGTTTTGCCAATGCTTTACGCAGCGCTGATATTGGTATCATTGCGGAGATTAAAAAAGCCTCGCCGTCTAAAGGTATTATCAATCATAACTTTGAGCCTGCGCTATTTGCCAAGCAATATGAGCAAGCGGGAGCCAGTTGTTTATCAGTACTCACCGACCGTGATTATTTCCAAGGTGATGATAGCTACTTAATCCAAGCGCGCCAATCTTGCAATTTGCCCATATTGCGCAAAGATTTTATGGTAGATATTTATCAGATTTACCAATCTTACTTAATGGGCGCTGATTGTATTTTATTGATTATGGCCTGTCTTGATGAGGCGCAAGTACAAGAGCTGCATGCGCTAAGCATTGAGCTGGGTATGGATGTCTTGATTGAAGTTCATACAGCAGATGAGCTTGAGCGTGCGCTACAGTTGCCACGTTCAGCGCATAATATCTATGGTATTAATAATCGCGATTTAAACACCTTTGATGTCGACTTACAAACGACGCTTGATTTAAAAAACACCCTGCTGCGCGAATTAGCTATCGATGATGCGCTCGCTGCCAATCCTAATGACCGTCTAGAACGGCCGCTTATTGTCACCGAAAGTGGCATTCATAGCAGCCATGATATTCGTTTGATGCTCAATAATGATATTCAGCACTTTTTAATCGGCGAGCAATTTATGAAGACCGAGCATCCAGGGCAAGCGTTACAATCCTTACTTGCGAGCGTCGCAGCACAGGCGTAAAGTAAACCCCATCTATTTTATGTACGATATAAATCATTAAATCACTCATTCACTCACCAACGATACGTTAATTATTATGTCAAACTCTCTATTTTCAAAAGAAATGCAAGACCAATTAAAAGAACTTAAAGGGCAACTGAGTAAAGGTCGCGATACCAATTCACCAGAAGGTGAAAATGAAAAGCCAACCGAACCTGTCTCACTCTTGACCCAAAAACAAGTCAAAAAAACGGTCAAGCAATTAGATAGCGAACATATCGACGACGATAAAGTGCTATTTATGCAAGCGATGCATGGCGTCAACCAGCTAAAAGACAAAAACGTGCGCACACCTGCCAACGCCTCTAAAGCAGGTAATCCTGACGCTGCAACGCTTTCAAAACGTGCGGCTGCTCAAGGGAGCGAAGCTGGTGATTTGGGCGCAGGCTTGTCAGATATGCAAGCGCTATTAAATCCTGTCGCCGGCGAAGCTTATTTGTCTTATAAGCAGCCGACCTTACAAAACAAAATCTTTGATCAGCTTAAAAAAGGTAAGCTACGCTGGTATGATGCGGTAGACATCCATGGTTGCACCATTGAAGAAGCGCGCGATGCAATGACCCAACTGCTCAGCCAAGCCAAGCAAAACAATGAAACTGTGGTGAAAATCGTCCACGGTAAAGGTTCTGAGGCTATTTTAAAAACCTGCGTCAATGGTTGGTTACGTCAACTGCCAGAAGTACTGGCATTTTGCTCGGCTGCGCCGAAAGATGGTGGCAATGGTGCGGTACTGGTACTACTTAAAAAGACCAAAACCGATAAAGAATAAAATTATAGATCGAAAAAAAGGACTGCCACCATGCAGTCCTTTTTTATATCAAAGATTTACCCTCTCGTTTTGTAGTCGCGCTTTGATAAACCTTCCTATCATTTTGCTGCATATTTTTTAGTAAGTGATTTCTCTATGAATATACAAACCATCGAAAATGAACAAGAATTAAAAGCACATATCAATGTTTTGATTGCTCTCGAGCCAAAATTTGCGGCTGTTTATGAGCAAGTGGGTGTGCCTGATTTACGCCATAACGCAGGCGGCTTTACGCAAATAATGAGAGCGATGGTTGGGCAACAGCTATCAGTCGCAGCGGCAGCTAGTATATGGCAACGCTTGGTAGAGGCAGGTTTGACGACGCCATCAGCGATTCGGGCAGCGACAGACGAGGATTTACGCGCGCAAGGGCTATCTAAGCAAAAAATTCGTTATACGCGCTCTTTGGTCGAGCACAATATAGATTTTTCTGCCTTAACAACCCTACCCGACGACGACGTTATCGATACCCTGACGGCTGTTATTGGTATTGGACGCTGGACAGCCGAGATGTATCTGCTATTTTCGTTACAGCGCGCTGATGTGCTGGCAGTTGATGATCTAGCCATTAAAGTTGCAGCGATGGAATTATTAGATTTAGAAGAGCGCCCAACGCCAAAACAATTAAAAAGCCTGACCCAAGATTGGTCACCGCACCGTAGCGCTGCCAGCTTATTGTTATGGCAATATTATGGTTTTTTACGTCAAAAAACTGCTATCCCTTTATAAGCCATAGCTTTATAAATAAAACGTTCAATAAACCTTAAGTAAAATCACCACACAAAATGTTAAGGCTGATTCCAAATAGAAAAACCAAATTTCTTTTTGGCGTGTTTAAACTGACCTTTTTTTAACAGACGATGTTTATGCTTTTGTAGTTTTTGCTTTTTAGTGGTGTCTTTACGAGCCTCTTTCTCACTCGTCGCACTGTCAGCGTTTTTATTTAAATCAAGCGCCTTTTGCTCATCAGCATTGTCGTTATTGGCATCAGTGTCTGCTTCACTTGCATCGCTTGCGTCCACTGCTTCGTTTATCGAATCATCGGTCACGGTTTCTAGCTGAGGTTGTGGCTCAAGCTCGGCTTGATTGACAATCAGCTGCTGCGTTGGCAGCGCATGCTCGACATCGTATTTTTTCACCAGGGTCAACACATCGACCAACAAGTCATCTTGCTTGCGATAAAACTCTATCGAGTCGACAGCATTAATATAAGCGCGCAGTTGAATGACGTAGCAGTCTTGGCGCAGCTCTGAAATATTGGCCTGATTCCACTCCTGATTGGTCAGCTCGTGCTCGTCCAAAAATTGATCTAATTTTTTGACCATCTTGAAGACCACATCGATATCCGCATTGCGTTTGATATATAAGTTATGCAAAAAGTGAAACATATCCCGCGAGGTATAGTTTTCAATTTGCATCGATGAAAAATCACTATTAGGCACCGTCACAATCGTCCGGTTCAGCGTGCGCACTCGTGATGAACGAATACCAATATCAATCACCGTACCTGCTTGGTTGCCGAAGCTACAATAGTCGCCGATGCGTACTGGCGAATCTGCCACCACCACCACACTGCCGACCAAGTTCTCAATCGTCTTTTGCGCACCTAGTGCTAAGGCTAGACCACCGACCCCTAATGCGGCAATCCCTGTGGTCAAATCAAATCCTAAATTTCCAAAAATAACAATAACGGCAAAGATTAATAATAGCGCTTTGACCACCTTGCGCATCAAACCCAAGATAGAAACTCGCTCGGTATAGTTTTTCTTATAACTTAAATTGACCGCGCGGGTAAATATCGAATCAATAACCCGCAGTAATAGCCATGTCGTCGCTACCCAAGAGGCAATGTCGGTAAAGCGCTTAATCGGTTCACGCAGTGTCACTGATATACCAGCATAAACCATGACCTCGGCCAATATCAGCGCCGTGATAACGACGGTCAGTGGCAATATCACATTATTAGGTAAAGGTAACGTCTCACCTCGTAGGCGAGGATAAATCAGTTTTAATAAATAATAGAGCAGCCAAACCACGATGTAAGTGAAGATAAAACTACTGACTATAATGGCTAATGCCGCCAATATATCAGAAATCTGATAACCAAATAGCTTTTTACCATCTAATGAGTCAATGGTGTAGCGCGAAACCAGCGTCGGCTGATAATTCTCTATCACTTCTGGTATCGAGCTTAGGGTATCGTTTGAAAACTGCCAATACTGCTCGCCTTGCTTAGAGGCCACTCTTTCGAGCACCAGCGGCACGCTCTTATCGCCCACATTAATCACGCCGACGTTTTCTTGGCTTGGCGGTAGCTGATCGCTTAAATTTCCCTCAGGCGTATTGTTAATTTGCAAATCAGGCTGAAAACGCCCGCCCGCATCGAGTGCTTGCTTAAATTGGCGCACCACAGTGGTTGGATTATCAGACTTGGATAAATTTAGATAATTACTGGCCAGCAGATAGTCGTTATCGCCCAACGCTTTAATAAAGCCTTGTACGGTATGGCGCGGCGTATCACGTCCGAAAGAATCGGGCACCGAGGTATTGACCACCTCTTCAGTTTGACCACCCACGCCCAATATGTTGGCTTCGGCAGCAAGCGCCTTATGTGAAAAAACCACGCTTAATACACTCAATAGCGTCGCAAAGAAAAACACCGTTATCATGAGCGGCGTTTTTGTTTTTAAAGATATAAATGATGCAGATGGCGCAGTACGAGCACTCAGATGACGCTGAATAGACAAAACAAACCTCTTAGCTTTAGGAAGAGCAGCACAGTAAATAAATGAAATCCGCCACTATAATAGCAATTATTAATCACAGCAATGCGTTTGATTGCATGTTTTTATTACTGGTTAAAATAGTGCTTGCCTTTAATGCAGATAATATTTATTTAAAGGCTTAAAAAACACTACTAATGGCTAAACAACCCAAATAAATCCCCGTCATCATGAGCATCACTCAGCGTATGCTGAATAAATATTAAGACAAAGTGGTTTATAAGTACGTAGCTTTTATAGATAATAAGCGCATGTAAAATTCGTATTAATTTTTGTAATTTTTTACTTTTAGGCTCTCGCTTCTGTAACTTTTTACTTTGTTCAACTTGTCATTCAATTTTGGAATTCAATATGGCTTTATCACGTTCATCTTCGACCACCTATCTTCGCTTGAGTATCTTAAGCGCGCTTGGTTTATTTGCTATCAATACAGCAATGGCTGCTACTACAGACGTTAGTACTGTTAATGACAACGAGCTGCCACAGGTCGAGCTTGATAAAATTGTGGTAACCGCGACGCGTACGCCAACTAAAATCAGCAATACCATTGCCCAAACTCGCGTGATTGATAAAGAAGAGCTACAACGTTATCAAGGTCAGACAGTATTAGAAGTTTTAAAGCGCCAGCCTGGTTTTAGTATTAAGCAAGATGGTGGCATGGGTAGCAGTAGTAACTTTTATGTGCGTGGTTATGATAGCAAACGTGTACTGATATTACTTGATGGCGTACGCTATGGCTCAATGTCCACAGGTCAGCCTGCTTTAGCATTATTACCAACAAGCCAGATTGATCGCATTGAAATACTATACGGAGCATCAGGCTCTAGTATTTATGGCTCTGATGCCATGGGCGGAGTTGTTCAAATTTTCACTAAAGGTAGCGATGTTCAACAAAGCAACTTTTCTGTCATTGCTGGCGTTGGTTCACACGATCATTACGTTTACGGTGCTAGTGCACAGTTTGCAAGTGCTCAAGGCAGCAAACTTAGCCTATCGGCTAGTCGTAACCAAACTAAGGGAATTAGTGCCCTTGAATACCAATCTGGTAATAATAAAGATGATGATGGCTTTAAAAGCAATAACTTTGCACTAAATGCAAGCATTCCTCTAACACAAAATATTAGCATTGGTGCAACAGGTCTTTTTGCCAAATCAACGACTGAATTTGATGATTTTAATAATAGCGCCGATGCAGAAATCGAGCAGGAAAACGGTGCTGTATCCGCATTTTCACAATACGAAAACGATAAGCTGACAGTACGCTTATCAGCAGGTCAGAGTTTGGATAAGTTGGATAATAAAGTTGGTGATGAATTTGAAACCAAACAGAAACAGGTTAACTTGTTAACCACCTATCAGTTACCTATAGGACAAGTACAGGCTGGTGGGGAATGGCTAAAGCAAGAAGTAGACATCAATGATAATACGCCTGCTAACGGAGTCGATAGCTATAAAATTAATGAACGTAAAATAAATAGTGGTTTTTTGGGCTATCAAGTTAATGAAAGTAGACACGACTTTCAAGCGAATGTACGTTTTGATGATAATTCTCAATTTGATGATGAAACCACGTTTAGTTTAGGCTATGCTTTTAAACTAATGCCTAACCTGCGTATTGGTACAAGCTTCGCTACGGGATATAAATCACCTTCTTTAAATGACTTATACGTTGAAAGCTCATATTATGTACCGAATGAAGATTTAAAAGTTGAGAAAAGCAAAAACATAGAGTTATTTGTTGAATCAAACACCAATTTTCAAAATACACGGTTAACTGGCTTTAATGGTGATGTTGATAATCTCATTAACAATGAATTTGACGAAGCTACTGGAAAATTCCAAGCACGTAACGTGGATGAAGCTAAACTGTCAGGCTATAGCTTCACCTCGGACTGGCAATTGAGTAATGTTCTATTTGGTGGACATTATACATATACAAATGCCGAAAATCGTTCGGAAGTCAATAAAGGTAAACAGTTAGTATTTCGTCCTGAGCATACTGGGCTTATTTACGTAGGCTATCAAGCAACTGATTTCGATATTCGTACCGAAGCCGAGTATATTGGCAAGATACATAACTCAGCAGACAATAGTACTTTTATGGATGACTATACACTACTTAATATTAGTGGTAATTATTACCTTAGCCCAAATCTAACATGGACAAGCCGCATCAACAACTTAACTAACGTAGATTACTCAACTAATGAAATTTTTGGGGAATATGGTTCACGTTACAACCAAGATGGTATCAACTTCTTCACCTCACTCACCTATAACTGGTTTTAAGCTTATTTGGTAAGAACCAGAACTTATATATAAATAATCAAGGCTATCGATCGATGGCTTTTTTTATGACGCAAGCACTTACGATTTTCCGCAGCCAATAGGTGACAAATTAATCACCATCAATTACAATAACGACCTCCGAGAGGTGTTGCGCCATAATAAATCTTATTGCATATAAGCTTTATCGCTTTGCAAATCATTTGTTATGTTAGGCTCGGTTAACTGTTTATGACCATTTTGGGTTACGAACAGCGCAAATAACGGCACCTGCGTTTTTATTCTTTTTATCTATTAACTGATAGGAGCATATTATGGACGCAGTGTCTAACACCCCATCTGCCCATACGATCGACCCCTCTTTCACTGACTATAAAGTTGCCGACATTAGCCTTGCTGATTACGGTCGCCGTGAAATCACCCTAGCTGAAGCCGAAATGCCTGCCCTGATGGGTTTGCGTCGTCGCTACGAAGCCGACCAACCGCTTAAAGGCGCAAAAATCGCTGGCTGTATCCACATGACTATTCAGACGGCTGTCCTCATCGAGACGCTTGTCGCGCTAGGTGCAGAAGTACGCTGGACCTCATGTAACATCTTCTCAACCCAAGACCATGCTGCGGCAGCAATTGCTGCTGCTGGTATCTCTGTTTATGCTTGGAAAGGCGAAACCGAAGAAGAGTACGAGTGGTGCTTGCGTCAACAAATTCACGTTGGCGGTGAAGAGTCCGGTCAGCTTTGGGATGCAAACTTAATCTTGGACGACGGCGGTGATTTGACTGCTTTGATTCATAATGATTATGCCCAAATGCTTGATAATATCCATGGTATCTCCGAAGAAACTACTACAGGTGTCCATCGTTTGGTTGAAATGCTGGGTAAAGGTACGCTAAAAGTACCGGCTATCAACGTCAACGATGCGGTTACCAAGTCTAAAAATGACAACAAATACGGCTGCCGTCATAGCTTAAATGACGCCATCAAACGTGCTACCGATATGTTCCTTGCCGGTCGCCGCGCTTTAGTCATCGGTTATGGCGATGTGGGTAAAGGCTCTACCCAAAGCTTACGTCAAGAAGGCATGATTGTCCGTGTATCAGAAGTTGATCCTATCTGTGCTATGCAAGCCTGTATGGACGGCTATGAAGTATTGTCACCTTATATCAATGGCGATAACACTGGCGGCGCAGAAAACATCAACACTCGTCTATTAGAAGATACTGACTTAATTGTTACCACTACCGGTAACTATCACGTTTGTGACAAACATATGTTAGCCGCGCTAAAACCGGGTGCGGTCGTCTGTAATATCGGTCACTTCGATACCGAAATTGATACGCAATTTATGCGTGACAATTGGCGCTGGGTTGAGATTAAGCCACAAGTGCATCAAGTGTTCCGCTCGGATGACGAAAACGATTATTTGATTTTGCTTGCTGAAGGTCGCTTGGTGAACTTAGGTAATGCTACTGGTCACCCATCGCGCGTGATGGATGGCTCATTTGCTAACCAAGTATTGGCACAAATGTACTTGTTTGAAGAAAAATTCGCTGAGCTGCCAGTCGATGAGCGCTTTGATAATTTATACGTTAAAGTGTTACCGAAAAAACTCGATGAAGAAGTTGCGGCGGCAATGGTTGCAGGCTTTAACGGTACATTGACGAAACTGACTGAAAAACAAGCCGAGTATCTAGGCGTACCTGTCGAAGGTCCGTTTAAGCCTGACGCTTATAAATACTAATAGGAGTCAGACTGTGACTAAGCCTGCTTTCTCCTTCGAGTTTTTCCCAGCCAAAACCGAGCAAGGCCAAGAAAAGCTCCTCAGTACTTATGATGAGCTCAATAAGCTATCACCTGCGTATTTTTCGGTGACCTATGGGGCTGGCGGTTCAACCCGTGGCCGCACGCTTGATATCGTGCAAGCGTTGTGCGCGCGCGGTGACACAGATATTGCGCCGCATATGTCTTGTATTGGCGATGACAAAAGTCAAATCGCTGAACTACTCGATCTTTATAAAAGTTTGGGCATCACACGCTTGGTTGCCTTGCGTGGTGATTTACCGTCAGGTCAGGTCGGTATGGGAGAACTGCCGTTTGCCTTAGACTTAGTAAAGTTTATCCGCGAATATTCAGGCGATCACTTCCGTATCGAGGTCGCAGCCTACCCTGAGATGCATCCGCAAGCACGTAGCTTTGAATTTGATGTCGACAATTTGGTGAATAAATATCAGGCGGGCGCCAATGCGTCGATTACCCAGTTTTTCTATAATGCCGATAGCTATTTATATCTGCGTGACACCTTAGAAAAACGTGGTATTGACACGGTAGCGCAGCCTTTGGTCGCTGGCATCATGCCGATTACCAACTCAAGCAATCTCGTACGCTTTGCTGATAGCTGTGGCGCTGATATCCCACGTTACGTGCGTAAGCGCTTGGCAGATTTTGGCGATGACCGTACTGCTATCCGAGAGTTCGGCTTTGATGTCGTTTATCGTTTGTGCGAGCGTCTAATCTCTGAGGGCGTACCTGCCATGCATTTTTATAGCATGAATAAGGTTGAGCCAAATAAACGCTTAGTCGAAGCTTTAGGCTTGATTGCTTAAATATTTATCGAATGTATTGCTGAATGACTGGCGTTCTTAGGGGCGCCGGTCTTTTTTGGTATGGGAATTGCATTTATGCCAATTCTACTTATGACAATCCCTTTACCCACCCAAATGATATTCTGCTAAGATATTGAAAAATATCATGACTCCCATTATAGGAATAAGTAATTTTGCGACGTTTCTTTTATGCCACCAGTAGCGATAGCAGTGATAAAAATGCCCCAACCTGGCCACAACTGAGCACCTTAGCTATCGGTGCTAACGTCGAGTTGACCGAAAGTATTGTCCATCATTGGTGCCGTGTACTGCGCGCCAATAACGGCGACACAGGTATTTTATTTGACGGTTTTGGCGGTGAATATCAGGTACAGCTGAATAGCATCAGTAAAAAACAGGCCACTGCGACGTTATTATCACACCTAGAAACTGACCGTAACGTCGCTATCTTAACTAAAATCGGACTGGTGATGAGTCGCGGCGAGCGCATGGATTACGCCATTCAAAAATCCACTGAGCTTGGTGTCACTGCTATTCAACTATTGAGTAGCCACCACGGTGAGGTCAACCTAAAACCTGCGCAAGTGGAGAAAAAACTGGCACATTGGCAGCAAGTGGCGATTGCTGCCTGTGAGCAATGCGGCCTTAATCGCCCGCCCCTTATTATCGCGCCATTATCGATTGATGACTGGCTGTCAAATATAGCGGCCAACGAAAATGATAACGACAAAGAGATGGCAGTTAGCCCAATCGTCGCTGAGCTAAGTAAGGATGCCTATTATCAAGCATTACAGCAACCAGCAGATTTACGTCTGCAGCTAAGCGTGCCAGCATCAGGACAGCCGCTGATGCCTGAGGCGCTGCCCGTCGTTTTGAAACAACAGGCGCCTTATATTGAATTACTAATCGGACCTGAGGGCGGGCTCAGCGCTGATGAGTGCGCCAAAGCTGCTGACGTTGGTTTTGCACCGTGGCAAATTGGACCTAGGGTGCTGCGTACCGAAACTGCGCCTGTCGTTGCCCTAGCGACATTGGCTTCGTTGGCAACCCTGCACACCTTACATATGTAGGCATCAAATTGCCATCGCTACATCGCCATTTATTATTCAATTTGATGTTATGAGTCCTATTATGACCGATTTTACCCCTATGCCAATATCGGATAAACAGCAATTATTGGTCAAGCTGTGCGAGCAATTTGAAGACGCTATCTTCATACTGGACGACAAACTGCGCTATCTATCCGTTAATGCGAACTATGAGCTGATGCTTGGCTATACAGAAAAATTTTTGCTTGGCCGTCCGCTTGGTATCTATGCAGCCGAGTTTTTGTCTGAAGAAGAGCAAGGTGTGCTTAGAAATCTGATTAACAGTTTAGACAGTACAGGATTTTGTGAAATTGATTTTTCGATGGCAAATCGCTATGGCGAAATACTTGACTGTCATATCACCTATCGCAAAATTTACTTAGAAGACACCCCTTATTACGTTGGTACCATACGTAATATGGCGACGCTGGCTAAAAACAGAAAAAAGGTCGCCCATCTGTTAAATTATGACCAGCTAACTGGACTGCCAAACCGTAAAGTATTTTTAAGTCAAACCAGTGAGTTGTTAATAGAAAGCTACCAAGAAGTGGTGGTCGTGCGTTTTAACATTGACCGTTATCGCAACCTTGCTATCTTATTGGGACCAGATGGCATCAACAAACTGGTAGAAAGTTTTGTCTTACGTATCACCGAGTTGGAGCTGGACAATTTACGCTGCTTTTCGCATTTTGGTGGTGACGACTTTGCTTTATTATTCGAATGTAATGATGCCAACATGGTGCGCCATCAATTAGACAGTTTAATGCAAATGTGCGAGCGGCCTTTTTTCTTAAATGACAGTATGGCAAAAGAAGCACAAGTCTATTGTCATATCTCGGTTGGGGTCAGCTATTTTCCTGAAAACGGCAATGAGTTCATCGGCTTATTGACCAAAGCCGAAAAAGCCTTGAATTACGTCAAGCAGCAAGGCGGCGATGATGTCTGTTGGTATCATAAATCGATTAACGAGAAGAATGCACACGATATACAGTTAGAGTCTGAGCTTAGGACGGCCAGCAACGAATGTCAATTTGTGCCGTATTACCAACCAAAATTCGCCTTAGATACGGGTGTGATTAGCGGTTTTGAGGCGTTGGTGCGCTGGCAACATCCTACTCGCGGCTTACTAAGACCCATAGACTTTATGGATGCCGTCATTTCTCATAAATTATCGTTTGAGCTATTTTCACAAATGGCAAGCCAAATTGCTAAGCAATTGACCGTTTGGCAAGATTTGGGCTTTGAGCAGCACATCTGTATCAACGCCGATGCGGCCGAGTTTAGCCATCCTGATTTTTTTGACTTGGTCAGTAACTTGTTAGACAGCCATAAACTTGCCGCTCACCAACTGCACATAGAGGTGACCGAATCTTCATTGATACAGCGCCATGCCAATGTCAAAAAACAACTGGATTTACTTAAAGAACTTGGCATCTGTCTGGCGCTCGATGACTTTGGTACAGGTTTTGCCTCGTTAAGCTATTTACAAGAATATCCGTTTGATTTTATCAAAATTGACAAAAGCTTTATCTCTAAGATTACCAATGACCGTACGCAGCGCGCCATTGTTAAAGCGATTTTGGATTTAGCAGAAGCGCTTGATATGCACGTTATCGCCGAAGGTATTGAAAACGAGCAGCAACGCGATTTACTGCTTAGTATGGGTTGTCAGTACGGTCAAGGTTATTGGTTTGGTAAACCGATGACGGCGGACGAGGCAACTAAGATGCTTACGCAGCAACATTTGTCTAAAAATGACCGTCCTTAGGATTATCTATCAAAGCGAGATTTATTAAAGCGATATTGTTTGAATTTTTCTACTCTTATTGTTAAATAATGCTTAAGTTTTTGGCGTATAAGCTCGATGATATATAGGATGCAATACAGGTTGATGACTTATCAGTATTGTCACCAAACTTGTATATTTGTCAGTGAACGCCTATCTTTTACCAAGAATTTACGAATACAATCATAATTCTTTTTCACTCTTCTCAATTTATTTCATATGATCGGTGTTGTTGTCCGTTATTGATACAGACAAACCCTTTAACAGTAAACAGTTGGCAACTCAGACTATTCATAATAGTCGATGACAGTTGCTGTTTTACTGCCGGTCGCATCCTAAAAAAGGACAGGAAGTTATGCAATATAAAGCGCCCCTACGTGATATCCAATTCGTGATGCATGAGTTACTTGACAGCGAAAGTCACTACAAAACCTTACCTGCGTTCCAAGAAGCGGATCGTGAGTTGATGGACAGTCTGTTTGAGATGGCGGCAAGCTTTGCGGAAAATGAGCTGTCTCCATTAAACCAAAGCGGCGACGCGGAAGGCTGTCATTTTGAAAACGGTACTGTCACTACGCCAAAAGGTTTTAAAGAAGCTTATAAAGCCTACTGCGAGCTTGGCTTCCCAGCCTTGTCTGCTGAAGAGGCATTCGGCGGTCAAAACATGCCGTTCTCATTATCAACAGTTATCAATGAGATGGTTGGCACGGCGAACTGGTCATTTTCTATGTATCCTGGCCTATCACATGGCGCGATTCAAACCATCGAGCACCATGGTACTGAAGAGCAAAAACAAACTTACCTCGAAAAAATGGTCACCGGCGAATGGTCAGGTACTATGTGTTTGACTGAAGCGCATGCGGGTTCTGACTTGGGTATTATCCGTACCAAAGCTGAGCCAAACGATGACGGTACTTATAGCATCACTGGTCAAAAAATCTTTATCTCAGCGGGCGAGCATGACCTAACCGACAATATCATTCATATCGTCCTAGCCCGTCTACCAGGCGCGCCTGCTGGCACCAAAGGCATCTCGTTGTTTATCGTGCCTAAAGTCATGGTCAACGCAGACAGCAGCCTTGGTGAAAACAACAACGTCGTTTGTGGTTCTATCGAGCACAAAATGGGTATCAAAGCGTCAGCGACTTGCGTGATGAACTTTGACGGCGCAACTGGTTATTTGATTGGCCCAGAAAACCGCGGTCTACAGTGCATGTTTACCTTTATGAACGTGGCCCGTATCGGTACCGCCGTTCAAGGTTTAACGGCAGCAGAGTATGCGTTCCAAGGCTCATTAACCTATGCCAAAGACCGCTTGGCGATGCGCTCACTATCAGGTGCTAAAGCACCAGAAAAAGTCGCTGATCCTATCATCGTTCACCCAGCCGTTCGTAACATGCTATTGACCGAAAAAGCCTTTGCTGAAGGCGGTCGTGCCCTCGTTTATTACCTCTCACACTTTGCGGATACTGTAGCAAAAGGCGAAGGCGATGATCTTAAATTTGCTGACCAAATGCTGTCACTATTGACACCGATTGCTAAAGCATTCTTGACTGAAACTGGTCTAGAGGCGGCTAACCATGGCGTACAGGTTTATGGCGGTCACGGCTTTATCAGTGAGTGGGGCATGGAGCAAAACGTCCGTGATACCCGTATTGCTTGCCTCTACGAAGGTACCACTGAAATCCAAGCGCTTGACCTACTCGGCCGTAAAGTATTGGGCTCACAAGGTAAAATGCTTGCCAACTTTGTCAAAGTCATCCAAACTTTCTGCGAAGAGAACAAAGACAACGATCAAATGGGTCAATTTATCCGCCCACTTGCCAAACACGTCAAAGAATGGGGCGATTTGACCGCGCGTATCGGTATGCAAGCGACTGAAAACCCAGATGCGGTTGGCGGTGCAGCAGTTGACTACTTATACTTCAGCGGTTATGTCACATTAGCTTATTTATGGGCGCGTATGGCCTTGGTTGCGCAAACTGCATTGGCAGACGGTACTGGCGAAAAAGCCTTTTACGATGCCAAAATCAAAACCGCGCAATTTTACTTTGCAAAATTATTGCCACGTACCACCACGCACGTACAGCGCATCAGCACTGGTGTTGAGCCGTACATGACCATGGACGTTGATCAATTTGCGTTTTAACGTATAGAACGTTGCAAGTGTAGTATCTATTTTAATAAGCATTTCCTATCGGCAACATACTTAGGTGTGTTGCCGATTTTCTTAGCGGCTTTATTGCTAATAGTTTTTGGTGGACGCACAATTCACGAAGAAAACCACCCGTCGTTACGCTAATTTGCTAAAATTTAACTATCTATGTTTAAGCTGCACTCACAAGAAAATTGAACGCTTTGCCCTACTCACTTTTATTTATTTAAACCAAAGGAATGTTTATGGCTGTTTATAATGCCCCTCTTAACGACATGCGCTTTATCCTAAACGACGTATTTAAGGCGCCTGAATTTTGGCAAAACAACGAAAACCTTGCTCATGTCGATATGGAAACTGTCGATATGATTTTGGAAGAAATGGCAAAATTATCAAAAAACGTCTTATTACCTATCAACCGTAGCGGTGATGAAGAAGGCGCAACCTTTGAAGGTAATGGCGTTGTCACCACCCCTACTGGCTTTAAAGACGCCTATAAGCAGTATGCCGAATCAGGTTGGGTTGGCTTAAGTGGTAACTCTGAGTACGGCGGTCAAGGTTTCCCAAAAATGGTCACTATGTTGACCGAAGAGATGGTATTTACCGCCAACCAGTCATTTGCTCTATATCCAAACCTAACCGTAGGCGCAACGCTTTGCTTAAATGCGGCGGCGTCTGAAGAGCAAAAGCAAACTTACTTAGAGAAAATGTACAATGGTGAATGGTCGGGTACTATGTGCTTGACTGAGCCGCATGCTGGTACTGACTTAGGTATTATCAAAACCAAAGCCGTGCCAAACGACGATGGTAGCTATAACATCTCTGGTACCAAAATCTTTATCACCGGCGGTGAACACGACCTCACAGAAAATATCATTCATTTGGTATTGGCAAAAACCCCGAATGCGCCAGAAGGCTCAAAAGGCATTTCGCTGTTTGTGGTACCAAAATTCTTGGTTAATGAAGATGGTAGCTTGGGCGAGCGTAACACCTTGGCAGTTGGCTCTATCGAGCATAAAATGGGTATCAAAGCCTCTGCGACTTGCGTGATGAACTTTGATAATGCCAAAGGCTGGATGGTTGGCGCAGAAAACACCGGTCTGTCTTCAATGTTCATCATGATGAACTATGAGCGCGTGACCATGGGTCTGCAAGGTCTTGGTGGTTCTGAGCTTGCTTATCAAAATGCGGCGCTATATGCCAATGACCGTGGTCAAGGCCGTAGCGATACCCAAATTCAAAGCCCAGAAAAACCTGCTGATGCCATTATTTATCATGCCGATGTACGCCGTATGCTGTTAAATGCCAAAGCCAACACCGAAGCGTCACGTTGTTTTGCGATGTACGTCGCCAAAAACCTAGACCAAGAGAAATTTAGTACCGATCCTGAAGCCGCTCAAGCAGCCGCTGCACGCGTTGCCTTACTGACGCCAGTTGCTAAAGCTTTCTTGACCGATAAAGCGTTAGAAGCGACCATTGATTGCCAGCAAGTATTTGGTGGTCACGGCTATATCCGCGAATGGGGTATGGAGCAAATCGTCCGTGATACCCGTATTGCGCAGATTTATGAAGGCACCAATGGTATCCAAGCGCTTGACCTACTAGGTCGTAAAGTGGCGAAAAATAATGGCAAATACGTCACTCATTTCTTAGGTGAGATTCGTGACTTTGTCAATAATATGCAAGCAGATCATGGTATTAAGCAAGCAACGCTAAACGCTGCTGATACGATTGAAGAGTTAACCACCACGGTACTTAGCAATATTGGCGCACGTAAGAGTGAAATTAATGGCTGTGCCGTTGATTACATGCATGCGTTTGGCTACCTTGCCTACTCGTATATGTTTGCACTCATGGTTGAAGCTGCGAATGGTAAAGAAGGTGAGTTCTACACCAATAAAGCCAAGCTTGCCGATTATTTCGTCGGTCGTATCTTGCCACGTATCGACGCTCACGCACAGATGGTAAAAGCTGGCAGTGATCCAATGATGAACTTTGATCTTAGTTACTTTGATGTACCTGCTAGCTAATTGTTTACTTTTATAATAAAGTAAGCCATACCGTACAACAATAAAAGGGACAGTCACGCTACTGTCCCTTTTTTTACCAAAATATTGTGGCAGCCATTAAAGAAATTAGACGAATTAAAGAAATACGAGAAATCAGCATATTAAAGGTCAGAATAACTGCTAACAAAATAATTAAGCGCCGAGAGATAGTTACGATTAAAATAACGCAGAGCTAAGCGTATTAACTTTAATAAGGGTTTTTTAGTTTTAAACAGTAAAGTGATGCATTGGCACGCTAAAAATTAACACTCAAAAACTCCCGTCACTTATTGCAATATTGATAAACACAGCATTTGCTAAAAAAAATATCTCCTTGTCCATACTCAATAATAACAATGATTGAAATAACCACCATAAGGGATGCAATGTGTCAGAAATAAAACACATTTTACAACAGATAACTGCCTTAAGTGATGTGCCAGATCCTGCGGTACTCAAGCGCTTAATCGATGAGCTACGTGTCAGCGACAAAGAGCCGGCATTGGCCAATCAAAAGATGCAAGATTTGATTGATATTTTACGTCAGCATCCAGAATATACCGATGGACTGTCAAGCTTCGTTTTAAAACTCATCATTGAATATCGCCAAATTGCGTTATATACCGATACGGGCATCATGTCGGATCAAGGCTTTTTTAATAGTCTGCGCCGCCTTATCGGTCATCGTTTTTTACCCCTGCTGCCACAAGAAGATTCTGTCATAGAATTGGTCGGTTATTTGTTTGACAGACGCTCTGATGAGCGCTGGCTTGCCAATATTGACAAAGACAAATGGGATGAGATGGTCGGCCTACTCAAGGTCAATGAGCAGCATTTAAACTTGGTCGCAACGGCAAAAAACAGTATCTTGAACGCGATTATCATTTTATCGTATCGGATTAGCGGCATCGGCTTGCATCCAGATTTGATGGAATTTTATCCGCAAATGCTCAATTACTCGGCGTCATTTGTGGCACAAAATCAAGAAGCTGTCCTCTACGTCAATCAATACCGAGAAGCGCATGAGCTTGATACTCTGACCGATATTATCCCTGACAAAGCGGTCGATCCTGCGCCATTACTAGTGATGATTGAGCAATGTGAAGATATCGTTGCCACTATCCGTAAACGTATCTATAAAACTGGTATTTCTATTCGTCTAACCAACATGATGCTGCGTTTGGATCAAAGCTTACAACGGATGCGTATTTTAACTGAGCTGGTAGCAGACAACTACGATAAGCGTGATCAGGCCATCATTGAGCTGATTCAAGCGCTGATTACCACCGCTAGCCGCCGCTATAGTATTGGCTATCTGATTGATAATAATACCAAGCTGCTGTCGCGTAAAGTCACCGAAAACGCCAGCCGCGTTGGTGAGCATTATATTAGTACCGATAAATCTGGTTATCAGAAGATGTTTAAAAAAGCCTCTATCGGTGGCTTTATCATTGCTTTTATGGCGACCACTAAGATATTGGCGTACCATCTGGCGCTTGCACCGATGGGACGCGCCTTTATCAATAGCATGATTTATGGTTTGGGCTTTGTTTTTATTCATATCGTCCATGGTACGGTCGCCACCAAGCAGCCCGCTATGACGGCAGCGGCAATCGCCTCTACCATATCTGATGGTTCTGGCAAAAAATCGCATCAGTTAAATAAGTTATCAGAATTGGTAGTCGATATCTTACGAACACAGTTCGTTGCCATCATGGGTAATGTTATGGTGGCCATACCCGTTGCCCTAACTATCTCTTTCGTTTGGCTGCATAATACGGGCGAAGCAATGGTGAACACTGATAAAGCCGCACATTTGCTGCATAATCTTGACCCCTTTCACTCCTTGGCGCTTCCCCATGCAGCTATCGCTGGTGTGTATTTATTTTTGTCTGGTCTTATCGCGGGTTACTATGATAATTTGGCGGTTTACAACCAAATCGGCGCCCGTATTCAGCGTCATAAGCTTTTGCAATACTTATTACCCAAAGCTTGGCTTCAGCGTTTGGGCGGCTTTATCGAAGCCAATCTCGGCGCCATTATGGGCAACTTTATATTTGGCGTATTTCTAGGCAGTACCGCTACCATAGGTTTTATATTCGGCCTACCTATCGATATCCGCCACATTGCTTTTGCCTCTGCGGATTTAGCTCATGGCTTATTTAATCTATCGTCGAGCCAACTAGATTGGACCATTGTACTTACCTCTATTTTAGGCGTTGCCCTTATCGGTATGACGAACCTTGTAGTCAGCTTCTCGCTGGCATTGTTTGTCGCACTGCGCTCCAAAGAAGTCAAATTTATGGAGTGGAGCCGTTTAACCAAGCAACTTTCTAGTCACCTGCTCACCCATCCTTCTGACTTTATCTGGCCGCGTGATAAGCCTATGAAGTACGCTCGAATTGACAGTCAAGGACATATGATTTTTGATGATACCAGCCCCCATAAAGGCGGACAGACCATACCGCATAACTATGTGGTACGCCGTTTATCTGACGTCAAAATCCTGCCCAAATCTAAGCAAAAAAGCATGCAAAATGAGCAAGCTATTACTGATATAGATTATAATAATAATATATCGGATAGCTATGCCGACGCGGCGCTGAAAAGTCGAGAAACGCACAGTACTACTAAGCCAGTAAGCGCCAAAAAAACGATCGACCTCGATGATGGGCTAATAGATGAGGAGCTAAATAGCGTCCCTTATAGTAATGACATTCAATACGATAAGTCGTATAAAGACGACGACAGCAATCCTGATAGTAAAGCTGCTGGCGATGCCAAAACGCCCTTGCCTAAACCGAAAAAACCACCAAACCTACCCAGTTAAGGGGACGGTGTTGGTGGCTTAAATAGCAGCTTGACTAACGGTTTTTTTAACTTACGAATTAGATGATAAATTATTTTTTTACAGATTTTATCTCAGAAAATATAGTCAAAATAACCTAAAAACGCTACGGTATTGCTGATATATCGATATTACTTTTCACTCACTATAGCATATAAAGTGGCATGACTATTGTTCTGTTGGCTCTTCTGTTGGTGCTATACAGTGAGTGTTTGAGGTGATGGCTTTGCCGTCGCCCAAGCGATAAGCAAATAAATAATTACCCCAAACACAGCCACCATCAAGCGCACGCGCATGCGGTAAATCAACCTCAGCTTTAAGCGCCGCCCAATGACCAAATAAAATCTTGCGTGCTCGTGGTACTTGCCATTCAAACCAAGGCAAAAAACCCTTTGGCATTGGCTCATCTAATCCTGCTGAAAAATCAAATTCGAGCGTGCCATCTTGTTTGCATAAGCGCATACGGGTGAAATAATTGGCAATTGCCCGCATTTTGGTATAGCCATGAATGTCTGCATGCCACTCATCGGCAGTTTTGCTATATAGATTCGGCAATAAGCGATCAAGCTGCTGTAAGCTGCCTTTTAGTTGGGCCTCTAACTGCTGGGCATATTTCGCCGCCGCCTTAATCGTCCAATGCGGTGGGATACCCGCATGTACCAATACCGTCTGCTCATCAGGATAAGCCAGTAGTGGCTGATGGCGTAGCCATTCTAACAATTCATCGCAATCATCGGCAGCAAAGATAGGCGCAGTTTTGTCTTTTTTCTTGAGCGCTGTTGCCCCGCGCCAAACCGCAATTAAATTGATATCGTGATTGCCCAATACCGTTGCCGCAGCCCCTTGTTCGCATAGTGCTTTGACATGACGTAGAGTACTTAACGAATCTTCACCGCGTGCCACCAAGTCGCCGGCAAACCATAACTTATCTTGCGCTGGGTCAAAATCTAAAGTTTCAAGTAATTGCAGGTAGGCCGCATAGCAACCTTGCAAATCACCGATGACATATTGATGGCGAAAACTCATAAACCCTCTATCATTTTTGTTTGATAAATTAAGCTTCTAATAAATTAAGAGGCTAAGTGACGCGCTTGATTGCTTAAATTGACAAAATCTTTCACACTTAACACTTCCGGACGCGCTTGTGGATCGATGTCGCAAGCGGCGAAATCGGCTTCGCTCAGCGTCGGCAATAACGTAGAATTTTTAAAAATAGCGCGTAGTGTCTTACGGCGATGGTTAAAGGTCTCACGTACCACAAGTGCGAAATATTCCTCATCTTCTGCTACGATTGGTTTATTGATATGCGGCGTCAAGCGAAAAACCGCACTGGTGACTTTTGGCGGCGGATTAAAGGCGCCGCGCGGTACGGTCAATAAATAATCGGTATCGCAATGATATTGCATGATGACCGATAGACGACCATAGGTTTTGCTGCCAACTTCAGCGGTGATACGCTCAACCACTTCTTTTTGCAGCATAAAATGCATGTCTTGAATGACATCAGCATAACTGAGCAAATGAAAGAGTATCGGCGTAGAAATATTATACGGTAGATTGCCCACCACGCGCAGCTTGCCGCGCTCAGGACTATATAGCTGACGATAATCAATATGCATGGCATTGTCTTTGATAATCGTAAAGTTTGGATGGCTATTAGCCCCAATACGAATGCGCAAACTATCTGCCAAATCACGATCCAGCTCGACCACGGTCATCGCATCGACTTCTGCTAATAGCGGCTCTGTTAGCGCGCCCATACCGGGTCCAATCTCGACCAAATTATCGTCACGCTCTAAACGAATGCTCTCAACAATCTCACGTATAACACTACGGTCATGTAAGAAGTTTTGACCAAAGCGTTTACGCGGTTGGTGTTTGGCAGCGCGTAGGCTGTTAGAAATAGATTGAGCATCAAACGTAGTTTTGGACATAAAAAGGTCTTAATCGATAAAAGATAAATGGACTATAGCGCTATGGCAGCAATGTGCTGGATTTATATGCGCTTTTATTTGCTGGCTTTGTGATACGAAATTATAGCACAGCTCATAATTACACTGTATTTTTGAGACATTATTATTAATAAACTACCCATACCTTAGCACAACCGACACAGTGCCTTATTTTTGTTCTAAAATCCTTTATTATAACGACGATCATGAGAATAAGCATGGTACCCTAGTGAGGACTTGAACCTTTGGCTCTAGGCTCATGATACCAACGGGTTTTCTCCCTGAGATAGTTCCAGTGTACTTCGTTGTGTACATGCAGTGAGTTTTTCGAAGATGAATTTAAGCTGTGTGACTATTGTCTTGTTATAGAGACTACTTCAAACTATATGTGGTTTACATAAAAAGTTACTTATTTGAGGTTTTGCTATGAATGTTTTTTACAAAATGAGCGCATCAGTTTTAATGAGCACGATGCTATTAACTGGCTGTTCAAGTCTTAGTACTCATAATACGGTAGATAAAACTGAGGTCGTAAAATCATCTCAAGTTGCGCCTATTCCACAAGTAGGGTTTCGCTATAGTGATGCTGAAAACTTTGATCTCGCTAATGAAGACAAGCTTTCTTGGCGTATATTTTATGACAAACCCTCTACAGGAACAGATGCTAAGTGGTTTGATGCGGTAAAACGTGGTGACCTAGCAACGGTTAAATATATGGTAAATAATGGTCAAGACTTAGAAGCTAAAGATACAGGTAGCCTTAATCAAACCGCTCTCGGCTGGGCAGCATTTATTGGCTATGAAGATATTGTAGATTACTTAGTTGATAAAGGCGCTGATATATATGCTAAAGATGATGGTGACGTTTATAACGTCATGAAATCTGCTGTACTAGGGGGAAATACCGTTATTGTTAAAAAAGTACATAAGTTATTAAATGACAAAGCGCCTGTCGATTTAAACGACCAAGAAATAGAAGATGATGGTGAAACATTTATTATGGTTGCCGCTAGTAATAATCGTATTGAGACGGTCAAATATTTACTGGCTCAAGGTGCTAATCCCAACCTTGTGGCGACTACTCAAGATGAAACTCAGGCATCGTATAATCAAAGTGCTTACTCCTATGCTTGTACTCGCGGTCATGCAGAGATGACAAAATTACTTGCGTCAAAAGGTGTGGTTAATCATCGTACGGGCAAAGCAAGTTGTCAATAACGTTTTCAATCATTAGAGCTATCTAATTGCTTTTGATTACAGACCTTCATAGTAGTCTAGATACTTAAAAAAAGGACGCTTCACAGTTTTTGAAGCGTCCTTTTTTAGGTTATACCTATGGCGAACCACTCAGGTACCTTCACTGGTTTGGTTCCCTATACAGGCATCGATGTGGTAGATATATGAGACACCTAGGAATTTTCATACTCTCTAAGATTGTTGAATATCAAACAATCCCAGCGTGGTTCAACATATGTATCAAAAAAACATTTTTTATTAGGAAAAGCCATGCTTCTTAGTTTTATTGCGCGCCATAGCACATTAATTATGCCAGTTTGCGCAATTGTGGGCTTTGTTTTTCCAAACTTATCCAATGCAGTATTGGTATATTTGCCCCAAATACTGTTCTTCTTGATGTTCTTTACTTTACTGGGCATCGACCAATACGCTGTGGGCGGACAAAATAGTTGGGAACTGGGAGGGGTGGAAATGGAGTTTTTAAGGATTATTTAGGGAAGAGTGACAAAATAGATGGGAACTGGGTGTAGCGTCGTAAGCTAATACGAAAATTAAAAATGACAAAATAGTTTGGAACTAGATTTCACTTATCTGGTTAACTAATCTAGCTAACCTGCCGCTCAGCTTAGTACGATCCTATATCCAACTGATCATAATCCTTTCATCAGTATCCCAAATTAAATCCCCCTCCTAGACTGCCTCACCAACACTTTACAGTGATCCCGTATTTCCGGACAGGTGATTGATTTTTTTCGCTTGTACAGGTGTTAAGCCACAGTTATCTTGATGTGGACATTATGCATTGTAATAGCCCATTAACATGCGCTAAGAGCATAAATTAATATACAGTAACAAGCATTACGAGGTGCTAATGTTTGGAAAGCAGCCTCTTCCAACTACAATAATAAGTTAACTATCCTCCACCCACAAATAATTACAAATGACCCCTTTCCGCTATAACTCCGATCTCACCAGCGGCTCGCTACAAACCCGAGAGTGTCGCATTATTACTGGCTTGTTACTCCAAGAGCTTGATGAAGCTGCCTGGGATAAAGCCATGTATAAGGAAAATGTGCTTCAGAAACGCACGCAATCTACGGTAAGACGTATTTCTTCAGCGCTTAGAAAACGCCTAGAACACCTAAGCTCTGACTTTTGGGCTTTTGCGTTTTTATGTTAGGCATTGTCTGGCAACTGGAGGAAGTGTAATGACCATGAATGGTCACTGTGATTGACAGTATCTTGCTTAAACTTATCTGAACAATGGTAGAACTGGCTCATATTTATCCCCTCTATGATTGTTTATCTTTTTCACCATAAAAAGTATCAGGGGCTACTCAGGGCTACATAAAGATATTTATCTACTTTTACTGATTGATAAGTAGCATCAGTCCATCCGCAGGACTGGTGGTGCCGGCAAAATGCTGACCCAACACATGCGTATAGATTTGCGTGGTCTTAACATCGTTATGCCCTAAGAGTTCTTGCACAGTGCGAATATCACGCCCCGCTTGTAATAGATGCGTAGCAAACGAGTGACGAAATGTATGACAAGTGACACGCTTGCTAACGATGCCTGCTTTTTGTACGGCTGCCTTCAATGCCTTTCGCGCAACGGAGTCATGCAGATGATGGCGGCATAATTTGCCGTTATACGGGTGGTTGCAGAGCGTGCTGGAGGGAAAGACAAACATCCACGCCGCTTGTCGATAAGCAGAAGGGTATTTGTGATCTAAAGCAAAAGGCAGCGATGGCCCTACGCCTTGTAAGTTGTCGTCTTGCTGAATAAGCCGCGCTTGCTCAATGAGTTATTTTATTGCTGGGATTAGGCGCGTGGGCAGTAGGCTGTTTCTGCTTTTCCCACCCTTACCGTCATGCACAGTGATGC
Organism: Psychrobacter pulmonis; assembly: GCF_904846465.1. Lineage (NCBI taxonomy): Bacteria > Pseudomonadati > Pseudomonadota > Gammaproteobacteria > Moraxellales > Moraxellaceae > Psychrobacter > Psychrobacter pulmonis. Next base: position 261,884 of record NZ_CAJHAT010000003.1, read on the forward strand.
AGCCATTATCAAAATCAAAATCTTTAACCCGCAAACGCAAGCATTCATTAATGCGCAAACCTGCACCATACAGCAGCGTAAAAATAACTTGGTTGCGAGTATCCATAACCTGCAAAATGCGTTGCACTTCATTTGCAGAGATAACAGAGGGTAGCCGTCTAGGCTTGCTTGCAGGGATATAATCAATATCGCCCAACGGCTGTTGTAAAAACCTGTTGTACAAAAAAGCTAGGGCATTTAAAGCGATTTTCTGCGTGTTTATGGCTACATGTCTGCTGTTTGCTAAGCTGGATAAAAACAGCCTGACCTCTTCACTGCCCATGGTCTGAGGATGACGTTTTTTGTGAAACAGAATAAAACGCTTAATCCAGTGCAGGTAAGTTTTTTCAGTTTTCAGCGCATAACCTTTTTGTCGCATATCCGTGCGTATAGAATTTAAAAATGGACTGTTAGACATAAAACGCTCCTTGTCTTGCAACTGTCTGCCTATACAGCCTATTCTAGCTGGGATTTAAAAAAGTGCCTGTTTTTTACGCCTAGAGATGCTTGTTTACCGGTAGAGTTTTAATTTAATGCTAAATAAATTAAAATGTTATGAGTTCTTTGGGTGAGATAATGTGCATCGTGCAAGCAGGATAGACGGCATGCACGATTTGTAATAACAGAGTGTCTTGTATTTTTAAAGAAAGTCTATTTAATACAAGTGATTATATTAATTAACGGTAAGCATCAGCGGGTGACAAAACGAGCATGCTTACTAATAAAATGTTAGGCGTCATATGAAGATTTCGGTGATCCCTGAGCAGGTGGCGGAAACATTGGATGCTGAGAACCATTTCATTGTTCGTGAAGTGTTCGATGTGCACCTATCCGACCAAGGCTTTGAACTATCTACCAGAAGTGTGAGCCCCTACCGGAAGGATTACATCTCGGATGATGACTCTGATGAAGACTCTGCTTGCTATGGCGCATTCATCGACCAAGAGCTTGTCGGGAAGATTGAACTCAACTCAACATGGAACGATCTAGCCTCTATCGAACACATTGTTGTGTCGCACACGCACCGAGGCAAAGGAGTCGCGCACAGTCTCATCGAATTTGCGAAAAAGTGGGCACTAAGCAGACAGCTCCTTGGCATACGATTAGAGACACAAACGAACAATGTACCTGCCTGCAATTTGTACGCAAAATGTGGCTTTACTCTCGGCGGCATTGACCTGTTCACGTATAAAACTAGACCTCAAGTCTCGAACGAAACAGCGATGTACTGGTACTGGTTCTCGGGAGCACAGGATGACGCCTAACAATTCATTCAAGCCGACACCGCTTCGCGGCGCGGCTTAATTCAGGAGTTAAACATCATGAGGGAAGCGGTGATCGCCGAAGTATCGACTCAACTATCAGAGGTAGTTGGCGTCATCGAGCGCCATCTCGAACCGACGTTGCTGGCCGTACATTTGTACGGCTCCGCAGTGGATGGCGGCCTGAAGCCACACAGTGATATTGATTTGCTGGTTACGGTGACCGTAAGGCTTGATGAAACAACGCGGCGAGCTTTGATCAACGACCTTTTGGAAACTTCGGCTTCCCCTGGAGAGAGCGAGATTCTCCGCGCTGTAGAAGTCACCATTGTTGTGCACGACGACATCATTCCGTGGCGTTATCCAGCTAAGCGCGAACTGCAATTTGGAGAATGGCAGCGCAATGACATTCTTGCAGGTATCTTCGAGCCAGCCACGATCGACATTGATCTGGCTATCTTGCTGACAAAAGCAAGAGAACATAGCGTTGCCTTGGTAGGTCCAGCGGCGGAGGAACTCTTTGATCCGGTTCCTGAACAGGATCTATTTGAGGCGCTAAATGAAACCTTAACGCTATGGAACTCGCCGCCCGACTGGGCTGGCGATGAGCGAAATGTAGTGCTTACGTTGTCCCGCATTTGGTACAGCGCAGTAACCGGCAAAATCGCGCCGAAGGATGTCGCTGCCGACTGGGCAATGGAGCGCCTGCCGGCCCAGTATCAGCCCGTCATACTTGAAGCTAGGCAGGCTTATCTTGGACAAGAAGATCGCTTGGCCTCGCGCGCAGATCAGTTGGAAGAATTTGTTCACTACGTGAAAGGCGAGATCACCAAGGTAGTCGGCAAATAATGTCTAACAATTCGTTCAAGCCGACGCCGCTTCGCGGCGCGGCTTAACTCAAGCGTTAGAGAGCTGGGGAAGACTATGCGCGATCTGTTGAAGGTGGTTCTAAGCCTCGTACTTGCGATGGCATCGGGGCAGGCACTTGCTGACCTGCCAATTGTTTTAGTGGATGAAGCTCGTCTTCCCTATGACTACTCCCCATCCAACTACGACATTTCTCCAAGCAACTACGACAACTCCATAAGCAATTACGACAATAGTCCATCAAATTACGACAACTCTGAGAGCAACTACGATAATAGTTCATCCAATTACGACAATAGTCGCAACGGAAATCGTAGGCTTATATATAGCGCAAATGGGTCTCGCACTTTCGCCGGCTACTACGTCATTGCCAACAATGGGACAACGAACTTCTTTTCCACATCTGGCAAAAGGATGTTCTACACCCCAAAAGGGGGGCGCGGCGTCTATGGCGGCAAAGATGGGAGCTTCTGCGGGGCATTGGTCGTCATAAATGGCCAATTTTCGCTTGCCCTGACAGATAACGGCCTGAAGATCATGTATCTAAGCAACTAGCCTGCTCTCTAATAAAATGTTAGGCCTCAACATCTAGTCGCAAGCTGAGGGGAACCACTAGTGTCATACGAACCTCCAAGAGACGGTTACACAAACGGGTACATTGTTGATGTCATGTATGACAATCGCCCAAGTAAGTATCCAGCTGTGTTCAGAACGTACGTCCGAATTCCAGACTATGTCGAACTAGATAACGCGGAGGAGCTGGCCGACGCAATCATTCGAGAGGTTGAGTTAAAGGAGGCATGGCTCACAAGGGTCTTGGGGAACTCAGCCGATCCTGACGCTTCTGTGGGCAAGTGGGACCGGCGCCTAGCGCAGTGCGGTGGTATTGATGAGATGTCAAGTGGGGTGCAGGCAACATACTTCAGTCCAAACGGTCAGCTGGTCGGCTTAGTGGCATACATTGATGCCGAATGGATGGATGAATAGCTCTGACGTTACGATTCAGGTGAGACAACCAGATGGGCATTGCGTACAAGCTCAGTTGCCACCGATGTGGCTACGAGTCTGATCTTCTTTACCTAGGCCAAGGTATGGCGATGCTTCCTGAGCAAATAGTCGGAACGTGCACATGCTGCGACAATCTAACGACGATTTCTATAAATGAAAGCTACGGAGTATGCTCACTTTGTGGGGCTAAGGATCGTGTGATATTTACAAGCTATCAGCATGAGGCAAGGCCAAGAAATCCCTGCTATCTAGAGAGAAGTTTCAAATATCAATGCCCAAGATGCCATGCCTTCAGTATGGAGCCTCCGGATCTACCGGAGATGCTTTGGGACTAATGCTCCGCTTTGCCTCGGGTATCCGTTCGACCTATGTTTAAGAGGAAACGCACGTGTCTGCCGCCAAAGCTCTTGCCTATGCACTTTGTGACAAGTTGGAAAGCAAAAAAGTTGATGAAGTCGTACGAAATCTTGTTTCTAGCGGCTGGAATATTAGGGAAGTGGCCTGGGAAGCTTCGTCCTTTGATCATGAAATGCCCTACTTTGACACGGGGCGGGACTTCGATATTGGATTTCCTGACACGCTGTCATCCAAGATTGAGTTTTTGACCGCGAATGGATCAATCGTCCAAGCACGTGCTCGCCTGCACTTCAAGCAGGCTCTAATTTTTGCCAAGGCGTCCAAACATGTCGCCGCGCTCAAGAACTCATTGGATTACTACTATGGATCGTCTGTAATCCCCCCTCAAAACCACGGAGGCTATTTGTAGAAAATTCCATTAATATGAACTCAAGGTGTTCCCTACGGACGAATCAGCGATGAAGGTGGTGTACCTGGCTATCCAGGCGGCGACCAAGAAATGGACGATGCCGATCCGCAACTGGAAGCCGGCCATGAACCGTTTTATGATCGAATTTGGTGACCGTTTAAATGGCCACCTTTAACTGACCGGCAAAAGCACTTACACAAAAGGGTTTACAGGCTCTTTCAGTCATTCCTTTAATGCGTAAATTGCTCTCTAACCACTCTCTCAGCCCACCCTTCCATATCCTCTCTCGATACTTGCAGCTCCCCCAACCCCTTTGGATGATTCACCCCTCTATGCCCGTCTTGTCCATATAATTGATCAAACAAACTATTTGGCCAATTCAATGAGCTCTTCACCACTCCACGCCGTATCTTTTCAAAATCATTCCGCCATGTTTCGCTATCAACGCCACTCAACACTTTGGTAGAAAGCATTTTCACCCCATCCGATGCATCCACCTCTAGCAATACAAATTCACTGCCATTACGTTGCACCCCAACGGCTTTAATCACTCTTGGTGAGCCATCTTTACACAGATGTAATCGGCTACGCCCAACTTTTGGCAAAACCAAGGTTTCTTCAAAAAGCACCCGACATGCAAATTTAGTTTTTAGAATTGAAAGTAGCTCATCAAAAGCAGCAAATCGATTAGCAAAAATAGAGTTGTAATTGGTTGCATCCTGCTTCCCACCCACATCTGCCGCTGCTAGGACACCACCTAAGTGTGGCTCATCAGTACTAACCAAATTACTATTTTCACTTGTTGTTGCTTCTTCTTTTTCTAAAATAGTTTGGCTACTTTTTCTTGCCCTGCGAGATTTTTCAATTCGACTAGGTCTACTAAAACTTATCCATGTCGGCTCAGCCTCTATGACTCGTGTGTCTGTGTCTATATTGGCTGTTTCCTCATCGTCCAACTGTAGATGCTCATCATCAACAACTGACTCTGTTGAAACCGCTATGTGCTGCGTACTACCATCACCTGCCTCCTTTTCCTGAAAAGAGGCATGGCTAATAGCTGTTGTGCTAGGAAGCATAGCGTTGATTTCTAAACCTACTATTTCCTCAACTAAATAATCCTTATCCTCGTTAGAAGAACGTCCTTTTACATGTAATTTCCAACCCTGCATGGGCGGAGGGTCAAAGCTAAAGCACCAGCTTTCAACGCCGTTCTTAATTTCTCTATTTTGTTGATAGTGCCTAAAAATACTTTCATACGAATCCATAACATCTTGATCCGAAAACAACCAAACCAAAAGCTGCACTACGGCCGACTGCTCTAACGCCCCTTTAGGAAACGATGAACTGGGTAAGATCCTTATCTCTAAATGATCTCGCTCAACCTCATACTGAACGTCGAACTCTTGCTGTAAAGCGGTACTGCTCAAACAGCTTCGACAGAAATAGGAGTTAATTAAAAATAATGACCGAGCTAGCTCTAACTGTGGGATGTGATAACGAGTCTTGCTATATGGTGTTTCAGCTTCGTAAATAAATGAACTCTGCGCTCCATCCTTGTTGCGTACGGAAGCAAAGGACGAGAGATTAGGAAAATCGATTATTTTGGCTCGTTGAAGATCCGATGCTTCAAACTCAATCACACGATCCGCCTTATTTATTTGCTTTGTTGTACTGTTAACCACCTTAGCTCGACTTAATAAAGGCAAATGAGTAAATCGAGTCCATTTCCGTTCTTGCATTGGATTAAACCAAACAAAAATACGCCACTCCTTATGACCCGAGTTACGGAATAAATGACCAATATGTACAACCTGCACATTGTCATTAAATGTAGCTAGCCTAACCACTCACTCTTCCCCATAAACCATTTCCAAGAATCTTTGTGCTTCCTCAGTTATCCGCTCTTTAGATAACGTTGCACTTCTTAATAATCGCCAGCGCCTAAGCTCAACATCTTCCTGTTTAAGCTTAATAAAAGCTTGGCTAATCCGTCTAATTTGATAATCTTCCACACTCTCTGAGTAACGCTTTAAGCAAAGCGCTACCAAAGGCAGTTTCTGTAGATTTTTTGCAAGAGAGGTTCCGTTAGGAGTTTGCTTTAACAGCCAGCTCGATGTCGCTCTTGGGTGATCAAGGCTACTATCTAGACGCTTTATGATTCTTAATAGTTGTCGTACAGCAATTCGATCTCTTTGGTTCCAATCAACTCTAGGGGCGGGTGCCAGACGCTCTTGTTGATGCTGTTGATTCCAGTGAACTAGCCAATCCCTGTCATGTCGGTAAAGCCAAGCGTATAGCACCCCACCCTCTAAAGACTGTCTTGCCGCCTTAATTCCTTGGTATTTATGCACTAGTTGCTGCCAGTCTTTATGCTTAACAGATAAATCTTCAGAGTTAGGTTGCACAGACTGGCTAACAGGTCTTGTCGTTATAGAGTGCTCAGTAAGAGCACTTGCCTGCTGTAGCGCTTCTATAACCGTTAGTTTTGGCAATAAGGCTTGCCACACAATACTATGCTGTAAATAACTAAAGGCTTTTCTATGCTTACGGAATATACTTTTCAGCCAACACGTGTCCTTGTTCTCTGCCAACTTTAAATCCAGTTTCTCTAGTGCCTCATCACTAAAAGTCTGCCTCACTCTCTCCGCCACCAAGTCATGACGAATGTGCTTGCTTTTGGTTAGCCCTAGATCCTGCGCTAAGCGCTGATAAAACAGCGTCCACTGCTCAAGGCTTGGGGAAAGCTCTTGCGCTCGTGGAGCATCTAACAGAGGGGCTATATAAGCAGCTAGTGCTGTTAATTGAGATAGGGAGTCTTTGGGGTAGTCTGAAAGCAGCTCAGTATGACCCAAAGCCCAAAATTGATGTCGGTGATCATCTACAGCTCTATCAAAGAAGACTAAAGCACCGTGTTTTGGACAATATGGCAAAGCGGGCAAATACCAATCTCGTTGCCAAAAGGCTTCCCCATACCTATTTAGCTGAAGAGCAACGCAATCAGGGCAGTATCTAAAGCGGTTATCGCTCTTAACTCTAGAAGCAGCGACTCCTAGCATTAAATGCACCGCACCTTGCGCTTGGTACTCCATTAACCGAATAGCTTCGTCTCGGCGCTCCTTGCCTACAAACGGAGCATATAAAGGGAATAAGGTATGCTCATAAATAAGCTGCTGAACAGCGTAACGTCCTGTTTGATGTAGATGTCTTGCTATCACACCTAAATGCGAGGGCAGACCTAAGGTAGCGACCACCTTGCGGTTGCCATACACCTCATCCAACAGCTGCTTAGGACTAACAATCCCTTGATAAACGCCTGCCCGTGCAATAGTGCTATAAATCAGCTCATTCGAGTACGGAACAGGAAAGTTTCTCATGGCTAACCTGCTTGTTTAAATAAGCTCGCCATATCCACTATTACCCCTTTCCCTTTTAACCGTTCATGCATGGTTTTTTCAGGTTGGCGTTGTGAATAGATATAACGTAAATCCGTATCAGGCAAGCTATCCCAGTCGCTGGGCTTGACTACCTTTATAGCCGAAACCTTTTTACTCTTGGAGGGCTTTTCTAGTTCTGACACTACCGTTTCGCCTTCCATCAACCACTGCAAAACAAGAGGCAGTAACTTTTGTCTTGTCATCGTTGGATTCTGGCTAAACGCTTTTTTAATAGTGGGAATTAACAGGCTTGAATCGTAATCCTCTTTCAGCATCAGATATAAATGACGCTGATCTTCGGTATCTAACTCTTGAAGGGCTTTTTCTTCTGGTGTTTGTTCTTGTATCGCTGCGATATCTAGCTGAAGTTGGATTAACCGTTTATCAATCTCGGGAACGACTAGATCAGAATAACGAGCAATGCGTTCTGGGATACCCGAGCGTAATGCCTCTAGCATGGGGTGCACAGGCTTTAACTCATCTTGATACACTTGCCGCAATAAACCAGCGGTAATACGCTCATTGCCTAAAGCTAGCGCACGGAGCTGAGCGAGTACAAAAAGTTTTACTACAATGTCCATCACTCCTTGGCTTAGCTCATACCACACATCACGGACCTCATCCGATAACAGCGCATCTTTGCGTTGTAAAAGCTGTAATTGCCAAAGATTATCCGTAAAAGCGATCCACTCTTGATTGGGCTTTCCACGTTGCGTTTGTTGTATAGGATCCCAGAATATAGCTCCAAACCCTGCCCCTCTACGTGCAGACCGCAAATCAGCCTCAAAAATCTCTCGTGCTTTAGGGGTACCAATCAACATCACTGGTACGCCAATAATATTCACCATCGTCACAAAAAAGTTCAGCATCTCTTGAGATCCACCCGAACGAGAGCGGCTTAAATGCTGAATTTCATCAATAACCAACAACCCTAAAGCATGTGCATTGGCTATTTGCGACATCAAAGCCAACATGGTTTCTATACCATGACGTTTTAAGCCATAACGACGCTCATAGTTCGAGCCCAAGGCTCGATCCAACGCTCTGAAAAAATTCAAGCAGATTTCTTTTAGCGAACCATTATGCGAGCAGTCTATTTTCAAATACACCACCTGCTCTACATTGAGTTCACGATGGTAAATCACCTGAGGATACGTGGCTAGAATACGATGAAGAGAGGTCGTCTTCCCACTACCAGAACAACCAATTAACAATAAGCTTTGTGCCGTAGATCGTGCCTCCTCAAAGCGAAATGTCTCCAACTCTCCCGTTTGAACACGCTCATAACCATTTTGTAAATGCTTTTGTAAATCTCCTGTTTTAGGATTTCTGCCTACGTAGCCACCTCGAATCATGACCGAAATACGCTCACTTAGTAGCAAATGCGTACCTAATGGCTGAAAATAGTCATCTGGAATACGACAAATGGTATGAGCTCTGATAACACGGGACTTTTGCAAGTCAGAGGAAGTAAGCTGTAAAGAGGATTTCAGTGATGCAGCACTATTCACTGACTCTTGTAATGGTGGTAAGGCCTCGATAAAAGGATTATCACGATAAGCCTCTACCCCCGTATCACGATAAACTGCTTGAATCCGGGTAGCACTCATGACTCATCCTTTTCTGGTGGATCCTGAAATAATTCAGGCACGTATGTGGGTAGGCTGTAATCTTCTTGATCATCCGCTTCCACTGCGTTGAAAGGAATAACTTTAGCCTCATCACCTGAAGAGCTTGGCTTCAAATGCTCCGCACGTTTTTTACGCTCCGAGGTCACGGCTTCTTTTTTATTAGTTTTAATCTGCTTAATGCGTGTTGATTTGGGCTCAGTAGTACTGGGCGTTAACTTATTCGCTTTCTGAATGGTTTGCTGAATAAACGCCTCAAGCTCCCTGCGTTTAGTTAACTCATCCTGCTTCGCATTGGCTTTATTGTGTTTTTCTTGTGCTTGTATATCCCAAACCTCCCAAAATGAGAGACCTTTAAACTGCCGACTACGTTCCGTCAGATTACAGCGCCAAAATACACGGCTGCCAACTTGCGGAAACAAATAAATCGTATCAACCAGCACTGGGTCATAAGCCGCTTCTAAATGTTGAGGTCTAGCTATATCAGTGCTCCGCTGCAACCAACCCTCACGCAGAATCTCTGACCCCGAGTAATACAAACCCCACAAATTAACGCCAAATGAAGAAATAGAGACCTTTCGGCGAGGCAGTAACGCTACTCGCAACTGCTCTTGCTCCACAGCCCTTAAACTACCTGTACGATGCTGCATACCCCATTGCCATAGCTGGACAGGAATAGACGGTAAATCTGTAGGAAAATCAGCATCTCGATCGTATTTATCCATCACCAGATGGTTATTTCTGAATAAGATCGTACGCAAAATAATTTGTGTGAACTCAAATACCGACAGAGATGCATCTAACCTATAGTCTGTTTCACCATGGCTTTTGATCCGACTGCCCTCTACAATGCCAGGTGCAAAGGACTTAAACTCGGCTTGTAGTGTTCTAAAAGTGCTTTCCACTATGCCTTTAGCATCGCCACGTCTAGGTGGAGCACTTTCCACTCGCACATTAAAACTAGAAACTAAGGCTTCGACCTGATGACTCATTAATTCGCCACGGTCCGCTAGCAACACATCTGGCAAACCTACACACGGCCAGTCTGAGCTACTAATCTCAATATCATGCTGGGCACAAATGGCCGTTTTGTCAGAGCAAGCATTTACAAAAGCCTGCATCGCCACCACATAAGACGGATTTTCAAAGCCGATATAAAAGCCCGTGATCATCCGACTAAACACATCAATCACAATGTAAAGCGTTGGTCTTCCTATGATTTTTTGGCGATCATGATGATCCACTAAATAAATATCAGCAATCGTGGCATCAATCTCATAACGACTCCCAGGGCCTAACGCCTGAGAAGTGGCTGTACTACTTAAGGGTCGTACGTCTTTTTTATATACCCCTGCTTTAACTCTAGACTTTAAGCGCTGAGCTTTAGGGTATTCTCGATCATAAAAATAACGAAACTGACGTAGTGTTGGGTAATCCTCTTGGGGAATGCGAGGAAAATACTGAGCAAACAAGTCCACAAATCGTCTATAGGCAACGGTGGTCTTTGTACCTTTTTGATTTAACAGGTGCTTTTCTATGGTCAACCTAAAAAGGCGTTCAATCTCGGGCGTTACCTTGGTTCCTTCACCCTTACCATATTCTCTGGCTCGGCCAATCTTTGCTGTTCCTGTCGCTGAACGTCTTTCCCCTGGTGCACCGCTGTTTTTGTAGTCAGGAATTAATGCATTAGGCGTTTGACCACGCTGCCAGTAACGGCGTAACAACTTATAAACTGTAGCCTTAGTAACCTTATGTTCTTGGACCACATGCTCAACGAGTTCGCTTCTGACTTTAGGGTCGAAACGATCCTTACTATTAATAATAGGAAGAATTTTTCGATAATCCTCCTCGCGCTTCTGGAAGCTGACAGAATCTACAGACGGCTCTTCTAAATCAAGATGTACATAAGGGTCATCAGTTCTAACTAAGCGGCCTTCATCTAAATACTGCATTAGCAACAACTCAGCCCTAGCTTGTGGAACTCCTTTATCAGCGCTTATTTGCATCCAGACAACTTGGCCATCCTCTATAGCCAAAATGCGATACGGATCATTATCAAATAGCACAACCTCATTAATTTGCCACATAGCGCAACTCCTCCATATTCACTACTTGGCTAATACAGAGATCTGCACACTTATTTGCCCTGAAAGACTTATAAATATTGAACTTAATAAAACCATTTGCGGTTAAGGCTCGTATCTCACTCAATGTTTTGCCTAACTCCAAATCATAAGCAATATCAACCTGCTTACAGACATTGATAATGTTTTCATCTCCTTTTTCTTGCAGGATATGGGCCAATGGGGATAGTTGTGCTAAAAGCTCCGCAGAAACTTCTTCTGTTTTCACTGAATAAAGCCATTCAATATTTTCTTTTACTACGGGATTTATTTCTTTATCAGTAAAAATGAACCAAGGAATTTGCTTTTGCTGCCAATAGCGACGCTCTAGTTCTAGTTTTTCTAAGGTACGCTCGTCTTGTAAGGCTGCTGCAGGTTTGACTTGAATAGCAAACTGCTCAAAAGGACCATCTTTGCAGTCCACTAAAAAATCAGTAGACATAACCTGATCTACACCACGAATAACAGGATGCTTAATACCACTATCTATTGCAATCTGCCTGGTATCACTAGGTAATAAGGGGAACTGCTCGCGTATATCTAGCACGCTGCTCTCCCACTCAAGACTGAGAAAAACAGCAAGCTCTAAGTCAGATAGCAAATGATGGACTCGTCCCGTCTTATGAGAATAAATACGGTGGGAACGACCTGAAGAAGGAACTTCTTGTACTGTTAGCCATGGAATATAGTCTTTACCATGCCCTTGGCCACGCCCCTCTTTAATACGACGGGCAATTTGCACTTCAGAAAATGAAGAGTTTGCTTTAGCCATAACAAAAGTCCAGTATGCTTTTTCACAGCATAACTGGACTGATTTCAGTTTACAACTATTCTGTCTAGTTTAAGACTTTATTGTCATAGTTTAGATCTATTTTGTTCAGTTTAAGACTTTATTGTCCGCCCACATACGCGCTGTTAAAGCGTATAGCGACAAGCTATGTGTGGGTTTTTGCCTTGTTACAAAGCGGGGGCATGTGTCTAGTTTTAGTATTAATTGCTTATGCGTTCGGTGTACGTGGCGATTGGCTATTGGCGATTGCAGGTCTTGGCGCCACTGCCCCATTGTTTGGTAGTGGTGCGTTGGTCAATGCGGTGGGGTTTGATGCACAACTGGCGACGGCAAAAACTATCGCTGCTACGCTCATTATGCCATTCACATTATTAGGCGTATTATGGCTATTAGGCGATGAAAGTTCAAATTTAGACGTTGGTCTTTATGTCAAACGCTTGTTAGTTTATATTTTTATGCCAATGGTGCTAGCTGTGGGAGTGCGTCGGTTTGTTCCACCTGCTATTTTGTCACGTTATTATCCCAAAATTGGGCAGTTTAATATTTTACTGCTGATGTTGTTTCCACTGGGACTGATGGCAGGATTTCGTACCACCTTTGACCATAATCCCTGGCAAGCGTTGTTATTACTAGTGCTAAGTTCGGTATTGGCATTGGTATTTTATTTTACCGCTTATATAATATATCGGCGTTTTGGCTATGAGAATGCTATTGTCGCGGCGCTGGTGTGTGGCGGACGCAATGTATTACTTTCTTACACCATAACTGTACCCTTTATGGGTGCGGTGTTTCTACCGTTACTGGGTGCTTTTCAATTACCAATGTTTTGCTTACCCTTACTGGGCAAATATATGGCAAAACGCCATACGACTCGACCTATGGATTTAAAGTCAGGTTTCTGAATCGCCCTGACTACTTACAGATAAGTTATTGTTTAGAGGGTTTATTTTTTGGGTATACCCCAAGGGAACCACTTATTTCACCCTTCAAACCTATTAACAGACCACTTATAACAGACTGGTATAATAGAACCACTTATATTAGACCGTGTTTGATGATTCATAAATAGCCGTTATTCACAACAAAGTTACCCAGTACTGCGTGACAAATGCCACTAGGGCACTAACTTATGCAAGAGGTCCATTAACAAGCGATTTATCTGCCATCTCATTGGCCATCAGGAGTGCTTGGTATAAGCTGGTCGCACTTGCGCCGCCGCGCCCTGCTAAATCAAGCGCCGTACCGTGATCAACTGAGGTACGAATATACGGCAACCCCAAGGTAAGATTGACTGTATCGCCAAAGCCGTGCGATTTGAGCACTGGTAAACCTTGGTCATGATACATAGCAATGACCGCGTCACAGTTGGCTAAATGTCTTGGGGTAAATAAGGTATCCGCTGGCATTGCTTCTGATATATCGACGCCTACGTCGATAAACTCACGCAATACGGGATTGATAATCTCAATCTCTTCAACGCCCAAATGACCGCCCTCACCTGCATGCGGATTAAGACCGCAAACCAAAATACGTGGCTGCGTTAAGCCGAACTTCTCGCGCATATCGTCAATGACAATTTGTACCGTTTGGCGTACATTATCAGCAGTGATAGCCGCAGGTATGTCTTTTAATGCTAAATGCGTGGTAACAAGCGCCACTTTCATGGCTTGATTGGCGAGCATCATCACGACTTTCTCACAGCCACTTTGCTGCATAAAAAACTCGGTATGACCGCTAAACATGGTGCCATCGAGCAGTTTAATATCAGCATCTATTAAGGCAGATTTTTGCAATGGCCCTGTGACGATGGCAGCGACTGTTTTGTTGGTCGCTAACTGATGGGCGATATCCAACTGCTTGGCAACCATGGCCGAATTGCGAGTATTAATTTTTCCGCAGACAACGGGTTCAGCACAAGGCGTATTTAACAAAATAAACGCATTATCATCATTGTCATCAATAATTTGCTGTGACATTTGATTTAAAAATTCATCGGCCTCTATTTCCAAATCGACAATTTGCCAAAATGGACAGCTCTCGAGCACGCCTGCTGTTACCAGCATATCAGAGCGCTTTTGCATTGCGGTGCTATCGGCAGTAACCCAGATTGGACGCTTAAAATCGTGCAATTTACCCTCAGCTGCTAATAGCAGCACGATATCCATACCAATGCCAGCAGGCTCACCGGTTGTGATTAATAATGGTAGTCTTTTTTGCATAGTAAAATATCCTATTTCGACATTAAGAATATGATTTTATTGTATTTATTATTACGAAAACGAGCGTTCAAGAGGTTTTAAGGTGACGCAAATTTTATATCATAGCAGATAGCATTTTTATAGATAGTTACTGATAGCAGCCGAAAAAACGCTAGAATGTGTTAAACTTTCGCCTTTCATTGTAGCATTTACCAGCAAGCGCTGAGACCACCTTTTGGTACTTCTCTCGTAGAGCTATGTCGCGCTTGCTTGACCGTATCACTCCTAAAATAAATACTGATAGCAAATAGCTATTTATACTCTTATATAATTAATTTTATACCGACTTTTGAAACTGACTTTTAAGACACTGGGCACCCATGGCAGACAACGAAAAAACCGACGACTTACTCAATCAGACACCGCCGCACAATATCGATATTGAAAAGGCCTTGCTGGCGTCTTTGATGAGCATCGAAGAGGCATACGATAAGATTGCAGATATCGTCACCAAAGACGATTTTTATGCGGGGCGTCACCAGTATATTTTTGATGCAATTGCGCATTTGGCAGCGGTCAACGAGCCTTACGATACGGTAATGGTGCATGATTGGTTGGAAGCACAAAAATTGCTTAAAGGTGCCGGCGGTGACAGCTATTTGGCCGATATTTTGAGCCAAAGTCCTGCCACTTTGTTTAACCTCACTGCTTATGCACAGCGCGTGCGTGAGCTGTCGACCTTACGTCAGCTCATTACCACGGGCAATGACATGCTGACCCTTGCCTATAATCCTAAAGACCAAACGGTAAGCGATATCTTGGACAATGTTGAGGCAAAAATATTTAGTATCAATGAGCAGCATAATAAACGCGCAGAGCAACGCGGTCCCGTTGGTATTACCTCAGTATTGACCAATGTCATTGATAAGATTCAAGAGCTAAAGTCTAATCCTGACGGCATGATAGGTTTACAAACGCCATTCGTCGAGCTAAATAACAAAACCCAAGGCTTACAAGCCGGCGATTTAATCATTGTAGCGGCGCGTCCGTCTATGGGTAAAACCACCTTTGCTATGAACTTAGCAGAAGGCGTTTTGTTTAATGAAGATTTGCCCGTGGTGGTATTTTCGATGGAAATGCCAGCGGAGTCCATCGTCATGCGTTTGCTGTCGTCTTGGGGTGCGATTAATCAGACGCACTTGCGCTCTGGGCAAATGAATGAAGATGAATGGGCAAAAATGATGAATGCCATTCAGCATTTGCAATCTAAGCATTTATATATCGATGACAGTACCGCCCTGCCGCCCTCTGAGCTGCGTTCGCGCTGTCGCCGTATTGCCAAAAATCATGATGGTAAACTTGGCGCTATCGTCGTCGATTACCTACAGCTAATGAAAGTACCTAGTCTTGACGGCAACCGTGTGGGCGAAATCTCGGAAATTTCTCGGAGTTTAAAAGCCTTGGCTCGTGAGCTTGAATGTCCGGTTATTGCGCTGTCCCAGCTTAACCGCAGTCTAGAAAACCGTCCAAATAAGCGCCCTATCATGTCGGATTTGCGTGAATCGGGGGCGATTGAGCAGGATGCCGATTTGATTATGTTTATTTATCGCGATGAGGTTTATAATGAAAACTCAGACCACAAAGGTGTGGCTGAAATCATCATCGGTAAACAGCGTAACGGCCCTATCGGCACCGTCCGCTTAGGCTTTGAAGGGCAATTTACCCGCTTTATTAACCTGACACCAGAATACTATCAAAACGTCAGCTTTGAGAATGATGAATAATCGGCTGACTAAACAATACATATAATAAGCTTTAACTTTAAAACGACTATGAATAAAACTAGCCAGTGCGTCATCAGCCAAATTGATGACGCACTGGCTTTATTGCTTTACCCCATTACTAATAACACCATTTGTTTAATGAAATCGTTTTACTAATAAAAATAACTTTGCTATAAAGAAGGCAATTATGCGCACTATCACAATCAAACCAGCCGCCATTACTCATAATGTGGCGCAAGTTAAAAAATTGGCACCGACGGCTAAAGTTCTTGCTATGGTCAAGGCCAATGCTTATGGTCATGGCGTCGCTGCAGTTCTAGCAGCATTGCAACAAGGCGAGCAACAGGCTGATGGTATCGGCGTTGCAACTTTTATGGAAGCTTTAGAAGCCCGTCAATTAGGTTGGAATAAAACCATTGGTCTCATCGAAGGCGCATTTACCGACAAGGAATGGCAGCTAGCGATAGAGCATGATATCAGCTGCGTGATTCATCATGAGCCGCAATTAATGTGGGCATTAGAAAAAACCCCACCGACTACCAGCGCCACTCGAGTGGTTTGGCTAAAATATAATACTGGCATGAACCGCTTAGGTTTTAATGACCAAACGCTGATTCCAGCAGCCAAACGTTTGCATAAAACCGGTTATCAGCTGATTTTAACCACTCACTTTGCCAATGCCGACGACCGCGCTCATCCTCTAAATGCCATTCAAATCCAGCGCTTTAACGACATGCTACAGACGTTACGAGAAACGGTGAGCAGCGATGTAAAAGGCTCATTGTGCAACTCAGCAGGTATCGTCAATTTCCCCGAGCATCATCACGATTGGGTACGTCCGGGCATCATGCTTTACGGTAGTACGCCTGTCACTGATAAAAGTGCGCGTGATTTGGACTTACAGCCAGCAATGGAATTTAGCGCCCAAATCATCGCGCTACAACCAGTCAACGCAGGTGACGGCATTGGTTATGGCAGCCGCTGGACTGCGATGCAAGATACCAAAACAGCGTTAGTCAGCATCGGTTATGGTGACGGCTATCCACGCGTGGTGAGTGCTGATGCCTATGTTTGCGTCATTGATGAGACCAACAACCAAAGCTACCCATGTGCGGTCATCGGACGCGTAGCCATGGATATGATTGTCATTGACGTCAGCGCTGTGCCAAACAGCGTGGCGTTAAATAGTAAAGTATTACTGTGGGGTGACGCGCCGCACGTCGATGAAGTCGCCGCCCATGCTGAAACCATTAGCTATGAGCTGCTATGCCGCCTAAGCGCGCGCCCAACTCGAAACATAACAGAATCCTAATCGTTAGATATGAACATCATGACAGTTTGCCAGATAAAAGAGACAGCGCCAAATCATGGCAAATTGAACATTTACATTAAGCCCAATTGCGCTATACTAAAAGTTTGTTGTCACCACAGTATACGCACTGACGCGATATAATTACTGACTGACAACGTAACATTTTTATCGATTTTTCATCGATTGTGATCGACTGCTAGGATTACTATGAGTTTGCGCCATTTTTTGACCCTATCTGATTTAACCAAACAAGAACTAGAAAACCTCATCAAACGCGCTTGTGAATTACGCAAAATGCAACATGCCGGCGAGATATATCAGCCCTTCGTTGGGCGGACGCTTGGCATGATATTTGAGAAATCATCCACTCGCACACGTATCTCATTTGAGACGGGTATGGGACAGTTTGGCGGCAGCGCTATCTTTCTGTCGCCAAACGACACGCAGCTTGGGCGCGGTGAGCCGCTAGAAGATTCGGCGCGCGTTATCTCAAGCATGGTCGATATCATTATGATTCGTACCTTTGGCCACGAAAAAGTTGAAACCTTTGCCGAATACTCAAGTGTGCCGATTATTAATGCCCTGACTGACGAATTTCATCCGTGCCAGCTGCTTGCTGATATGCAAACGTATTATGAGCATCGCGGCAGTATCGAAAACAAAATCGTTACTTGGGTTGGCGATGGCAACAATATGTGCGCCTCCTACATGCAAGCGGCCAATCAGTTTGGCTTTGAGCTGCGTGTTGCTGCTCCTTATGGTTTTGAGCCTGATCCTGAGCTGATGGAGCGCTTCTCACATTGCGTGAGCTTGGTCGAAGATGTGCAAGATGCAGCAAAAGATTCAAACTTAATCGTCACTGATGTCTGGGCGAGTATGGGACAAGAGTCTGAGCAAAATACTCGCGCACGCCGTTTTGCGCCCTATCAAGTTACGCCATCACTGCTTGATAAAGCTGACCCCGAAGTGGTATTTATGCATTGCTTACCTGCGCATCGCGGCGAAGAAATCTCTCACGATATGCTCGATGACCCGCGCTCAGTGGTCTGGGACGAAGCGGAAAACCGCTTACATGCGCAAAAAGCCTTGATGGAGTTTTTATTAAAAGACAAAATTAAGCTACCTGCCTAAAAATAGGTTATTAAAAACATATCGTGATATTTTGCTAAACCAGCAAGCAGCAGATGAACAGATACGAAAAAGGCAGCGCATATTTTAATGCGCTGCCTTTTTATTGTTTATGACTTTATTTAGCGATAAGTTACAGCATTAAATTCTGTCAATAATACATTAGCGCGTTAAAGTCGTCACCCCATTACTGCCCGCTTTTAATAATACATCGGCTTGATTGGCAGCAAAGATACCATTACAGACTACCCCAACGATATTGTTTAATTGCTGCTCAAGCTCTAGTGGATTACTGACATCTAAGTCATAAGTATCTAAAATCACATTGCCATAATCAGTGACAAAGTCTTCACGATACACTGGCTCAGCGCCCAAACGGGCTAATTGTCTGGCCACATACGAGCGCGCTTGTGGCAGCACTTCTATCGGTACTGGAAATTCGCGTCCCAACCATTCAACGCTTTTACTTTCATCAACCATGCAGATAAACTTATTAGATGCTGCAGCGACAATTTTTTCACGTGTGAGCGCGCCACCGCCACCTTTAATCAATTGCAAATGCTCATTTACCTCATCAGCACCATCGATATAGACATCAAGCTGACCGGCAAAGTTTAGATCAACAATTTCGATACCAAGAGCGCGTAGCTTATCTTCGGTGACCTGTGAGCTTGCAACCGCGCCAGCAAGCCTTAGTGTCGGCAACAACTCAATCAAACAGTTAACCGTACTGCCCGTCCCCACTCCAAGTATCATGTCATCTTCAATATAGCTTAGGGCAGCTTTGGCTGCAGCTTGCTTTTGTGCTTGCTGATCACTCATCATAAATCCTTGGAAAAATAAACGTCTCACTTTAAAAGAGCTAAAATGATAAAAGAGGTAAAATGCGCGCTTATTATAACCGATGGCTTTAGGCGATGTTAGCGTAAAACCCATTCTAAATACTCATTGCCCCTTCTCAGAGCCCATACTTACTTTAATGTATTGATGGTTTGACCTTTAACCTTCAAAAAAACTCCCTATAAAATTTGCAATTGTGTCTTGCAAGATAGCGAAAATCAGCATAGGCTAATCTATTTCGTTTTTGTGCTGATCTATACTGGTTTATAGTTATTTATAGCGCCTAATTTATAAACACTGACTTTATAGCCATTTGCACTTCTTTTATTCATCTTCACTCTGTTTAGGAATTATTATGCTGTCACATTGGGTACGAGCCATCTTGCAAGCCACCGTCTATGACGTTGCCATTCAAACACCACTTGAAGCTGCACCCAAGCTGACCCAACGTTTTGCTAATGATATTCGATTTAAGCGCGAAGACCTGCAACCAGTAAAATCTTTTAAACTACGCGGTGCTTACAACCGTATTAGCCAATTGAGCGATGAGCAAAAAGCGCGTGGCGTTATTTGTGCCTCAGCGGGCAACCATGCCCAAGGCGTTGCTTATTCAGCGCGTAAGCTTGCCCTAAATAACATCATCGTCATGCCAACCACCACCCCTGATATTAAAGTAGATGCCGTTAGAGCACTCGGCGGTAATGTTGATTTGTATGGCGATAGCTTTGATGAAGCCAACCGTTATGCAATCAATCGCGCTGAGACTGAGGGTTTAACCTTTATTCCCCCTTATGATGATGAATTGGTGATTGCAGGACAGGGCACCATTGGTCTGGAATTAACCCAGCAATGGCGTAACATGGATTATGTATTCGTTGCCGTGGGTGGTGGCGGTTTGATTTCTGGCGTCGCAGCATTCTTGGGTGAAGTCGCGCCGCACGTCAAAGTCATCGCTGTAGAAGCAGACCAATCAGCTTCATTAAAAGCGGCACTTGAAGCAAATGAGCGAGTCACGCTTAAGCAAGTCGGTCTGTTTGTCGATGGTGTTGCAGTCGCTCAAATTGGCGAGCTACCTTTTGATATTGTGCGTATGCAAAAAAGTGATAAATCAGGTCCTGTCGTCGAGCCTGAAGTGGTCACTTGTACCAATGATGAAGTCTGCGCGGCGGTGAAAGATATCTTTGAAGAAAACCGCAGTATCGTTGAACCTGCTGGCGCTTTGTCCGTTGCAGGCATGAAAAAATATATCGAAGCCCATAACCTACAAGGTAAAAACTGCGTCGGTATTATTTGCGGCGCCAATATGAACTTTGACCGCTTGCGTTATATCGCCGAGCGTACTGAGATTGGTGAGAAAAAAGAAGCCATCTTTGGCGTGACCATTCCTGAGCAAACCGGCGCTTTCTTAAACTTCTGCCGTAGCTTACATGGCCGTAATATCACCGAGTTTAACTACCGTGCCGATAGCAAAAAATCACCAGATTCGATGGAACCTGCAGCAATCTTTGTCGGTATCGCCCTAAAAGAAGGCGACAAAGAGCGTCAAACGATTAGCAGTCAATTGGCAGCCGATGGCTATGAAGCACACGACTTAACCGATGATGATATCGCCAAATCACATATCCGTTATTTGATCGGTGGTCATGCGCATGTCGAAAACGAGCAATTATTCAACGTAGTTTTCCCTGAACGTCCGGGCGCATTGCTGACTTTCTTAGAGAAACTTGGCGACGACTTTAATATCACCTTATTTCATTATCGCAATCATGGCGCTGCTGAAGGTCGCGTGCTGGTCGGTGTGCAAGCCTCTGAGGGCAACTCTCGCCAACTACAAGATGCGCTTCTTGATATTGGTTATGACTGCACCATGCTCAATGACAACATTGGTTATCAGTTGTTTTTAAAATAATCAAAGCAGAAGTAAAATTTCATTTATCAATGCGGTTTTTTAACAATTAGAAAACCGCCTCTGATGCATCAATAATGACTATTTACTTATAGAATTGATTTATTTGTAGTGACTATTACTAGGTGGTAAGCCGTGATTCAAAAGATAGTGATATTTGTATTATTACTGGTTTTAGCACTAGTAAGTTATAAGATGTTGCAACCTAAAACCACGACTAGCAATCCTACCACTGATGTTGCAGCTGATACTTCAGCTGCCGCTGCTTTCACCTCAACTGACTTGGATGACATACCGCCAACGTACGTCGATTTAGGCACAGCTTCAGATGCAACATCAATTCAGGCAGTAAACCCCGTATTAACGTCACAACCAGTATTAACGCCTAAACCAACAGCACCAAGTTTTGCCTGTGATGGCAGGCAACATTGCTCTCAGATGACCTCATGCGCCGAAGCAACCTACTTCCTACAACACTGTCCTAATACAAAAATGGATGGTAACTATGACGGCATTCCTTGTGAAAAACAGTGGTGTCATTGATTTTTAAGTTCTAGACTTCCTATTCATGCAATACAAGACCGTCATAACAATGGCTAATTTTTTACTTATTCACCATAAAAACCCATTTTGAAAAACTTTAATCACTTATCACTCTTTTAATTCCCAAAAAAACCACCATTATTATCTTAGTTTATTGATATTTATGAGGTTTTGATGAGTAAACATAACAAAAACCACAATCAGCCAAGCCATAGCCAACCAGATACGGTACGTATGCGTCTTGATAAATGGTTATGGGCCGCGCGTTTTTATCGCACCCGCACTCTTGCCAAAGAAGCTATCGAAAGCGGGCGCGTCCATTATGCAGGGAGCCGTGTCAAAACCAGTAAAGAGATTACGGTCGGAGATGAACTCAGTATTCGCCAAGGCTCAGCCACCGCCATGACTGAAAAAACTGTGATTGTCGAAGCGCTAAGTGCCCAACGTGGTAATGCAACTGCCGCCCAAGCGCTGTATTCTGAGACTGAAGAAAGCGAAGAGCGCCGCGCCTACTATGCCGAACAGCGCAAACTGGCCAATCTTGCCCGCCCTGATAATAAACCCAATAAAAAAGAGCGTCGTGATTTACAACGCTTTAAAAACAAGCAAGAATAAAGGCTGCCAGTAACAGCAGTATTCTATTATTTATTGCCTAGCGTGACCCTATTGTTTACCTCTGCTCTTGCCATTCAAGGTATTAACCGTTACGCTAACCACCAATTCATTTATTCGATAACATGCTAAGCAACCGCATTATTATGCTGGTCTTGATGGCATGTTTTTTTGTTGTGATAAAAGGTCATTATATGCCAATCAAAGCGTCTACTCCTTCCTCTGTTCTAGTGGTTTGTTTGGGGAATATTTGCCGTTCGCCGACCGCCGAAGAGATTTTCCGTCAGCAAGCAGCGATTGCAGGGCTGGCGATGAAAGTGGATTCAGCAGGTACGGGAGACTGGCATATTGGTCATGCGCCAGATGAGCGGGCACAGCGCCACGCCAAAGCCCATGGTTATAACATCAATAAGCTGGTCGCGCGTCAAGTGAGCGCTGATGATTTTCGTAAGTTTGATTTAATTTTGGCGATGGATGCGCAAAACTTAGCTGACCTACAAGCCATAAAAGACAGTATCAGCGATACAGATGGCAAGCTTGCCAAACTGGCATTATTTAGTGAAGAAGACCCAACTTACGGCGGCGACGATGTACCAGACCCTTATCAAGGGGACGCCGATGCTTTCGAAGAAGTGATTGAACGTATTGAATCCAGTTCACAAGCTTGGATTGAAAGTTGGAAAACTGCTTAGTTTAATAGTTCTTAGCGCTAAATGTTTAACCACACTCAATAATAGTTAGCGATAAAGTGCTATATTTCTGCTACTTTTATGCCGCTCATCCTTTATAATAAACACCGCATGATTTTTTGTTTATTTGCCCTATAGGCTATGTTATGACCTCAGCTTTACGCCATGATTTCAGCGCTCAACCTGCGACACCAACCAATCTTGCAGTGAATATATCGCAGGATAATTTAGTCGATTTGTCGCATAGCAATACCATGGCATTAGCATCTGTAGCGGATGTGGTCGTCACACTAACGGATGAGGCACAGCTTGATGCCTTTATGGCAAATTATGAAAAAGAGGCAGCACCTACTAAGCCGTTGTTTGTGCTCTCGGGCGGCAGTAACGTTTTATTGCCCGCACAGCTAAATGCGATTGTCTTGCGGCCACAGATGCGCGGTATTAGGGTGACAGCGCAGACAGACAGTTATGTCGATATCGAAGTGATGGCTGGTGAAAATTGGCACGACTTGGTCATGCATACGGTGGCTCAAGGTTGGTACGGTCTTGAAAATCTGGCACTGATACCGGGTCTGACTGGCGCGGCGCCAGTACAAAATATCGGCGCTTACGGTGTGCAGTTAGAAGACTGTCTAGAGTATGTGCGTGCCTATCATCTCCCAAGCCAAACTTGGCATCAGCTAACAGCAGCAGACTGTGAGTTTGGCTACCGCGACAGCCTCTTTAAGCGTGCGCCCAATACTTGGCTGATTACGTGCGTTGGTTTTCGTCTGCATACCGATCCCAGCAAAATCCTTGCCAGCTACGGCGATGTGCAGACGGTTGCGCAGCGCTATGCCGAGCAGCGAGGACGCAGCCAGCCCAATCCTGCTGATGTCATGCAAGCGATTATAGATATTCGCCAGCAGAAGCTGCCCGACCCTAAGCAGCTACCCAATTGCGGCAGCTTTTTTCAAAATCCTATTATTCCTCAAGCGCAATTTATAGCGCTACAAGCCATCCATCCTACCATCGTTGGCTATCCAATGCCCGATGCCATGGTTAAGGTGGCAGCTGGCTGGTTAATTGAACAGGCTGGTCTAAAGGGGCATGGTTTAGCGCCAATACTCACCCATCAGCAGCAAGCGTTAGTGTTGACTAATCACAGCCCATATCAAGCGACGCAAGCGGATGTGGCAAGAGCGCAGCAGCATATCGCTGACATTGTTCATGAGAAGTTTGCAATTGAATTGGCGCGCGAGCCGGTTTGGGTAAATGCTGACGGCTCTATTGGATTTGATGAGCATGTGGTCTAAGCGATCATGGTCCAAGCGCTTATGGCGCTCTTACTTACGTTCAGCTGAGCGTATGATAAAGCTGTTTCGTATTATTAATGCCACTTTTTTGCTTGGCTCAACGGCCGTTATTCTCGTTCTTATCAGTTTGTTTACCCCGCTATTTTCGCAAGCGGTGGTTTATCTCTTAGCACATTTACCCTTACCAAAGATGCCACCTGCCGCCATGAGTTCTCCGCCGACCGCTTATGTGGTGTTGGGCGGCGGCTTGACCAATGACAATAACAATCAAACTATTCTCAATAGTTATAGCCTTAATCGCGCCCGTACAGCAGCTACCGCCTATCATGACTTGCCGCTACCTATTGTCCTGAGCGGCGCCGAAGCGCCTTGGCTTGGTCAGTGGCTTATTGACCATGGAATTGACGGGCTTATCAGCGAAAACGCCAGTATGAATACCTGTGAAAATGCGCGTTTTACTGCCAAGCGCATTCCTCTGTATCATGTGTACCTTATCACCGATAGCTATCACATGGCGCGCGCGCGCAGACAGTTTGCTTTAAATGGCATTAATAGTACGCCAATTAATGCGCCCTTACCGGTACGGCGTGATTGGATGGAACCAGCGCAAAACTTAAGCCATTCGCGGCGGGCAGTTTATGAAGTTGCCGCTTACTTACGTGATGTCATTCGTCCGCAAACAAACTGTCGCCAAGCAAATGATGTGACCTCGCAGCAACTATTAACCCCAAGGGGTAATGTCGCTAAAAACCCTACTGAGCAATAGCCAGCTGGCATTTACTGTTTTAGTTTTAGTTTTAGTTTTAGTTTTAATAACATTAGGTACCTACTATTGCCCCATTATCCACTGTCTTATTTTTGAACTTTATAGAACATTTATAACACTTGCAATAAGTGTATAATATAAGAAACTGCTATGAAAGAGGTTTGCCATGCTCAGTATATTTTTATTAATTCCTTTAAGTTTAATGCTGTTCGTGGTCGCTATCTGGGCAATACGCTATGCGGTTCGATCAAACCAATTTGAAGATTTAGATAATGCATCGCAGCGCATTATCTTGGATGACCGACAAGAGCGTCGCCAAACCATTCAAGCCCACGAACCTAACGAGAATACCCCTCAAGCGCCGCAAACCAATGATCCAGCAGACTCCAACAGAATCGACGATTGAGTGCTACCGATTCACCTTTTACCGATATCGTCTTAATAAAGCAAATATCTATCAATAAAACTCAATCCTTTAGCCTTTTATATCTCATTTATACCTGACTGTTTTTATCATTTCTTTAGGGCAAGGATAAAAGCAGGCTCACCCTTTACCATTTTTAGGAGAGACCCCCATGACCACAGCTTTACTCGTTGCGGCATTACTAATGGGATTTTTAGGTTCACCGCATTGCTTAGGCATGTGTGGTGGTTTGGTCGCGGCATTTAGTTTATCGATGAAAGATGTCAGCCCTGCTAAGCGCCGTGCTTTGATAGCGACTTATCATTTCGGGCGTTTAAGCAGTTACGCATTTTTGGGCTTGGTTGCTGGACTTGTTGGCACCACTGTTTTAGCGCCGTTGATGACGGGCAACAGTATGCCTCGTATCTTATTAGGTTTGGTCTTGGTCTTTGTGGGCGTCACCATGCTTGGCGCGCCATTTTTAGCCAAACTTGAGCGCGTCGGCATGCGTTTTTGGCAATTCCTTAGTCCGCTTCGCCAAAAAGTATTTCCACTTAATACCTTTCCGCGTGCTTTAGCGGCAGGGTTATTATGGGGTTTTTTACCTTGCGGCTTGGTTTATGGTGCGCTACTTATCGCTGTCGTTGCTCATAATCCACTAGGCGGTGCGGCATTGATGTTTGTTTTTGGTTTGGGAACTGTACCGATGTTAGTGGCTACCCACGAAACGGTCGGTTGGCTACGTGAAAAAATTGGCCGTATGCGTTTAAGACAAATTAATGGCGCTATCATGGTGTTATCTGGCTTAGCGGTTGCTTTTGTTCCTATGATAATGGCTAGCATGCATGGTGGCCACGGCGGCGGTAATGGACATGGCGAGCATGCTCAAATGAATCATGGCAGCCACGCCGCTATGATGGCCGATAGCAATACTTCCTCTGAAGCGACAACAGCGACCACCGCCCATCATAATATGAACAACATGCAGCACGAGATGACGCCCGCTATGAATGGCTCAATGCATGATATGCCACATGATGCAGATAACGCTATGAATCACAATATGCATAATATGACAGATGAGCAGCAAATGAATAGCCATCCTCATGAAGCTATGCCAGAAACTGCTCAATAGCAGCATAAAAAATATCATGACCCTATAAAAAAGCCCTTAACATCATGATGACGTTAAGGGCTTTTTTATGCAGCAATATTTATCAAAATAAAAGTTGTTTTAATAAAATCATTCCTGCCACTGTTGAAGACGAAACTTGGTATCCAAATGCTTCTCTAGCGCTGGGATATTAAAAGCATCGTCTTCGCTTACAAAGCTGATACTGATACCGGTTTGTCCGGCGCGTCCCGTACGACCAATACGGTGTACGTAATCATCTGGCTGATCTGGCAAGGTATAATTAATCACATGGCTGACATCATCCACATGAATGCCGCGCCCCGCCACATCGGTTGCCACCAACACAGAAGCATGACCATCTTTAAAGCGTTGCAGATATTTTTCACGCTTTTGCTGAATCACATCTCCTGATAACATGACGATTTTATGCGCTTGACGCAGCTTATGATACAAACGCTTCACTTGGTCTTTACGGTTGGCAAAAATTATCACCTTCTCTACTGTCTCATCAGTGATAAAACGCTCGACCGCGGCGAGCTTTTGATCTTCGGTTAATAAGTAAAAATGCTGATCGACCAATTCACTGGTTTTATGCTCAGGCTCAATTTCTACAAACTCTGGCTCATGTAACCAGCGATAGGCAAGATTCATCACATCTTGGTTAAAGGTGGCAGAAAACAGCAAGCTTTGACGATCAGTATTCGGCGGCATACGACCAACCAAGCGTTTGATATCTGGGATAAAACCCATATCGAGCATACGATCCGCTTCATCTAACACCAACACTTCCACGCGATCGAGATAAACCATGCCTTTATGCATTAAGTCAATCAAACGCCCTGGAGTCGCAATTAAGATATCGACATATTGGCGCTCAAGCTCATGCTGCTGAGTTTCATAATTGGTACCACCCATGATACAAACGCTGTGAAGCGAAGTATATTTGGTCAGAGCAATACAGTCATCAAATATCTGCTGGGCAAGCTCACGCGTTGGCGCCATAACAACGGCTCTTGGCTCGCCCAAATAGCGTTTTTCATCGGCAGCAAAGGGGCGCTTAAGCAGTGCTTCCATAATAGTCAATAAAAACGTTGCCGTCTTGCCAGTACCGGTTTGCGCCTGTCCGATAGCGTCTTGATTTGCCAATGTATGCGGTAATATCTGTGCTTGAATGGGTGTCAATTCAGTAAAGCCTAAATCATTTACAGCTCGCAAAGTGGCACTTGATAACGGCAAATCGGTAAACGTCTTAAAAGTACTCAAAAAAAATATCCTTTTGTATAATTTGCCTGCCATTAATAGCATATCTGCGCTAAGCAGACAAACAATAAAACAAGCATGCATAAAAAAGCCAAGCCTAACATCTAAACTTACCAAATATGCTGCGTTTTATTCAACATAGGCAAGACAGACGGGCTTGACTTAGTAGTATATCAGTAGTTTGTAACGACATTATAGCCAAACGGCATTAATGTCGGTAGCGATTACTCTTCTACTTTTCTGACTTCTTCAGCCTGCAGGCCTTTTTCGCCTTCAACCACACTGAACTCGACTTTTTCGCCATCTTTTAAAGAGCGATAACCATCACCTTGGATCGCGCGGAAATGGACAAAAATATCTTCGCCGCTATCACGTTGAATGAAACCAAAGCCTTTTGAGTCATTAAACCACTTAACGATACCTTGCTCACGAGCTGACATAATATTACTTCCTAAAAAGTCACTTAACCCCAAATTCCTTTGCGACATTGCATATAAACGGGGTTGAAGATTATGAAATCAAAATGTAAGAGTACTACTTTACATACCATCATCGCCTCATAAAGCCTGTTATTACTCTCTTTATGAATCAGCGTATAGTAAATTCATCCTCACCAACATAAGCAACTATCAAAATACTCTAAGCATTATATTATTTGCTTATATCAGCACTAGCAACAAATAAGTAATATTTGTTGCGTAAAAAATATCATAGCATGGGTTTTTGGCAACATAAAGACTTTTCATATGATTTTTAGCCCTTATGGCAGTTTTTGCGGTTATTTTTATAACCATGCTGACAAACTGTTATGATAAAGGTCTAAAACATCGTATATTTGATGTATTTTCTTTCTTAAAATTTCAAAAAAGCACCGTCATAAAAGTACGGCGCCGCTTATTTTTAATAATAGCAACCCACTTACCTTAATAATTGCAGAGCCAACTATAACTATGACAACCACTTCTCAGCCAATAAAAGCAAATAGCAATCTACAACAAAATGATAAGACGTTGACGCACAAATTATTGCTGATCAATGGCGTTAATCTTAACCTACTTGGTAAACGTGAGCCAGAAATCTATGGCCATACGACCCTTGCTGATATTGAGAAAAACTTGATCGAGCGTGCCGCCAAATACGGTATCGAGCTGATTTGTATCCAATCAAACCATGAGGGCAAACTGGTCGATGAGATTCAATATTATGGTCTTTTAGCAGAAACCGCTGTACAAGTAGATGCAATTATTATCAATCCTGCCGCTTTTACCCATACCTCAGTGGCGATACGCGACGCGCTATTGGCAACACAAAAACCCTTTATAGAGGTGCATTTATCCAATGTTCATGCTCGTGAGCCGTTTCGGCAGCATTCGTATTTAAGCGATATAGCCGTCGGCGTGATTTGCGGTCTCGGGCATTTGGGTTATCAGATGGCATTGGATTATTGGCTAACCCATACTTATGCTTTAAAATTAGACGGTTAACGTAGAGATTATGACTTTATCTATATAAAGAAAACGTCAAATAAGCACAAGACTATTAGCATTGAAGTTGCGATCAAGTTGCTTTTGGCACATTAGTCAAACAGCAATAATATGATGAAAGTAATAATATGAGCGCATGAAAAACAACCCACGATATGGTGATATGAATGGCAAAATCGTCCGGAAAACGCTTTATGAAACTCGCTGGCATGACCGCAAGTATTGCCGGTAAAGCTGCTAAAAACTCATTAAAGCACCTCTCAAGTGACGAAGAAAAACGTCTAGAAGCGCGCTCAGCGCTGATGCAAGACGTCGGTGTGCAAATCGCTGAAACGCTTGGTGAAATGAAAGGCGCGGTGATGAAAGTGGGACAAATCGCCTCCCAATATAAAGACGTGTTTCCGCCTGAAGTCGCGACCGCTTTAGAGAAACTCCAAAAAGACGCGCCGCCGATGCCTTATGGTCAAATACGCGCGCAAGTTGAGCGTGAATTAAAAGCGCCTATTGCTGAGTTATTTACCCAATTTGAAGAAGCGCCATTTGCCGCGGCATCAATCGGCCAAGTGCACAGAGCGATTTTGCCCTCTGGACAAAGGGTGGTGGTAAAGGTGCAGTATCCTGATGTCGATGAAAACTGCGATAGCGATCTAAAACAAGTACGCATGGCGCTAAAAATAGCTGGCGTGCTCAATATGAGTAAGCAGTTACAAGAGCAGCTGTTTAATGAGATTCGCCAAAGTTTGCATGACGAGCTCGACTACGTTAAAGAGGCGCACAATCTACAGGTATTTGGCGCCTTTCATGCTGATGATGAAGGGCTAATTATCCCCAAAGTGATCAGTAGCCATTCATCCAAACGCATTTTAACTTTGACCGAGGAGATGGGTGAGCCGCTTACCGTCGCTGCGACATGGGATAACGACGTTAAGCAAAAAATCGCTAAGCGCCTGTTTCATTTTAGCGCCGGACAGCTATTTGGTTTATATCGTATGCACTGTGACCCCCACCCTGGCAACTTTGCTTTTCGCACCGATGGTAGCGTTGTGGCGTATGATTTTGGTGGTATCCGCAGTTATAGTGACAGCGAAGTACAATTATTTCGCCGCTTTGCTAAGCATGCCTTAAAAGGCGATGTGACCGCGCTTGAGCAAGACTTGCTTGCCCTTGATATCCGCCGCGATGATGATAAAGTTGTGCCGGGTGAATTTTATAAAGAGTGGTTAGAGATTGGACTTAAACCCTTATCCATAGAACCTTATCAGCAAGGCCCTTTTGATTTTGGCAGCAGCCAAACCCATCATGAAGCCATTGCCCAAATGCGCACGTCGTTAAAGTATTTTGGTCAGTTTCAGCCATCAGCAACGACGATGATGCTTGACCGTACCATTTCAGGTCAATATTGGAATTTGGTCAATCTAGGCGTGATTATCGACTTATCGCCACTGGTGGCAGAATACATAGACTACTAAACGTGCAATGCATGACCGCAGCGATCGCAGAAATCCGCTCCTACGGCGTGACCGAATTTGCCACAGTTTGGACAGGCAATCGGGTTTAGCTGTGGGCGCATGTTACGTGCCAGCTCGGCGGTAAAAATACCTGTCGGCACGGCAATAATCGCATAACCGGTGATCATCACCATCGATGCAATTGCTTGGCCGATTGGCGTTTTTGGTGACATATCACCATAGCCCGTGGTCGTAACCGTCACCACTGCCCAATAAATAGAGATAGGAATACTGGTAAAACCATTTTCCGGCCCTTCTACCACATAGACAACCGAACCAAAAATGGTGACGAGCAAAACGAGTGATAAGAAAAATACCGTGATTTTCTGTTGGCTGGTTTTAAGTGCTGAGGCAAGAAAGCCCGCTTGCTGCATGTAGGTATTGAGCTTGAGTACCCGAAATACCCGTAAGATACGCAGGATGCGAATGACGAGCAGATACTGGACGCCGCCAAATACAAGGCTTAAATAGCTGGGTAATACTGACAGTAAATCTACGATGCCAAAGAAACTAAACGCATAACGAAAGCGATTGGGCGCCGAAAACCACCTTAAAATATACTCAATGGTAAATAAAATGGTAAAAAACCATTCTGCATAACGAAATAGCGTACCATATTGCAAACGCATATATAGCACACTATCGAGCATTACCACGGCAACACTGGCCAAAATCGTAATCAACAATACGATATCAAACAGCTTACCCAAACGGGTATCCGTGCCTTCGATAATGATATGAATGCGGTTACGCAAATGGGTAATGGCTTCGGCGGTTGGTTGCTTCATAAAGTCGGTATAGTCACAAAATCAATGGTTATAAAAAACCGAACGCTTTAAGCTGATATGGGCAAGCTAAGGTTGGTCAAAATGCGCTAAAGTGGTTTATAATACTGCCAATATTTTACTAGCGGTTTCCATCGCCTTAGGCAATAGTCACTCAAGACAAAGAAGATAGCAGTGTAGCAAAAAAGCGCGCCAAACGACATACATATCGTTAACTTGCCGATAGGTCTATTACACTGTATTAACCGCACAATCATATAATAACAATACCTTATCAAGTATGAAAAGTTGTTAACAAGGCATAGCCTACTAACTTTTTATACGCACTATAAACAACCCGTAAAACGTAAGGACGTCATATGGCAGGCCATTCAAAATGGGCAAATATCAAACACCGTAAAGCCCGTCAGGATGCGGTAAAAGGTAAAATATTTACCAAGATTATTCGTGAAATTGTTTCTGCTGCCAAGCAAGGTGACCCCGACCCTGATAAAAACCCACGCTTGCGTGCGGTAATCGAAAAAGCCTTATCAGTTAATATGACACGAGATACCATTAACCGTGCGGTTGCTCGTGGTACAGGCGGCGATGATAATGACAATATGGATGAAGTCAGCTACGAAGGCTATGGCGTCGGCGGCGTTGCGGTCCTGGTAGAAACCATGACTGACAATCTGAACCGTACGGTCAGTGAAGTGCGCCATGCCTTTACCAAAAATGAAGGCAATCTTGGTACCTCAGGCTCGGTCGCTTATCTGTTTACCAAACGCGGTGAAATCGTTTTTAACGATGTCAGCTTAGAAGAAGAAGTCATGCTCGCGGCTTTGGACGCTGGCGCGCTGGATATCGAAAACGATGGTGAAAGCTTGCTGGTTATTACTGAATGGGAAAATTTCGGTCGAGTAAAAGATGCGCTCAATGCAGCAGGGCTTGTCTCTGATAATGCCGAAGTCACTATGGCACCTGCCACCAGCGCTGAGATTGATAATATCGACGACGCGCTAAAAGTGATGAAAATGATCGATATGCTAGAAGATATTGACGATGTGCAAGAAGTCTATAGTAATGTGAGCTTTACCGATGCAGTCATGGCGCAGCTTGAACAGTAGCCTAATGTGTCTGAGCTTAGTCTAAGATTTACCAGCAAAAAACCTTGGCAAATTTAGCTAGCTTACGTCAAAAACCATATTATCCGTAGCAAAAAATGAAAACCAGACAGTGTCATACTCTCTGGTTTTTTTTGTTATTTGCATCATCCTTTATGGGTATTGTATCGTCAATAAGCGAGGCATATAATTCGATTTTAACAGTAACAATTATCATTAACATACGCCAATCTCAACTTATCGTAGGCTTTTGATTTTTATAGAATTTAAAATTCTAATTGTTTTAACTGAAATTTTAAAAACTAAGTAAACCAATACCTTAGAAAAATAAGTTGAGAGTGGGGTATTAACATATAAGAATGGATAAGGATTCTTTATGCGTACGTCCCTTCTGCCCTCTTATCCAACCGCCACTGTCGTCAATATTCATACGCTTAACCCTAAAGCGACTCATCTGTGCTCGTTACTCGATTTGGCTAAGCATTAGCCTGCCATTATTAATGACATCGTCGCTAATGAGCACTTTGGTGATATCGACGGCGTTATCAGTCAACGACTCAAAGATTTAGGCTTTCTGCCCAATACCACTATTCAAATCGTTGCCAAAGGTCTGTTTGGCAAGCCGCCTTATGCGGTGCAACTGAGTACCGGTGCGCAGTTTAGCTTACGCGCCGATGAGCTCATTAAAATCAGCTGTATCGCTATAGATTCAAGGTAAGTGTTCAGTCTAATTTACTGACTTGCTCCTGACTTACTGTATTACGTCGTGGTGTTCGTACCACAAATCACCCTGCTATTTTTATTCTTATTAATACTAGAGGACTCAGGTTATTTACCGCGCGCCGCTTTTTTACTGGACAACTTATTGTCTAAAGTAGGCTTATCTGGACGCTCATTTATCCCTTTGTTGTCAGGTTTCGCTTGTACGGTGCCAGCGGTTATGTCGACCCGTACTATTCCCGATCATAAAGAACGTTTTGTGGCGATTGCGGTATTGCCCATGCTGACGTGTTCGGCGCGTTTGCCGATTTATGCGCTGATTATTGCAGCGGTGATTTCCAATCAAACCGTCCTAGGTGTTTTCAACTTACAAGGTATGACCTTATTTGTATTGTATATCGCCGGTATTTTTTCAGCGGCGTTTGTATCGTGGCTATTCAAACGCTTTCATAGCACGACGGCAAAAGCGGCAGCATTTCCCTTATTGATAGAGCTCCCTATTTATCGTCTGCCAAATATCAAACATATTGCCAGTGAGCTTTGGGACAAGGTAAGTGCTTTTTTAATGCGAGCCGGTACAGTCATTTTTGCGATGACGGTAATATTGTGGGTATTGGTGACTTTTCCCGCAGCCCCGATTGGCGCGACAAACCCAGCGATTGATTATAGTTTTGCGGGCATGCTTGGGCATATGATTGAGCCAATTTTTGCGCCCATTGGTTTTACTTGGCAGATGTGTATTGCTTTAATCCCAGGGCTTGCCGCGCGCGAGGTCGTTATTGCCGCGCTTGGCACGGTATATGCGGTCGGTAGCATCGGCGATGAAGCGGTCAATCAGACGCTTATTCCTATTATTCATACGCAGTGGGGATTGGCTACTGCGTTTTCATTTTTGGCATTTTATGTTTACGCGCCGATGTGTTTGGCCACGCTAGCCGTTATTCGCCGCGAAACCAATTCTTTGAAACAAACCATCGCCATAGCCAGCTATTTATTCGTATTGGCTTATTTAATGGCGGGGCTAACCTATCGGGTGACAGGACAAATTTTCGGATTTTAGAGAGGTAATGATGAGTACATGGGTCGAGTATTTATTGGTGTTTATGATGGTGGTTTTATCTATTTATTACGTATGGACCAAGGTGATATTTAAAAAGTCGAAGGATTGCAATGGCTGCGGCAAATGTTTTAAATAGCCAAAAAACTTAGAGTCAGAATTTTTGGCTTAGTAAAGAAAAACCTTAGCGTTTAACCTCAGCCCCTTCGAGCGTCAGCAAGTATGTTTTTTTATCTAAGCCGCCGGTATAACCGCCCAATTTACCATCGCTCGCAATAACGCGGTGACAAGGAATGATGATGCTAAAGGGGTTTTTGCCATTGGCATTGGCGACGGCGCGAAAGCCTTTAGGATTACCGACTCGCTGCGCCAGTGTGGCATAACTAATCGTTTCACCATGCGGTATCTGTTGCAGCTGTTGCCAGACGCATTGCTGAAAATCAGTGCCTAAGCTTATGTCTAATGGCAAGTCGAATGCTTGACGCTTACCTTTAAAATACGCTGCTAATTGCTCAAGCGCTTCTAGAAGTAACGCCTCAGCAGGCTCGCTTTTGCTCAGGTTATTTTGAGCGATAAAGGTGAAATTCTCATCGACAAGCCCATAATGCTTTTTAAGCTTGGGAAGAGATTTTGAGCTGTGCCAAGAATCACCCACCTGCAGCCAATTGACTTCGACCAGCTTAGGGCTGCTATGCTCATGCGTACTGGCAATCAACGCCAACTGGTGCGACTCAACCGCTGCGATGGTGACTATCATTATTCCTTCCTCTAAACACTCATAATTTTGACACTTACTTATTGTAAAAAACCTATAGAGCGCTACTCTTTATCGTCAGTCTCAAATAAAGCGGCGACAAACTGTTTTGGACTAAAGGCGCGCAAATCATCAATCGACTCACCGACCCCAATATAACGAATCGGCACATCCGTGGTTTCAGCGATATTGAACACCACACCACCTTTCGCCGTACCGTCTAGTTTGGTAATGGTAATACCGGTTAATGGCACGACTTCATTAAATAACTCGACCTGATTGATGGCGTTTTGACCCGTGCCAGCGTCGAGGACAATCATGCCTTCATGCGGCGCGCTTGGATCAGCTTTACGCATCACGCGCACGACTTTTTCAAGCTCGGCCATCAAGTGGGTTTTATTTTGCAAGCGCCCTGCCGTATCAGCGATTAACACGTCGATATTTTTTGCTTTGGCAGATTGCATCGCATCAAAGATAACAGAGGCGCTATCAGAACCATGACCTTGAGCAACGACAGGAATGTGATTGCGCTCACCCCAAATTTGTAGCTGTTCAGTCGCCGCGGCACGGAACGTATCACCAGCCGCTAACATGACGGATTTTCCTTCACCTTGCAGGCGCTTAGCAAGTTTACCAATAGTCGTCGTTTTACC
The DNA here is from genome assembly GCF_904846465.1 of Psychrobacter pulmonis. Classification (NCBI taxonomy): domain Bacteria; kingdom Pseudomonadati; phylum Pseudomonadota; class Gammaproteobacteria; order Moraxellales; family Moraxellaceae; genus Psychrobacter; species Psychrobacter pulmonis. The sequence goes on from NZ_CAJHAT010000003.1 coordinate 297,739, forward strand.
AACACCATTGACCCCCACTACCAAGATAACAAAGGGCTTTTTACTGGTATCGATGACTAATGGCGCAACTTTTGGCGTTAAGATATCGACCAGCTCAGTTTGCAGTGCTTTATATAATGAATGGGCATAAATCAAATCGCCACGGGCAGTTTGTTCAGTCAGGCTCTTAATAATACGATTGGTTGCATTGACACCGATATCAGCCACCAACAGCTGGTCTTCCACTTCTTCTAAGAGCTCATCGTCAATCTCTTTACCACCGATAAGGATACTAACCATCCCTTCGGCAAGATTTTTACGTGACTTACTCAGCCCCGTCTTCATGCGATTAAACCAGCTGCCTTTTTTCTTATTTTCCTCAGTCTGTTCTGACTGTTGCGACTCTTCTGGCGCTGTTGTCGGCTGCTGTAACTCAGTTTTTGCTTTATCAATAGCGCTGCTATCATTATTTTTAGAGGTGACGCTCGCACTATCGCCCAGATGATCTTGCAGAGGCATCGTAGGAATTGAAGTTATAGACTGCGACGCAACAGTATTTGTAGCACTTTTTGCCGTTGTTTCTACAGTACCCTCTATAGTATTTGCAGCAGGGCTTTGTTTTTCTTTCTCAATAATCGGCGTCGCTAGTGGTAGGTCTGCCGCTGTATCGGTAAGTGAAGTATCTTCAGGCTCATCGATGATAGGCACCGATTGCGCTGGCAGACTGGGTAAGGTAATATCATCGTCATCCAAATCATCAAGACCGCCGTCGAGGTTGATGACCACACGATTGCTATTATTGGGATTATTCATAAGCTTGCCCTAAAAGTTATCATTATCAGTAGTTTTTAAAATGATGTGCCGCCCGCCTTTGGTGTTTAACGGACGATTATTTTTAGCCTAGTTTAGCATAATTCAAGCGACGCTTAGCCTTTAGCATCGCAGAGCATGGTTAAATTATAAAAACTCATAAATTCATAGTAAAAACGTTTAGTAATTAAGAATAATCTTCCTAATGAGAGGTTTATAAATCCTATAACTAGCTAAGCAAGTTTCGCTTAAGGTTTGGACACAAAAATCTGACCCTTGATAGGGCAAACTTCGCCTACCCTTAGCATGATTATACCACCCTATTTCATTTGCTTTTTTTGTCCACTTATATTGGAAATGACCTATGTTATCACTATCGAACGATTATAAAAAAATGACCCAAATGGGCGCCGCCTTGCTTGTTGCTACTATCGCGTTGTCTTCAACTGGCTGTAGCACTACACAAGAATTCAAACCGACTGCTACCGTCATGGTGGGAGCACACAAGTCTTTATAATAGCGTTATGTTTGTCATAAATAGGCATATTCATCTAAGCATAAATATGCACCATTCTCATTTTATCACTCAGTCACTTATCAGCTACCTTTTATATAAGTAGAACCTATCATGCCCTCATCTTTACCTACTATCTCTTTACGCTTTGCCTGCGCTTTAGCGATGGCGACCACCCTTGCGGCTTGCCAAACCAGCGCAATTTCTTCGACAAATGAAGTTGCTACGACTAAAAATGCCGCAACAACACAGGTAGTGAATAAAAATCAAACGCTAGAAAATACCGAACAATCTTCAGCATTGACCATGGATATGTCTGGTCGCCATGAATACCAGCTTGAAAATGGCTTAAAGATAGTGGTCAAAGAAGACCACCGCGCGCCTGTGGTCATGACCCAAATTTGGTATCGCGTCGGCTCAGCAGATGAACCTCTCGATAAAGGCGGCATCTCACATGTGCTTGAGCATATGATGTTCAAAGGTACCGCTGATGTATCAAGCGACGATTATGAGCGTTTGATTGCCAAATTTGGCGGCGTCAATAATGCCTTTACCAGTTACGATTTTACCGGTTATTACGAGCTATTCCCTGCCAATCGCTTACCGTTAGCCTTAGAGCTAGAAGCAGATCGCATGAAAAACTTAATATTTGATGACAAAGCGTTTGCCAAAGAGCATCAAGTGGTCATGGAAGAGCGTCGTCAGCGTACGGATGACAATCCGATAGCCAAAGCTTATGAGTCATTTCGCTTGCTGGCAATGCCAAACAGTCCAAAAGGCGAATCGGTCATTGGCCCTATGAATGAGCTTGAATCGATTACCCTTAACGATTTAAAAGACTGGTACAAAACATGGTACGCACCTAATAATGCCACGTTGGTTATTGTCGGCGATGTCGAGCCAACCGACGTATTAGCGCAGGTCAAACGCTATTTTGGGGAGCTAAAACCAAGCGCGTTACCTAAGCGTCCTATGGTCACGCAAAAGGGCTTCCGCGGTTATCAGCAAGTAGAATCCGAGCAAGCGGTACAAGTGCCTGTTTTGCTGATGGGTTATAACGTGCCCAGTCTGGTAACAGCGGGCGCTAACAATGAGAAGCAAGCCTATGCGCTGTCGCTTGCGCAAGATGTATTAGATGGTGGTCTATCCGCGCGGCTAGAGAGCAGGCTGGTACGCGAGCAAGGACTGCTGACCACAGTTGGTACCTCTTACGATTTGCTCGATCGCGGCGATGGGCTGTTTTTGATACAAGCAACCCCGCGCGAAGGCGTCAGTTTAGCGCAGGCACAACAAGCCATTATCAATGAGATTAATAAGCTATCAACCGACCCAATTTCTGCCGATGAAATCGAGCGCGCCAAAACCAATACTGTCACCGGCTTGATATACGCACAGGATAGCATGGAAGGTCAGGCGCGGATGATTGGCTCGCTGCAATCTATCGGTCTTGATGATAGGTTACTTGCCAAATTGCCAACCAAGCTTGATAGCGTAACCATTGCAGATATCCAAGCGGCAAGTAAAAAGTATTTGGTCAAAGATAATTTAACGGTCATGCATATCATCCCGCCTAAAGAGACTGCTGCTAAAGATAACGTTAGCCAAAATAAGATGAGCAAAGATACCGTTAGTAAAAATGATGCTACTAATACCGCTACTAAAGAAGCGGCAAGCAAAGCTAAATAACATCAATGTGCTATCCAATTAACTTGGCAAAAACCCTATACTGATGACCTTATGAATAAGAAGAAAGACATGACGCAAATACCTTTTCTCAAAAAAAATAAATTATCATCACATTTTAAGCAGCTCCCTTATGTAAGTGCTTGCGCCTTGTTTGGCATAATGAGCTTGACCACCGTAGCGCAGGCAGATATGGCAGGTAGCGAAGATGCTCGTACGCCAGCAGCCGCTGTCGATACCAGCGCGCCTATTGCTGCTCTCTCTAAGCTGAGTAGTCTTGAAAATGCGAAACCTTTAGAAGTCACGGTGCCAGACATACAGAGCTTTAAGACCAAAGCCGGTATTCCTGTACTTTTCGTGCCGACCACTACCTTGCCCATTGTCGATATTGATTTGCGCTTTAATGCCGGTAGCGCGCGTGACGGTACTATCAGTGAATCAGGCTTTGGTATCGCCAATATGACCGCGACAATGCTTGAACAAGGCTCCAAACGCTTAGATGAAAACGCGTTCACGCAAGCGGTCGAAACTTTGGGTATCAGTTTAGGTAGTAGCGCCTATAAAGACATGTTTATTGTCTCATTGCGTAGCTTATCTGATGATAAACATCTACTGCCTGCGGTTGATTTAATGACGCAAATGCTTACTGAGCCGAGCTTTGATGAGAAAATCTTAGCCCGTAATAAAGCACGCTTATTGGTCGGTTTACAACAGCAAAAGCAAGACCCTGGCAGTCTTGCCAGTATCGCCTTTAGTAAGGCATTGTATGGCGACCACCCTTATGCGCATCCATCGGTTGGCACACTTGAAAGCGTTCCTAATATTGATAGAAAACAGCTAATTGATTTTAAAAATCGCTATCTAGTCGCTGCCAATGCGTCGCTTGCCATGACGGGTAATTTGACTTTGGCACAAGCGAAAAATTTGGCGGAAGAAATAACGGCAGACTTGCCAGCGGGTCAAGCGGCGGCGGCCCTGCCCGAACCAAAGCCACTAACCCAGCCTCAACATATTCATATTCCGTTTCCTAGCACCCAAACTACGGTATTGATGGGACAACTGGGCGAAAAGCGTGCCACCGACCCGCAAGCGCAGCAAAAGCAAACCAACTTTGCCGTCGGTAATGAAGTGCTAGCAGGGGGCGATTTTAACGCGCGTCTGATGACCGAAGTCAGGCAAAACCTCGGCTATACTTATGGCATATCAGGTTCTATGAACCCGATGTTGGCGCGTGGTCCTTATCAAATTGGATTTTCAACCCGTAATGACAAAGCACGCGCAGCAATTGATGCCAGCCTAAATGTGATTAATGAGACATTAGATAAAGGTATTACCAGCGATGAGATGAAATTGACCACGGATAATTTAAAAAACAGCTTTCCGATGGGATTTGCCAGTAATGCTGGAATCAACAGCTTAATTGGTATGATGAATTTTTATCAGCTACCTAACAGCTACTTGACCAACTATGTCAATCGCATCGAACAGGTTAAACTCTCAGAAGTCAACCAAACCCTGCGCGACACTCTAAAGCCTGATAACTTTTTGATCGTGACTGTTGGTGAGGTCAATCCATGGGATGAGAAGAAACCTAAGAAAAAGTCGTAGAGCCAATATTATTTTTACAGACGCTTAAAAAATAGCTCAATAAAAAAGCTCAATCAGTAATCACTGGCTGAGCTTTTTAAATTGAAGAGTCTGCTTTTAATAGCGGCAAGCGGAGCTGCTACTGGCATGATTAAAGCCCCATTTGCGATAACCATCGGTATCAAGATGAATAGCACCGGTAGAATACAGTCCTAAACCAAAGTTATGCGACTGCCCTTGATATTGCCAAAACTCGCAGAGACTATCTTGCATGCGACTTAGCTGCCATAAATTGCCTTCATATTCAGGCACCCAGATATCCATCGCGCCTGCGGTCATGTGCTTACTCGCACTCGCCCCGCCCGCGCAATTATTTAACCCCGGACTGCGATATACTGAACGTATCTCGGTACTGGCAGGTAAAATACCTTGGCGTTTTAGCTGACTATAAAGCTGCAAGGTCGGTACAATATTTGCCCATAACTCCTGCGGTGGTAGCTGATAAGGCTCATAACCACATTTATCCCAACTACGAGCGGTCGTCAACAGCTGAGATAAGGGCGGTACATTTCTTGCGCCGACGCGTGAGCTTAAATATTGTTGATAATTGGCCACTTGGCTTGCGCGGTAACTATTACTATTTAACCATACATTAAAATCCATACTGGTAAAATCGTTATAATTACTATTTCCAAAGTTATTATTACCGCTGCTATAACGTGGCGTTCCTCTATTGGTAATGACGCGTTTGTTTTCTTCTATCGATACTGCGCTATCGAAGTTAAACTCGCGCTGTTTTTGTTGAATCAGCCCTTGCATACTGTCGCCGCTAATACCATTTGACCGACGAGCGCCTTCACTCAAGATGGTTGCGCCGCCGCTATAGCTATTGCTTTGACTGCCATAACTGCTAGCGGGTGTGATATAAGCATTGCCACTATTATTGTTCGTACCACTGCCATGACGGATTTGGATGCGGCGCTCACTATTATCACTTATAATAGCGGCGTGCACAGAAATACTGTTGGCACAAATACCTAGGACGATAATAGGCTTATAAATGTGCCTATAAATAAATTTTTTTGTCTTTATCATTACCAGAAACTACCGCTAAAAACGTTTTATCGATACTATCAAATTTTAAGCAAGCAAGCTAAACTATCGCAGCGAATTGATGGTCACTGATTCGTTATTAACACTTATCCTTATAATGTTCATATTGTCGTTACTTTATTACGGATAAATTAGGGTTTTGCTACCAAATTCTTAATTAAGCTGCCCGATAAACATTTTGCCCTCGCTGATTGCTTACTTATCGTTTGTCAAAGCAGACTTTTCTTTCACGCCAATTATCAGTCACATATCACCTATGTCTTCTAACCTCCAGTACCGTTTTTCTCGTCAAAGCCATCACTTTGGTCGAGGTCGTGCGCCGACGCTTTGGCAACGTATCCATATTGATCCGTGGCTGACCTTATTGCTATTGACCGTTTGTTGCATTGGCTTGACGATTTTATATAGCGCAGCAAGCCAAGACACTGATATGGTCATCCGCCAAGTCATTAGTTATGGCGTGGCATTTACGGTGATGTTTACTATGGCGCAGATACCGCCTAGCCTTTATCGTACCTTTACGCCCATATTTTATGTATTGGGGCTGATATTGTTGGTGTTGGTCGATATCATTGGCGAGGTGCGTATGGGTGCGCAGCGCTGGATTAACTTACCTGGTTTTGGTAGCGTTCAACCTTCAGAGTTTATGAAGCTTGGTATGCCAATGATGTGTGCGTGGTTTTTATCCAAACGTGACTTACCGCCTTCATTATCAAGTATTGCCATCACCTTAGCGTTAATTGTCGTGCCGGTATTATTAATCGCCAAAGAGCCTGACCTTGGTACTTCCTTGCTGGTCGCAGCCAGTGGCATTTTTGTATTGTTTTTAGCGGGTCTATCATGGCGCTTGATTGCTAGTGCGGCAGCATTAGCCGTGCCATTGGTGGCATTTGCTTGGAACTTTTTATTACACGACTACCAACGTACGCGCGTTTTAACGCTATTCAATCCTGAAGCTGACGTCCAAGGTGCTGGATGGAATATCATTCAGTCCAAAACCGCCATTGGCGCGGGCGGTTTGACCGGTAAAGGCTATTTAGAAGGCACGCAGTCGCATCTACATTTTTTACCAGAAGGTCATACTGACTTTATTATTGCTGCCTTTTCCGAAGAGTTCGGTCTGCTTGGCGTGATATTGTTGATGTTTATATATGCTTGCCTGCTTATGCGTGCTTTATATATCGCATTTTCGCACCCTGATGTTTATAGTCGATTGCTGGCAGGTGCACTTGCGATGTCTTTTTTCGTATATATTTTTGTCAATGTCGGCATGGTTGGCGGCATCTTACCCGTTGTTGGGGTACCTTTACCTTTTATCAGTTATGGCGGTACTGCTATCGTGACGTTAATGGCAGGTTTTGGCCTACTAATGTCAATTCATACTCACAAATCCAGCTAAGCCATAGCAGGTATTATTTACAATCTATTCACCTGTAAAGTTCATCTTTAATAACCAATATTACATTCGATAATCACGATAAACTTGGGTTTAAATGTCTATATAACTCCCTTATATAGACAGGGTTAAAATGGTACGTTAACAAATTTGCCTAGAAACTGAAGCAAAATGTGCTTGGCTAAGTAATCTAATGTAATAGCGAAATTGCTCAAATTAAATGAATATCTACTTTTTTAAGCTTTTCTTATTTGTCATTAATTCTCCATAAATTACTATTAAAACCTTAACTTTCTTGCTTTAGAAATAACCATAAGTTGTTGTTATTTATAGCTATTATTCTTCTTATGTTTTGGCAAAACCCAGATGAAGCCCTATTAGTGACCGATTAGTACTGTTAGGTTTTATTCCTTGTTTTTTACAAATAATTGCGTTACCCTCCTTTTATTGTAGTTTGATACACAACGCGTACATAGCTACTAAGAAAGATATCATTTAATTATATTGCAGTTGTAGCTCGTCCGTATAGTTAGCAAATTGTAGATTTTGGGCTTGCAAAGTCAGTACTTAATTAACGGTTTAATAACAAAGTAATACGCAACATACTTTAAACCCTTTATTAACTTAGCAATGCAAAAAAGTCCTTTATCGATTGGTGCAACCTTACTTTGGTTGTTTGATTACTATTGTTAACTATCATTTGAGCGTGTCATAAGTGGGTTTTGCGAGTCGTATATAACGATAATTCCCGAGCCACTTATGATGATATAAATGAAAATTACCATATGTTAGAGCTTATAAAAGCCCATATTTACTATCATCGTGATAAAACAGATAGATGATAGAGCGGCTTTCGAGTTTGCGGCACTGTTAGAGTGGTCTAATATTGTCTCGCTCCCTCTAAGAGGTTTTAGAGTTAGGTTCTAATGTATACGCTATAGAGGTATTTATGAATAAGCGTTTATCTGGTTTACTTACAATGTCAGCCGTTTTATTTGCTGGCTCTGCAATCGCTACTAATGCAAATGCTGTAGAATCAAAAACCTCCCTTGCAACGATTTCGCAAGATAACGCCTCCCGTATTGACCGTGTGCTCGGTGAACTTAGTCGTCAACATGACGGCGCATCAAGCTTAGTTAAGTCTGCTCGTCAGCCCACTTCATTAGCGCTTAGCAGCCCATTACTCGCCAGCGACACTGCCCAAGTATCCAATGATGCAGATGTTTTAGAGCGCTTAACGGCAGTCGCTTCTAATTCTGTAAGCAAATTTAAACAAACTGGTTTGGCTTCTTGGTACGGTCGTCAGTTTCATGGCCGCAAAACTGCCAGTGGCGAAACCTTTGACATGAATGGTTTAACCGCTGCTCACCGCTCGTTACCCTTGAACTGCTACGTTAAAGTTACCAATAAAACCAATGGCAAAAGCGTCGTCGTTAAAGTAAACGATCGTGGTCCATTCCATGGTAACCGTGTGTTGGATTTATCTTACGGTGCTGCCAAGCAACTTGGTATTACCAATAAAGGTGTGGGTAACGTCTCTATTGAGCGTGTTTCAGGCCCCTCTTCTTAAACCATTAACGTTTTAGACCATTCGCGGTTTAAACCTTTAACGGTTTTTTATCGAAAAAACTGCTTAACGTTAGTTGTAAAAAAAGCGCCTAACTCATTTAAAGTTAGGCGCTTTTTCGTTTTTAACGTTTGACGCTAAATAGTTAACATGGTATAGCTTTTAAAACTATAACTCAAATGCGCTTTCAATCGCATCATCGAGACGCTCAACCGCGATGACATTGATACCCTTAAACTGCGGCGCATCTTTGGCAGGCGCATTGGCTTTAGGAATAATTGCGTGTTTAAAGCCGTGTTTCATCGCCTCCTTTAGGCGCTCTTGTCCGTTAGGAACCGGTCGAATCTCTCCTGATAAGCCGACTTCACCAAAAACGGCAAGTGATGAGGGTAAAGGCTTTTCTTTGATACTAGAAGCACAAGCCAATAGTACGGCCAAATCAGACCCGGTTTCAATCACCTTAACGCCGCCAACGACGTTTACATACACATCTTGTCCGCTGGTATGGATACCGCCGTGACGATGCATGACCGCAAGCAGCATTGATAGGCGCTGAAAATCGAGCCCTAAAGCCATACGTCTTGGTGAACCTTGTGAGTCATCAACCAAGGCTTGCACTTCAACCAGCAGGGGTCTAGTACCTTCACGGCTTACCATCACCACAGAACCCGCTACGGGCTTATCATAACGGCTTAAGAATATCGCTGAGGGATTGGCGACTTCTTTGAGTCCCATATCGGTCATGCCAAAAATGCCCAGCTCATTAACTGCACCAAAACGGTTTTTTACCGCGCGAATCATACGAAAGCGTGAATCGGACTGACCTTCAAAATATAAAACCGTATCAACCATGTGTTCGAGGACACGTGGTCCTGCCAGCGTCCCTTCTTTGGTCACATGCCCGACTAAAAATAGTGCCGTGCCAGTTTGCTTCGCATAACGGGTCAAAATAGCTGCCGACTCACGAATTTGACTAACGCCGCCTGGGGCAGAATTAATGGCATCGGTATAAATAGTCTGAATCGAGTCAATAATAGCAATCGCCGGCTGCTCTTGGGTTAAAGCCGCACAAATGGTTTCAACATTGGTCTCCGCGAGCACACGTAATCTATCCGCTGGCAAATCTAAACGCTTGGCGCGCATCGCCACTTGGGCGAGCGACTCTTCACCCGTCACATACAGCGCGCTACCTGCCAATGAATCAGCCTTTGCCATATTGGTCGCAGTTTGCAGCAAAATCGTAGATTTACCGATTCCTGGGTCACCGCCGATCAAAACGACCGAACCGGCCACCAGTCCGCCGCCCAACACTCGATCAAACTCACTAATGCCAGTGGGCAGGCGTGTATCTAGTGTCACGCTTACCGCATTGAGTGGCATGACCGCACTGTGCGTACCCGAATAATTGCCAGCAGGTGCACCCGCACTACGAGAAACCGCTCGGCTAGCATTCGCTTTTGCGCTACTCTTATTATGGTGCGGCATACTGACATTTGGTGCTTCTACCAAACTGTTCCATTCACCGCAGTCTGTACACTGCCCCGCCCATTTGCCAAAATGCGCCCCGCACTGTTGACAGACATAACTGCTTTTATTTTTTGCCATAACGTATGAACCTTATTGAACTGGTCAATCGAAAGTAATAAATCGCGAATAATAAATAGAATTCTAGAATGCTCTATACGAGCTTAAGTGTAAGACTAAGAGAAAGAATGAACGTGCCTTTTTTAATAACCAGGCATTAGATTATGAGAGATAGATAGCAATTTATAGTGGGCATGGATGTTAAGAGAAAATAGACAAATATTCGTTACACCCTACAATGATAAGATATTTGGCTAATGATTCAAACAAGGCTTTATACAGGCTCACCTCTACTAAATAGCGAAGTGCTTATACGCGAAAGTCTTTACCAAGATAGACAGATTTTACCAAATCATTCTCTAACACTTCACATGACGTCCCTTCCGCAATGATGGCGCCTTCTGAAACGATATAGGCTTTTTCGCAAATGGCGAGGGTATCGCGCACGTTATGGTCGGTGATGAGTACACCAATACCGCGATTTTTTAGGGTTAAAATAACATCTTTAATATCACTAACAGAGATAGGGTCAACACCAGCAAACGGCTCATCTAATAGGATAAATTTTGGATTGGCCGCCAAAGCACGCGCAATCTCGCAGCGGCGGCGCTCACCGCCTGAGACACTCATACCCAATGATTTGCGTACATGTTCTAAATGGAACTCGCCGATCAACTTTTCAAGCTCTTGACGCTGCTCAGCGGCACTTAACTCTTTACGAGTTTGCAGAATGGCTAAGATATTATCTTCAATGGATAATTTACGAAAAATAGAAGCTTCTTGCGGCAAATAGCCAATACCAGCACGCGCGCGCTCATGCATGGCATATTTTGATAAATCCATTTTTCCTAAGGTAACGCGGCCCTTATCCATATTGACCAGTCCGACCACCATATAAAAGCTAGTAGTTTTGCCCGCGCCATTTGGTCCTAATAATCCAACAACTTGCCCTTGCTCAACAGAAAATGATACATCCTTTACCACCCAGCGTTTGCCGTAGCGTTTGCCCAAATTTTGCATTGTTAAACGGGCGACAGGCTCGGAGCTATTGGTTGCCGCTACAGAACCATTATTAAGCTCGTTGCTATGAATTTCATTAGTCTTAACAACATTGTTTTTAATATCGCTCATCACTTACCTGTCAATTACTGTTAAAGTTGCAAAGTTTTTAGTATTACTATCGCTTACTTTTATATTAAAAATACTGTGCTTAGCGTATGCTGCTTCGGTTACTACCGCTATTAGGCGGGAAGACCAATTCTACGCGCTGACTGCCACCAGCAGTTGCTTCTACATCGCCAGCTTTTAAGCTATAACGAATGACATTACCGGCAAAACTGGCGCCATTTTGTACCAATTTTGCATTACCCGTGAGCGTCACGATACCCGTGACCGCATTATAATCAATCTTATTGGCCTGCCCTTTTGCCAAGCCCTTTTCTTGCGTCACTACCTGCTGCATAGTGGCTGGACGGCCGGTGGCGACTGCCGAGTTGATACTACGGCCTTGCGAGAGGTTGACCGTAATATCATCGGCGGTCATTTTGAACGTACCCTGCGTAATCACGACAGTGCCTGAATAGCTGGTGATACCTGTACGTTCACTATAAGTAGCCTTATCCGCCAACAGCTTAATAGGCTGATTGGCATCTGATGGCAAGGCATGGCTGTATAACGGCAATGCTAACAACATTAGCATCGGTAGCGTTCGTAAACCGTGTGTTACTTGGATAGAGCGTGTCGATAGCAAGCGTAAAGTAGGCAAAAAAGTAGATTTCATAAAAGTTACTCGTATCATTATGGGTAGTGGCGTTTGCAAACTTCCTGCTAGGTGCTGCTGTTAAAATAAAGCTTTATCTTGGCGTTTCGCGGGCGTAAATGCAACCGCGACTTGACCAAATTCATAGTCCCCAGTTTCAAGGTTGGCTTTCATGCTTGACGCCTCGAAGCGGTTCATCCCTTGTTCGACTTTTACTGGCGCATCACTATAGACTTGACCTGTTTTGGTATTGCCTTTTAAGGTAGTGCCCATGACTTTAATCGGCTCAATATCAGACTCGCCCGCTTTGCCTTCGCTAACTAAAGTAAAACCACCTGATAAGCTCATCTCACCTGTCTGTTGACTGATGGCAGCGCTGCCCGCTTCAACGCGGTAACGCTGCTCGTCTGATGGCTCCCAATTCATGGTGATGCCTTTCATCTCATCTTTATTGGTCACAGGATTATGGGTCAAGGATTCTGCACTTAGTTCGTACTCGGTCTCACCTTTTTCATTGGTCTGTACCGCCTTAATGTCAGTGGCTTCATAATCCACATCCGTCGGTTCCATACTAACGGGCGGCGTGATCTCCCCTTGCTGTTTGAAGAACCAGCCAGCAATCACAGCAATAATTAATGCCAGAACGATTAAAACACGAGTATTCACGATAAGTTATCCTCAGGTTTCGCTGCATCAAGCGTATAGTGCGCGATAAAATCTTGATAGTGACCATGACCTTTTAAAATAAGATCACATATTTCCCGTACTGCGCCGGTACCACCTGCGCGGGTGGTCACCATATCACTGCGCTTTATCACCTCTTGATGGGCATTTGGGACAGTGGCCGCAAAACCTACCGTTTGCATCGCTTTAATATCTGGTAAGTCATCGCCCATATAAGCACAATCAGCAGCGGTGATATTAAGCTCAGCATCAAGCGTCGCTAATAGCTCATTCAACGCAATCAGCTTATCATCACGACCTTGGACGATATAATTGACACCCATTTCAGCAGCACGCTTGTCCACCATAGGACTGCTACGACCAGTAATAATAGCGGTCAAAATACCATAGCGCGCCAACGATTTGACACCGACACCGTCCTGTACCGAAAAGGCTTTGGTTTCAGTACCGTTGGCATCATAAATAATTTGACCGTTTGACAAGATACCATCAACATCCATGACCAATAACTTTACTTGTCCGGCTTTTTTTATTAAGTCTTGCATCAATTTTCTCTTATTAATAATTTTATTATGAGACGTATTCTTATTAAACACTCTTTTATTAAGGCTTTTTTAATATGTTACTTCTTAATTGCGCCAATTATTAATACATTGTTTATTAAAATAGGGCTACTTAACACCGGCTTGTAATAAGTCATGTACCGTAATAATGGCCTCCAAACGCTGTTCCTCATCGATGATCAGCAGCTGGCTAATACCATTTTCATTCATCACACTTAAAGCATCGGACGCGCGCATATCCTTACTGACGCGGCGTGGATTACTGACCATCAGCTCACGCATCGTGGTTTGCAAATCAATGCCTTTTTCTAAGCCGCGGCGCAAATCACCATCGGTAAATACGCCGACGACTTTTTGTTCGTCATCAGTCACTACTGTCATACCTAGACGCCCAGAAGACATGGTCAATAAAGCGTCTTGTAGCGGTGCTTGTTGATTAATAAGCGGTAAATTTTCTGAATTGGTATGCATTAAATCTTCGACCCGCGTCAGCAACTGGCGTCCTAAGGCGCCTGCAGGATGCGATAAGGCAAAGTCTTCTGAAGTAAAATTACGTGCATGTACCAAAGCCACAGCCAACGCATCGCCCAATGCCAAGGTCGCTGTGGTACTAGAAGTCGGGGCAAGGTTGAGCGGGCAAGCTTCTTGTGATTTACCAAGCGTCAAAATGATATCCGCCGCTCGTGGTAGCATACCGCGTTTGTCTCGACTAATACTAATCAGGGGAATATTTAGACGCTTAACCACGGGCAGCAGCATTCTAATTTCATCTGACTCGCCCGAGTTTGAGATAGCCAGTAGGACATCGCCCTGCACCAACATCCCCAAATCGCCATGCCCCGCTTCCCCAGGATGCATAAAAAACGCTGGCGTGCCCGTAGAAGCAAAAGTCGCGGCTATCTTACGACCAATCAGACCCGATTTGCCCATGCCCGTCACCACCACACGCCCTTTGCAGGCTAGGATAATATCGCAGGCTTGAGCAAATCTATCATCGATTTGTTCCGTTAACAATGCTAGCGCTGCCATCTCCGTATGAATTGCTTCGATAGCAGTGCTAATAAATTGTTGATGGGTCAGGTCGCGGTGCGGATTACTCATACGTTAGCTCTATATTTTCGATGAATCAATGAAACATTTTACTATACTATGGCTGATATTAATAATATAGGGCAAGACGTCGCTTTCATCATTGCCTTCTTACTAAGCAGTGTAAATAGTCGCTTGCACAGCCATGATTATACGTCTATTTATACAAAAAAAACCCACTATAATTAATAGTAGGTCTTAATCAGCTATACAACATTTTAATAACATACTTTCAATCAAATACACACCAGATAGCGTTATTTATTGATTGCTATCGTCTATATCATCGTTTGATTTGTTTTCAAACATAGCATTGTCTGAAGAATTGTCGAAGCCACGATCTTGACCAAAGCCGCCGCGCTCAAATCCGCGCTCTTGACCTTGACCAAAGCTGCCACGCTCAAAACCACGATCTTGGCCTTGACCAAAACCGCCACGATTAAAGCCACTACGATTGGCAAAGCCACGCTCTTCAAAACCGCCACCACCAGCAAGGTTACTACCACGCTCAAACCCACTACTCATACCACCTTGGTAACCAGCAGGTGCACCCGTTGAGGTTTGCGTACCCGTACCAGTAGTCGTGCTGCTTCTAGGATTACGGGCGGGCACGACTGTTGAAATGGCATGCTTATAAACCATTTGACTCACTGTATTTTTTAACAGCACCACATATTGATCAAATGATTCAATTTGACCTTGCAGCTTAATACCATTAACTAAAAAAATAGAAACCGGAATGCGATCTTTGCGCAACGAGTTCAAAAACGGGTCTTGTAAAGTTTGTCCTTTTGACATGACATCTCTCCTAAATATTATATAATTATTTTTAGTGCCAATTATTATAAGTATTGCTTTAATTATAATGGCTAAGGGCAGATACAATAATAAGTTTTATTTATAAAACGTATCTAAATAAGCACTAATTCTTGTTAAATAATTTCACTTTACCGTGAATACGTTATTATTGTAAATAATTAAGTAACCGCTTATTTTTTAAGACTTCCTACCAACAAAAGTTAATTAACGACCGTTCAAAAAGCAATGATACCGATATAATTCACACTATTTTGCTATGATTTAAATTATAGCAGTTATCCAACCTTTATTTTGAAACTAATTGTCATTATTTTTTACGGGGCTAATTAACGCGCTTTATATGATTTGGTTTTAGTATAAATACTCTCTTACTTGGGTCATAGTAGCAAACGTTTTTATTTTGATATCACCGCGCATAAGCTTGTCATCGTTTTCATTTAGCTTTGTTGCAGTATTTGACGCATTATCAGGCAAATTGGGCAACTGAGTAAGTTTGCGCAGCCAAGTATATTGACGCTTCGCCAGCTGTCTGGTCGCATATAATGCCTTATTTTGCATTTTCTGACAAGCAAGTGCCTCGGTTTGAGCGCTGAGCGTCAATGGCTGATCGAGCGCTTGAGTAGTGGTGTCTTGTGGTCGTTTACTTGCACTCGCCGCTTCTACTTCTAAAAAGGCGTCATAAAATTGCGCTTTATCCAAGTGCGGCTGTTTAAATATTGGATGCTTAATATGGACTAGGTATTCTAATACTTGCCGATAACCGACGCAGCGCATAGAGGGTAAGTTTGGTGTCAAAGGGTACTGCTCAAGCAATCTAATCACTTCCGCCACTAGCCCGTCATGCCACATTATATCTAAACGTTGCTCGATACGCTGATGTAGCCATGAACGTTCTGGCATCACCGCCAGCGCATGCCATTGCTGATTGGGATTATGCGCCAAGGCATGTTTGGGCTTTTGCTGCCAGTCACTGATGGGTATATTGGTTTGCAGATAAACTTCAACCGCGCGCGTGATACGCTGAGTATCGGTCGCATTAAGACGCTCGTGGCTTATCGGATCTATTTTTCCTAGATAATCATATAGTGCACCAAGACCTTCGTCTTGCCGCCACTGCTCCACACGCGCGCGCACGTCATCATCACTGTCAGGCACGGGCGATAACCCATCAATAAGCGCCATGTAATACATCATAGTACCGCCAACGAGCAAAGGTATTTTACCTTTCTTATGACAGCTATCAATTAAACGTGCAACATCATTAACGAATTCAGCGACACTATAGCTTTGCATCGGGTCAATGATATCAACCAAATAATGCGGATAACGTGCCAACTCTGCAGCGGTTGGTTTGGCTGTACCGATATTCATATCACGATATATCAATGCTGAATCGACCGAAATCAGCTCATAACGCCCAGTATCGTATAGCTCATACGCTAGAGCTGTCTTGCCACTCGCCGTCGGTGCCATCAAGCACACCACGCTATTATCTGCCAAATTGGGATTGAGGCGATAAGATGAGCTAGCAGACGAGATTTGCATAGGATTACCTTTATTTTTTATAGGACTACTAAAACGTGTCCTCACTCTAATCAATGGACATCTAAATGGCTGTAGATGATAGCATCAACGCGATTAAACGCTGGTTATTTATAGACTTAAAAGCATGTTTAGCAAGTAAGTCTTCGATATCTGCGTTAAATGCCCATAAATCTTCTGTAGACATTTTTGTGGCTAAGTCAGTAAGCTGCTGATTGACAGCATTCGCATCATTAAATGAAACCTGCTCTCTAAATATATCCGACTCAAACAATAAGCTTAATTGCGCCTGCCATATTTCAGCGCCAATCAGAAAAAATTGGCTGCAACTATAAAACAGCAACCATGGTAGCGTTTTCTCACTGACACTTTTAATTGCATCTAAATCATGACCCGTATTTAAAATAACCTCCAAACAATATGGTAAAGGAGCATTTTTTACCGATAGATTTTGTGACGTATTGGCCGTGCTTATTAATGTGCTACCCCGATTTATATTTTCAGTAAAAGTAGCCTGTTCTGATGATTGCGCAGCATCGGTATTTTCTGACAACTGATACGATTGTTTGGGCGCTTGCACTTGTTGGGTTTTGGTTGAATGATTGGTTAAATGAGTAGCCGATGACGTCTGTTGCCTTTTAGCAGCGAAGGCGTTATTGATAGATAGATGATTATCTAATACCTGACTACTTTCATCAGCGGAATTGATGGTCTGATTGATGTTCTGTTTGGTAGCAACCGCTTTAAGCTTTGCTTGAATCGCATGACTAAGATGCGCCATGATGTTATTTAGCGGGCTGATTTTGATACGCTGTTTGGACGGATGGACATTGATATTGAGCCAATCAGTTGGCAGATCAAAATAAAGCGCGTAGCCAATACCTGCTAACTGCGCACTTTGGGCAAGTTGACGCAGCTGATTGCTAATCAATGCTTCTTTTACCAATCGCCCATTCACATAAATTAATTTTGGAAAGGTACTTTGAGAGTCATTGCTAAGCCATAACCAACCGTTGATGTTCGCTTGACCAGCAAAGTTATTATTCACATAGTCTTTAGGCAATTGCATCAAACTGGTAAGGTCGATGGATATTTCTAAGGCGTTGTCCGTTAATGGTAACCCAGTCGCTTGCTCAAGACGTGATAAAGGCAGACGATGAGCGTTATTGTTGCTGCTATTGGTATTATCGTTATCATTTGCAGACATTGCTCTTGAAGACAGCGATAACCGCTTTTTATTGTCATGAAACAAGGTTAGCGCCACATCTGCACGCGCCAAAGCCACTTCGCGGACAATGGTTTCGATATGACCGAACTCGGTCGCAATAGATTTTAAGTTGCCGCGGCGTGCGGGCACATTAAAGTATAAATCCTTGACGGTAATGGTCGTGCCGCGTTGATGCACGACTGGCAGCAATTTTGGCACCTCGTCCAATACACCGGCAACTTGCAACTGGCGACCAATCCCACTGTCGTCATGACTACTGGTTAAAGTCAAACGAGAAACTGCCGCAGTCGCTGCTAACGCTTCACCGCGAAATCCCAGTGTGGTAATACCATGCAAATTAGCCACATCGGCCACTTTACTGGTTGCATGGCGAGTAATGGCCATGACCATATCATCAGGATGAATACCCGTGCCGTTATCCAGCACTTCAATCATACCCATGCCGCCTTGGGTAATACGTATCTCAATATTGCTCGCGCCAGCGTCTATCGCGTTTTCAAGCAGCTCTTTGACCACAGCGGCAGGACGCGTCACCACCTCGCCCGCTGCCAATTGATTGATAAGCAGCGGCGATAGTTTTTTGATGCGGCTATTGGAGGGATTATCTGGCATTAGTGAGCGTCATACTTTTATAAAACCTCAGAGGCTGTGATGCGGTTTAACCTAAAGGTTAAGAGAAGACAAATCTAAGCCTTGCGCTTGACCCGCCTTCGATAGTCTCAGCTCAACCTGACGCGCTTCTTTATCATTATCATCGCGATCGGCTTGCGTCATATCAATAAACAAACTCGGCGGTGGTAAATAGCTGTTCGCACGGCTGGCCCATTCAATAATAACTAAGGCATTTGCTTCATCCAAATATTCATCGAAACCAATAAAGGATAGCTCTTCTGGGTCTTGCAGACGGTATAAATCTGCATGATAAACAGGTTTAATTGAACCATCTTTTTGCTCAATACTATAAGGCTCGACCAAGGTATAAGTTGGGCTTTTGACCGCACCTGTATGGCCGAGCGCCTGCAACCAATAACGCGTCAAGGTGGTTTTACCAGCGCCTAGATCACCCGACAGCCAAACACTACCCGATAAGGGCAACGCTGCCAATTGCACCGCCAAGCGCTGGGTATCTGCTTCAGAATGCAGCGTCAAGGTTTTCACATGTTGGTCTTGTTTTATATTATTAGGCATCAAACTTACCTTTCCTTACTTGCGTCTGTACTTGCATAGTCACGGCTGGATTGATAAAGCTTTCACCGCGAATCAATTTGGCATATAGCTCGGGGTCATGCCATTCTGCCTTCACTTGCTCACTAAATTCAAAGTCTTCTAGATGAAGCTCACCCATTTGCGCGTTTGCAACATCGTCTGCAAAGCACTGTGCGTAACCGGTTGCGGTTTCGTGGGCAATTACCGAGTAAACGCTGACATCAGATTCACCGTTTTGCATTTGGGTTTGTTTGAGAATTTCTTGTGCCCAAAAGAAGATAACGCGTGAGAACTGCTCTGCTGACGGCGATACCGGCAAACTGATCCAGCGCGCGCTGAATTTTTTACAGGCGATGATATATTCAGGGTCGTCTTTATTCCAAAAGCAAATCGCATGATCAAAGCTATCAATAATGTCTTTAATAGACGTTTTTAATAGACCAAAATCATACACCATTTGCCCATGGTCTAATCGCTTAGCTTCAAGAATCAGCTCAATCTGATAGCTATGACCATGAATAGAATGTTTGCAGCGCTCAGAGCTACAATTACGCACGATATGCGCATTTTCAAATTTGAACAGTTTACGAATACGCATAATAATTGACCAAAACAGTAAGCTTTACTGTGTTAAACATGAATATTATAAGGGTTTACCGCGACGACACATCGGCGTGCGGCTCATTATAGCAAATCGTAATGACTGCGTAAGTAGTCACTTACTAATAGCAATATTGGCAAAACCCATTCACTAATGACGTGGTGCAAACATAATAATTGCCATGCCTAAGAGCGCGACAATAGAACCCAATATGTCCCACGTGGTTGGTCTGATGCCGTTCACCGTCCACAGCCAAATAATAGCCATCGAAATATAAACACCGCCGTAAGCAGCATAAACGCGACCAGTGGCGGTGGGATGTAAGGACAGCAGCCAAACAAAAGCGACCAAACTGAGCGCACCTGGAACCAGCAGCCAAATCGACTTACCTTCTCGCAACCATAAATAAGGCAAATAACAACCGATAATTTCAGCCAGTGCGGTCAGCGCAAACAGTCCAACGGTTTTTAATTCAGTCAAACCAACCACTCCTAAACCGTGATAAATCCTGTCATATACTGCACAGCATTACCAGAAATTAGCACCCTATCGCCTGCAACGACGCAGTTTAAAATACCGCCTCGTTTTGATGCTTGATAAGCTATTAATTCATCTTTACCCAAACGCTCTGCCCACAGTGGTGCAAGCCCCGTATGAACCGAACCCGTCACTGGGTCTTCATCGCCACCATTGGCAGGCCAAAAATAACGTGAAATAAAATCGTAATCCTTATAGTCAGCGGAGGTGGCCTGACAGGTGACCACCACATTTAACGGCGCGAGTTGTTTTAATTGCTCGTTATCACGCGTTACGTTTAAGACATCGGCTTCAGCATTATAAATCACAAAATAGGCTTGAGTGTTTTTATAAACTTCGACTGGTGCAACAGACAATCCTGCCAACAAGCTATCGGGAATATCTTTAACCTTTTCCGGCTTAGTATTAGGAAAATCCATTTGTATTTTGCCATCGTCTGTTTGCACGATAGTTAAAACACCAACCGCTTTGGCGTAAAATCTAATAGATTCTAAACTAGGATTTTTGTCAAATAACACAAAAGCAGAAGCTAAAGTCGCATGTCCGCAAAAAGCAATCTCAGACAATGGTGAAAACCAGCGGATATGATAAATGCCGTCATCACTAAGAACAATAAAGGCCGTCTCAGATAAATTGTTCTCAAAGGCAATCGATTGCATCAAATCATCACTTAACCAATTATCTGTAATGATAACCGCCGCTGAATTGCCCTTAAAAACCGTATCCGTAAAAGCATCAATGACATTGATTTCTAGCTGCATTTTATGTTCTCGCTGTTATTTTTTATAACTTCATGGTTTTATGGTTTTATGGTTTTATGGTTTTATGAGTTTACCGCCAATATCAATCAACGATAAATAGCTTAGCGCCTGTCTTCGTTGACGAACGATGTGCAATCGTATTGTCCGCTACTTGATAAGTCATACCGGCTGTTAAGGTAAAAGTACGCCCATCCTTTAACTCAGTGTTTAGCTCGCCCTCAATACAAAACAAAATATGTCCTTTATCGCACCAGTGATCGGCAAGGTAGCCTGCAGAATACTCAACCATATGCACATTAATAGAATCAAATTCACGAGTCTTCCAATATCCTGTGCCCGTTTCGCCTTTGATTTCTACTGTTTCTACTGTCGTCCAGTCGGTAGTAGCAAAAGGTATGTTTTTCATTTCCATGACGTCATCTTCCTGATTTAATCGATCATTTATGCATAATAATTCTCTTTACTTACTATACCTCAAATCCAGCGCCGCACTTTATTTAGATATGCTTGATAAGTTTTACCAAATTTTCGTGCCATCATTTCCTCTTCTGGCTGTATCTGAAAGCGTGTCATATAAAGTATAAAAACGGGCAATAACACAAACGACAGAAAGTGCGACAGATAGAATGCCCAGCCTAATAAGATAAGCACCAAGCCTAAATACATCGGATTGCGACTATATCGATATATGCCACTGGTTACTAAACTAGATACTTTCTCAAGCGCCTGCGGATTGGGTGTGGTCTGCGCCTTTCTAAATTGCGTCACACCCATGACACCTAAGCTCATTCCGATCACACCCAAACCCACTGCCAGTGCAGTTGAGCCGTTGAGTGAGAACGTCAAAGCAGGAACCATTTTAGAGACGCCATACATGGCAGCTGCCGTAATAATGACTTGTGCTACTGGTGGTACTTTAAGCGCTAGAGCGTTCATGGTTGCACCTTATATATGACTAAACAACGAATTTAAATAACGAACCTAAACCATTCATTATCTATTATAACTGCTAACTATTTGTGTGTTTATTTTTCTACTTGCGCCTGTATCTAGCAACTGCACATTTCACACCGCTATCATTGGTATTCTCCATATTATAAAACTTTATTCATACTAGAATTGGCGCCTATATTACTTCTAGAAGGTTATAATTGTCCTCTGTTTAATTTTTAGTCTTTATTACGGTAAAGGAATTGCTCCTAACACTGTCGTTGAATTTAATGAGGAAGTTAGCGTCATGATGCGTATCGGATTGTTTTTATTAACCAACTTAGCGGTGATTGTGGTATTTAGCATCGTGTTTGGTATTTTGTCCAGATTTTTTGGGATTGGTGGCGTACATGGCGCAGGCGGGCTAAATTACACCAGCCTTGCCATTATGTGCGGTATATACGGCATGGTTGGCTCGATGGTTTCGCTATTTATCTCAAAGTGGATGGCCAAAAGATCAACGGGGACGGTGGTTATTGAAACGCCAAGCAACGCCACGGAACAATGGCTGGTAGATACCGTCGCTAAGCAAGCACGAGCGGTAAATATTGGCATGCCAGAAGTGGGGATATTTAATAATTCCCAGCCAAACGCGTTTGCAACTGGCTGGAATAAAAATAAAGCGTTGGTCGCGGTTTCATCTGGTCTGTTGCAAAATATGAATCAAGATGAAGTAGAAGCGGTATTGGCGCATGAGATCGGTCACGTGGCCAATGGTGATATGGTAACGCTTGCGCTTATCCAAGGCGTGGTAAACGCCTTTGTGATGTTCTTTGCGCGTATTATCGGCAGCTTCGTCGACCGTACTGTCTTTAAAAATACCAGTGATAGCCCCGGCATTGGCTACTTTGTGACGAGTATTGTGATGGATATTTTGCTTGGATTTTTGGCGTCTGCCATCGTTATGTGGTTCTCACGTCTGCGTGAATTCCGTGCTGATGAGATGGGTGCTAAGCTTGCTAGCAAAGACAAGATGATTAGTGCGCTTGATGCCTTGCGTCCTTCTGCACAGCGTCCAGACCAAATGCCAGAGAGCATGAAGGCATTTGCAATCTCGTCTGGACAATCTACTGGCTTTAGTATCGCTAACCTTTTCCGCTCACACCCAACGCTTGATGATCGTATTGCGGCGTTGAGGAAGTATAATCCTCGGGAAGCATAGTAAAAAGTGTGATGATTTGTTTAGGTCGTAGGGTGCGCCCCGCCCAGTTTAGTAGATAATAGCGGACGGCAGGATCAGCTCCCTCTACCTTCCCGTAAAGTCACACTACAACCAAACATAAAAAAAGCCTATCTTTAAAAGATAGGCTTTTTATTAGATAAACTTACTGACTAAATATCGAACTCTAATGCTCTATCGCCTTCGCTATCTTTGATACGCGTTGGCAAACCAATCTCATTTAGCAAGTTGATAAATGGCTTGGCATCAAGTTCTTCAACGTTGACCATTTTGCCTGCATCCCACTCGCCAGTCGCCACCAACATTGCAGCAGCAACAGGTGGCACGCCAGCGGTATAAGAGATACCTTGGCTACCAACTTCGTTATAAGCGTCTTTATGATCAGAGATATTATAAATAAACACCTCGCTATCAACGCCATTAATCTTGCCTTTAACCTTATCCCCGATACAAGTCTTACCCGTATAATTGGGCGCTAATGAGCTTGGATCCGGCAGTACGGCTTTGACCACCTTAAGCGGAATCACTTCTTGCCCTTCAGCAGTCATCACCGGCTGCTCGGACAATAGACCTAGGTTTTGGAGCACAGTAAACACATTGATATAATGCTCACCAAAGCCCATCCAAAAGCGGATATTTGGCACATCTAGGTTAGCCGATAAAGAATGAATCTCGTCATGACCACTTAGGTAACTGTTTTGCTCGCCAACGACTGGCAAATCATCGGTACGTTTGACTTCAAACATCTTATTCGACTGCCACTTACTGTCTTGCCAAGAATAAACCGTACCAGTGAACTCACGGAAATTAATCTCAGGGTCAAAGTTGGTGGCAAAATACTTACCGTGGCTGCCAGCGTTGATATCGATAATATCGATATCCGTCACCGAGCCTGCATCCATCATGTCATAGCCAAGACGCGCATAGGCATTGACCACACCAGGATCAAATCCAGCACCCAAAATTGCCGTGATGTTCTTGTCAGCACAGCGCTGTTTACGCTGCCATTCATAGTTGTCATACCATGGCGGCGTCTCACAAATCTTGCGCGGATCCTCATGAATGGCGGTATCAATATAAGCCGCGCCCGTTTCAATACAAGCCTCTAAAACGGTCATATTGACAAATGCCGAACCGACATTGATAACGATTTGAATACCCGTCTCTTCAATCAGCTGTATCAGCGCTTGCGTATCCATCGCATCGACTTGATGGGTATGTAATACCGCAGGCAGCTTAAAGCTATTCTTTTCTTTGACATTTTGGGCGATGGCATCACATTTATCTTGCGTGCGTGAGGCAATATGAATCTCGCCGAGCACATCGTTATGCATCGCACATTTATGCGCGACCACTTGCGCCACACCGCCTGCACCGATGATGAGCACGTCTTTTTTGTTAGGGTTGGTTTGATTTGTGTTCAATGAACAATCCTCCTTTGTGTCCCTGTCGATACCATCGATGGTGGCGAGTCAAAACAGAAACGAGTGAATGATATGCGTGAATTAAAAAGGAAGACCGAGGAAAACCCACGCACCCGTCGGGCAAAGCAGTATTTGGCTACTTGCTTTTGCCCGCGGCGATTATAACAATTTTTACCCACCTTTCGGCAATAATTAATCGATAAGATGACATCTAATTCTATTACTCAAATACCATCACCGTCATCTTAATAGCAAAATTAAGACAAGCTGGCCTTATAA
The DNA here is from genome assembly GCF_904846465.1 of Psychrobacter pulmonis. Lineage (NCBI taxonomy): Bacteria > Pseudomonadati > Pseudomonadota > Gammaproteobacteria > Moraxellales > Moraxellaceae > Psychrobacter > Psychrobacter pulmonis. The sequence goes on from NZ_CAJHAT010000003.1 coordinate 322,634, forward strand.
TCTTGATAATCAAACTCACGCTGCACATGTATCGACCCATCTAAACGGCGGATAACGATTGCAGGCATACCCACACCATTAAACCAGTTTTTCTTGACCATGGTATAACCGGCAGCATTTCCAAACGCAATGGTATCGCCAATTTTCAAATTACTCGGTAAGGCGTACTCACCAAAAATATCGCCTGCCAAACAAGAACGACCGTAAATAATAGTGTTGTCTGCAGCGCCCTCTTTTTGATCTTTATTTACCGGCATCATATCTATTGATTCTTCATTAATGGACACAATGGGAGCAGACTCGCGATAAATGAGCAAATCAAGCATATGCGCTTCGATAGAGGCATCGACGACGGCAAGATTTTTTTCATTGTGCATAGTGTCTAAGACGGTTGTCACTAATGAGCCAGCGCCGTGAATGCTCGCTTCACCCGGCTCAAGATAGACTTGCACGCCATATTTTTCGCTAAAGCCTTTTAATCTATCAGCCAGTTTTTCGAGTGGATAATCAGGCGCGATAAAGTGAATACCACCGCCCAAGCTCACCCATTCAAGCTGCGCCAGCACCTCACCAAACCTGTTTTCGATATCGGCTAAGCTTGCGCTAAATGCCTCAAAACTATCGTTTTCACAGTTGTTATGAATCATGACGCCAGTGATATCAGCAAGTACGGCGGTAATCTTATCTTTATCATGCTCACCCAAACGGCTAAAGGGACGCGCTGGATCAGCAATAATAAAGGACGAGTTGCTGGTTTTTGGATTTAAGCGTAGCCCTACTGGAATATTCTGAGCAGCAGCTTTACCTTTAAATGCATTCAATTGCGAGATAGAATTAAAAATAATTTTATCGGCATAGCTTAATACTTCGTCAATTTCATCTGCGCTATAAGCAACGCTATAAGCATGGGTCTCTTTTTTATTATCACTGCCTTTACCTTTACCAAAGGTCTCATAGCCCAACCGCACTTCATTCAATGAAGACGAGGTTGTACCATGCAAATAAGGCTGCATGACATCAAACACGCCCCAAGTGGCAAAACATTTGAGCGCGAGCAAGGCTTTGGCGCCAGATAGCTCGCACAGACGCGCGATAATCTGCATATTGGCAACGATTGCCGCTTCATCAAGCAGATAATAGGGCGTTGCAGGCAAGGATGAGTGACTGGTTTGTAACGGTAAGTTTGTATTCATAAGAGGTTACCTAATAGCTGCGGTCGGTATCATGACAGACCTAAATAATTGCGCTATAGTAGACTAAATCCATCATAAATAGAATATCTTATGGCACTCTCGACCGATTATTCTACGGCTAAAAACCCAGCCAATCTATCCCAGCTAGATCCACAAAACATCAGCTTAGAACATCTTGCTGCGGATGCGCGTGCGGTATTGGATTTTTGGTTCGATAAAGACAATGAGCAGTACTGGTTTGCGCAAAATGATGCTTTTGATAAACAGATAAAAGACAAATTTTATAATATTTGGCAGGCAGCAAAACAGGGTGAATGCGTGTCGTGGCGTATCGCAGATGCAGCGACTGATAGCAATAGCTCAGTCACGGCGCTAGCAGGACGCTTGGCAGAAATTATTGTGTTAGATCAGTTTTCGCGTAATTTATGCCGTGAGCAAGCGTGCGCTTTTGCCCAAGATGGCATGGCACTAGCATTGGCACAAGAAGCCATTGGACAACCATATTTTGATACGCTGCCAGCGCAGTGGCGGAAATTTATTATCATGCCATTTATGCATTCTGAATCGGCCATGATTCATGAGCGCTATCTGCCGCTGTTTAAGCAATTAAATGATGCAACAACCTTAGAGTTTGAAGAGCGTCATAAAGAGATTATCGATAAATTTGGACGCTATCCACATCGTAACGACACGTTGGATCGTGAAACGACTGACGAAGAAGAAGCGTTTTTAAAGCAGCCGAACTCATCGTTCTAAGTATTTTTGGGACTTTGAAGATTTCTGTTGTTAAAGGTTTAAATAAAAAAACCATCTGTTGATTATGAACAGATGGTTTTTTTATGACTGAAAGCATTTTCTTATTTAATTTTGCTTAGGCTATTTCATTAAGCAGTCTCATTCTGCTAGCTAATGATCATTTTTAGGTCAGGCAATATTGGCTTTCGAGCACTTTTCTTACCGGTGCAAAGCTACGTCTATGCGCGGCTAATACGCCATGAGCTGCAATCGCTTCCATATGGGCGCGCGTTGGATAGCCTTTATGCTTGGCGATGCCATATTCAGGATGTTCAGTATCAAGCGCATACATGGTTTGGTCACGGCTGACTTTTGCTAAAATACTGGCCGCCGCGATACTGGTATGTCGGCCATCGCCTTTTACCCATGCTTGGCAGTCAATCGCTGACTCTTGAATACCAAATTTAGTGAGACTGGCATAATCTAAATCTGGACAACGATTGCCATCAATTAATATCTCAAACAGTGTTTTGTCACCCGTATTCAGGTGTTTAGCAACTACCGCCAATAAAACCTCAGTACATAAGCGCATCCCTAGCATGGTCGCTTGCAAGATATTGACTTGGTCGATGACCGCTGGCGGTATATCAGCGACGATGTGCGCGACTGCATGCTGCTGAACCAACGGATAAAGAATATCGCGCTTTTTTTCACTCAGCTGCTTTGAGTCCGTCAGTATAGACAATGGCGTATTTTTTAGTGGCTCATTTTCAATTAAACCTGCCCACGCCGCAGGTAATATTGCCGCAGCGACATCCACACTACCCAGCAGCGGTCCACGCCCTGCTTCGTCAACGCCAATTTGTATGGCTGTTGGTTGCAAGTTTTCTAAACTTAATGAGTATTGCGCAATCAGTTCTGAGATATTGACTTGCCCTGATAACTGTATGGGCGCTGCCAGTTGTATATATTGTCCTTTAATATCAATTTGCTCAATAACTCTTTCAATCTGAACGCTATGCTTAAGCATAACTGGGCTTTTTATAGGATCATTTTCTGTAGAAGACATAGTACTCATAACTTTATTATTTCTTAACTTTACGGTTTAAAGAGTTTTTTGCGTGCCTGACATAATTAGCGCTTGATTATTGAGCTTAGTTATTAATCTTGATTACTGAGCTTGATAATTGTCTTGGCTGTCGTAATTTTCTTGACTGACATGACCGTCTTGTCCATTAAAATCATGATTTTGATGACTGGCGCGGTTTTGAATAAACCACTGTTCGATGACGCTATGCGCAGGGTCATGATTGCTTTGTTGTTGCAATGCATACTTGGTATCAATCAGCGCTTTTAATTGTTCTGCATACGCGCGCGGCTGCAACAAACGCATCACGGTACGACAGATATTATCGCCACTTGCCTGCTCTTGGATAAGCTCAGGCACGATTGCGCTATCTGCCAAAATATTAGGCAAACCGACATAAGGGACTTTGACCAAACGTTTTGCTATCTGATAAGTCAGCTGATTTAATTGATAAATCACCACCATTGGACGCTCAAGCAGCATGGCTTCCAAGGTTGCAGTACCCGATGCCAGCATCACCATATCTGATGCCGCCATCGCCAGCTGACTAAAGGCTGGCTGACTTTCATCATAGACCACCGCAATCGCGGCCCGCAGCTGCTCTGAGCGCTTATCGATCACATCTTGCACAATATATTGATGGTTTTGATCGACAGTTGGAATGATAAAGCACAGCTTAGGATCTAACAATAATAGTCTTTGAATACCATCGAGCATAAGCGGCAAAATAGCCGTTATCTCACCACGCCTAGACCCTGGCATGACGCAAATAAGCTGACTGACCTCATCGAAACGATCGATGAAAAACTGCTGTAAGCCATCATTATGCCAGACCAATTCGCTACGGCGCTGATTGATGGGCGTCTCAAGTAAGGTCTGATCAATGGTTCGTAGTAGCGGATGACCAACGCAAATCGCGGGATGATTATAACGCTCGTAGACGGGTAGCTCAAATGGAAATAGGCACAGAACCAAATTGGTCGCTGCCATAATATTATGAATACGCGACTCACGCCACGCCCAAATAGAAGGGCTGACATACTGCACGCAAAACACGCCCTGCGGCTTTAATTTCTTGGCCACTCTGAGGTTAAAATCAGGCGCATCAATGCCAATAAACCAATCAATGCTTGCGGCTTTAAATGCCGTCAGCAGCTCTTGACGTGCTTTGAGTAAATCCGGTAACTGCGACACCACTTCGACCAAACCCATCACAGCTAAGCGCGATAACGGAAAAATACTTTGCAGCCCTTGCGCCTGCATTTTTGCGCCGCCAACCCCAACCCAAATAATATCATCACGCAGATTATTCATCTGCTGCATAAAATCTGCACCCAAACTGTCGCCTGATACTTCACCGGCGACAATCCCTATCACCAGTGGCGAGCTGGTAACCTCAGGCAATTTATCAAAAGCACCATAAGTATCCGGTGCTGGCGTTATATCAGCAGTTTGGTGAGGCGTAGCAGGATCTATCATGATAAGCTCTCAATATTAAAGTGGTACAATTTAATTGGTGCCATTTGAGTAGCACAGTTAAATGAAACAAAAGATAAAATGCGTCTATCATAAAAATGATTATATAAAATATAACATAGCTTAACCGTAATAAGATGCCCATTAAAAGGCATCTTGATAGCATTCTATAATGCTCGAACTTAGTCGTTTATATTGCCATCATACGTGACAGTGCTGGAAATAGCTAAAAATAGCGAAATTAGTGCACAAAATCCATTCAGTATCACTCATTTATATCTGCCTATAAACGTTGTGTTTAATGCAAATTTGGACTTAGGTTAGCGATAAAGCATCATTTTCCCTATGCTTTACATTGCCTTATCATTCTTATACACCTATGAATGACAGCATGTTAAGACGGGTTGCAGCGATAAGGTATAACAAAGTTTTGGTCGCCACATTCCAGTTAGCAGTCAATTAACTGTACGACTGCCCTTGTCAACCAGCGCTTTTGTCCGCATAATGAATATCCCTATAAATCAGCTAGACGATATATAATCATGACAACACCAGCTACTCATAATGCAGATATTGACGACGTGAATATTGAAAAATTCATTCCTTTAATCACACCCGCTGAGCTAAAGTCTGAGCTACCTTTGTCAAATGACGCCTATAACACGGTGCTAAAAGGTCGCAATACCATCCAAGATATCCTTGATGGCAAAGACAAGCGTTTATTTGTGGTTATCGGCCCCTGCTCTATTCACGATATTAAAGCCGCCCACGAATACGCCGATCGCTTAGCCGTATTGGCCAAAGAGATTGAAGACAGCATCTTCGTTGTGATGCGCGTTTATTTTGAAAAGCCGCGTACCACGGTTGGCTGGAAAGGCATGATTAATGACCCTGATATGAACGACAGCTTTGATATCGAAAAAGGTCTGCGCACCGCTCGTAAGCTACTGCTTGATTTAAATGAAAAAGGTCTGCCGTGCGCGACCGAAGCATTAGACCCAAATACGCCGCAGTACATTCAGGATTTGATTAGTTGGTCAGCGATTGGCGCGCGTACCACCGAAAGCCAAACGCATCGTGAAATGAGCTCAGGTTTATCGTGCCCAGTTGGCTTTAAAAACGGCACCGATGGCGGCATGACCGTTGCGGTTAATGCCATGCAAGCGGTCAAAGAAGGTCATAGTTTTCTTGGCTTATCAGCAGATGGCAAAGTTTCTATCATCAAATCAAAAGGTAACCCCTACGCACACGTAGTACTACGCGGTGGTAACGGTAAGCCAAACTATGATGAAACTGCTGTTGCACAAGTTGAAAATGAGCTGGCAAAAGGCAAAACCAATAGTAAAATTATGATTGACTCAAGCCACGCCAACTCAGGTAAAGACCCTTATCTGCAACCAATGGTCATTCAAAACGTTGCCGAGCAGATTAAAAATGGTAATAAATCTATCATCGGTTTGATGATTGAGAGTCATTTAAAAGGTGGCAATCAAAAGCTAACGACTGACTTAAGCCAGCTTGAATATGGTAAATCTATCACCGATGGCTGCCTAGATTGGGAAAGCACCGTTAGCGCTCTACACAATCTACGTGATATGGTTAAAGACGTTCTGCCGAATCGTTAAAAGCGCTTGGTGGTAATGAATACTGATTGACCACTCACTAAAAGGCCCGTTTGATAACAGATATCAGACGGGCCTTTTTTGTGCTTTTTAACTTATAAAGTACTGCTCGTTATGCACTTGCAGAACCTTCATTTGCCGCGCCTAAAACACTGTTTAAGCTTTCAATTACATGCTTAGAAGTCGCTTGCTTTTGTAGTTCAAGCAACTGCTCATGCGCCATTTGACGACGGGGTTCCGCCAAAGTATTCCAACGTGCCAGCACTTGCAATAAGCGCGACGCTAACACCGGATTGGCGTCATCCAGCTTTTTAATCACAGCGATATAAATATCTAAACCCTCTGGTGTCCACAACACCGTAGGCTGCGAGGTAAAGGCGCTGATGACTGAGCGCACACGGTTGGGCGTATTCCAATCAAAATCGTTATGCGCAAGTAAGGATTTAATAGTATCAGGTGTGACTGTATCAGCAGAGGCTTGCACACTAAACCATAAATCAATGACCAAATCATTATTTTCAAAACGCTGATAAAAATCCGCCAGATACTTATCAGCATTTGCCAGTTGATGATTGACCATCGCCTTTAACGCGCCAAAACGCTCGGTCATACAGCTGGCGTTATCATACTGCTGCTCTGCCCATTCAGTAGCGCCATCGACGTTGGCGGTCAGTGCCATATCAAGCACCACATTACGTAAAGCGCGGTTACCACGAGCTTCCGCACTGTCTTCATAAGCCTGCATCGGTAGCTGTTTATAAAGCTCAGACCATTGATCTTTTAACGCTAAAGCCAGCTGTTGATATAAGCCTTCACGCTGTGCTTTTACCAGCTCTGGATCGTAATCTTTATGAATGGCAGATGCCAGCTCATGTGCTGACGGAATATCAAGCAAACGCGCCGCCAACATCGCATCATTAGCAGCCAGTTCAGGTAAGGCCTGCGCCACTACTTGCAAATATATCTCAGGACTGCTTTTCGCGCCGTGACCTTGCAGTAAAATGCGATTGACCAGCATTTGCGTCACTTGCCAGCGGTTAAAACCATTGGTTTCATATTTGAGCAAAAACGCCAAGTCTTCATCTTGATAATTATAATTGAGCTGAACGGGCGCACTAAAATCACGTAGCAAGGATACGACTGGCTCGCTCATTATATTTTCAAAGGTAAAGGTTTGTGTGACTTGATCGAGAAGCAACATACGCTCGGCGATGATATGACCAGAATTTTTATCAAATAGTGCGGTCGCTACAGGAATCGGCAAGGGTTTTGGTGCATCAAAACCTGCAACCTGACGGGTTTGCTGACTCAAAGTAATAGTCAATGTCTGCGTCGCGCTGTCATAATCTTGGTAACCAGACACCACAGGCGTACCGGGCTGACGATACCAGTCGATAAAGTCTTCAATTTTGCTATCGGTAATACTAAGCGCCGATAAAAAGTCCTCAACCGTCACCGCTTGCCCATCATAACGGCGGAAATATTCGTCCGTACCTTTACGAAAGTTATCAGGCCCTAGCGTATTGGCAATCATACGCACGATTTCAGCGCCTTTTTCGTAGACGGTGGTGGTATAAAAGTTGTTAATCTCAACGAAACTCTCAGGACGTACAGGGTGCGCTAGTGGTCCGGCATCTTCAGCAAATTGATGGGCGCGCAAGGTTGCCACATCGTCGATACGCTGGACAGCACTTGACTGCTGATCGGCTGAAAATGATTGATCCCGATAAACGGTAAAACCTTCTTTTAGGCACAGCTGAAACCAATCACGGCAGGTAATGCGATTACCCGTCCAGTTATGAAAATACTCATGAGCAATGATAGATTTGACACTAAAGCTGCGCGCATCTGTGGTCGTCTCAGGACTAGACAAGACACAAGCGGTGTTAAAAATATTTAAACCCTTATTTTCCATCGCGCCCATATTAAACTGACTGACGGCAACAATCATATAACGGTCTAAATCATACGCGCGGCCATAATTGACCTCATCCCACTGCATCGAGTCTTTTAAAGCTTGCATGCCAACAGCACATTTATCGATATCTTCAGATTTTGCATAGAGCTCAAGCTTCACCTCGCGTCCCTCGCTCGTGGTGTAGCTATCAGTCAATACATCCAAATCAGCGATGACACAAGCAAACAGATAGCTTGGTTTGTTGGTCGGGTCTTGCCAAATCGCATAATGACGCTCAGGCGCGTCCGACACTTCACCCGCTTCGAGCAAATTCCCATTACTCAATAGCGTCGTGAAACGCTTATCGGCTTCAAGCCGCGTTGTAAATCTCGCCAGCACATCGGGACGGTCTGGATAAAAGGTAATCTTGCGAAAGCCCTCAGGCTCACACTGAGTGACGAACATAGTATCGTCACCACTACCGGCGATATATAAGCCTTCAAGCGCGGTATTGGTATGCGGATGGATGCGTACTTGCAGCTGTAATTTGGTGTTTTCTGGCGCATCGGTAATGGTTAATGTGCCCTCAGCTTGCGTATAACGATTACGAGCAAGCAGCTCATCATTAAGCTTAATAGATAACAGCTCAAGTCCTTCACCATAAAGCACTAAGTCGCCGTCAGTCTGACGTTGCATCATCAAAGTGCTATCCACAATAGCATGGTCATCGAATAACTTAATATCCAAATCAACGGTTTCGACCGCAAAGCTTGGCGGTTGATAATCTTTCAAATGAATTTTACTTGGCGCATGTGGCGGCACATCTGGCATGTCAGGATTGATAATTTGTGCGTCAGTTTCAGTAGTAGACATGGAAATTCCTATTATTATTCATGTTTTAAACAGTTAATTGATTATTTTGCAGCGCCCTATTAATTAGCACGGTGTTCGTTATAAACAGAGTTTTTAAGATAGTTACATTGACCTAAACTATGAAATTTCAAGTACGATGAGTAATTAAATTGGTTAAGGTAGAAATCAATTCAAAGGTTTTAATCAGAATGCTACATATCTTTAGGTAAACTCTCGAACTATTTACAGTAATACTACTTACATAAAGTAACATTTAGTATATGATAGATAGTAATTGCCTAAGTTTTACCGTAAGCAGTTCAAAAACAACAAATGCCATTAAAACTAATGTTATTAAAATTTTAGGAGCTTATATGTCTACCAGTATTGCAAAAGTTGCTGCCCTCGCAGTATTATCAAGCGCTGTCGTATTTGCGTCAGGTTGTGCTAACAAACGTGCGACATCAGAAGTGGTCGTTGCCCCACTAGGTATCCCAGGTGGTCAAGTTGGTTATAACGGTGCGGTTATCGTTGATAATTCAAATGCCGTTATCACTGGTGCAGAAAATCTACAAGCGGTGGTTTACTTTGCTTTCGATAGCAGTGAAATCACCTCAGAAGCTGCCAGTGTATTAAACCAACATGCTAGCCTCCTAAGCTCAAATCCAAACGCCGGTGTCGTTATTGCAGGTCATACCGATGAGCGTGGTAGCCGCGAGTACAACATGGCACTAGGCGAGCGCCGTGCCCAAGCGGCACGTAATTATCTTGCCGCTCAAGGTGTTGCGGTAAACAACGTCCGTATCATCAGCTATGGTGAAGAGCGCCCTGCTGTTGCTGGTACAACTGAAGATGCCTATGCCCAAAACCGCCGTGCTGAATTGTCTTACTAATATTATTTAATAAGCGTTAATCAGCCGTAATTTAAAGAAGCCCAGCAATCTATTGTTGGGCTTTTCTTATTCTATTCACATTCTACAGATAAATTATGTCAACTTTAAAATTACGTGATATTCACTACCAGCAACTTGACGCTACGACCTGGTATGCGTCAGCTCAGATTATCATGCCTTCTTTTTTAAATTATCCCGTTTTACTCAGCGATTTACCGCTGTTATTTAATCCCAATCTATTTTTAAATACGAGCGTGGAAAAAGTGCGCCACATGCAATGGCGGCAGATGCAATGGTACCGCATTTCTACCGTGTCTCTATCCACACGCGAGATAGCTCATCGTCAGCGCCAACAGCAGCGCACTGGCGTACGATTATTATTACAATCACTACTTAATAAGCTAGAGATGATTGATACCTTGAATGATGCAAGTTTTCCATATCGACTTGCCAATAGTCAATACTACGTCTGCTTTAGTCATACTGGCGCCCATAACAAAGTTATTTCTAATCAGCATAAAAACGAAAATCTATTTAAACATTTGGATAATAAAGTCGCGGTGATCATTAGCGCTTATCGTCCTGTGGGCATTGATATAGAAGTAAATGCCATTAAATGGAAAGTGGCGCAGCGCTTTTATCATACTAATGAGATTGCTATCTTACAAGCTCTAACCATCACTCAGCGTGACACTGTCGCTAAGTTACTATGGCAAATAAAAGAGTGTTTTATCAAGATTCATCAGTATACCCTTGCCCAAGGTTTGGGTATGGATTACTCCTATCTCATTACCGGCTTAGTGAACGGTATCGAAGCACAGGCACAGCTATCTTTGTTAGCGTTTAACGATGATAAAACCAAGTACCATCTTGCCTACTTACCTGAGCAGCAGACAGTGATTGTCTATTAAAAAGTATTTAATGTAGGCACATCATTCTGACTTTATTTTAGACAAAAAAAACGACCCTTTTCAGGATCGTTTTTTTATTACTACTTATCTTCTAACAACAGTCCTTAGACTGTGATTAGCTTAGAAGCGGTAAGTTGCACCAACTTTAACAATTGGCATCCACTCTAACCAGTTTTTGTCTTCTAATTCATTTTCAGCCAAGCGCGCAACATCTTGAGCAGTTTGTGTAGTAGGCACATCGTTACCGGCGCCATCTTTGATATTGACAAAGTCACCACTTACGTTACTTGCATTTACAGTAGCGTCAGTCTTGCCCATGTATGCTGCACCGATCTCACCAAACAAACCGAAGTTGTTAGTGATGTTAGGACGGAAACCGATAGTAGCATAAGGAGCTAACTTGTTACGATGTTCCATAGTACCTTGTAAAGAACCTACATCAGATGCGTTATACTCTGCGCCATTGATTTTATATACGCCATCTGCACCACCATTAGGGTTAGCAGTTACGTCGATATCGTTATCAGGAACGATGATACCAGCACCCATTGTGAACCAGTTACCAGTAGGACGTAATTGTACGCCTAGGTATGGGTTGCTAAAATCAGAATCAACCTCATAGTTTACATCGTTTGCATCAAAGTCACCGCCGAATAGGTCAGCAACATCGCCACCTGCCCAACCAGCTTGTAATTCAGTTTTGTCGTTAAGTGCCCAACCGATATTAGCACCATAACCTAGTGTACCTACTTCAGCACTGATAGCCGCTGGATGAGTCACAGTTTGGAAAAAAGTTCTGTCGCTATATGAGTTTGCTGGTTGTACGACAGCAACTGGCTCAGCTTGATAAGCTACGGCAACTGGCTCTGCTTGATAAGCTACTGCAACTGGCTCTGCTTCGTATACAACCGCATCGTTGTTATCAACAACGATAACTGGTTCAGCTGCTAGTGCAGCAGTAGATGCTAATACAGCAGCAGAAATTGCTGTTAATTTAATAAGTTTCATAAATACTCTCCTAAAGTGTGAAATAACTCGCCCGTAAAAAAATGATAATTTAACTTTTTTATAAACAACCATTTTGTTGAGCAGATTAAAACAATTTTGGCTTAAAAAGTCACCCCCATGAATGCACTTTTTATTTGCCGTTATGTAAAGATTGCATAGATATTGTAATATTTGCTACACCAACCTGCAAAACTTCGCTTCCCTGTTACACAATACTCCCAAAGCAACTGAATAGTCAGAACATGAATATTGAATCGCTTAACGCTCATGTAAAGGTATTACAAAACATGTCAGTATAATGAACTACCTCCACCTTTAACTCAATTACAGTTATAGAGTTTATTACTACAGTTTGTTGTGGTTTGTGAGTTAACGTATCCAATCCTACCTAAAATAAAACATGAGATAGAAATGTGAGAAATCAGTCTGAACTATAAAAACGTAAATATATCGTTTATATCTAATAAGATAGCTTGTTTGAGTGCGTTATTATGCTAAATTAGAGCTATTAATAGATGTCTTTTTAGTATTTGCATTTTTGGACTTTTCACTAGCGTATTAATGATTTTTTTCTACTTTTCGCTTTACCTTTATTATTCTTATTGAGCCATTTTTATGCCAAAAGTTTCGTCGATTACGCGTGTTTTAGAGATTATCGAAGCGGTGTCTTATGCGTCAAAACCCCTCTCACCACTTGAGCTGTCGCAAGAGCTTGATATCCCAAAACCTACTATTCATCGCTTGATTCAAAACTTAGTCGATGAAGGGTTTGTGACCGTCGATATTGGCGGCGGTATTATTCCTGGCAAGCGGGTGCGTAATTTGAGCGTTGAGCTTTGGCAGCAGCGTCAATTTTTTAATGAGCGGCAAATTATTTTACAAAAATTGGTTGATGAGATTAAGGAGACTTGCGGTATCGCCATTCCTTACCAGATGGACATGATGTATACCAATCGCGCTAACACCTCGCTGCCTTTGCAAATATATCTGCCTGTCGGCGCGAAATCACCGATGTGGTGTACGGCTACGGGTAAGTTATATTTAAGCCAGTTGTCTGCGACCAGCCGCGCTAAAATACTACAAGGCCTACCGTTAGATAAATTTACCAAAAATACGATTACTGATATTGATACATTAAATGCCGAGCTTGATCGTATCGCAGAGACAGGCATTGGTATCGATAATGAGGAATTTATCTCAGAGATGGTAGGGGTGTCAGTGCCTGTACTAGACAAAAAATCTCGCTATCTGGCGTCGCTATATATCCACGCACCAACCATTCGCGTGTCATTAGATGAGCTAATGGAGCATGTGCCGCGCTTGCAAAAGGCAGCGCATGATATTCAAGCATTGGTGTATGAGCTACAAAACTAGGGTGTGTGACATTAAGAAAAAATATGACTGAGTAAAAAGGTCTGCGTCATAAAACTAGCGCAGACCTTTTTTATGCTTTGTTAATAACATGATGATAAATATAGTGAGTGAAAAGTAATATCGATACATCACGCACTGCTGATATCAATTTTTCTTGCTTGCTGTGCCTGCGCAGACAGAGGCTACAAAAAATTGATATCAGCAATACCGTCGCGTTTTTAGGATACTTTGACTATAGAAACACACTCTATGCAAAACTGATTAAGGATTTTAAGCGTTTCGTACTTTAAGACAATACCGAACTGTCATGTCGCGCCATGATGCTAGAAAAATCTTTATCGCCATTTTCTACTGTGTGAGATTCATAAAGCTCAGTAGCTTTCGCTCCCATCGGCGTTTCAACATCGGTATCCTTAGCCGTTTGCATCGCAAGGTTAAGGTCTTTTTGCATGAGCTTACTCATAAAGCCGCCTTTATAACCGTTGCTAGAGGGCACATTTTCCATCACCTGCGGATAAGGGTTATAAACCTCTAGCGTCCAGTTACGGCCCGAGCTTTGTAGCATAATATCTGATAGCACTTTAGGGTCGAGACCGTTTTTTACGCCTAAATTAATCGCCTCTGCCGTCCCTGCCATGAGAATACCTAACAGCATATTATTGCAGATTTTCGCCACTTGTCCGGCACCATGCTCGCCTGCATGAAAGATGTTTTTGCCCATAACGGCGAGTATTGGTTCGGCTTTAGCGAATGCATCGTCACTACCACCGACAATAAAAGTTAAAGTGCCAGCAATGGCGCCTCCTGTACCACCGGAGACTGGCGCATCTAAGAAGTCGATACCAACCTTACTTGCTGCTTCTGCCACCAATCTTGCATCAGCTGCTGCGATGGTACTGCTATCGATGACCAACGTACCCTTAGGTAATTCTGCTAGTAAACCATCAGCGCCATTATTTCCTAGATAAACAGAATGGACGTGCTTGCCCGCAGGCAACATGCTAATGATAACTTGTGCATTGCTCGCAGCATCTTTAGGACTATCAGCCACACTGGCACCTGTTTGCTGCAAGCGCGCGGTTGCCTCTTCAGATAAATCATAAACCGATAGCGTATAACCTGCCTTTAACAAGTTCTCTGCCATCGGTGCGCCCATATTGCCAAGCCCAATAAAGGCTATATTTGGCTTAGTAGTATGATTATCGCTCGCAGCAGTATTATTTGTGTCTTTATTACTTAAATTCAAATCCTTTGTACCCATCTCATCGCTCCTTGATGATTGCTTATGCCGACAGTGCTACACATAGTTTTACGTTTTTTAATTTATACCTGATTCTTATAATGAGCCGATAAGCTCTTAGCGTACAAGCTGGCTGCCTAAAGCGTCTTCACCCAACCAATCGCCTAACGGATGCTCACCTTTAGCATAAGGATTCACAAAGTGCTGATGTATATACGCCTGCCCTTCGCTACTGAGACAGTCTGCCAGTGAACGTGACCACTGCGGATTACGGTCTTTGTCAATCAGTAGCGCACGTACGCCTTCTTTAAAATCAGGATTGGCGGCACAATGCACAGCTACGTTGGTCTCTAAATACAGGACTTGCTCAAGCGATAAGTCGGTGACTTTGTGGTAAAGCGCATAGGTCAAAGCGGCAGTTACAGGGCAGCCGTGACGATAAGTAGCTACTGCGCGCTGCGTCCAGCTATCTGCTGCAAAGTCTGTATCTAATTTTTCAAGCGCTTCGTCACTTTGTAGAAGTGCATCAATATCTCCTAAGCCGCCGCTGTTCATTAATTGCTGGATAGGTTTCCAATATATCGCAAGCTTACTTGCAGGCAACTCAGCAACAGGCTGTGCGGTAAGCGCACGACTAACGATACTATGAGCGCTATTATTATGATATTTATCATTGTTGTCAGCTGCTCCTTGCCAATTACTCTGTTTTAAACGTTGTATGACAGCATCGTAATCACTACTGGCAACAGCATACTCTGCAAGATTGGCTAATAAAGCGTCACTGCCATTACACATCGCACCTGTTAGCCCTAAGAACAAACCTGTTTTAGCAGGCATGCGCTGCAAGAACCAACTACCAGAGGCGTCAGGGAACAGTCCAATGGTCACTTCTGGCATGGCAAAGCGCGTGCGCTCGGTGACTAAACGATGACTACAACCTGCCATTAGACCCATGCCGCCACCCATGATAATGCCGTCACCCCAGAGGATTAATGGCTTTGGATAAAAATGCATCTGCCGATACAAACGGTATTCATGACCAAAAAACTCTGTCGCATAAGGATTCGGTAGCGGCACACTGCTGGACATGCTGTCATACAGCTTACGGATATCACCGCCAGCACAAAACGCCTTGTCACCTGCCCCTTTTAACACCAATGCCACTACCTGATCGTCGTTTTGCCACTGCTCTAGCTGCTTGGCTAATAATTGACACATCTCAACGCTGAGCGCATTGAGAGACTTTGGCGTATTTAACATCATTATGCCAATCAGGTGACCGCACTCTGTCGGCTCAGTATTGAATAGGACCGGCGCTTCTTGTTCTATGTTTTCTGTTACTGCTGTCATAAAAGAGACCTACCAAAATTAAAATGAGTAAAGTAAATATTAAGACATCCCTACAGGCTATTTATTTTGCCAATTGGGTGTGCGCTTCTCTAAGAATGCTTGTACGCCTTCGCGCTGATCGTTGGTGTCGAATAACTTAACAAAAGCTTCACGTTCATGGATAAGGTTTTGGGCAGGCGGGGTATTTCTGGCCGCTTGGATAAGCTGTTTCGAATAACTGACCGCCACAGGTGATTGCTTAGCGACTTTTTGCGCTAAGGCTTGCGCCGCTAATAAACCGCCACCCTTTGCCGTGACTTCTTCGACTAAGCCAATGCGCAATGCTGTCTCGGCATCGACGCGCTCACCGCACAATATCATACGCTTCGCCCAACCTTCACCAACCAGTAAAGGTAGGTTTTGCGTCCCGCCTGCACAGGGCAATAAGCCCACGCCCGTCTCTGGTAACGCCATCTGTGCATGCGCTTCTGCGATACGAATATCACAGGCCAGCGCGCACTCAAGTCCACCGCCCATCGCATAACCATTGATAACCGCGATGCTAACGCCGCGATACGCTGATAGCGCTTCGAACGCTTCACCAAACGCGATAGCCATACTTATCGCGCGTCCTTTATCGCCGTCTGAAAAATTGTTTAAATCCGCACCTGCTGAAAAGAACTTTTCCCCATCGCCATGGATAATTAAGGCATAAACATCATCATTGGCATTGAGGTCAGTGACCAGTTGATTGAGCGCTGGCAGACTGTCCATCGTCCAGGTATGGGCTGGTGGGTTATTCAGTGTGACGGTAGCAATATGGCCGTCGATTGAGAGCTTTAAATTGGTATAATCGGTCATGGAACATCCTTGTTATTATCTTTCTATAAAATGGCTTTATTCAAAACGCTTAATAAAGCAGTTTTATAATATTGTTGGGCTAGCGTAATTGACTCAACGCATCATCTTGCATAAGCTGGCGCGAGACAATCACCCGCATAATCTCATTGGTGCCTTCTAAAATCTGATGGACACGCAAGTCTCGCACATGGCGCTCAAGCGGATATTCATTGAGATAGCCATAACCACCATGTAGCTGTAAGGCTTCATTGGCAACATCGAAACAAAGATCCGTAGACAGACGCTTTGCCATGGCACAGTAGGTAGAGGCTTGCGCATCATTATTATCGATTTTGCTAGCCGCTAAATACAGCATTTGCCTTGCAGTAATGGTTTGGGTGAGCATATCAGCAAGTTTAAACTGTACTGACTGTAAGCTGGCAATCGGGCTGCCAAACTGGCTACGCTCTTGCACATAATTGGTCGCGGTCTCTAGCGCCGACTGCGCTGTGCCAACTGCACAGATACCGATATTAATACGACCGCCATCTAAGCCTTTCATCGCAATACGAAAACCTTGGCCTTCCTCGCCGATGAGGTTTTCAGCGGGTACTTTGACATTTTTAAAACTAATCGTTCGCGTTGGTTGCGCTTTCCAGCCCATTTTATGCTCGTTTTTACCATACTCAATACCATCGCTATGGGCATCTACGACAAATGCCGAGATCCCTTTTGGCCCTGCAGCGCCTGTACGTGCCATAACTACTAACACATCGGTTGAACCAGCCCCTGATATAAAAGTCTTTTCGCCATTAAGCACATAATAGTCGCCTTGCTTATCGGCTTTGGTACGTAATGAAGCCGCATCAGAACCAGCATTCGGCTCAGTTAAGCAGTAACTGCCAAGCCATTCACCGCTGACCATATGGGGCAAATACTTTTTACACAAAGCATCGCTACCGTACTCACCAATCATCCAACCTGCCATATTATGGATACTCATATAGGCGGCAACGGCGGTATCACCCCAAGCCAGCTCCTCAAACACCATGGCAGAATCTAGGCGTGGTAGCCCTAAGCCGTCATATTCTGGGTTGGTATACAGCCCTAAAAAGCCAAGCTCGCCGGTTTTTTTGATGACATCGACTGGAAAGTGCGAAGTACGATCCCATTCAGCCGCGTTGGGCTTTAGCTCTTTTTGCGCAAACTGTCTGGCAGTTTGGCGAAAGGCGATTTGGTCTTCGGTCAATGAGAAATCCATAGGGTCATCCTTGTGCTTGCATAGCAAATATGGTGGAGAAAAGGTTATAAGCCGTCAGTCTACTGTGGTTTAAACCGTGTTGGTTATACAGTATAGCAGCGCTATAACGACTATCATAAATTATGCTTTGTTAAAAACATACTGAGTAAGATTGTCGCTATGTTATTGAGATGCTGCCAATATAGTCGATTGACGATTACATTGAAATAGTGGTATTGACACCGCGGCTTGCCTCATCATCGAACCAGCGGGCAGTGACCGTTTTGGTTTGAGTATAAAATTGCACCGCTTGCTTACCATAAGGACCGAGATCACCCAGCTTACTAGCACGTGAGCCTGAGAACGAGAACATTGGTAGTGGCACAGGAATTGGCAAGTTAATACCGATTTGACCCACCTGCACATCCTGCTGGAATTTATGCGCAGCCGCTCCTGACTGAGTAAAGATCGCCGTACCATTACCATGTGGATTGGCATTTAGCAGCTCAATCGCTTCATCAAGGTCGGCTGCACGCATGATACACAGAACAGGGCCAAAGATTTCTTGCTGATAAATTTGCATATCAGCGGTAACGTTATCAAAGATAGTCGGTCCTACGAAGTTGCCTTTCTCATAGCCTTCGACAGTAATGCCACGACCATCAAGAATCAAGCTTGCGCCCTCTTCTACCCCTGTACCAATCAAATGCTCAACACGCGCTTTTGCGGCAGGTGAAATGAGCGGACCTAAATCCTTGTCGTTTTTGCCTGCTGAGACCACTAAGCCTTCTGCTTTGGCTTTA
Source organism: Psychrobacter pulmonis (assembly GCF_904846465.1). Taxonomy (NCBI): domain Bacteria; kingdom Pseudomonadati; phylum Pseudomonadota; class Gammaproteobacteria; order Moraxellales; family Moraxellaceae; genus Psychrobacter; species Psychrobacter pulmonis. Next base: position 341,134 of record NZ_CAJHAT010000003.1, read on the forward strand.
ATATCGTCAATCCATTCCCCTGCTGCGCCGACTAACACCACGACTGACAGCGCCATACAACGTTGACCGGCAGCACCAAATGCTGCACCCGCTAGCTGATTGAGTGTTTGCTCTTTATTAGCATCAGGTAGGATAACGCCATGGTTTTTCGCACCCATCATACACTGGGCACGTTTGCCAGATTGACTAGCGCGCTCATAGACATGCTTGCCGACGTTGGTTGAGCCGACAAATGAAACCGCCTTAATATCTGGGTGATCACAAATGGCATCAACCGTCGCCTTGCCGCCGTGCACGACGTTTAACACGCCTTCAGGGACGCCAGCTTCAACTGCCAACTCAACCAAACGCATGGTTACCATCGGATCTTGTTCAGAAGGTTTAAGGACAAAGGTGTTACCCGTAGCAATCGCCATTGGGAACATCCATAGTGGAATCATCGCGGGAAAGTTAAATGGGGTGATACCAGCGCAAACGCCAAGTGGCTGCCAGATACTATAGGTGTCGACGCCTGTTGCGACGTTTTCAACAAAGTCACCAATCTGCAAGTTAGCAATGCCCGCTGCATGCTCAACAACTTCTAAACCACGAAATACATCACCGCGCGCATCAGCAATGGTTTTTCCCTGCTCTGCGGTTAAGATTTCTGCCAGCTCATCCATATGCTCGCGAATCAGTTCTTGATACTTTAAAAAAATACGCGCACGTGTGGTGATAGGCGTTTTACGCCATGTCTGAAACGCTTTTTGGGCGGCAGCGACGGCTTGATTGATTTCATCGTCAGTCGTTTGCGGAACTTTGGCGATGACTTCTTGGGTGGCGGGATCTGTGATGTCAATCCATTCGCTGGTATTAGAATCAACAAATTGACCATCGATAAGCTGCTGAACGTGATGCATAAGATATCCTTATCTTGTTTGTTTGCTCACCATTTAATGGTGGGCCAGTATTTATAAAAAAGTATTCATACAAGTATATTGTTAAAAGGGATAAAAACTGTCCATTATTACCCTTTAAATATTTTTTTAAAATGATTTATTTCGTATCGTTATTGACTATAGCAATAAATCAATTTTAGGGTCAAGCGCTTTATCAAACTTTTATTTGCGATAGTCGCCATCTATAAAATTTATCAGTCTAAAAACCAAAAAGCCCATGATGGTACATGAGCTTTTCCCGATATTAAGATGACTGAATTTTTTCAATTAATACGCTATTAGATTAATAATCTTTCATCGATTTTTTAATCGCATCAATCGCCGTTGGATTGTCAAGCGTTGACATATCTCCCGTTTCATTACCTTCCGCTAAAGCACGGATAGCGCGGCGTAAGATTTTGCCAGAGCGCGTTTTGGGTAATGCTTGCGGGAAATAAATCGCCGCTGGACGAGCGATACCGCCCAAGGATTTTACTACCGCACCGATGACTTGCTGCTCAATACGGAAACGGTTTTCGGTCGTTGCCACTTGCTCATGGTCTTTTAACACACAAAAAGCAATCGGCAACTCGCCTTTTAATTGATCTTTGATACCCACGACCGCACATTCGGCCATCTCTGGATGGGTACTGATGGCTTCCTCAATCTCCTGCGTGCCAATACGATGACCGGCGACATTAATCACATCATCGGTGCGTCCTAAAATATAAAAATAACCGTCGTCGTCGGTCACTGCATAGTCTGATGTAGAGTAGTGCTTGCCATCAAACAGACCAAAATAGCTGCTGATAAAGCGCTCGTCATTACGCCATACAGTCGTGAGACAACCAGGCGGCAGTGGAGCGCGAATGGCGAGTAAGCCCTTTTCACCAGCTTTACAAAGCTCGCCGGTTTCTTCATTGATGACGTGGGCATCATAGCCATACATCGGATAACCGGGCGAGCCTTGTTTGTGCGGTTTATGATTAAATTTGGGCGTGTTACTTAGGATTGGCCAGCCAGACTCTGTCTGCCAATAATGATCTAAAATCGGCACCCCTAAATGCTTGGTTAACCAATTGGCCGTTGATTCATCGAGTGGCTCACCTGCCAAAAAGAATGACTTAAGGCTAGAGACATCATACCGGGTCATCCACGTTTCATCTTGTTTTTTCAGCATACGCACACCCGTCGGTGCGGTAAATAAAATATTCACCTTGTTTGCTTCGACAATCCGCCACCAAATACCTGGGTTTGGACGATGCGGCAAGCCCTCATACATGACACTGGTCATGCCAGCCAGCAACGGCGCATAAATGGTATAAGAATGCCCAACTGCCCAGCCGATATCTGATATCGCCCAAAAAGTTTCGCCAGCTTTGCCATCATAGATATAATCTATCGACGTCGTGAGCGCCACTGCATGACCGCCGGTATCGCGCTGCACACCCTTTGGCGTCCCAGTGGTGCCTGAAGTATACAGAAGATACGACGGCGTATTGGACTCTAACCAAACTGGCTCAACAATAGCATTGGCCTCACAACTGATACGGCGCTGGGCTGCATAATCGACATCGATAGATTTTGGCTCGAACGGTAATACACCACGATTGACCACTAGTACATGCTCGGGCTTGATTGTCGCTTGCTCAACACCTTGATTAACGAGGCTTTTATAATTAATCACTTTACCGCCGCGTAGACCTGCATCGACAGTGATGACCATTTTTGCCTCAGCATCATCCATACGGATGGCCAAGTTATGGGCTGCAAAGCCACCAAACACCACCGAATGCACCGCACCGATACGCGCACAGGCGAGCATGGCATAAGCGGCTTCTAAAATCATCGGCATATAAATGATGACGCGATCGCCCTTCTCGATACCATGACGCTGTAGCACATCGGCGAAGTAATTTACTTCTTTATAAAGGTCGTTATAAGTCAGGCGCCGCTTAGTATAATCAGTATAAAGCTCAACGTTATTGCCCAAATCATTAAAAGCATCAACTACGGCAGGAAAAGTTTCGATTAACTCTTGGTTAATTTCAGAGGATAGCCAAATAAAGGCATCTTGCTCAGCGCGCTCTGCAAGATGGCGATCGACACAGTTGTAGCAAAGATTGGTTTCACCGCCGACGAACCATTTGGCAAATGGCAGATTGCTGTCATCAAGGGTTTGCTCAGGCTCTTTGTGCCAATAAATCCGCTTGGCTTGCTCCGCCCAAAACTGCTCGCGATTATCAATAGAGGATTGATAAATGTCGGCAAAGCTTTGCGTGCTATCAAATGATGGGTGAGAATCTTGGCTAGAGGATTGAGTAAGGTTTTGATTATTATTGTGATTTATAGCTGGCTGGCTGGTTTGTTGAGAATTTTGACGAATGACTTGCTCGTTCATAATGGCTGTCCTTAGCGTAAACGATGGGTAATGCTGTATTTTTTTATAACAAGCGATACTATAAAAAGTGCTTTTATAAGAGATGATTTTATAAACTATAAAAAGCGCTTTTATAGAGATCATATTTATAATATGACGCTTTATAAGGTACGCTCTTATTCAATACTATCATAGTATAAAACTGGCTGTCCCTGCCAGAACTAAAAAACCGATACGTTATGTATCGGTTTAAAATGTAGCAGAGCTAGAGATAAAGGTCAACTACTACGCATGTCAGCCATTTGATATTTTGCTTAACGCAAGCGTTTTAAACAGCTGACTATTTAATGAAGTCTTATTTCTGCTCATCGTACATTTCGCGCATGACCTTTTTATCATGTTTACCGACCGAGGTTTTTGGCAGCTCATCGACAAACTTAAACTGACTTGGCACGCCGTATTTAGGAATAATTCCCCGCGCTACCGCCTGTTCGGCAAGCGCTTTGATGTCATCGGCGTTAGTATCTTGACAGGCAGGTTTGAGTACAATCAAAGCTAGCGGACGCTCGCCCCATTGTTTATCACGGATACCAATCACTGACACGTCAGCCACCGCCGGATGTAGCGATAAAATCGTTTCAATCTCTAATGACGATATCCACTCACCGCCTGATTTGATGACGTCTTTTAAACGATCGGTAATTTTAATATAGCCATCAGGTTGTATATAGGCGATATCTTGGGTATGCATATAGCCATTTTCCCACAGCTCTTTACCGGCATCGTCATTTTTCAGATAGCTCTGCGTTAGCCAAGGGGCGCGCAGCACCAACTCGCCGGTATTATCTTTGCCCGTACCGACGGACTCATTATCAGTATTCCATATTTGAGCGTCCACCATCAGTACTGGCTTACCCGTCATACAGCGGCGGGCAATATCTTCGTCCTCAGACATCTCAGGCTCATTTAGGCTAAATTCTGTCAAGCTAATCAGCGGTGCAGTCTCAGACATGCCATAACCGGTATAAACCTCAATATCTTGCGCTAATGCGGCTCTTGCTAGGCCTTCCGTCAGTTTCGAACCACCGATAATCATTTTTAACCCATTAAAACTGGCATCACGCTCTTGCGCTTCTTTGAGTACCATCTGCAAAATCGTTGGTACGCAGTGGGTGATACTGACCTTTTCATTGATAATCAAATCCATCAAGGCATCAGGCGCGTAACGTCCGGGATAGACTTGTTTTAAACCAACCATTGTGGCGGTAAACGGGAAGCCCCACGCATGAACGTGGAACATCGGCGTCATCGGCATATAAACATCGCCGTAACTGACGCCTTGTTTATTGGGCAGCATACCCAAGGTCGCGGCTTCCGTCAGACTGTGCAAGACCAGTTGGCGGTGGCTAAAGAACACCCCTTTTGGATCGCCTGTTGTACCTGAAGTATAAAAAGTCGTGGCAATAGTGTTTTCATCAAAATCTGGGAAATCAAACTCGCTACTGGCGGCCTCTAACAATGCTTCATACTCTCCAGTGACGCGATTTTGATTACCGCCAAAGACGCCTTCATGTGACACGCCATTGTCATCAAGCCAAATAATATGCTCAATGCTAGAGTTTTCAAACTGATAGTCTTTCACCAATGGCGCAAACTCAGAGTTTAGTAGCAATACTTTTGGCTTAGCGTGGTTGATGGTATAGAGGATTTTTTCAGGTGACAGGCGGATATTGACGGTTTGCAAAATATATTCTGACATCGGTACGGCGAAATACGATTCTAAATAGCGATGACTGTCCCAATCCATCACCGCAATCACATCACCGGCAGCAAGATTTAGGTCGGCTAAAACATTAGCTAAACGATTGATACGCTCAAACAACTCTTTATAAGTGAGGCGTTTTTTATCGGCATAAATAATTTCTTGCTCTAGCGACACCTTTTTGGCACGGTTTAAGAGTTGCTTGACGATTAAGGGATAATCGTAGGCTGACGGCGCACTATGATAAATATTTGACATAAATTTAACTTCCTTGTGGGTGATTTTAATTATCTTAAAGCACTTTTAATAAGGTTTAAGACACATATAAAAACAGAGCATTTTTATCGGTATACGCGTGGCTATTATTGGTGGCAATGCTTATCGTCATTCTTGATAAGCTTCATTGATAGTAAGAAAAAACCTAAGCCATGTAAAGCCTGCTTGCGTAAGTCGCTGACGACTATAGGTTCTTTGATTGACGTTTAAATACTTAGATTATTGTGTTATGGCAAGTTAGGTTATAGGGTCGAGTGAGGTTAAAAGTGTATGTTAAAGGGTAGTAAAAATCTATATTACTCCGCGCGAGCCACTGTTTTGACCATCCCAATGCTAGCGACCAATAGAGCCAGCACTTGTACAAACAATAATAACCAAACCGTCAGCGACCATTGTCCACGCGCGTAAGCGATGCCGCAGAGCCACGCGCCCATCGTGCCGCCCGCGTAATAGCCCATATAATATAAGCCTGAGGCCAATGAGCGTCCTTTTTTGACATTGACCGCAATATAGCTGATGGTGGCCGCTTGGGTAATAAAGACGCCGCTAGACATGATGGCAAGCCCCAGTACGATGCCCCAAAGCGGCGTCACGAGCGTTAAGAGCACGCCAAACATCGAGATAATAACTGCCACGCGAACCGTACGCGCTGAACCAAAGCGGCGCAGCAACGTCGTCGATAATGGGGTGATGACAACGCCAATTAAATACACCGCAAAAATATTGGCAAGCGCACCTGTGCTTAATTCATAAGGTGTATCGGCCAAATGCAGATTAATAAAGGTAAAACAGCCAACCAACGAGAACAACACACAAGCACCAAGCAAACAGGAAGTGACAACATAGCGATTGACCAAATGCTCACCGAGGGTCTGCATGGCTGAGCGAAAGTTGGGATTAGCAACGAAGTGCCGTGATGCGGGCAGCATTTTACCCACCCACAGCGCCCCGATCAGCGTCATACCTGCCATCACATAGTAGCCAGCGCGCCAACCAATAAGTTCGTGCAAGTGCCCAAGTAAAAAGCGCCCCATAAAGCCGCCGAGCACCGACCCTGACACATAAAACGACATCAGCTCAGTGAGCGCCCGTCCCTCAAACTCTTCGCCGATATAAGCAATCGTCACCACCGTAATACCGGGCACAGACAATCCCTGCATAAAGCGCCACATGCCCATCCAGCCGATATTCGGACTTTGGGCAATTAACGCAGTGGGTATCGCTAAAAACAATAACGCCCCAACGATAAATGACTTGCGTCCTACTGCATCAGACAGCATGCCCAAAAATGGTGACATGATAGCAATTGCCAATATGGTGGCACCAACAATCATGCCCGCCTGCACCTCAGTTGCGGTGAAATCCATCATCAAGACCGGTAAAATAGCTTGAATAGAATAGACCTGCAAAAAAGCAAACATCCCAATCAAGCCAATCGTCAGCTTAAGTACCCATGAAGGCGCGGCAAAGGGTGTGTTCATACGGCGATTGCTGACGCTATTATCTTGGCTAATACCAGCGGCTTTGCCATTAACATCGCTATCATTATTTATACTGTTATTTATATGATTGTTCAAAGTATGACTTACTATATTGAGTGCTTTTTTAGCTAGAGCTGACTTTTGTGCTGGCTCGTACTAAATGACGCATGGGTGATAGAAATAAGTGGTAGCAATTACATCATGCCTAGCATAAAACTTATAACTGACTATAAAAAGATGGCTGATTGGTGATTTTATCACAGCAAATACCAGACTCAGGTTTCGGTATGTTATTCACGCCAGCTTTTTAAATGCCGCTTTATAAAAGCCGTTTTAGCACTGTAGAGGTGACTGTTATTTTTGACAGCGAATAGATTACTGTCTACTATTATTTTGCTTTGCTATTAAAACCAACCATCATCTAACAGACCCTTTATCATGTTAAACAACCCTTTTTATCTAAGATTGATTGCCCTAACCGGCACACTGATTATTTCTGTGAATATGGCAGCAGTCGCAGCACAACCAACAGACTCAATTCAAACCTTTTCAATTAAAGAGCAATCAACCATTACCTTACCAACTACAGCAACCAAAGCGACTTCAAACGAAATATTATTAACCCCTGCATCATTAGCCAAAGTGCCTGCAAGTAAAGCAACTTTAACCACCACAACTTCTACAGCCTCCAGATCAAACTGTATCGCTGATAGTGTCATTACCGCAGCTGAGCTGTCAGCTACGCGTGATAACGGTCCTTTTACGGTGGCAAGTAAAGCCATTCCTCGTCAGTTAGCAAATGGCTTTGGCGGCGGCACCATTCATTATCCTACCAATGCTGGAGACTGCGGCCTGTTAGGCGGCATCGCAGTGATTCCCGGTTATGTGTCTTATGAAGCATCGATTAAATGGTGGGGTCCGCGTCTGGCATCTTGGGGATTTGTGGTGATTACTATCGACACTAACTCTATTTATGATGATCCAAATAGCCGTGCAACGCAATTGAGCGCCGCCCTCGATCATATTGTGAGCGATAGTACGGTAGGTGCGCAAATAGATAGCACACGTTTGGGCGCCATCGGTTGGTCGATGGGCGGTGGTGGCGCGCTGCAGTTAGCAACCCAGCGCAGTGACGTTCGCGCCATTATTCCGCAAACGCCTTATCATGATAAAGACTACGGCATTATGGACACGCCCGCGTTATTTATTACCTGCCAAAATGACCGCATTGCCTCTAATAAGAAGTACAGCAGTGCGTTTTATAATCATGCTGCTGGGCCAAAAATAAAGATTGAGATAAAAAACGGCAGCCACTTTTGTCCAAGCTATCGCTTTAATGAGATATTACTCAGCAAACCGGGTATTGCTTGGATGCATCGCTACATCAATGGTGATACTCGCTTCGATAAATTTTTATGCAATAACGAAAACTATGGCAACAGCCCTCGTATATCTTCTTACGATTATAAAGATTGTGGATAAGCACTGCTCTTAATTTGCCTTGTATTTAATATTTTTTCTCCTTCATCTTTTTCAAACTTACATATTTATAGTCCTGATATCCTTTTGCTTACAGACTTTGCATGCTCAAAAAATCATAATCAAAAACTATCCATATTTATTGCTATGACTAACAATTAAAAAAACTCATAAAATAATGATTAAGGAAGAATATTAATGACCGATAAAATACATGATTTAGGCGCAGGATTTTGGAATATTCGCGGTACGTTTCGCATAGGCGGCGTCCTTAATATAGGTACTCAATGCTCACTGATTAAGTTAGATTCAGGGCGTTTTATCTTTTTAGATAGCTATAAGCTTACTGGCGACGTACGCAATGAGGTAATGGCCTTAACCAATAAGGGGCAAGATGTTGAAGCTGTGCTCAACGTCCATCCCTTTCATACGATTCACTGCGCGCAGATGGCAAAAGATTTCCCGCAAGCGACTTTTTATGGCAGTCGCCGTCATCATAAAAAAATCCCTGAGGTGAAATGGGCAGACGATTTGGTCGAAAGCGAGGCCGTCGCCAAGCGTTATCCTGAGCTAAAGTTTTCTATGTCAGAAGGCATTCACTATATCTCACCTAATGAGATGATTCATGCAGGGTCGCTGTTGGCCTTTCATCCTGCCAGTAAAAGCCTACACGTCGATGACACCTTTATGAGTCCGCCAACCAAACTCCTAGAAGCGGTGTTGCCTGAGCTACTATTGCACCCAACCACCAAAAAAGCGCTCAAAGATGAGCCTGATGCTGGCAAGCAATACTGCGATTGGGCGGCCAATTTGGCACATGAATGGCGAGAAGTGCGTAATTTTTGCGCCGCGCATTCTTATTTGGTGAAGTTTAAGGAAGGCGAGTTTGAAAAAGCCTTATTAAAAGCCATCGATAAAGCGCGTCCGAAGCTTGAAAACGCTTAGATGATTAGACGATTAGTTGCTTAAATCGAATGATTTAGAAATTGATAATAAAAAAGCTGCCTCGCTATGATGGACGAGGCAGCTTTTTTATTTTTGAGTGTCTATATCAGCTTTATTTTTTAGATGAGCGTTATTTTACCAGACTATTTAAGCCATTGAGGTTATTTCTATAAAACAATAGCTCAGCCAATTCTGACTCATTACTGATAATATCCGCCAGTGTATAGCGCTCAAGGACATTGATAAAAGCAGTCAGCGCTTCAAAAAATACCTGCTTTAACTGACAGACAGGGCTAATGATACAGCCTGATTTGACCACCGCACTGGCCTCTTCGTCGATAAGCGTCAAAGCCAAATCTTTGGCGACCCCGCTGTCTTCACTAATAACCGGACTATTCGCCGTGCTATTAGTATTAGCATCGGGTTTGGCAGTTACTAATAAATCAGTCGAAAAACATTCAACCAAATTAAAATCTGGCTCAATTTGCTTAATCAATACGCCCAAATTGATATCCTTTGGCCGACAAGCCAAGCGAATACCGCCATTTTTACCGCGTACGCTGTCGATATAACCAAGCTGCCCCAGTTGGTGGATAATCTTGGTCAAATGACTTTTAGAAATATTGTAGCTGTTGGCAATATCACTGATGTTTGCCAATAGATGCGGCTCAGGCTTAATCGCCAAATATATTAATGAGCGCAGCGCATAATCACTATAGTTGGTCAGTCGCATTTTTTGCGCTCCCCTGTTTGAGATGAATATTAACTTGACGTTGTAAAATAACGTTGATCACGTCAAAACCTTATTAACCAAATAAGCCATCTGGCCGTTGGCGTGCCAGCATCGGTAAATAACTGATGCAAAATAGTGCAAAACAAGCAATCCAAGCACCTTGCGCCGTCATAATCCATAACAAGTAATGGCTCATATCGACTAATGGTAAAAATACTCGACTGACAAACGCCAGAACCATCAGTGCAAACATGAGATTGACGATTTTGGGCGGTTGATGGATACTGCGACCTGTATGACCGAGCGATACCCGCGCCATCATTGCCACTGTCATCATACCCACGCCAGAGATGGATAATCCATGGACGGCGATACTGTGGCTGTAACCAAGCCATGGCTGTATTGCGTATAACACAAAACTCAGACACATCCCTAAAAATGCGATATATAACGACCATAAGAGTGGTTTTTGCCAAATGCCGCGATGATACCAGCCGGCCAAGCGCACGATGTTGACCACTGCGACCCCAAGAGCACTGATGGTCAGCAAGTATTTATTGGGGTAAAATAAATCAACGAGGAAAAAAACAAAGAAAAACAGTAAACTTGCGATATCTTGTGCTTTATTATTACGTACTGTGACTTCTTCTTTTTCGCCTTTAGCGTTTGGAATACTTAAACCACGCTCGATAAAGAACGGCACCACACGGCGACCAATGGTCAAAACTAGGCCGATAATCAAGTAAAAACCTAAATAGACACCTAACTTGGTCAAATTCATATTGGCGCTGATAATACCCCAATAGCATAGCGCATTACCGAGTGTTAGGAGCGTAAGCTTGGCTAAAATACCCATCTGCTTATATTGCTTTACTTGTAGCACTGCCCGAGAAATCACAAACGCCATCCAGCCGACAAACAATAAATCAAATATCGCCGCGGCATATAGTAAGGCTGCCCCGCTACCAGCTACCGTGATACCGAGGCCGAAAGCTACCCAGCCCAAGCGTGCCAGCAACCAACACATAAAAATACCGAGCAGCTTATAACCATGCGGCATCATCACACCCGTCCAGGTTTTCACTGCGGTCAATAAAAATCCCGCCACGACTGCCAGCGCATAGCCATAAATCATCTCATGGCCATGCCAATACAGCGGATTTAGCGTTTGCGCATCGATATCCGTGTGTCCGGTAAACACAAACGCCCATAGAGCCATTGTGATAATGGCAAATAAAGCCGCGGCACTAAAAAATATCCGAAAGCTCAGGTTAAGAATAGGATGCGGCGAGCTTGGCGGTTTGGTAGGTAAATTAATTGATTGCATAACAGACTTCTTATAGTCAAAGTTAGAAGGTATGTCTTAAAGATATATTTTAAATGAATGTTATACATAATACAACTGAAACTCTATGACTGCTACGATGAATTAACGCACTTATTATATACAGCTTTGATTTATATAACGCGCTACACTAGATAACTTATATTATATTAATCTATATTATATCATTTATGCTAAACCACGGCTATTAAATAACTTATCGCAAATGACTGATATCGGCGAATTTACGGCGGTATAAATGTAAATTCTAAAAGCTAAGCGCTAAAGTAGCCAGCACCTTGATATTTGCTTTCATTATTACCATCATAAATAGTGACCACGGATAATTTGACTGCATAAATGGTCTACCTTGAGGAGAATGTCATGACAGAAGCACATGCACCAATTGAAAAACGTAAAATTGTTAATCGTTTTTTAACTCTACTGACCGAACAACAACCACAAATGTATTATGCCACGACATCAGAGGTCGCGCGCAGTATCCATACCATGATTAAAGAGCACGCCAATCGCTTGACGGTAGAAGAGCAAGCACTGACCCGCCGTATGTCTATCGAGGAAATCGAAGCGTTATTGGGTTTTCATACTAAGCAACATTAGAATAATCAACTTTTAGAGTCACGACATTATTAGTAAGAAAAAAGACCACCATCAAGGCGGTCTTTTTTCATAGCAGTACGTTTAATTAAATACGTCTAACCAAAATACGTTGATTAGAACCGATACTCACGTGGTTTATGCTGTACTGAAATCCAATGCAAAGTGGTAAATTCTTCTAGTATCCACTCACCATTAAAGCGTCCGATACCAGAGTTTTTCTCGCCACCGAACGGCACATTACTTTCATCATTGACCGAGATATCGTTGATATGGGTCATGCCCGCTTTGATACCGCGCGCAAAACGCAGACCTTTTTCCATATCTTGGGTAAAGACCGCACTCGATAGACCATACATAGAGTCATTGGCAATCGACAGCGCATCATCTTCATCCTTGGCACGAATGATACCAACCACAGGGCCAAAAACTTCGTTACAGGATAAGTCCATCTCACGCGTCACTTCACTAAAGATATGCGGCGGCACCACCTGACCTTTAATCTCACCACTTAATAGCATCTTAGCGCCCTCTTTCTGCGCTTTGGCGATTTTTTCTTGTAGCGATTCGACTTGTTTTTTATTGATGATAGGGCCAACTGCGGTGTCTTCTTTGCTAGGATCACCGACATTTAGGGTTTTTACGTGAGCGAGGAAACGCTCAACGAAATCATCATAAATCTCATCTTCGACAATGATGCGATTAATCGCAATACAGATTTGTCCTTGGTGCAGGAATTTACCAAAGGCTGCTGCTTTTACCGCTTGTTCGATGTCGGCATCTTTTAGCACCACAAATGGGCTATTACCACCAAGCTCAAGCGCCACTTGCTTTATATAATCGCCGCCGTTAGCAAGCTCGCCGATATGTTTGCCAACCGCCGTTGAACCAGTAAATGACACCAAGCTTGGAATATCGTGAGTAACAATCGCATCGCCAATCTCGCTACCTGCGCCAACGACCACGCTCAGCAGCCCTTTTGGCAGACCCGCTTCTTCAAATATTTTTGCCAATAGCAGACCGCCAGTAATTGGCGTATCACTGGCAGGTTTGAGCACCACGGCATTACCCAAGGCTAACGCAGGCGCAATAGAACGCTGGGTTAAATGTAGAGGAAAGTTCCATGGGCTAATCACGGCAATCACGCCCATCGGCTCACGATAAATAAAGTTCTCTTTACCCGGCGTATTAGAAGGGCGAATCTCGCCATGCACGCGGTTAGGAAAAGTAGCCGCTTCAAGCGTAATCGCACGCGCACTACCAAACTCGACCATGGCTTTAATACGGGTACTGCCCGACTCTTTAATTAACCACTCAACGATTTCTTCTTGACGCTCATCAAAAATATTGACAACTTTATATAATACCGCTGCACGCTGGGCTGGCGTTTGCTTCGCCCATTCTGCCTGTGCTTTGGTTGCCGCCTGAAAAGCTTCATCGAGCTGTTTATCGGTTGCTTGCTGAATCTCTACCAAGGTTTCGCCATTAAAAGGATTGGTATCGGTATTGACGCTATCGTCTTGACCTTTTTGCCAAGTACCGGCGATATATTGCAAATGAAAATCGTTATACGCGCTTTGTTGAGTATGCTTAGTATCGGTTGACATAATCATCCTTATTTATTTTAAGTTTGTTTTTAAGAGCCATTCAATTAAAAGTATTTTCTAGATAGAAACTTATATAAAACACCCCACTCTCAACTTATTTTTCTAAGGTATTGGTTTACTTAGTTTTTAAAATTTCAGTTAAAACAATTAGAATTTTAAATTCTATAAAAATCAAAAGCCTACGATAATTTGAGATTGGCGTATAAAACTCTAGGTTGTATCACTTTATAAACAGTCGGCACAACTATCGTGCAAAAAACTTGCTGCTCAACGTTGATAAAAGGTTTCATTGATAAAAGAATTCATTTATAAGTTGCGTTAATAAATAAAAGCCTTCTTACCAAACGCAACTTGCTAGACGACTGGTCTAATGCTACCATAGTAAGCACAAAAACAAGAATAATTTATCATTATGTATTGTTGAGAAAACGTAACGCTTAAAACTATTGTCAAAGTAGTGCTCTCAACCCTGGTTTCTATTTAACTGATTTCCATTCGATTACATAACCAAATAATACCCTAAGGAGAACATCCTCTTCATGTCTGATATTACCACCCCTATTCCATCCGATACGAAGGCGCTTCTGTTAGCGATAGGTTATAAGCTTATTGCCCAAAAAGGTTTTACCGCTGTCGGTATCAAACAAATACTCGATACTGCCGGGGTACCTAAAGGCTCGTTTTATCATTACTTTGCTTCAAAAGAAGCTTTTGGTGAAGCCATCATCGAGCATTATTTTGCTAACTATAAAAGGCGCTTAGAGTCGATTGCAGCTGAAGATATTAGCGCGCAACAAAAGATTTATAACTATTTTCAGAACTGGTATGACACCCAGCAAAACGGCTGCGACCATGGAAAATGCTTGGTAGTTAAGCTCAGCGCTGAAGTGGCTGATATCTCAGAAACCATGCGTAAAGCCTTGTATGCAGGTTATCAGCAAACTGTTAATTGGATTGCTGAGCAAATAAAAGCCGGCTGGGCAGATCGTTCAATTCCTCACCCTGATAATATCGCCGCTGAAAGTATGGCTAAGCGTTGGTACTTTGCGTGGTTAGGTGCCAGCTTAATCGCTAAAATCAGTCAAACCGATACACCATTGGCAGAAGTTTGGCTGATGACAACCTCGCAACTTGGTCGCTAAATATTATTCAGGATTTCCATGAGCAACTATTTAGACCGCTAGCTAATCAATGACGATTTTCGGTTATACGATAGTTTTGTAAAATTAATAATAAATTACTAGACGACCGGTCTAATTGATGTAAAATACGCTCAAACAACAAAAGTTACTACGATCTAATTTTTGCGCTCACAACCTACACACTTCTTAAAACTCACCTTACAACTTCTCATTAACAACTAGGAATTTTATGAATAACTTTCAATATTACAATCCCGTTCGTATCGTCTTTGGCGAAGGTCAAATCAAAAAATTGTCAGAACTGGTGCCAACCGATGCACGTGTATTAATCACTTATGGCGGTGGTTCAGCGCAGCGTACTGGCACCTTAGATGAAGTAAAAAATGCGCTAGGTGCTAACGGCAACCGTGAAGTATTTGAGTTTGGCGGTATTGAAGCCAATCCAGAGTTTACCACGCTGCTAAAAGCCGCTGACATGGTCAATGAGCATAATATTGATTTCTTATTGGCCGTTGGTGGCGGTTCAGTCATTGATGGCAGTAAATTTGTCGCCCTTGTGTCTTCATTAACTGAAGAAGGTAGCACAGATGGTACGGTTTCTCGTGAAAAAGCGTGGGACGCATTGACCAGCTATTGCAAAAACATCGACTCAGCGATTGATTTAGGCGCAGTATTGACCATTCCAGCGACCGGTTCTGAGATGAACTCTGGCGGCGTAATTAACTATAGCGAACGTCAAGCAAAACTACCCTTTGGTAACCCGCTTACCTTCCCTAAATTCTCAATTTTGGACCCTACCAAAACCTTGACATTACCTGAGCGCCAAGTGATGAACGGTGTCGCTGACGCCTTTGTTCACGTCATGGAGCAGTACCTTACCTATCCTATTAATGCCAAAGTGCAAGATGCCTTTTCTGAGAGTTTATTAAAAATTCTTATCGAAGAAGGTAAAGCGGTCAAGGCCGACCCAGAGAATTTAGAAACGCGTAAAAACATCATGTGGACAGCAACCATGGCATTAAATGGTCTGATTGGCACGGGCGTGCCACAAGATTGGACGACGCATATGATTGGTCATGAATTGACTTCTCTACACGCGATTGACCATGCTCGCACGCTCACGATTGTACTGCCGTCAGTCATGCGTGAGCTTAAAGACAGTAAAAAAGACAAATTGCTCCAATATGCGCGTAACGTTTGGAACATTACAGATACAGATTTAGACGACGATACCATCATCGAAACTGCTATTGTGCATACTGAGAACTTCTTCCGCGAGCTTGGCTTGCCAGTGAGCTTAGAAGATGCTGAGTTAGATAAGTCGGCGATTGACCCTATTATTAAGCAACTTGAAGCGCACAAAATGGTGAAATTGGGCGAGCATGGCAAAAATGATTTAGACGTATCACGTCGCATCTTAGAACGCGCCGTGACGAGCAAAGCCTAATCATTTAAAGCCTTATCATCGTAACTTTCTTATCCACAACAATCGGTAGCCATCCACCTTAGTATGGCTACTGACTTTAAGAATTTTAAAACGTTAAAAAACCAATAACTACAACCAATAACTAGAATAATAACTAGAATAAGGAGCTTTAACATGAGCTTTAATGAACAACAAAACCAACAACAAAATCGTCAAATCAAACTTGCTAGCCGCCCGAATGGCGCTCCTACTAAAGATAACTTTGAGTTGACCACCAGCGACATCCCAACGCCTAACGACAAGCAAATGCTGCTACGCACGGTTTATATGTCGCTTGACCCCTATATGCGCGGACGTATGAGTGCGTCAAAAAGCTATGCTGACCCACTAGAAGTCGGCGATGTGATGATGGGTGGCACGGTCGCCCAAGTGGTCGAATCTAATATCGATAAATTTGCCGTTGGTGATTTGGTGGTATCAAATTCAGGCTGGCAGGATTATAGCGTCAGTGATGGCGAAGGCGTGGTCAAGCTTGATAAGAATATGTCCAACCCTTCTTATGGTTTGGGTGTCCTTGGTATGCCAGGCTTTACCGGCTACATGGGTTTAACCGATATCGGTAAACCAAAACAAGGCGAAACCTTAGTCGTCGCAGCAGCAACTGGTCCTGTGGGCGCAACGGTCGGACAAGTCGGCAAGCATTTAGGCTTGCGTACCGTTGGTGTGGCAGGCGGTGCGGAAAAATGCGCCTATGCAGTTGAAGAATTGGGCTTTGATATTTGTATCGACCATAAAGCCGACGACTTTGCCGAACAGCTGAAAAACGCTTGCCCAGATGGTATCGACATCTATTACGAAAACGTTGGCGGTAAAGTACTCGATGGCGTATTGCCATTACTGAATGCTCATGCGCGTATCCCAGTGTGCGGCTTGGTGTCACAATATAATGCGACCGACCTTCCTGATGGCAAAGACCGTCTCGGTATGTTGATGGGTCTTATCCTGAGCCAACGCCTGACTATCAAAGGTTTTATTATCTTTGAAGAGTACGGCGATTATTTCCCAGAGTTCTTAAAAACCATGGGTGAATGGGTTGAGTCGGGTAAAGTTAAAACCAAAGAGCATATCGTCGATGGCTTAGCACAAGCGCCGCAAGCTTTCTTTGACATGTTAGAGGGTAAGAACTTCGGTAAAACCGTGGTTAAAGTTGCCGACGTTCAGTAGTGGTTATTTTAAATAGTGCAATTCTAAGAGCAATAGAATCTCTCAGCAATACTTAACGATGGATACCAACAAGCATCAATACCAATATCAATAATAAATAAGGACAGTTATGAATATTTTAATGGTACTAACCTCACACGATAAACTAGGTGATACTGGCAAAAAGACCGGCTTTTGGCTCGAAGAATTTGCCGCCCCTTACTATGCTTTTTTAGATGCTGGCGTCAATATTACCCTAGCCTCTCCTGCTGGCGGTCAACCACCACTCGATCCGAGTAGCGATACGGAAGATGCGCAAACCAAGGACACCAAACGCTTTAAAGACGACAAAGATGCTCAAGAGCGTCTTGCCAATACCAAAAAGCTTGCTGACGTAAAAGCCGAAGACTTCGATTCTGTCTTTTATCCAGGCGGTCATGGTCCATTATGGGATTTGGTAGTCGATAAAAACTCCATCGAGTTAATTGAAAGCTTTGTTAAGCAAGACAAGCCGGTTGCTTTTGTTTGTCACGCTCCTGCAGCGCTGAAAAACGTCAAAGTCAATGGTGAGTATTTGGTTAAAGGTAAAAAAGTTACTGGCTTTACCAATACCGAAGAAGAAGGTGTACAGCTCACTGACGTCGTACCTTTCTTATTGGAAGACGTTTTAAAAGCCAATGGTGGTGACTATCAAAAAGGCGCAGATTGGGAATCGTATGTCGTCGAAGACGGTCTATTGATTACCGGCCAAAACCCAGCCTCATCAGAAGAAGCTGCCAAACACTTACTGGCTAAACTGAACGCTTAATATAAAATACAGCAAAAAGGCTGACATCATGATTCGCTTACATCATCTTAATCAATCACGCTCACTACGTACGCTATGGCTACTAGAAGAATTGGAGCAACCTTATGAAATCATTAGCCATCAGCGCGATGCCAACACGCATCTAGCACCTGATAGCCTAAAAGCAATTCATCCACTCGGTAAATCTCCGGTTATTGAGATGGATGGCGAGCTTTACGCAGAATCTGGGGCGATAATCGAGCTATTGATTGAGCGTTTTGCGCCAGAGCAATTACGCCCTGCGACCGACAGCACTGATTATGGTCATTACTTGCAGTGGATTCACTTTGCCGAAAGCTCGCTGATGTTGCCGTTATTGCTTGAGCTGTTTACCACTAAAGCAGGCGTTAGCGACAGTGCGTTTTTGACCGGTTATATCGCTCAAGAAAAGCACAAACTCCTGAGCTATTTAGATAATGAGGTGAAAGACAAAACGTTTATCGTCGGCAACAAACTCAGTGGCGCTGACTTCATGCTATCGTTTGATTTAATCATGCTCGCTAAGCGCGGCGCGTTAGAAGACTACACCCATATCAAACAGTATGCTTTGCAACTGACGAGCATTGATAGCTACCAACGCGCCATGCGTTTGGAAGCCAACTATGATGACTCTATTAAGCGCTAAGTAAGACATTTCAATGGTTTAATATGAAAAAACAGCTCTTTATGAGCTGTTTTTTTTATGGCTAAGCTGTTAAGGGCTTAAGGCAAAACTTTTGCTCAAGCCAGCTATTCATAAAGACATTATCAGGATCATACTCACGGCGTATCTCCAAAAAACGATTTAGCTTAGGATATAAGCTTTGCAGCTCTATACGGCTCAATTTATTCACTTTGCCCCAATGCGGGCGACCCTGCCATTTTTTCATATACTCGTACAGCCATTTAAACAATGGCTCACAGTCCATACCCTTATAGACATGGAACGATAATACCGCGCAATCCTCCCCCTGCGTAGGACTAAGCATGCCTGTCTCGCCTTTATGCGTGCGCACCTCAATAGGAAAGTGCGAGCCTTTATTGTCGTTTAATAAAATATGATTGACCTCTGAGATACATTCATCAAAGTCAGATAACTTGATAAAATACTCAGACTCATTAAACTTAACGCCGCGCGGTGTCGGAAACACCTCGTAGCTATAGCCTTCACGCTTGATATTAGGAATGGAGCTTGCTGATATTTCACTGACCTTTTTGGTCAGCGACGGCTTCATACGAGCCAGCTCGCACAGTACATAAAAAGCACCATTTAAAGTGACCACACTGTCAAAATGATCTTTGAGTTTTTGCGTGCCCGTCATCGCTTTGGGTGCTATGACTGACAGCGTCTTTTGCTGAACCTTATTGGTGCCGGGAAACAAAAACCATTCTAGATGACGATGGCTGTGCGCGGTTTCATGAAAACGCGCCAACCCTTCTTCAAAGTCCAATACTTCATTGGACTCTTTAAGTCCGTAGATATCGACTACTTTAAGCGTTAATTTGGTGAAAATACCAAGCATACCAAGGCTGACATGTAAGGCATTACCCAGCTCATCGGTTTTCGGATCGCCGCGATGATGAGTATGCAGTTCTCCTTTACCATCGACCCATTCCCATGTTACCACTTGATTGGCAATCGAGCCTAAAGTAATCCCTGTGCCATGAGTTGCGGTACTGGCAGCACCAGCAATGGTTTGCGCTTGCACATCGCCCATATTTTCTAATGCCAAACCATGCTCTTTGAGCGCTGGGCCAATTTCATATAAGTAAGTACCAGCATGTAAAGTGGCAAGCTTCGCCTCTTTATCGACTAAGATAAGACCGCGCATATTATGTAAACTGACGGCAATTTCTTCAGGTTTCGCGCAGCCACTAAAAGAATGCGCCGCACCGGTGACTCTAACGCGCTTTTTATTTGCCCGTGCATTTTTCACAATCTCTTGTAGTTCTGCAACCGATGAAGGCGTGAGTTTTTGCTCAGGGGCAGCACGCTCGTACCCTACCCAATTTTGCCAATCATTGCTTCCTTGCCACTGCCTTAATGAAAACATTTGCCCTCTCCTCGGTAAGTTATCATCGTTTGCTGCTTTTCTACTTTGTTTGCTGCCACTGTAGGCTGACCAGATTGTCGATAACAAATGAGTTCATTAAAATGTTCACATAGCTCGCCTGCTTTTGCATGGCGGCACCAAACCATATCGCCAATATTAAGACGCGGCATCTCATCATCATTGCCCGTTTTGCCAATAGCCATCGGCGTTTGTACTTCACCAAAACCTTCATCGTTTAATAGGGATAAATGTTTGGGATAATGAATGACCGGTGCTTTATCGGCACCTGTCGCACCTGAGGCAATAAAGCCGCCACCATGACAGGTAATCACGCCTTTTTCCGGCTGACGCGTCACAGGCAGCACAAAGCCCGCGGCAGGCTGAAACTCATGCATGCTATCCATATAATCAAAATACGCCGGTTTATAATAGGCAGAACCGACCGTTATTTCGCTAACCTCAGGCTGGCTTGAGGTGAAATCCATACTGCCACTGCCACCCCCATTGACGAGCTTAAGCGTATAACTTTGTTTATCCAGATAGGCAACAATTGAGCGGCGGCGCTTACTCACTTGTTTTTGTGAGCGGCTTTTTAGTAAACGAATTGCAGGCGACAACACAGTTTTACCCGGTAAATGCTCGGGCAAACCCGCAATTTGTGCCTCATAGCCCATTGCCGCACTGACCTTAATATTGGGATATTTTTTGATATGTTTTAGTAGTTTTTTTACGTCTTTGATGCTCATTAATGCTGAACGTTTGGTACCGAAATACAGCTTGGGCAGCGGCATCGACATATTGATATCGAGACAAATATCAATATTGACATCGTGCGCTTTGGCAACTTCATTAAGCACATCCACATGCTCGGGGCGATCGATCATCCAAATCATGGTTGCGCCCTGTTTGGTAAAGTCAAAAGTTGCGGCGACACTTTTCGCATCTAAAGTTGGATAAGCGCAGAGAATATTATCAAAGCCATTTTCTAACAGATACACTGATTCGTCGGCCGCATAAGACATTAGGCCGATAAAGTTAGGAGATTTGTCTTTAATGTAGTGCAGAACATCGATAGAGCGAATAGATTTGGTCGCCAAGCGCAGTTGCACGGCCTTAGTTTTTTGATTGACCAGTGTTATATTATGATCGAGCGCGTCCATATCAAGCCACGCACTCGGAGCTTTCGGCGGAATAATGTGGGCAAAATCCATTTTACTTTCCTTGTAGCAGCCATTAGATACGACCTTGTATTTCTTATCATACTGTCATTACGCCTCTAAAAAAGAGGATAAATTAGCATAATAGTTTGAACCTAGAGCGTAGCTCAGTCAAGTACCATATTTATAAATAATAGACATTTGTTAGTCCTAAAATTAAGTTTAGCTAAGAAGACCTTCGAGTAAAAACTCTAAATAAAAGTAGAATTATTTATAATTTTAAGCATAAACATAACTCTGATGCCCTCACTTTTTAAACTAAAAAAGTACAATCACCAAATAGTCTCAAATTGAAATCATGATAAAATAATGCAAACAGTCCTTTGACTGTTTTTTATTTTTTATAGCTACTATTTATAGCTACTATTTATAGCTACTAAATGAAGCACTTATGGCTCAATTTGATAATAGCTCTTCCAATTATTGCTCGTATAAGAGTCCTACGATGTCACTTTATCTTTCTACTTTTAGCAGGTGGCGATAGACAATGAGCAATGAATACCAATTCAAACCGCACGAACAACCCTTTATGGTGGGTTCTCCCGCCACACCCGACCATCCTACTCGCCGTAAAGTATTTTATCTATTGATTGGTATTTTTATTGGCATCACCGCCAGCTTTCAAAATGGTTTATTGGTAGCGAATCTGACCCAAATCCAAGGTGAAATGGGCTTGACGCCAGTCGAAGGTGGCTGGATATCGGTCGCCTATAATATGACCAATGCTTGTATTACGGTGCTGCTATACAAAATCCGTCAGCAATTTGGTATGGCGCTCTTTAGTAAAATCACCCTGTTCTCACTGTTGGCGGCCACCAGTTTACAATGGTTGGTCAGTAGTCATTTATTGGACACCAGCGCTATTATTATTGAGCCTTATTATCTAGAAATCATCGCCCGCGGCTTAAGCGGTATGGTTGCTAGTGCCATGACGGTGTTGGCTATTTTTTATTGCTTGCAAGGCATGCCAACCGCCAAACGCATTAGCGGTCTGATTTTGGGATTTGGCTTAGTACAATTTGGCATTCCTCTCTCAAGGATTATCTCGCCATATCTCGCGGTCGACGGCCAGCTTGAAACGCTATTTTTGTTTGAATTGGGCTTAACCCTGATTTGCTTTGCCCTGATTAATATCTTAGAGCTACCACCTGGCAATACCGAAAAAGTATTCGAAAAACTGGATTTTTTAAGCTTTGCGTTTTTTGCTAGCGGACTTGCAGCCTTGGCAGTCTTTTTGGTTCAAGGGCGTATCCAGTGGTGGACGACGCCTTGGCTGAGCTATCCGCTCATCATCGCGGTGGTGACGATTAGCATCGCTTTATGGATTGAAACGCACCGTAAAAACCCAATGTTACAAGTGCGCTGGATGCGTAGCCGCAATATCATCGCTTTTACGATAACCGGCGCGGTGATGCGTATTTTATTATCCGAGCAAAATGTAGGCGCAGCAGGTTTACTGGCCAATTTGGGCTACGGAAATGATCAACTGATTACCTTTTATGCGGTGATACTTGCCGCTAGCGTTCTGGCCTTGGTCATCAGTATTTTTAGGACTAATGCGATGGATTTACGCCGTCCGGTCATTTTCGCTGTCGCCCTGATTGCGGTTGGCGCATGGCTAGATACAGATATTTCGCTAAATTCTGCTCCTTATATGTTTTATGTCAGTCAATTTATGATTGCCTTTGCTGCCGTTTACTTTATGGGTCCCATGGTTTTTGAAGGGATGTTTCGCGCTATCGCTAACGGCCCCGCTTACATTATTAGTTTTTCGGTTATTTTTAGCATCTCGCAGACCATTGGCGGACTTGCAGGCGCAGCAGCGATTCAAGCGTTTACCACCATACGCACACAGATGCACTACGCCGATATGGTCGGCTCGCTTAATTTAGGCGACCCAGCCTTAATGGCACAAGTCGCAGGCGTACGTCGTATGTTATCTACCCAAATCACGGATGCCAATCAAGCAAATGTCGCGGCGATGGGACAAGTATTGCAAAGTCTTCAGCGCCAAGCGACGGTCGCCGCCTATGCTGATTTATTTTTTCTTATGGCAACTATCGCCTCCATCACAACGCTGATTTTATTACTAAATTACTTGTATCATCGCTACCATAAACGTAATCCATTGGCTAAAGAATTGGCAGCGATTGCAAAAATGCGCGAAGCAAAATAGCCCGAATAATTAAAGCATTTTCTTCATTTAAAAATGCCACTTAACATATTAACCAATGCAAAAAAAACTTATGATAACTATTCAAACTTTAGGAGCGCGGCATGAGTCAAGAAAAATCTGATGAGCTTAACCAAAACCCTAAGCCTGCCTCTGACGTACTAACCAATAACACTCATGCTCCTGATGCAACAAATTATCCAAATGCTGCGGTCAATATAGATAAGTCGGCTAACGACAGGCTCATTAATGACGAGAGTATTGTTAATGACGAGATTATTGTTAATGATAATCTTACTGACAGTGATGAGCCGTCCATGCCGCCTATACCGCCAAAGGAGCCGATTCCTAGCAGCGATGGCTGGTCGCCGAAGAAGAAATCTTATTTAAATTTAGGCATACTAATCGCCTTGATTGTGATTGGTGTGGCATTAATTTTGTACGCTTGGAAGCTGCCGCCCTTTACTCCAACGGTGCAGCAAACCAATAATGCTTTTGTTAAAGGACAAACCACCATTATCAGTCCGCAAGTATCCGGCTACGTGACTGAGGTAGCTGTTAAGGATTTTGCCACTGTTAAAGAAGATGATTTATTAATCAAAATAGACGATCGTACTTTTAGGCAGCAGCTTGAACAAGCGCAGGCAAACATTGAAATCGCTGTGACCAATCGCGCTAGTAATGCGCAGGATACAGGAACCAGCCAAGCGCAAATCGAAGCACGCGAGGCGGACTTATATAGTGCTAAAGTCAGCGTCGACAGTGCGCGTGAAGATGTGAAGCGCTATCAAGGTTTAGACGCTATCGGTGCGGTATCAAAGGCAGAAGTGGCGCATATCAAAGCGCAACTTGCAAAAGCGCAGGCCAACGTGCAACAAGCAGAAGCGAATTTACAAGTGGCTCGTGAGGCAAGCGAGAAGACCAGCGGTAGCCGCTCATCTTTAGATGCCAATATTAAAAGTGCAGAAGCCGGTGCCAAGCAAGCTCAGATCAATTTAGACAATACCGTTATTAGCGCACCAGAATCTGGGCAGCTGAGTCAAATCAGTGTCAAAGAAGGACAATACGTGAGCGCAGGTACGCAGCTGATGTATATCGTACCAAAAGGCGTATGGATTATTGCTAACTTTAAAGAAACGCAAGTGGCCAATATGCGTATCGGTGAGCCCGTCACCATTCATGTCGATGCCCTTGGCGGTACCAAGTTTAGCGGTCATGTCAGTAATATCTCGCCTGCAACGGGCAGCGAATTTAGTGCCGGCGCGGCCAATCCTGCGACGGGTAACTATATCAAAATTGCTCAGCGCGTTCCCGTTAGAATTGACTTGGCCCAAAACCAGCCTAACCTTGCGCAGTTACGTCCAGGTATGTCAGTGTCAGTGAATGTCGATACCAAAGCAAAAAGTTAATGCAAGAAATTAGACTAAAAAACAGCGCAAAAAAAAGCCTCTTTAAACAACTGTCAAACCAGATTTAAAGAGGCTTCTTTATTTGTAATAGATTGTCATTAAAACGATCAAGCTTAGGGTAACAAACGTTTGGTTGTCCATTTTGCCGCGTCGCCCGTGCCACTCTTGTCTTGCGTATAAACAATGCGGTCATGCATACGATTGGCACGGCCTTGCCAAAACTCGATGCTCTCAATCGTAATCTCATAGCCACCCCAAAACTCAGGGGTTGGCACTTGACTGTCTGCTGGATAATCATTTTGCAACTGCTCAAACGTTTGCTCCATGACCTCGCGATTGGCAACCTCACCACTTTGCGGCTGGCTAACCCACGCGCCCACTTGACTATCATGCGGACGTTTTTGGAAATAAGCCGCTGATTTAGTAGCGTCTATTTTAGCAATACTGCCGCTGATACGGATTTGACGCTCAAGCTTATGCCAAAAAAACAGCGCTTCGGCATTGGGATTTTCGGCGATATCTTGGCCCTTGGCACTTTCATAATTGGTATAAAACACGATGCCTTTATCGGTAATTTCGCGCAGCAAAACGATACGCACGCTGGGCTTATTGTCCGCGCCGCACGTCGCTAAACTCATCGCATAAGGTTCTTGCACTTCTGCTGCTATCGCTTCATTCATCCACGCGTGTAGCAGCTCAAATGGTGAGTCTGGTACTGACTGCTGGTCGAGTTGCCCTTTCTCATACGATAAGCGCTGATCGGTAAAATCCATACTCATGATTGTTTCTCGCTAACTTTCGAATATTATTAATATAAGTCTATTTAACCAAGACGTTTAGCCTAAAACCGTTTTGATTTTATCGGCCAAATCATTGGCCATCACATCGCATTCTATCTCATCGTCTGACTCAACCATGACCCGAATCATCGGCTCTGTACCTGACTGACGGATAAGCAGGCGACCACGACCTTCTAAAGTAGCGCGCGCTTTATCAAAAGCTGCGACAAGCTCTTCATGCTCAAACGGATCTTGCATTTGCGATAAGCGTACATTGACCAGTTTTTGTGGTAATACTTCAAAACCTTCGGTCAAATCGCTAAGTGCCTTACCGCGTGCTTGCATCACTGCGAGCACCTGCAAACCTGCGATAATGGCATCACCCGTGCGACTTTTATCCAAGCATAAAATATGACCAGATGGCTCACCGCCTAGTATCCAACCATTGGCTTCAAGCTCTTGCATGACATAGCGGTCGCCAACTTTTGCACGGGTAAACGCGATATTAGCGTCTTTTAACGCCAACTCTAAGCCCATGTTACTCATCAAGGTACCCACGACACCTTCGGCTTTGGTTTGACTTTGGGTAGCCAGTACATACAAAATACCATCGCCATCGACTAGCTCACCGGCTTCATCGACCATCACGATACGGTCACCATCGCCATCTAAAGCAATACCAACATCAGCCTCGTATTCAAGTACCGCTTTTTGCAGATTTTCAGGATGGGTTGAGCCGCAATTGGCATTGATATTAATACCATCAGGTTTATTATTAATTGCGATAACATTGGCGCCAAGCTCACGCATGACACGCGGCGCAACGCTATAACCTGCACCATTGGCACAGTCGACGACGACGGTTAAATGGTCTAAGTCATATTGATAAGGAAAGCTGCCTTTGCAAAATTCGATATAGCGCCCTTTCGCATCATTAATACGATTGTTTTTGCCCAGTCGCGCCGGATCGAGGATTGGCATGATGGCACTATTATCGGAATTTGAGGCATCCATAATTGCGGTCAATTTATCGTTAATTGCGCTTTGCATCTCATCGGTCAGTTTCTTGCCATCTCCTGAGAAGAACTTGATGCCATTATCAAAATAAGGATTGTGCGAAGCAGAAATGACCACGCCAGCATCGGCGTTAAAACTGCGGGTCAAATGCGCGATAGCAGGCGTCGGTAGCGGCCCTAGCATATGGACGTCGACACCAGCAGCATTAAAGCCAGCTTGCAGCGCCCCTTCAATCACATAGCCGGACAGACGCGTGTCTTTACCTATCACCACACTGGGTTTGCGCGCAGGATTATTATTATTTTCTATCAGCACCAGCCCCGTCACATAACCTAACTTCAAAATAAAATCAGGGGTAATCGGTAACTCACCAAATTTGCCGCGAATACCATCAGTGCCAAAGTAACTCATTATTATTATTCCTCAATTTTATAAAGTAAAAAAACAAATGGGCGCCCAGACTGTCATTGTTTTAAAAGAAGCTAATTGATAAACAATCGCTTTTTTAGAAACGCTTTTAAAACTATCTGCTGCTATAAATTTTCTTTTTTGGCTCTCTTTCTATGCGCCTTGTCCTTTTTAAGGCTACTAAAAACCCACTCCAGCATTAGCGAAGTGTTTTTAACATACATCAAGTATAAGCCTTAAACCGAGACAAGGCATCTAAATAATAAAAAGGCGTCTAAGTTATAGATAGAAGAGTTTAATGTTGTATTTTACAAAAAAAACAGCCAACAATAATAAAGCATTGTTGGCTGTTTGTATCTTGGTGTCACGGCAACGCTACAGAGCCGATAACCTACATCTTACTAGCGTTAAGAGATGATCAATCAACGCGATAGTTAGGCGCTTCTTTGGTAATCTGCACATCATGGACATGAGATTCTTTCATACCCGCTGAAGTGACTTTGACAAACTGCGGCTTAGTACGCATCTCTTCAATGGTCGCACAACCAGTATAACCCATCGATGAACGTAGGCCACCCATCATCTGATTGACAATACCAGAAACTGGGCCTTTATAAGGTACGCGGCCTTCGATACCTTCTGGTACCAGTTTTTCTACGCCGTCTTTGGCATCTTGGAAATAGCGATCTGATGAGCCGTTTTGACCTGACATCGCACCCAAGCTACCCATACCGCGATAGGCTTTATAGTAACGGCCTTGGAACAGCTCAACCTCACCTGGCGCTTCTTCGGTACCCGCCATTAGTGAACCAACCATGATGCACGACGCGCCAGCAGCAATGGCTTTTGCCATATCGCCTGAATAGCGGATACCGCCATCAGCAATCAGTGGAATACTGTCTTGTAGTGCGCTTGCGACACTATCGATTGCCGAGATTTGCGGCATACCAACACCCGCGATAATACGCGTGGTACAGATAGACCCAGGGCCAATACCTACTTTTACCGCGTCTGCACCAGCATCACGTAATGCTTTAGCGGCATCACCTGTGGCAATATTACCGCCGATAACCTGAACGTTTGGATAGTGCTTTTTAATCCAAGAAACTTTATCAATCACGCCTTTTGAGTGACCATGCGCGGTATCGACAACGATGATATCGACATCAGCGGCAATCAAAGCTTCAACACGGGCTTGGGTATCAGCGCCAGTACCGACAGCCGCACCAACGCGCAGGCGACCCTGCTCATCTTTACAAGCATTAGGGTTATTTTCTGCTTTAGAGAAATCATTGACCGTAATCAGACCACGCAAACGAAAATCATCATTAATCACAATCACTTTTTCGATACGGTGCTCGTGAAGAAGTTTTTTGATATTCTCGTTACTTTCACCTTCTTTGACGGTGACCAGCTGATCTTTTGGCGTCATGATATGGCTGACAGGTAATGATAAGTTGGTCTCAAAACGCCAATCACGATGAGTTACGATACCGATGACTTTATCGGTACCCTTCTCAACCACAGGTACCCCTGAGATATTGTTATCTTGAGTCAATCTTAATAGCTCACCGATGGTCATCTCTGGGTGCACGGTAATAGGATCGACAACTGTACCCGCTTCGAATTTTTTCACGCGACGTACTTGCATGGCCTGCTTATCGATATCCATGCTCTTGTGCAAAATACCCAAACCACCAAGCTGCGCCATAGTGATGGCCATCTCAGATTCAGTGACGGTATCCATCGCAGCCGAAATCATCGGTAAGTTTAAAGTGATATTTTTGGTTAGGCGGGTCGTTAAATCAGCAGCTTTTGGTAGGATTTCAGAATAAGCTGGTAATAATAAAACGTCATCAAAGGTTAAGGCTTCATCGACAATTCGCAACATACAGACCCCTAGTGGTGGTTATTTTGATGGGTGGGCAATGCAGTATCACGTCGATAAACGAAAGCTTTATCAAAATCAATACGCCAAAATAAAGCGGCTAGAATTGTGAAAAAACCATGAGGAACAAACCTTAAATACGGATATCACTCGGCATGTTATCTGTTTATCAGCGGTAATAAAATGCTTAGGAAAGTAGAATTGCTAATATCGCGCTTCTAAACCTTCTAACATCTGATTACCCGACGCTTAATAACTGAATTATCCCTTAAAAATAACGCCATATTATAACAAATAAAGCAAGCCTTCGCATAACATATTTGTCAGCTTATTTTGCTAGATGATGCCTTTATTTTGCCACGCTCTTACATCGTTACTATGTTTCTGTTTTAACGATAAAACGTTCCGCTGGTAGATAATCCTTTTGTTCACTATATAAGTAGCTTAGCATTTGCTCACGCACTTCACATTCAAGTAACCAAGCATTGAGCGGACTATCGGACGCTTGGCTACAGCGCAGCTTGATAGTGGTCTCTGTTACCGATACCGTATACATCTCAGGCTCGGTGTCACTATCCCATAGCTCACTGTCTTTGACCAGCTCAATATATTTTTGTCGTATCGCTTCGATATTGGCGCCATAATCGACATATAAATAAATCACTGAGATTTGATGCGACTCGGTATGTGACCAGTTTTCTACAATCTCAGTGATAAAATGCCGCATCGGTACAATCAAGCGGCGCTCATCCCAGGTTTTTAGTACCGCATAGGTATAACCCAAATCCTCAATCGTGCACCACTCGCCTTCCATCATCACCGTATCACCGATACGCACCGGCTGGGTAATAGCCACTTGCATGCCTGCGATGATATTACCCAAAATAGGCTGGGCAGCAATACCTATCACCGCACCTGCAATACCTGCCGAGGTAAGTAAGGTTTTACCCAAACCATCAATATTGGTAAATTCACTCAAACCTATCCAAATACCGCCTAAAATCATCACAAAGATAAAGACGCGGCGAAAAATAGACACATAGGTGCGGCGACTGCGGCCTTTATCAAACTGCTCTTCGCTTAAATTTTCGATTTGCAAATCTTTATAACGATTGGCAAAGAAATTAATGGCGCGTGTACCCAGCCACATGGCGCTTAGCACCAGCCCAATCCAAATAATGGGGCGTGTCGATGAGGCAAGCGCATCTAAGTAAGGAAAACCGCCCGATACCAAGGTATAAACCGCGGAAAAACTGATGGTAAACGTCAAAGGCACGGTCAGTTTATTGACCAAGTCCTCGACGCCGTTATGATGAATGGTGGCGAGCCGATTGCCCTCTTTGTCTAAAACGTACCAATTGAGCAGTTTACCAGCCGCTTTACTGAGCAGCCAACCAGCGCCCATGGTAAAAGAAAAGAATAAAAATAAAGCGATAAATTCCCAAATAGCAATGCCGAAAACTTTTAATTTGGTCCAGTCGGGCAAATAACGCTCAAACTTGGCAGGCTGATATTGCTCATACAGCTTATTGATATTGGCGACCGTTTGCGCGGAAAACACCCAAAAAGGCGGGCTGTCATCGATACGTACGCGCTCAAGATGCAGCGGTACACGGCGATCTCGATAGTCGATATAACCCAACTGGATTGAGCGCCGAGGAATACCTTGGATACTATTATTGCTACCAAGCGGCGGTTCTATCAAACCATCAGGACGGTCGGGCAACTTATCAAACGCATACAGCTTTTTTTCCATCAATAAAAAATCGAGCTGTTTGGCAAGCTCTATTGCTTGATTACGCTGCAACTCCTCGTCAATCAAGTTCATATTGAGCGCATAAGCGGCCAAATCATACTGCTGCTTGATAACTGCCGATTGAAAAAACTCTAGCGTTGCCAGTGGTGTCGATAAATTCGGTGGCTCAGATAGCGGCGGCAAGCCGACATTGAGCTTATTTAAGGCATAATAACTTTCGTTATAGTCGCCAGTCAGACCGGAATCACCCTGTAATACTCCTGCTTGCTGTTCGGTTTTTTTCTCAAACGGACTAATGACCTCTTCGGCAAGCGCAGAGACACTGACTCCCTCTTTTTTGAGCTTATCAATCCGTTGCGATGCATAGTCAACGATGTTTTCTGGCGCCTCGGAGATGGGCGCTGTTGTTTCGTTTTGATTGTTGATCGTTGCATTGTCATTCGCTGAATGACTAGCCGCATAAGCTGGCAGATAAACAATACTTAGGATAATGACGGAAATACTGAAAATAAAATGACGTATGTTCAAATGCCTCACGGTTAATTTATGCCTACCTTTAATAGTATTTAAATTCTTACAACCAGAAACATCAGCGTCGCCCCTATTGCCCATATACGGAGCTTGAGTATTTTTAGCAATCAAAGACTGAGAGGAATGTTTCATACGTTAAGGTTCTAGGCTGATTGATGAAATGATTTAGTAAAGTTAAACATCAATTTTGACTATAAGATAAAGCTAATGCACTGAACCAAAAAAAGCCAGCATAAAGCTGACTTAATTTGAGGGTAAAATGTTAATTGATACAATTGCTTATAGCAAGAATATGATTTAAGCACGGCGCCAAGTCGTACCCGCACGGCTGTCTTCAAGCTCAATTCCCGCCTCTTTTAACTGCTCACGTATCTCA
This sequence comes from Psychrobacter pulmonis, assembly GCF_904846465.1. Lineage (NCBI taxonomy): Bacteria > Pseudomonadati > Pseudomonadota > Gammaproteobacteria > Moraxellales > Moraxellaceae > Psychrobacter > Psychrobacter pulmonis. The sequence goes on from NZ_CAJHAT010000003.1 coordinate 372,861, forward strand.
TCAGCACGGGCAAAGTTTTTATTGGTTTTGGCATCGGCACGCTCGGTGATTAATCCATCGATAGCGTCATCGGACAAACCACCTTCTTGCGCCCCACCCACGACTGCTTGTAAAAACTGCTGTACCGGCAGCTGCAATATATTTAATGTCTGCGCCAAAGCTTTTAGTTGCTGCGCCAACTGCCATGCAGCCTCTGCATCTTCGCCTTTGAGCGCTTTATTAATGTCACGTGCCAGCCCAAATAATACGCTAATAGCCGTTGAGCTATTAAAATCATCATTCATGGCTTTGATAAAGTCTTGTCCTGCCGCGCTATCGTAAGCAGAGTTTGTTAGCGCATCATCGATAGTGAGTGTTTGTCCTTTTTGCTGTTCAGCCGCTTTTAATGCTTGATATAATCTGCTTAGGCTATTGTGCGCTTCATCTAAGGCTTTGTCTGAGAAATTCACTTGGCTGCGATAGTGACTTGATAACAAGAAAAAGCGCACCGTTTCAGAATGATACTTGGCAATCACATCGCGAATGGTAAAGAAGTTATTTAGCGATTTGGACATCTTTTCGCCATCGACATTAATAAAGCCAACGTGCATCCAATTACGCGCGTACTCGCAGCCTGTCGCCGCTTCCGATTGTGCTATCTCATTTTCATGATGTGGAAACTGTAAATCATGACCACCGCCGTGAATATCAAAGGTATTGCCAAGGCATTTGGTCGACATCGCCGAGCATTCGATATGCCAGCCTGGACGCCCTTGACCCCATGGCGATGCCCATTGTGGCTCACTAGGTTTCGCCGCTTTCCACAATACAAAGTCAAACGGATTGCGCTTGTCGCTTTCGACATCGACGCGTGAGCCCGCCTGCATATCATCCAAGTTACGCTTGGATAATTTACCATAATCTGGAAATCTATCGACTGCATAATAGACATCGCCATTATCGCCAGCGTACGCATAGTCATTGCTGACCAAATTGCCAATCATCTGCTGCATCTCGTCGATATAATCGGTCGCACGTGGCTCAGCATCGGGTGCTAAGCAGCCAAGGGACGCAAAATCTTCGTGCATCGCTGTGATAAAGCGCTGCGTTAATGCGCCAATTTCTTCGCCATTTTCGGCTGCGCGAGCGATGATTTTGTCATCTATATCGGTGATATTCCGCACATAATTAACCTCATAGCCCAATTGCTTAAGCCAACGCACCGCCATATCAAAGGCAACTACCACCCGCGCATGACCGATATGACAATAATCATAGACCGTCATTCCGCACACATACATGCCGACTTTGCCCGCAACCAGCGGCTTAAATGACCGCTTGCGTCCGTTAAGTGAGTCGTAAATGGCAAGCTGAGACATCGCGTCTGCAAGAGGTGTGGTCATAGTAAAAAAGCCTTTTGATAAAAAAGATAAGAGTGAAACGAAAATATTCTTACTGCACACTTAAATAATGAAAACGCTTATTTATAGCTTAGTTATAACAATATTTAGCGTCATTATTATTTTTGAAAAAGTAGCAGTATAAAACTTAACCCATTATCTTAGCGAAAATGCTCGTAAAATACTACAATGAGCGCATAACTAACATTCGCAATGCTAAAAAATACTGACTTTTTAACAAACACTAACCTTTAAGGATAAAACATGGGCAATCGTTTAAGCAAAATATATACACGTACTGGCGATGACGGTACTACAGGCATGGCAGATGGCAGCCGCGTGAGTAAAGCGGACAATCTATTTAGCGTCATGGGTGATGTCGACGAGCTTAACTCACATATTGGTTTGGTACGCGCGCAGTTGACGCAAAACTCGACTGACGCGACAAAAGAAGCCGACTTTGCCCAAGCCTTAGTGATTATTCAGCATCTGCTATTTAATATTGGTGGCGAGCTTGCCATGCCAGAATATGAAGGCGTGAATAGCGCGCACATTGCATGGTTAGAGCAACAGATTGACGCGATGAATAGCACCTTGCCGGCGCTAAAAGATTTTATCCTACCGACAGGTTCAGTGTTGGTCAGTCAATTGCATGTGGCACGTACCGTCTGTCGCCGTGCTGAGCGTCAAGCGGTGCTATTGCAGCAGCAGCGCTCCGAGGCCATTCGTCCAACGGCAGTTAGCTTTATCAATCGCTTGTCTGATTGGCTGTTTGTCGCTGCGCGTTTTTGCACCGACCCTGAGCAAGTTTCTGAAGTGCTATGGGACAGTCAAGTATTACAAAAATTCGCTGAGAATAAATAGTTTAGCTTTTACTGACTGCTAAAAATTAACCGCTAAAAATCCATTCAAGCAAAAAGCCCGCGACTTACGATAGTTGCGGGCTTTTGAATTTCAAACGCTAGGCTTAGACAGCACCTACTGACATTTTATTAATAAACTGAGAGGTTATTAATAAGTCGCGTCTTTATCTTCGATAATCACCATATCGATACTGTCATCTTTAGGGACTGACTTAGGTGCAGCTGGAGTCGCAGGCGCTGTAGTACTAGGCGTTGGGGCAGCTTGGTTATTGCTTTGATTATCCTGATTACTCGTGTTCTGGCTACTGTTTTGACTGCTGCTATTTTGATTGACAGTCGGTGGCGTAGCTGGCTCAGCTGGACGCACAGGGGCCGCTGGCGTTACCGGTCTTGGTTGACGAGTTTGGTTTTCGCTATTGTTTTGTGCCGTTTGACGGCGGCGTTCGGCTGCTTGCGCGGCACGCTGCTCTTCTAGTGCTGTCTGAAAGGCTGAGCCTGCCACTACTTCTGATACTACGGTCAGCAGTGCTGGCTGTCCAGCGATACGCGTACGTACTTGACCGCCTTGGGTACCAACGACATAGGTAAAGGCATCGTCAACAAGCATGTTGTTATTGATACGGATATTGTCATTGGCTAGGCGTGATTGTAAGCTTGGCTGATTGTTAGTGGCTTGCAGTTGGCTGGCTTGGTATAAGTCTTCACTTGGCAAAGTCATGCTGACACTCGCCTGACAGGTGGTCATGCCATTATCATTTGTGGCTTGTAATACCGCAGCGTTTTGCACATCGATGACGATACCATTGGTTTTACCAGTGACAACGCCACTACTTAAAGCAATTTCAGCATCGTTAGCGTAACTTGCTGCCAAGGTTTGCGCTTGTTGATTGAGCGTATTTTTTAAGGCTGATTTGAGGCGATCTTGTACCATTGGATCATCACAACTTACCGCTGTAGCAGCCGCGTTTTCATTAGTAGCGGTCTCTTCGGTTAGCTCGGCAGTTTCTGTGGTCTCTTCTTTTTCTGAGCGGTTACAGCCTGTAAGTACCAAACTACAGGCGATACCAATACCAGCAACCTTATACCACTTACTCAAACTCTTGTTTGCTACGCTCATCTTTTTTTGCTCCAATTTCCTGATTCGTACCGCCACTGACGGACAGTGTTTTAACATTCAAAAACTTACATGCGCATCATGACATTTAAATGTTAACAATCGTCATGCAAGTTTTGAAAACCACGTTATTATACGGCGTTTGATTTAAATGGTCATCAGTGTAGCCTATTGATATACAAATAACGTCCAACATTGTGTATAAAACCTTGCTTTGGTTGCAAAAAAGCTACAAAGACATATTTTATATCGTAGCTGCAGCTCCTACGTACGCTATATAAGTAATGCTTCTGTTCTCAGATAAATATTTTATTAGACCCCATTTTGCACAGACGATATGATAGCGATAAGAATTTTTGATAGCTATTAATAATGATAAATTTTAAAAATACCCTTTTATTGGGCCATCGCGGGGCGCGCGGTGAAGCATTAGAAAACACCTTAGCAGGCTTTAAACTGGCGCAAAACCTACAAAGCGCGGGTTTAATAGGCGTTGAATTTGATGTGCAATTAAGCGCCGATGGTCACTTGCTGGTCTTTCATGATGATAATTTACAACGCCTATGCGCTCAGCAATCCTGCATCGACCAGTTGAGTCTTGCCGAGATTGGACGCTATTTACAGTCTGGTCATCAGATTACCCCTTTGGCCAAAATAGCCTCTGTGCTAAAAGGTTTTGGCTATATTGAGCTGGAAATCAAGACACATGAGCGCACGGATTACGGCAAATTAATTAGAGCATTAATGCACGATTTAATCGATAGTCCTCTTGCCAGCTTGCCTATAGCGCTGACCAGCTTCGATGTCGAACTACACGCGCGGTTGCAACGCAATAAAACCTTACAACACATTCCGCGTGGCTTACTGATTCGCACCCCTAAAACTTTGCTAAGCGCACCGCAAACTGCCCTGCAACTTGGCTGCGTCCAGCTAGGTATTCACTATCCATTGCTGACTCAAGCTGTCATTAAGCACTGTCATCGTTATCACCTGCCAGTCAGCGCGTGGACCGTCAATGATAGCGAGACGATTAAACAGCTTATTACGTGGCAAGTCGACGTCATCATCACCGATTATCCAACCTATTTTCTCACGCGCTAAGTAAGGGATCTTCTTACCTATCTTTTTGTCATATTTCAAAAAACTTGCTTGAAAATGGCTTAAGAAAGCCAGCTAATTAATTGGCTCGATAGTCATTTATACATTTTTATCGCACACATATTTATCTTTTTACTTACACTTTCACTTAATTGCTGATAAGTAAGGGATTATTTGGGTTAATCACTACCATAACTCCTACAAGTTATTGTTATTTAGCAATATTTTTCTAGTGTATAACTGTTCACTTTACTGGTCTTTTAGGGTAATATGGAGGCTGAAATTAATATCATTAGGAATATTACATGATTGCTAAAAAAGTAATAGGCTTACCACTTAAGGGCTTGCGTTTCGCCATGAAGTCGGGTGATTCGCTTATACAGTATGCTGGTACTCAGGCGCTGCGCGTGAAGACGTGGCTTGATACTGGCAAAAGCAAAACTGATGAGGCTGCCGATACGCAGTTTGCGACGACGAGCGGTTATAAAGATGCCAATGCAGTCGCTAACTATGAGGGTATCGATCCGCTTGAGCTTGAATTTCAAAAGTCGCCAATCAACTTGGTTCCAGCGATTTTTCTAATTGCGACGCCTATTGCTGCTGCCGTCATTACGCCATGGTACCTGTTGACCCATCAAGTTAGTGCGCCAGTTTGGGGTGTGTTTGGTGCCTTTATGGTGTGGACCGGTATTAGTATCACTGCAGGCTATCACCGCCTACTGTCGCATCGCGCTTACAAAGCCCATCCCTTGGTAAAAAACTTCCTATTACTTGGCTCAACCCTGGCGGTTCAAGGCTCTGCTTTTGACTGGGTATCGGGCCACCGTACGCATCATCGTCATGTTGATGACCGCATGGAAGATCCTTATTCAGCAAGACGGGGTTTTTGGTTCAGTCATATCGGTTGGATGTTACGCAATTATCCTAGTGGTCGCTTTGATTATAAAAACATTCCTGATTTGACCAAAGATAAAGTGCTACAGATTCAGCATAAATACTATGGTTTATGGGTACTGGCTACCAACGTTGCGATGGTTGCGGCAATTGGTTGGTTAATAGGTGACGTGTGGGGCACGCTCGTATTGGCAGGTCTACTGCGCTTGGTACTGACCCACCACTTTACCTTCTTTATTAACTCGCTATGCCACATGTTTGGTACGCGTCCTTATACGGATACCAATAGTGCGCGCGATAACTTTTTCCTTGCTATCTTTACGTGGGGTGAAGGCTATCATAACTATCATCACTTCTTCCAATACGACTATCGTAATGGCGTGAAATGGTGGCAATATGATCCAACTAAATGGCTTATCTTGGGCTTATCTAAACTTGGGCTAACCAGTGAATTACGCACGGTTGACGACACCACCATTAAGCATGCTGAAGTGCAAATGCAGTTCAAAAAGGCTCAACAGCAGATTGATAATGCTACTGCAAACGGACTTGATATTCCGCATGCGATGAAGAGTTTCCAAGATCGTATCAAGTTTGAATACGAAGCCTTTACGCAAACGGTCGAAGAATGGCAAGCGCTAAAAGCCAAAACTATTGAGCTAAAAAAGACCGAGTTTGCTGATCGCCTGCATGAAGTGGAAGAGATGCTAAAGCACGACTATGCCAAAGTTGAGCAAAAGATACTGGCGCATAACAGTAATCTAAAAACGGCGTTTCGCTCTATCGGTCAAAGCCCAAAAGCGGCATAAGCGTTTATAGATTTATTATCTTAGTTTTTATTGTACGTTTCTCCTGCCCTCTATCTGTAAAGATAGGGGGCTTTTTTCGGCCATGAGTTGTGCGCTACTCGTTTACGCACTTATTATTTTTGCTCACTCACTGTTTATACAGCAATTACAAGAGATGGACAGAGTGAAACGCGGCATTATTAAGGCTATGCTATAGTAAGTTTATTACTCTCTTTACACGCTTTCATTACTCGCTTTTAACCTTAAGTTTTTATATTAAAAATACATACCTTTATATTGGAACGCACCTATGCGCTATCAAAATACTTACGTCACATTAGATACTCGCCTTTATCATGAACAGCAGCCGACACCGCTTGATAATCCGCGCGCTGGTCACTTTAACACCGAAGTTGCCAAGCAATTAGGCTGGCTCGATGACGATGAGCTGATGGCGCGTTGGGTTGAAATATTAGGGGGTCAATACGTGCCAGCTGAGTTTCGACCGCTGTCCATGGCCTATGCTGGTCACCAGTTCGGACAGTGGGCCGGACAATTGGGCGATGGGCGCGGTTTACTCATGGCGCAAGTACTCGATAATGATGATAAATTACAAGATTTACATTTAAAGGGCATTGGTCTGACCCCCTACTCACGCATGGGCGATGGGCGCGCGGTATTACGCAGTACCATTCGCGAGTATTTATGCGGTCATGCGCTGACGCAGCTTGGCATCCCTTCGTCTAATGCCTTGGGCTTTGTGGTGTCTGATACACGTGTCCGCCGTGAGCGTATGGAAGCAGGCGCGGCATTGATGCGCGTTGCTGACAGCCATATTCGCCTCGGTCATGTTGAGTGGATTGCAAGCTTTGCACCCGACTTACTTGGCGAGTTTACCGACTATATGATTGATATATACTATCCAGAATGCCGTGATAGTGAAGCGCCTGTCTTAGCATTTTTACAAGCGGTGGTTGAGCGAACCGCACGTATGATTGCCGATTGGCAATTGATTGGCTTTGCCCATGGGGTGATGAATACTGACAACCTATCGATTACGGGCAGTACCTTAGACTTTGGGCCGTTTGGTTTTATGGAACGCTTTAACCCTGCCTGGATTAACAATCATTCTGATCATACTGGACGTTATGCCTATCAAAACCAACCTGCTATCGGTCATTGGAACTTAAATATTTGGCTACCGCATTTTATGCGCTTGGACGGCGTAACACGCGATACCTTGGCTGATTGCCTAGCGCCGTATGAAGCGACCTCTATGCAGCATTATCAGCAAGGCCTCTGCCGTAAGCTTGGGCTACCGCATAGTAAAGAAAGTTTGGCTCTCGCTTTTGAGTGGTTAACCTTGTTAGAGAATAATTTGCTCGACTATAGCAACAGTTTCCGCGCGCTATTGGGTTTGGTCGCGCCAAATGAATATCCGTATGAGCAAGAATTGCTGGCAAAAATGACTGCTGAGTTTAATAATGAGGCACAGCACGTTTGGCAACAATGGTCAACAAGGTATTTAGCAGCGCTAGAGCCGTTATCTAGCGAAGCCTCTATTGAACAAATGCATAGCAATAATCCGGTTTATGTACTACGTAATAGTGTGGCACAGCGGGCGATTACGGCGGCGGAGCAAGGGCAATTTGATGAGTTAAATCGAGTCTTTGACTTGCTTGCCAATCCTTACAACGTCCAAGACATCGCCACTGAGCTTGATACCATGCCGCCCGCGCCACATGCGCCGCAAATGCCAATCAGCTGTTCTTCGTAAGAGAATACGGACAAGCTGCTATTCTGTAATGTTTTGAAACATTAGGCAATTATGGTTGATATTGAGGGGCGTTTTTTGCCATTATCAAACAGCGAAATAACGAATATCATTTTATTATATTATTCACCTAATTGAGATGACTTGACTAGGCAGTGAAATACCAATAGTGCTAGAATAACGCTTCCTGTGAGATTGCTGTTTTTACGCTGATGTCTAGTCGCCGAGCACGACCTTTTTAGTATAAATGTGCCTTAATTATCATAGTCATGATAATGAAGCATAGACATTGGTTTTTATCACCATTTACTTTATTCCAATTATTCCAACCATGGCAATTATTATGAATGACGATATCACTTTGAATACGGACACCCCTACTACGGAAAAAGAGCAGTTTGAACAATCTGCCTTACACTACCATGAGTTTCCGCGCCCCGGTAAAATCTCAGTTACGCCTATCAAGCAACTGGCCAACCAACGTGATTTGGCACTTGCTTACTCTCCAGGGGTTGCGATACCTTGTCTTGAGATTCAAAGAGATCCAGCGTTAGCGGCTAAATATACTGCTCGTAGCAACTTGGTTGGCGTGATAACCAACGGTACTGCGGTGCTTGGTTTAGGGAATATTGGTCCATTGGCCTCTAAACCTGTCATGGAAGGTAAAGGGGTTTTATTCAAAAAATTTGCTGGTATTGACGTTTTTGATATTGAAATTGCCCAAAATGATCCAGATAAGTTCATCGAAGCCGTCGCCTCGCTTGAGCCTACTTTTGGTGGTATTAACCTTGAAGACATCAAAGCCCCAGAATGTTTCAAAATCGAGCGCGAATTGCGTGAGCGCATGAACATTCCGGTATTCCATGATGACCAGCACGGTACCTCAATTATTGTTGCCGCAGCGATGCTAAACGCTTTACTTATCACTGGCAAAAAAATCGAAGAGATTAAAGTGGTCTGCTCTGGCGCAGGTGCGGCAGCTATATCTTGCTTGGATATCATTTGTGCGCTTGGTGTTGATAAAAACAACATCTTGGTATCAGACTCACGCGGTATCATCACCACTAGCCGTGAAAACCTTGATGAGACTAAGCAGCGTTATGCGCGCAATACTACCGCCACTACCATCGAAGAAGTGATGGATGATGTCGATATGTTCTTAGGCCTATCAATGCCTGGCACCTTAACTGAAGACATGGTGCGCCGTATGGCAAAAGACCCTATCGTCTTTGCCCTTGCCAATCCAACGCCTGAGATTATGCCAGAATTGGCCCATGCGGTACGTCCAGACGTCATCATGGCAACAGGTCGCTCAGATTATCCCAACCAAGTAAACAACGCGTTATGCTTCCCTTATATCTTCCGCGGTGCGTTAGACGTTGGCGCAACGACCGTTAATGAAGAGATGAAAATTGCTTGCGTAAAAGCAATCGCCGCCATGGCGCATGTTGAAGCCACGCCAATGAGCAACGTGAAAAACGTTGAGAGCACGCCAAGCTTTGGACGCGAATATTTGATTCCAGGACCTTTGGAGCCGAACTTAATCATCGAAATTGCTTCTGCTGTTGCTAAAGCGGCGATGGATTCTGGGGTTGCGACGCTACCTATCACGGATATGAAAGCCTACCGTCAACGCTTGTCTGAGTTTGTTTATAACTCAGCGTTTGTCATGAAGCCTATCTTTGCCCGCGCGAAAGCTGACCCTAAACGTATTGTTTACTGTGAAGGCGAAGACAGCAACGTCTTGCTCGCGGTACAAGTGGTGGTCGATGAGCAGTTGGCATATCCAATCTTGGTTGGTCGTCCTGCCGTCATCGAAAAGAACATCGAGAAACTTGCACTACGCCTAAAAGATGGTGAAAACATCACGATTATCAATCAAGATGATGATCCACGCTATAAAGACTACTGGCAGGGCTACTACGAGAAAAACAAACGTAATGGCGTCAGCATTGAACTTGCTCGCCGTGATGTTCGTCGTAAGACCTCTTTAATCGGTGCGTTACTGGTTGAAAATGGCGATGCCGATGGTATGATTTGTGGCACATTCAGCTACTATCAGCTCCATCTAAAATACGTCAGCAGAGTCATCGGTAAAAAAGAAGGCGTCAGTGATTTTTATGCGATGAATGCTGTCTTGATGCAAGATCGCAACATCTTTATCGCCGACACTTATATCCATGAAGACCCAACGGCTGAGCAATTGGCTGAAATGACGGTACTAGCAGCTGATCAGTTACGTCGCTTTAGCATCACGCCACGTGTGGCGTTGGTTTCGCATTCAAACTTCGGTACATCAGACCGTGCCAGCGCGGTAAAAATGCGCAAAGTACATCAGCTGCTGACAGAAATGAATGTCGACTTTGACTTCGATGGTGAAATGCAAGGTGATGCGGCACTTGATGAACATATCCGTGCCAATGACTTGCCATCAAGCAATCTAAAAGGCTCAGCAAACTTGCTTATCTTACCAACGCTTGATGCAGCAAACATTGCTTTCAACCTACTAAAAACAGCGACCAGCAGTGCCTCTATCGGTCCTATCTTGCTAGGCGCTAACAAGCCTGTACATATCCTAACCCCATCAGCAACGGCACGCCGTGTGGTGAATATGACAGCGCTTGCGGTCACTGAAGCTCAAGATTTAATCAATGAGCAGAAGTAGTTGTTTATATAGCGTATAAACACATAGCTAAGACGGTCTTCTGTTAGTTATTTATAGAAACCGTCTGCTATACTAAAACCAGTCAATACTCCTAAGCGAGTGTTGACTGGTTTTTTTTGGCAAAATGACTTAGTAAATACTGGATAAAAAAAGAGACTATTATGCAAGTGTATCTCGTCGGCGGCGCTGTCCGTGACCAATTGTTAGGTCGTCCTATCAAAGACAAAGATTTTGTCGTCGTCGGCGCGACTGTCGCAGATATGCTGGCGGCAGGTTTCCAACAAGTGGGCGCAGACTTTCCAGTATTTTTGCACCCTGTTAGCCGTGAAGAATATGCCCTAGCACGTACGGAGCGCAAACAAGGTCTGGGCTATCAAGGCTTTAGTGTGCATGCCAGCCCTGATGTCACCTTGCGTGAAGACTTGCAACGTCGTGATTTGACTGTCAATGCCATGGCAATCGAAGTCAAGAGTCTTACCGATGACACGCCCATCACTGGTAAAGTCGTTGATTACTACGGTGGATTGGATGACATTGAGAATAAAACCCTACGCCATGTCTCAAGCGCTTTTAGCGAAGACCCATTACGAGTACTGCGAACCGCGCGCTTTTATGGACGCTATTATGATTTGGGCTTTGGTATCGCCGATGAAACCTTGCTATTGATGCGCCAATTGGTAAGCTCAGGCGAGCTTGCGGATTTAAGTAGTGAACGCATTTGGCAAGAATCGAGCCGTGCCATGATGCAAGTGTCGCCGCAAGTATATTGGCAGCAGCTTTTTGAGATTGGGGCGCTAACAGAGTATTTTGCCCCGCTACATCAAGTTTGGAGCCATGCTCAATACGATCAAATACGAGAGATTGTACAAACCGCATTGTATTTCGCCGGTCAAATGCAATTAAATTTATCGCAGCGTTGGGCGTTATTAATGGCCAGTCTGAACACAGATTTATTTACTTTAAACTCTACAGAAACTCTTTCGGTTAATATAGAGGCAGCGGCTAAAGCTATTAATGAGATCGGAAACAGCGCCAAAGTGCCAAAAGCACAGACTCAATTTGCCACTTTATTTGTGCAGCAAGCGAAAAATCTTAGCCGCATAGACCAGCTGAGCGCCGCCGAGAAAATCGATCTTATTCAAGCTTGTAGCGCTCATAAAGCGCCCGATAAACTGTCGCAGCTCTTGGTCACCAGTCATGTCTTAAAACTGGCCATACAGCACCGCCAAATGATGCTCGCCTTAAATAGCTTTCATGCAATCAGCATGGATAATATTGACCAGAATCTAAAAGGCCCAGCGATAGGCGAAGCATTACGCCAACGTAGAATTGAGCATTTACAAACATAACCTGTCTTGTAAACAAGCACTTTCAACCAGCAATTTAAATAACAAAAATACCTTTAATATGAACCATGAATTTAGTTTAAGCCAATCAAAATATTCTAATACCTCAGCGCCCGTAATGGTAGTCACCGGTGGCGCTAAGCGTATTGGTGCGGCTATTGTCCGTGCCGCCCATGAGCAAGGCTACCGTGTCATTATTCATTGTCATCATAGTGAGCAAGAAGCCAATGACCTAGCCGATACGCTGAATCACAGTCGTCCTGATAGCGCGGTCGTCGTCCTTGCAGATTTGACGGTTGTTAATAATAGCGAGATGCTACAGCAATTTACTCAAAATATTATGCAAGCATTTGGGCAACTCGATGTCCTAGTGCATAACGCCTCTCGCTTTTATCCAAGTCCACTTGGTGATATAGATCTAGAGCAATGGGATGATTTATTTTTAACCAACGCCAAAGCGCCCTTATTATTAAGCCAAGCGTTATATCCTTATCTACGGACACAGCAAGGCTGTATCATTAGCCTACTCGATATCCATGCGCATAATAAACCTTTTAAAGAGTATGCCGTCTACAATATGGCAAAGGCGTCGCATCGCATGATGGTACAGTCTTTCGCGCTTGATATGGCCCCAGAGGTACGCGTCAATGGCATCGCTCCTGGCGTCAATATCCTACCAGAAGCAGATAGCGACCAAGCACTTGACCCACAGCAGCAAAAAAGCATCATCGACTCCATTCCTCTGCAGCGGATAGGCAAACCTGAGGAAATTGCCCATAGTGTGCTTTATTTGGCGCACGCCCGTTATGTGACGGGTGAAATAATTACTGTCGATGGTGGTCGCAGCCTGACATTGGCTGGCGGTGGTGTTTGACCAGGAAAAAAGTGGCTTTTTGAATAATATCTGTCTGACAGGCCATCTTTTACTTGAAAATTTAAAAAAATCGGGTATCATTGTGCGTCTAACGTTAGGGCCCATAGCTCAGTTGGTTAGAGCAGAGGACTCATAATCCTTTGGTCGTAGGTTCAAGTCCTACTGGGCCCACCAAATTCAAACCCTTACAGTCATTGACTTGTAAGGGTTTTTTATTGTCTAAAATTTGTGTGAGTGCATGGATGTGATTAATTTTTTGATACTATCTTGAGACTTTGAACCTTATAGCAATTAAAGTATGATGACTACTAACACTATGTGTAGTGGCTGAAACATTACCGTTGTTATCTACTATCTTCTTAACGGCTTCTGCTTTAAATTCTGTGCTATAAGTTCTGGTTTTCTTCGTCATGGTAAACTCTTCATCGGGTCGTTAGTTTACCAAGTTTATCTCTACGGTTTCTTCAGCATAACTCAAATAGCTTCAAGCTTGAATTCTCGGGTATATTGATTGCGTTTGCTGGTCATACTATGTTCATTCTTTGAGTTAGCATAACTTCTTAGTAGCTATCCAATTTAATGGTACTACTACACAACCCTATAATATGATACGAAAGAAAAACCTTGGTCACTATATTTCAAAATGCATCTTACGAAACTTAATAGGTGACATTCCAGTAAATTGCTTAAACTGCCGACTAAAAGCACTATGATCACCATAACCACAATTTAAAGAGATTTGCGTCACTGTGAGCTTATGGTCTGCCAAAAGACGAATCGCATGCTCTAAACGAAGTTTTTGTACAAACTGAATCGGCGACATATTAAGTACTGCCTTAAAAGTACGCTCTAGTTGTGATTGACTAAGATTCGCCAGCGTCGCTAAATGCACAATATGAATCTTTTGATCAATGTTGTTTCGTACATACTCCTCTACACTTGCCAAGCGAGCGTGCTTACGCAATATTCGCTCATTATCTTCATCGATATCGACCGATATGCCCACCATTGCTACAATACGCCGTTCTGTATTATATACCGGTAGCTTTTGCGTGATACACCACCCTAGCTGTCCAGAAGCATAGCTATGTAACTCCAGTCTATCAGTAATCTCCCTGCCCTCTTTCAGCACTTTCATATCCTGATTAAGGTAATCTTTGCCTTGAGGCTCTGAAAACACTTGCTCTGAAGTTAGCCCTACAAGTTCTTTTTTATCTTTGAACCCACTACGTTTAATCAGTGTCCTACTTACTAATTGATAACATGCTTGGCTGTCTTTCACAAAAAATACCGTGTTCGCCATAGTATCGAGCAAAGGTATTAATAATGATACGTTACCAACAAACTCCTGCAAGTTTTTTGGTCGATAAGCCTGTAGCTGTTTTGACAATCCATTTGTCGGCTCTCTTAACGATAGCATTTGCACATTTTCCATATAGCCTCTCTTGGGCTCTCCTGCTAAACCCTAAAAACATTTTAAAGAAACCTTATTACTATTTAGGCTCTGTACATAAATACTTCATTAGAAAAATAAACTTTAAAATCATTTTACCCTGAGCTTCCCTAGAGCCTAATAACTATTTAGCACGTTAGGTTAATAACATATGACCTTTATACCGTTATATCGCTCTATAACCTATGCAGAAATGCGCATTTATTCATGGAAAAACAACAAGCCCCCTTTTACGAAACGGGGCATTCTATATCTATACACTATTTATTAATAATTAAGTGCTACGAACACACCTTAATTCATGGATGAATCGGGAAGTTAATTATGTCTACCATACTTTTTAATTTTAAAATCATTGATTCGCACACTGGCGGTGAGCCTACTCGTATGGTGTACGAAGGCTTCCCAAACCTTAATGGGTATACCATTCAAGAAAAACTCCACGACTTTAAACAAAACTTTGATCATTTACGCCAAAGCATCATTCTAGAACCACGTGGCAACGATGTGCTTGTTGGCGCTTTACTGTGTGAGCCCACTGACCCTCGCGCCAAGGCTGGCGTTATTTTCTTCAATAATTGTGGCTATTTAGGTATGTGTGGTCATGGCACTATCGGTGTAATTGCCTCACTTGCTTATCAGAAAAAGATTACTCCAGGCGAGCATTACCTTGAGACAACTGTTGGTTTGGTAAAAGCTACTCTGCATGAAGACGGCAGTTGTAGTGTCCAAAATGTACCTTCTTATCGCTACCAAAAACAAGTCGCAGTTCAAGTCCCGAATATTGGCCCTGTGCATGGAGATATCGCTTGGGGCGGCAATTGGTTCTTTTTAGTGAGTGAGCATCCTCAAGCCATCAAAGCGAGTAATGTCCAATCGCTTACCCAGTTTAGCTTACAAATCAAATCTGCACTTCATGAAGCTGGCATTACTGGCGCTAATAATGGCGAAATAGATCATATAGAGCTGTTTGGTCAGAGTGAGCTCGCCAGCGCCAATAGCAAAAGCTTCGTTTTATGCCCAGGTGCCGCTTATGACCGTTCTCCTTGTGGGACCGGTACCAGTGCCAAATTAGCTTGTTTGGCAGCGGATAACCTATTAGCTCCTGGGCAGACTTGGGTTCAAGAAAGCGTTATCGGTAGTATATTTAGCGCCAGCTATCAACCTGCTGAAAGGCTTAGCGAAAATCAGTCCGTTTCTCACCCTTATCCTGACAATACTATCATCCCTACAATTCGTGGTTATGCTCATATCTGCGCAGAGAGCTCTCTAATTGTCCAAGATAGCGACCCATTTAAATGGGGTATATCTTTATAACAGTATAGATTCTTTTACAAACCTCTTCTAAGAGATATTTACAAGATTTTTAAGTAGGGACTAAAAGCAGTATTAGATCGAGCAAGACGCATCATATTAATAATCACAAGGAAGTGAGAGCAGCATGGGCAATCAAGAGTTTGATTTACATATTATCGGTGGCGGTATCATTGGCTTATGCGCTGCCGTTAGTCTGCAAGCTCGTGGAGTGCAAGTCGCTATCCTAGAAGCTTATAAAATCGCCCGCGGAGCCTCTTATGGCAATGCCGGTCATATTGCCACCGAGCAGGTCTTTCCTATTGCTGATGCCAATATATTGCAGCATGTACCAGCCATGTTATTAAACCCTGAAGGACCGCTACGCATAGACTGGCGCTACCTACCACGCTTAATGCCATGGGCTTTTAAGCTGCTATTGAATATGCGCTCAGAACCTTTTGCGCAGAGCCATCAAGCACTCTTAGCTCTCAATAGTCAAAGCCTACAAGCCTGGCAGGATTTTGCCGATAAATGGCAATTAACATCCTGGATTAAGGTACAAGGGTCTTTATTAACAGTCGAAAAGAACACTAGCCTGTACGAATTGAAAGCACATGGCCATCGTCTCAATGACCTTGGAGTGAATAACGAACTACTCTCTCAATCGGCTCTCTTAGACCTTGAGCCTGAATTAAAAGATAACCAGTTGGGCGCTTTGCTTTTCCCAGAGACCGGACACATCACTAACCTCGAAGCCATGGCTCAGAAATTAACTGATACATTCAAAGAGCTTGGTGGTCGAATCTTTGAGAACTGCCGTGTTTTGGGTGCGAAAGTGACGGCCGATAGCATCACTTTAACGACGGCCAACCGACAAATTAATGCCAAAAAAGTCATGCTAGCGGCAGGCGCGCACTCTAAAGTTTTAGCCAAACAGTTGACGGGCATCTCAGTTCCTCTCGATACGGAACGTGGTTATCATCTCATGCTGCCTAACGAAGCCACACGCTTAACCCTACCCGTTTCAAGTATGGATCGTCGCTTTATCATGACACCAATGGAAACCGGGCTACGCTTAGCGGGCACAGTAGAATATGCAGGGCTCGAGGCTCCAGCCAATATGAACCGGGCGCAAATGCTGCTAAAGCAAGCACAAGCAATGATAAAAACCCCGCTTGATAGTCAAAATAGCACGCAGTGGATGGGGTTTAGACCCTCGACCGCCGACTCGTTGCCCATTATCGACAAGTGCGGTTCCGTCCTTTTAAATTTTGGTCACCAGCATCTGGGATTGACACAAGCCGTCGTCAGTGCCGAGATGATCACGGCTTTATATTTTGGCGAGACTCCCGCTATAGACCCTACTTCTTATCGTTTAAATCGTTTTAAATAATTCAAATTTTACTTCTATGATCACTCATAGAATCTCCACTGTCGCTATTGGCATGCTGCCTACTAACGACTTTTATCATTAAATAAGGATATTTATATGAACATTCATGGCGTTTTAGTCCCTATCGTTACCCCTTTTGATGCCAATGGCGACATTGACACGCAAACTCTAACCGAACTAGTCAATGTCTTTATAGAAAAAGGCGTCACCGGTATCGTAGCCTGTGGTACCACTGGAGAATACTATACTTTTTCACCTGAAGAGCGCGAGCTCGTTCTGAGTACTATTGCTGATACTGCTAAAGGTAGAATCACTTTAATCGCTGGTATTAACAGCCTTTCGACTGATCATTCCATTGAGCTGGCACATCAAGCAAAAGCGCTAGGCTACGATGGTTTAATGCTATCAGCCAATCCTTATAGTCTTCCAGATCAAAATGGCATTATCGCTCATTTCGAAAAAGTCGCTGATGCAACAGACCTGCCTATCATTATGTACAACTTTCCCGCACGCGTAGGTGTGAATATTGAATTTGAAACGGTTGCTCATCTAGCAAAACACCCAAATATCGCAGGTATTAAAGAAAGTAGTGGCGATTTCAGCCACGCGCTGCGCATGCTACAAGCAAATTTCGACAATTTTGAAGTAGTTTGTGGTTGTGATGATCAACCGGTTGACTTCTTCTTTTGGGGTGCAAAAAGTTGGATTGCAGGTGCAGCTAACGTTTTCCCTAGCGAGCAAGTTGCCCTATTTAAAGCGACACAGCAAAGCGATTGGGATGGGGCTAAAGAGCTGATGAGTGGTATGTACCCTGCGATTCATTCTATGGAATCTGGTAACTATAATCAAAAAGCTAAAGCCGGATGCAT
Source organism: Psychrobacter pulmonis (assembly GCF_904846465.1). Classification (NCBI taxonomy): domain Bacteria; kingdom Pseudomonadati; phylum Pseudomonadota; class Gammaproteobacteria; order Moraxellales; family Moraxellaceae; genus Psychrobacter; species Psychrobacter pulmonis. Next base: position 390,667 of record NZ_CAJHAT010000003.1, read on the forward strand.
TAACGGTACCATCGATGTCGGACCCGTACGTATACCATTAACTCCCATGTCCGATGAAGATACCCAAACGTTCTTGACGCTATTGTCATAGTCGTTCAACCACCTCCGTATTGAGAATATTACTTTATATAAAAGGACAATCTAATGAGTATGACCACGGCGCAAGTATTCGAACTCTCAAAAAAACAACAGCTTTGGGCAGGCCATCTTATAGCCTCTGAGCAAGTTTCCGAGGCTACACTACCTAACTATAGCCCTATCGACAATAACCCTATCGGTACTATTGCTAAAGGCAATCGTCAAGATGTTGACCTTGCGGTGATTGCAGCTCGCAATGCTTTTGATACTGGAGATTGGCGTCGGATGTCGCCTGCAGAGCGCAAAGTTATAATGCAGCGCTGGTGCAAGTTAATGCATGAAAACATTGATGAGCTTGCGGCATTAGACTGTGTCGATGCGGGCAAGCCAATCACAGAATGCCTCAACACCGATCTACCCGCTACGATCGAAACCTTTGAATGGTACGCCGAAACTGCTGATAAAGTATTTGGTAAGGTCGCACCTACTGGATCTGATGCACTAGGGCTTATCGTACAAGAACCAATTGGAGTAGTTGGCGCAGTATTACCTTGGAACTTCCCTGCACAAATGTACGCTTGGAAGGTCGCGCCAGCGCTAATAACCGGAAATTCAGTGATTGTTAAGCCTGCCGAACTAACGTCACTATCAGCTTATCGCTTGACGCAATTAGCGTATGAAGCCGGTGTACCAAAAGCGGCCTTACAGCTGATTTGCGGCCTTGGTGAAGAAGTCGGCGCGGCACTCGGGCAGCACATGGATGTCGATATGATTTCCTTCACCGGCTCTACCGAAGTCGGTCGATTATTTCTGCAATATTCTGCGCAAAGCAACCTAAAAGAAGTGGTCTTAGAGTGTGGTGGTAAGAGTCCACAAGTGGTGTTTGCGGATGCCCTCATCAATGAGCAAACCGTTGAGCATATTTTGTCAGCGGCTTTTTGGAATATGAGCGAAAACTGCAGCTGTGGCTCACGATTAATAGTGCACTCTAGCCAAAAGGAAGCTTTATTGAGCCTCCTACAAGAAGGTCTCAAGTCATGGAAAGTAGGTCTTCCCTATGACCCTGAAGTCGCTATTGGCCCTATGATCGAAAGGGCGCATTTCGACAAGGTAGTTTCCTACCTTGATACCGCTAAAGCTGAAGGCGCTACTTTGGTTGCAGGCGGTCGTATCCATGAGGAAGTTGGCAGTGGCTGGTATATCGAGCCCACTATTTTTGATAATGTCAGCTCAGACATGACGTTGTTCAAGGAAGAAGTCTTTGGTCCAATTCTCGCTATCACCAGCTTTGAGACTGAAGAAGAAGCCATCACGCTTGCTAATCAAAGTAGCTATGGCCTAGCTGCGTCTTTTTATACTCAAAACATCCACCGTGCTTTCCGTGTCGCAGCCGCTATAAAAGCAGGTACCGTCTCGATTAATGGCTTTTCAGAAGGAGATATTACGACACCTTTTGGTGGCTACAAACAGTCGGGCTTCGGCGGGCGTGACAATGGCCTTGAGGCACTATCTCAATACACTCAAACTAAAACTATCTGGTTGGTAAATTAAGCAAGGACGTCCCAAGAACTAATGTCAGCGTAGCCAAAAACATTACAAGGAAGTAAAGTTATGGAAAACATCATTAATACCATCGTCGGGTATATTTGGAGCGACGCGCTGGTCTATCTTGCGTTAGGCGTCGGTATCTATTTTACTATCATGACCCGCGCTGTGCAGATTCGCTATTTTAAAGAGATGATCAAGCTGCTATTCGATAAACAAACCTCATCAGCAGGGGTTAGCTCGTTCCAAGCTTTCTGCATGGCCTTATCCGGGCGTATCGGTGTCGGTAATATTGCAGGGGTCGCAACGGCTATAGCAGCCGGTGGACCTGGGGCAGTATTTTGGATGATCGTCATGGGAGTTTTGGGCGGCGCCAGTGCCTTTATTGAGTCCACTTTGGCACAGGTGTATAAGCATAAGGTAGACGATCAATATCGAGGTGGCTCACCGTTCTATATTGAAAAAGGTCTCAAGCTAAAGCCTTTTGCTATCGTCGTTGCTGTCGTGACCTGTCTCTCTTATGGCGTGCTAGTGCCTGGGGTTCAGGCAAATACTATTGCTGATTCTTTTAGTACCGCATTTAATATCCCTCCATTCGTGACTGGTATCCTAATTGTCGTACTGCTAGGCATCATCATATTTGGTGGCGTCAAGCGTATCGCTAGTTTCGCTGGCAAAGTGGTTCCGGTTATGGCCATTGGCTACATTGTTATGATGGTCATTGTGTTGGCCTTTAATGCTCACAACATTCCCTCTATGTTTGCGCTCATCTTCAAAAGTGCTTTTGGTATGGATGCTATATTCGGCGGCATGGTCGGTACTGCTATCTCATGGGGCGTACGTCGCGCTGTATTCTCTAATGTCGCGGGAGCTGGAGAAGCTACTTTTAGCTCAGCCGCAGCAGAAGTTTCTCACCCTGCTAAGCAAGGATTGGTACAGAGCTTTTCTATCTACATTGATACCGTACTCGTTTGTACCGCTACCGCTTTGATGATTCTATCAACCGGAATGTATAACGTAACTACCCCAGAAGGGGTGGCGCTGGTCGAGAATATGCCTGGCATTGAGGCCGGCACTGCATTTACACAAGCAGCGGTATCTACTGTTTTTAGCCAATACGGTAGTGGATTTGTCGCTATTGCTATTTTCCTGTTCGCATTCACGTGTTTGATTGCCTACTACTATATTGCCGAAACTACTTTGGTCTATTTGGATAACAAATTGCGCTACCCCATCCTTAAGTACTTACTAAAACTGATTTTTTTAATTGTTTGCTTCTCAGGCAGTGTGCAATCTGTCGGTATGATGTGGGCACTAGGCGACATTGGCTTTGGCAGTATGTGTTACCTAAACTTTATCGCCATTTTACTCCTAAGCAAAACTGCATTAAAGGTGCTCAAAGACTACGATGCGCAGATGAAGTTAGGGGTTAATCCTATCTTTGATCCCAGAAAGGCTGGCGTGGATAATGCAGACTTCTGGATAGGCTACAGTGATGAACATGGTCATAAATAATGGTCTTACCTATTGTTTTAAACAATAGACTGCGATATAAATTAGCCTATCAGGACTATTTCACCCACTAATTTAACGAGAAGGTTAAGGATGACTATAAATAACGACGTATTACGTGAACGCATCAGCTTATTAGGCTCATTCCTAGGAGATGCGATTTCTCGCCAGACTGGCGAAGAAACACTTAATACGATTGAAACCCTGCGTAAAGGTTTTATTCAACAACGACGCGCGCCTAACGACGCGAACCAGCGACAACTTATCGACTTCATCGCCTCGTTAGATAATCAAACCTTAAAAAACGTCATCCGCAGCTTTTCTATCTATTTCTTTTTAGCAAATCTAAGTGAGGAAAATTACTTACGCGAGCAGCGTCATGCCTTGCGTATGCAATCCGATCAAAGCTGGGAAGGCTCGTTTCGCCGCACCTTGCTTGAATGTCGCGAACGCAATATTGAACCTGCCCAAATGCAAGAGCTGATTGAGCAGCTGAAATTTATACCTGTCTTTACCGCGCATCCTACTGAAGCGCGCCGCCGTACGACCATGAATCTATTGCAGAGTCTATTTACTCATAGCGACGCCTTAAACAATCTTGCAGAAGACAGCTTTGCCTACGAGCAAGCAAAAGAAAAAACGGCGCAAACGATTGATTTATTATGGTCATCGGATGAAGTGCGTACGCGTAAGCCTTTAGTTTATGATGAGATAAATAATGGCCTGCATTATTTTAATGCCAGTTTATTCAATGCCATTCCAAAGGTTTATCGCAATATTAAAGACGCCATTGTTGACATCTATCCAGAGCTAACAGACTACCCGTTACCTGCTTTCATGAGCTTTGGCTCTTGGATAGGTGGCGATAGAGATGGTAATCCCTTTGTCACTCATGACACCACAGAAATGGCGGTATTGATGCATGCCGATACCGTACTGCGTCATTATCAAGTACTGCTAAAAAAACTGCGCCGTGAGCTTATTCATAGCGATACGATTATTAATATTGCGCCAGACGTTTATGCTCGTATAAAAGCGTACGCCACTCTCGATCAAAAAGTATTTTATTATAATCCTGACGATTACAACAATGAGCCGTACCGCAGATTGTTATCGATTATTCTTGCCAAAATAAAAGCGACCAATCGCCACATTCAAAGCAAAGGTACAGACCTCGACGCCGCACACGATGCTTACGCCAACCCGCAAGAGTTGTTAGAAGATTTACGCATCATTCGAAAAAGTGTCAATACTCATGACAAGGCTCATGGCGAAGGGCTATTACTCGATACGATTCGTCTGGTCAAAACTTGCGGCTTTCATCTAGCAGCGCTCGATATCCGCCAAGAGTCGTCTTATCATAGTGAAGTGATCGCCGATATTTTTGCCAGTGCCTCAAACTTACCAGACTATCATGCCCTCACTGAAATAGAACGCCAAGAGTGGTTGACGCGTTTACTTGCAAAGTCTGGTACACCGCTCATCTATACCGATAACTTGACTGATAAAACCCGCGAACAATTGGCTTTAATGAACTCTGTGGCGACATTACGTAAGCTGGTCGGGCAAGATACGTTTGGTAGTTATGTGATTTCGATGACCAACAATGCCAGTCAATTATTAGAAGTCTTACTACTGATGCGTTTTGCAGGCTTGTGCAGGGTTGATGGTGCAGGTCAGCTGTCTGCTGACTTACCCGTTGCGCCCTTGTTTGAAACCATCGAAGACCTTAAAAACATCGATAAGATTTTACCTGCCGTGTTGGACAATCCGCTATATCGAGGGTTGCTTGCGCACTCAGATAATACCCAAGAAATCATGTTAGGCTATTCAGATTCGTCAAAAGACGGTGGTATTATCACCTCTGCCTGGCAGCTGTATAGCGCGCAACAAAACATTAACCATATCGCTGCTAAATATGGCATCAAAACGCGATTGTTCCATGGTCGCGGCGGTTCTGTCAGTCGTGGCGGTGGCTCAACCCACAAAGCCATCGCAGCACAACCTGCCGGGACACTGCATGGAGAAATTAAAGTCACTGAGCAAGGTGAAGTCCTTTATGCCAAATATGCCAACACCGATACCGCTGTGTTTGAGCTTACCATGGGCATCACTGGTACGCTTAAAGCTTGCTCAACAAGATTTGTGGTGCAACCGCCTGAACTACCAAATTATGAAGCACTCTTTGCGCGTCTAGCCGATGCGGGTGAACAAAGTTATCGTACGCTTACTGACCATACCGAAGGGTTTTATCAGTTCTATTCACAAGTGACGCCAGTGCAGGAAATCTCTTTATTAAATATTGGCTCGCGCCCAGCGCACCGTAACAAAGGCCTGCCAAGTAAAACAACCTTGCGGGCAATTCCTTGGGTATTTGGTTGGTCTTTAGCGCGCTTCACCCTACCAGCTTGGTATGGCGTAGGTAGTGCTCTTCATAGCGTTAAAGAAGACGAAGGTTTAATGAGAGAGATGATTGATTGCTGGCCATTTTTTAACGTATTTATTAGTAATATTGAAATGGCGTTTACCAAAGCTGAGATGAGCATTGCTCAGGCTTATAGCCAATTATGTGACAATGCGAGGTTACGTGAACAGATTATGAAAGCAGTAATCGATGAGCATCACCTAACCTTCTCAGGTTTAAATTCTTTGCTCAACCAAACATCGTTATTGGCGCATCAGCAAAACCTTGCCGCATCACTGCAATGGCGAGATGCTTATTTAGATCCAATGAATTACATCCAAATAGAGTTGTTAAAACGTGCTAGACAAAAAGAGACTATAGATGATGTTAGCCATGGCGACCTTGATGTTGAAGATCCATTAATCCGTAGTATCAATGCGTTGGCAGCGGGTCTACGCAATACGGGTTAATTAATAGAGAATTACGTTCAGATATCTAACTTATGACCTAAATACATTGACTTCCTTTAATTAAATTAAGAAGGTTGAAAAGGTGTAAGGGTCAACTGATTTAGATATCTGAGCTATGATAGTAGTTAAACCTCTGTATAAGGGGCTAACTTTTGTTTTTATAACAGACGTTATAGCAAATAAAAGAATTCGTTGAATATATTAGTATATATAGTCAAACCCCCAATAATGTCAACACCACCTAAAAAGAAGATTTTTGATCTGATATTTATTCTTATTAAGGGATAGTTTTGAAGTTAATCTCGATAGCGGAGAAAGATTCAATATTAGGGCGTGTCTTCATTTTAAAAATGAGATAAATTGCAGTCAAACAAGGAAAATAGCGCCGTTAATATCGGGATATTACCTAGCTATTTGATGAAGTTTGGCAAAATTTAGCCATTTTTAGTTCATTTAGATGTCCATCGATTGAATTGAAGACACGCCCTAGAGTAAACCCAATATTAATTTAAAACTATCATTTATTAGGTGGCATACACCCAATACTATGGTGCCCGAAATATCATTAACCTTTCCATTACAATGGATTTATTTTACACTGATGATTCAAAAAAGACCTAAATACTATCGTTTGTATAGTCTAGAAGGTTTAGGCATGAAATCACTTTTCTCAGATGGTGTTGTTAATATTGGGGTTTGAGGGTTTTAATTAAAGAGAAACATCAAATTCTATAATCTCTTCAATAAATTTAGCTTCGATAGGTGATAAAGCGCGGTCTTTATGCCAAAAAAGATATACGGGTATATCAGCAATACCTTCGTTTGGCGGCAAAAGTCTGAGCTTAGACTCTAGGTGCGTTGCGGCAATAAACTGGTCAGGTAGCGCACCAATGCCATAGCCGGTATAAATCAGGCGCACCGCTTCATCTAAATTGTTGGTATAAGCACTAATGCGACCAGTAATATCATGGTTTTCTTTAAATACCGTAATTGGCGAAAGCACATCACCAATATCTTCACTATTAAAAGCTATAAAATCTTCTTTTAATAGACTGTCAAAACTCAAATCAGGCACTGAAAATAGAGGATGATGGTAGCCGCAGTATAGATAATATCGCTGAGTAAATAATAATTGCTGATTAAGGATTTCTGGGATATGTCGGGCTAAGCAGATACCCACAGCAGGCGTCTTTTGTTTGAGGTTATTTAAAATATCCATACTTGATTTTACTGTCAAATCTAAAGTGATATTTGGATATTTTTTTTTGAAATATACTAAAAAATCATTGTATTTTGGATTATGGAGTCGACTGGCGACCAGCAATTTAATCTCGCCTTCTAAGAGATATGAATTGCTACCCTTCATAGCCTCAATTGAGGTTATTTCTGTAAATATCGTTTGGGCAACTTGAAGACAGTAATGCCCGATGGGTGTAAGCTCTAACGGTTTGGTATTACGAATGACCAGCTGACTTTCGAGCTGCTCTTCAAGCTTTTTAAGGTTTTGACTGACCGCTGATTGGGTAATATTTAAGCGATTTGCAGCTGTACTAATACTCCCTTCCTCATAGATAACAATTAATACATGAAGTAATGTCCAATTCAAGCTATCGGCTAATTTCTGTTGCAGCATGGTAGTTTCAGCACTTATACTCTAGATATATTGATAACCAATCAACATGAAAGGCCTGCTAAAAACACAGAGGATTTAGTTTTTATGATACTCATCCAGCCTGTGAATGTTTAACGCACCTTTCATCATTGTCCTCAGCTCATAATACAATATAGCTAGAGATAACGGGACTGTATAAACGCTTATTTATTATATAGCTTAAAATTTACGAACTCATTCATCCCACAAGGACCAAGCTCGCGGCCAAAACCTGAGCGCTTAACACCACCAAAAGGCATTTCAGCTGCTGTCCCCGGTGCTTGATTAAACGTCACCATACCAACATTCAGCCGCTCGGCGATTGCTTGTCCACGTGCCATATCTTGCGTATGAATACATGCTCCTAGACCAAATGGCGTATCGTTAGCAAGCCTTATAGCCTCCTCAATATCAAGCGCTTTATATACGACAGCTACTGGTCCAAACAGCTCATCATGATAGGCTTGCATATCTGGGGTTACGTCAGCTAATAGCGCAGGTTTAAACCATGCCCCCGATTTTTCTATCTGTCCACCCGCTACTAGTACTGTAGCACCTTGCGTTATGGCATTATCGTATTGTGCTTGAAGTGTTTCTAAAGCTTGGCTAGAAGATAATGGTCCTAAAAAAGTCTTTTTACATAATGGATCAGCAGGCTCTAACGACTCAACGTTATGGGTTAATTTTTCTACGAATTCCTCATAAATATCCGCTTGTAGAATAATACGTTTTGCCGCGTTACAGGCTTGACCAGCATTACCAAATCTACCAATGAATGCACAGGTTACTGCTTGATCGATATCTGCATCTGCTAAGACTATAAATGGGTCCGAACCTCCTAATTCGAGCACTACCTTTTTCAGTGCCGCACCTGCTGTCTGTGCAACAGCCGCACCTGCCCGCTCCGATCCTGTTAAGGAAACCCCTTGAATACGCTTGTCATTAATGATCGATGTAACTTGGTCATTAGTTGCAAAAATATTATTATAAACACCTTTAGGTAAGCATGCTTGTGCCAATATAGTAGTAATAGCTACAGCCGACTCTGGGCATGAAGGCGCATGCTTCAACACCATCGCATTACCTAGCATCAAGTTCGGTGCAATAAATCGTGCTACCTGATAATGAGGATAATTCCATGGCATGATGCCCAGCAATACTCCGATAGGTTCTTTTTTTACTACGGCGTTTTGAGCATTAGGCAAATCTGCTGTCGTTAAAAACTGCTCACCATACTTGGCATAATAGCGAAATATATCACTGACTAATGCAAGCTCCCCCTCACCTTGCGCCACAGGCTTACCCATTTCGCGTGCCATAATTCTCGCTAAGGCTTGCCGTTGCTTGTCATACAGATCAGCAATATTATTTAATATTCGTACACGCGAGTTGATGTCACTTGTACGCCACACCTGATAAGCATCATCTGATTCGGTAATGATAGCCTGTATTTCTTGATCAGAATGATTGGTATATTGCTTTTCTATCTCTCCAGTTGCCGGATTCGTTACTTGATAGCTGGTCATCATACTTCCTTGTTATGAATAATTATTAGCATAAGATATTAATTAAATTAACAGCTAGGGCATTAGCTCCTCAGGATCAGTAATCACGTGCAACAATACCGTTTTACGTTCTTCTGTGACGACCTGCATCGCCTCAGTGACACTCGCTTTAATATCGTTATTACTAGTGATTCGTATGCCATGAGCACCAAAGGCGTTAGCGAGTGCTGCAAAGTCAGGATTTTGTAGCTGCGTACCAGACACCCGGTCAGGATAATGTGCTTCTTGATGCTGGCGGATAGTACCAAACTGTTGATTGTCCATCAAAATAATTAAAACAGGGGCATCATAACGAATGGATGTTGATAATTCCGCTTCATTCATCATAAATTCGCCATCGCCAGTGACCACAATCGATAGGCGTTCTGGCGACTCTAAAGCAGCAACAATACCTGAAGGCAAGCTATAGCCCATCGCGCCATTTCTAGTACTGAGCTGACTTGGGAAAGTATGCGTAGGCAGATAACGCTGCGCCCATAAGCAGTGATTACCGGCACCAAAACTATATACGGCATCTTTAGGTAACTGCTCAGTGACCTGCTGGATTACTTGCGTCATACTGACATAATTTTGGTTAGCGGCTACATCATTGACATAATGACTTTCTGTTACTTTTTCTGGAAAAGCACAATCCTTTCTTTGTTGTTCATGACAATAATTAAACCAAGTCTCACGAGACGCAGAATTTGCCAGCGATGCTTTACTCATCGCTTTAACAAAGCTAATAGGGCTAGCAACAATATGCTCAGTCACTGAGCCACTATGACCGCGCAAACTGGTATCGAGATTCACAATATAGTTGGGTTTATCAAAAGACTGTCGTAATTTATAGCCATCACTAGCGACATCACCTAACACAGTACCTATCGTCAGCAGTATATCAGCCGTTTCAATAAGAGCGGCGCACTCATCTGAGCGCCCGTAACCTAGATAACCTGCGTGGGCAGGAGAATCAAAAACCACTCTGTCTGAGGCTCGCCAATCATGAATAACAGGAATACAATTGTCTTCGGCAAACTTCGTTAGCTGTACAGAAGCCTCTGTCGTCCAATTTTGTCCTCCTGCAAAAATCAGTGGCTTTTCAGCAGTCGATAAGGCATTTAATATGACATCAAGATTGTCATCGCTTACAGCGCCTTCAGCAACAGGTATCACTGGATGCAATTGCCCATGAAACTCTTGTTGGATGATATCTTCCGGTAGTCCGACGACGACAGGCCCAGGTCTACCCTCTAAAGCTGCATGAAATGCTTTTGCCACAATTTCAGATGCTCTTGACACTTCATCTAATATGAATACACGCTTACACTGACTAGAGAACCACTGCTTAGGGTCAAATTATTGAAACGACTCGCGGTCTCTATCGGCAACAGGAATGAGCCCAACGAACAATATAAGTGGTACACCATCCTGCCATGCAGTATGAATACCAGTATAAGCTTGCGCCGCGCCCGGTCCACGGGTCACCATGGCGATACTTGGCTGACCCGTAAACTTACCATGAGCATCTGCCATATAGGTACAAGCGGCTTCGTGTCGGCATACAATTGTTTGGATGTCAGCGTTATATAATCCATCTAATACCGAGAGATAACTCTCACCAGGGACGACATAGGTGCGACTAACCCCATGTAATTGCAGACTATCTACGATCGCTTGACCACCATGGATTATATTATTCATTATTAGTTCCTTAATTTTTTTAACGAGCCGGTTAAATGTAATTTTTTTCTAGTCTTATCACTACAACTGTTAGGTTATAGCCTATTAAAATCACTAATTATTTTTCTGTGTATTAGACAGTAAAAAAACCTAATAAATTAGCGATAAATAGCAAAGCAATACCTGTTAGGAAAATTAGCCCCACGATTGCCCATATGTTCATTACGGTAGATAATTTTTTATGATCTTTAATTAATACATAGTTCAGTCCGCCAACAATAGGTGCAGCAATAAAAGCAGCTATCATTGCAAATTTAAGCATTGAGCCAAGTTGACCGGTAAAGAAGATAATGATGATCAATCCTCCAACAATAGCGTAGGTTGTCCAGAAGAATATTTGTTTATTAGTAATCTCTTTATTACCTTTGAAAAGTCGTAAGCATTCAGAATTTGCGCGCGCTGTTCCGTCTGCACTTGTGAGTGTGGTACCAAACATACACATGAAAGCCACGAAAGCCACGAAAGCCACGAAAGCCACGAGGAATTTAGACCATTCATCGATAGTAGCTGTATACATGTTAATTAGTTGACCAACGTAATCACTACCTGCTGTTTGGATCTCTTGACCTGAGCCATATTGAACAAATACTCCTAGCGCTAAAAACACTAACGCCAGAACTGTAGAGACTGAATACCCTACGTTAAAATCAATCAGACCTTGACGATGAGTGGTATTTTCAGCCTTAATTTTTGCAGATATCCACATTGAGTTAATTGCAGAAAACTCCATTGGTGCAGGCATCCATCCCATTAGAGCGACAAGAAAACCTAAAGTCGCTAGATTCCAAGGTGACGTTGCAACAAAGTCTGCTGTCATAACAGTAGGTTTTCCTGCGGCCATAATGACAGCGACAAGAGAGCCAAACGTCAGAGCGATAATAATCCACTTATTAACGCTATCAAGCAGCTTGTAATGCCCTGCAACCAAAAACACCCAAGAAATACCCATTACAATAACAGATAGTGTAATAGTTGATAGCTCAAGGCTAGCAGGTAGCATAAACCCTAGAATAGCAGCACAAAGTAAAGCTACAGCGCCCGTACCTACTACCGACGCAAACATAGACAAAAAAAGATAAACGCCCAAGTAAACTTTTGATTTCTTATAGTAACCAGCGATTAAAGATTCACCAGTACCATAAACATAGTCGGTACCAAAGCGAAAAAATGGATACTTTAATAGATTAGGGTGTGTATAGAATTCAAATGAGTGGCAGAGCCTTTCCCAAACTTTGTGTAACTGCTTATAATCCAATAACAGGAGAATAAGCAATGACTACTCAATCTGACATTAAAAAGCTGGCTGAGCAAATGGCTGGTAGCATGAACAGCTTCGATGACATCAAAGACTTTCAGAAGCAGCTCATGCAGTCGTTTATCGATACTGCCTTAGAGGCTGAGATGGAAGACCATCTCGGCTACCCCAAGCATGAGAAAGCAGACAAGCCTAATAAGCGTAATGGGCACACTAAAAAGACCGTCCGCAGTGACACAGGCGATCTTGAGATATCCACCCCAAGAGACCGTGATGGTGACTTTGAACCTGCACTCGTGCGCAAGCATCAAAGTCGTATTAGTGGCCTTGATGACAAGATCGTCTTCCTTTACGCCAAAGGCCAAACCTGTAGTGGCATAATAAAATTGGACAGCTGCTAAGAGGTTATACTAACCCAAAGAAGGAAAATAGTATGACCAACAAACGCAATCAATATACCCGAGAATTTAAATTAGAAGCGATTAGCTTAGTTGTTGATCACAACCGCACCATACCTGACGTGGCCAATTCCTTAGGGATAGGTAAATCCACCTTGCAGAAATGGCTGAGTCAATACCGTCAAGAAATCAGTGGCAAAGCACCTAAAGCCGGCAACGCTTTAACGGATGAACAGCGCGAGCTTCAAGAGCTGCGTAAGCAGGTTAAGCGGCTGACTATGGAGCGCGACATTCTAAAAAAGGCTTCTGCTCTGCTGGCCTTAGACAGCCTGAACGGCTATCGTTAATAAGACAGCTTGCAGAGCAAGACGAACAGGTCAGTAAAAGCCTTCTGTGCAAGCTGTTTGGGGTATTGAGGAGCAGTTACTACTATGGACTAAAGCCCAAGCCTATCAGCCTTGAAACCGTCAAAACTAAAGCATTAGTCCGCCAAATATTTAACGACTCAAAGCGCTCAGCAGGCGCTCGCAGCATTGCCGCTATACTAATGAATGAACACGGCATCAAGCTGACCCGCTATATAGCAGGTAAATTCATGGCGCAGATGGGGCTTAAAAGCTGTCAATTGAAAACGCATAAATATAAGCATACTGATGAAGAACACAAAGCTCATGACAATATACTGAACCGTAATTTTAGCCCATCAGCGCCCAATCATGTCTGGACAGGTGATGTCACATATATTCGTATCAAAGGCGGCTGGTGCTACCTAGCTATCGTTTTAGATTTATATGCTCGTCGTATTGTTGGCTTTGCTGTATCAGATTCGCCTGACAGTATGCTGACAACCAAAGCGCTGCAGATGGCGTATCAGTCGCGCTTAAAGCCAAGTGGGGTGTTGTTTCACTCTGATCAAGGCACCCATTACATTAGCAAGAAGTTTGCTGAATCCGTGGCAAGTTGTAATGGCATGAAGCAGAGCATGAGCCGAAAAGGTAACTGTTGGGACAACGCGCCAACTGAAAGGTTCTTTAGAAGCTTTAAAACAGAATGGATGCCAAAGGGCGGTTATGAGAATATTGCTGAAGCTCGGACTGCCATTATTGATTATATTTGGGGCTATTATCAGTCAGTGAGACCACACCGTTTTAATGACTATTTAACACCGCTAGAAAAAGAGAAACGCTACTTTAACAAAAACCTCTTATCAGGTGTCCTAAATTAGTTGACCACTATATATATACCACCAACGCTATAGAGTCTTTAAACAGCGTGATTCGGACAGCGGTGAATAAGCGTAAGGTGTTCCCGTCTGATCAAGCTGCATTTAAAGTGGTGTACTTAGCAACCCAGCAGGCGTCGTCAAGGTGGTCGATGCCGATTCGTAACTGGACGTCTGCTCTGAATCGCTTTATGATTATGTTTGATGACCGTATCAGTAAGCATTTAATCTAAATGGCAGTTACACAGAATCTGGGATGGTCTCGAGTGGCAACCAGATAAAGACACAAGCAAGCATTACCGCTGCTGCATAGCTATCTTTGAGCTTATCATATCGCGTGGCAATGCCCCTAAAATGTTTCAACCTAGCAAAAGCGTTTTCTACCAAGTGACGGCAACGATACAAATACCAGTCTAGTGTGTCATTGTTGCTATTTTTAGAGTTCGACTTAACGGGTATGACTGACTCAGCACAGTGCTTGAAGATACACTCTCTAATATCACTACTATCGTAGCCCCTGTCTGCAATCACCGCTTTAGTCTGGTTGTTAATCGTGCTATCTATCAACGTCTTTGCCATCTTAGCGTCATGCACTTGCCCACCTGTCAGCTCAACATGTATAGGGTTACCACAAGCATCGACCACTAAGTGCAGTTTGCTGCTATTACCTGCAA